>DASZIO010000001.1:0-2867 GCA_035949055.1 Acidimicrobiales bacterium
GGCCAGCAGCTCACGGACCCGCAGCTGATCGGGCCCGATGCCCTCGATCGGATTGAGGGCTCCCTGCAGCACGTGGTACTTCCCCGAGAACTCCCCGGTCTTCTCGACGGAGACGATGTCGCGGGGATCCTCGACCACGCAGACGGCGGTGGCGTCCCGCCGGTCGTCGAGGCAGATGGCGCACAGGCCGCCTTCGGCGACATTGAAGCACCGGGTGCACAGCGTGATGCGCTCCTTCACGGCGATGACTGCTTCGGCGAGGCGGAGGGCATCCTCGGGGGCCACCTTGAGCAGGTGGAAGGTGATCCGCTGGGCCGACTTCGGTCCGATCCCCGGGAGGCGGCCCAGCTCGTCGATCAGCGCCTGCAACGGCCCCGAGAAGATGGCCATCTAGTTGACCTCTTCGGCGCCGGGGAAGGCTTGGAGGACCCGGGCCTGGGCAGAGTTGTCGACATCGGCGACCTCGCCCAGTTGGGACTCGTCGAACACCGAGAGATCCTCGCCGTCGACGGGCTCTTCACCGCCCTGGCCCGTCTCGGGCCGGGCCTTGAACCGCTCCGGTCGTTCCGGTGAGGCCTCCCGCGGACCGGGGCCGGCGACGCCGGGCTTCGGTGCGCGCGCCGTCGCCGCCCTCGAATTCGAGGTGGTGGATGATCCGGGATCGGGCGGAGCCGGGTCGTCAGCGCCGGGAACGGATCCCCCACCTGTGCCGGAACCGGCGTCCACGAGGAGGGCCAGCCCCACGGGCCGGCCGAAGTGATCGGTCAGCGCCGCCTCGATTTCGCCGCGGACCTCCTCGCAGCGGGTGCGGTGGATCTCGTTGGGGAGGCCGAACACCGCCTGGTCCCCGTCGACCCCGACGAACCGACCGGCTTGGAACAGGGCTTTGGCCTTGGGCCGCAGGCGCCCGATGATGTGGTCCCCCCAGGCCTGGACCAGCTCATCACGGGTGGGAAACGACCCTGCCCCCGGTTCGGATCCCGACACGCCGGCGTCGGCAGCGGTGCCGGGCCCAGGAACGGTGGGCGCGTCGGCGACGGACTGCTCCGGGGTCGCCGGTGGCTTCTCGATCGGAGCCGGCCCGGCCTGGCGACGGACTGCGCCGAGCGTCTTTCGCCCCGACCCGGATGCGAGCCCAGACGGGCGGTGAGTGGCGGGGGCGGGGGCCTCCTCCCCCTCAGGTCGTACAGCAACCGGGGGGCGCGGGACGCCGGAGGCCGAGCGGCCGGCGGTCTCGAGCCGTTCGATCCGGACCAGGATCGCCTCGGGAGAGTCGTCCGCCTCGGGGTGGGCCAGTCGCACCAGGGCCACTTCGAGGTTGACCCGTGGGTCGGGGGCGTCCCGCATGGCGACCTGAGATTCGCCCAGGACCTCCATGGCCCGGACCAGGGCCGCCAACCCCACCCGATCCGCCTGGGCGGCGAGCGCCTGTCGTTCGCTCCCGGAGACTCCCACCAGCTCAGGGGCCACCAGAGCCAGAAATCCCTGCCGGAGATGGTCGATCAGGTCGCCGGTCAGCTGCTGCGGGCTGTATCCCACTGCGGTGAGATGGGCGACGGCCACCAAGGCACGGCCGGTGTCGTGCTCAGCCAGGGCTTCGACGACCTCGTCGAGCTCCGGGTGATCGTCCTCGACCGAATCCGAGGCCACGACCTGG
Source organism: Acidimicrobiales bacterium (assembly GCA_035949055.1). Classification (GTDB taxonomy): domain Bacteria; phylum Actinomycetota; class Acidimicrobiia; order Acidimicrobiales; family RAAP-2; genus Bog-756. The sequence goes on from DASZIO010000001.1 coordinate 1,658, forward strand.
TCGAGTACGGAGAGCGCGTCCCGCGCCGAGCCCCGGCCACGGCGGACCGCCAGGTCCAGCGCCTCGTCGGGCACGGAGAGACCGGCGTCCCGGCGGACCTGCTCCAGCAGTTCGACCAGCGTCGCGGGTCCGAGGAGATGGAACTCGAAGTGCTGGGTGCGGCTCCGAATGGTGGGCAGCACCTTCTGGGGGTCGGTGGTGGCCAGCACGAAGACGACATGGGCGGGTGGCTCTTCGAGCGTCTTCAACAAGGCGTTCGACGCCGCGGTGGAGAGCATGTGGACCTCGTCGACGATGTAGACCTTCTGGCGACCGGGAGTCCCCAGCGCAGCTCTCGACACCAGGTCGCGCATGGCCTCCACCCCGTTGTTGGAGGCGGCGTCGAGCTCGTGGACGTCGAGCGAGGTCCCCTTGGCAATCTCGATGCACGAGGAACACACCCCGCACGGCTCGCCGTCGTGCAGATCGGTGCAGTTGAGGGCCTTGGCCAGAATCCGTGCGGTCGACGTCTTACCCGTCCCCCGAGGCCCACTGAACAGATAGGCATGGGCGACCCGCTGGTCGCGGACCGCATTGCGGAGCGCCCGGACGACGTGGTCCTGACCGCGCACCTCGGCGAACGTCGAGGGCCTGAATCGCCGATACAGCGACTGATAGGGGACGGTGTCGGGTGCCTCGGCCATGTCGAGGGAGCCTACCGGCCACCGGGATCCCGATTTCCGGCCGATCCGCGGCTCGCCGGCCCTCGCTGAGGTACGACGGACCGGGTGGAGCCAGGTGGTCGGACTCCGGACCTCGGCGGGCCCCGACGCTCTGTGCGACGGCCAGGTTGGCTGCGGCACACGGCCTGGCCTGCTGAGAGCTGCTGCCTTCCGACCCTGACTCGATTCACAGAAGGACGTTGCGCAGGACCCAGCCGCCGCACACAGCGTCGGGACGAACCAAGACGATGCTAGTGCCCACCGGCACCGCGAGGCGTCGGGTCCCGCGGCACGACCTGCCCGCCTGTCGACCGACGGGGATGCCGGTGCCGGCCGGTTGGTCCGGGCCGCCTCGCCCTTCAGGAGCCGGGTAGCCTGTTGGCGCCCTCCGTACCTTCCGGTGGGGGTCGGGCACCCGGAGGCGTGCGAGAGCGGCCGAATCGGCACGACTGGAAATCGTGTGTGGGGAAACTCACCGTGGGTTCAAATCCCACCGCCTCCGCCACATG
>DASZIO010000002.1:0-82917 GCA_035949055.1 Acidimicrobiales bacterium
GTTTCCCGCCAACACGCAGCTCAACCAGTCAGCCAGAGAGGAGGTCAAGAGGAAAAAGAGTGCTGTTCATTGAATACGACGTGGGAGTGGACGGTGCGATCGAAATCATTGCACCCGTAATTCACGGAGGAGAACAGTGCAGACCCATCCATCGAGGCTTGGATTACCTGGCGTGAGTCCTTCGATGCCAATGGAATGGCTTTAGAGGCATCCAACACGTTCATCTTCGCCGAGGAATAGGCAAGCCTCGATGGTCTATACGTACATTTCCACTCGCCACACTCCGGCGAGTTCTTCGGTGGCTCGGAGAAGTACTCGCTGAGCCGCCCGAGGGACTATCTCCGAGGTAACCACGCTCCAAGCCCCTCTCCGCCCCCGCGCCCCGCCCTCCCCGTTTCCCCCGGTGGCGCCGCCCCGCCCTCCGCCCGTTGCCCGGCCGCGCTCGGCCCTCCGCGCGTCGCTTTTGGCCCGTTTTGCCCCCCGGGCCCCTCTCTCCCCTCGACACATCACACGGCGCCCACGGCAGGATTTGAACCTGCGACACCTCATTTAGGAAACGAGTGCTCTATCCCCTGAGCTACGTGGGCCTCGCAGAAAGATTGTACGTCCCTCGGCGCAGTGACAGCATCCTCGTGCGGTAAATGCAACGCGATCGCGGACTACGTCGGCCCGACACCGACCCACGTCACGTCACGCCCGACCCGTCGGTTCACTCCCGGTTGGGAACAAGCACGCAACGGGTGCCGCTATAGATGGTCGGCATACACCGGTTGCAATGGATGCACAGTCCCGCTCGGACAGTGCCCTGCTCCCACTGCGAGACCAGATCGGGCTCACGGAGCAGTGCGCGGGCCATGGCGACGAACTCGAAGCCCTCGGCCACCGCACCCTCCACCGTGTCGAGGCGATTCACCCCACCGAGGAGGATCAGCGGCATCGAGAGCGCCGTCCGGAACTGCCGGGCGTAGGGCAGAAAGTAGGCCTCCTCGAACGGGTACTCCTTCAAGAACCGCGAGCCGAAGACTTTGAACCCCAGCCTGAGTGGCCGAGGGAGGGTGGCGGCGAAGTCGCGCCGGGGTGCCTCACCCCGGAACAGGTACATGGGATTGGAGAGCGAGCTGCCACCGGTCAGCTCGATAGCATCCAACGTGCCGTCAGCCTCGAGCATCCCGGCCAATTCGATGCTCTCGTCGAGCCAGAACCCGCCCGCTACCCCATCGGCCATGTTGAGCTTGGCGGTGACGGCAACCCGGTCACCGACGGCAGCTCGGACCGCGGCCACCACCTGTCGGGGGAAGCGAGCTCGATTGGCCAGGCTCCCTCCCCATCCGTCCGTGCGACGATTGAGCCTCGGGCTCAAAAAGGCGCTCAAAAGGTAGTCGTGTCCAAGATGGACTTCGATGCAGTCGAAGCCCGCCTCGACAGCCACCTCGGCTCCTCGCCTGTAGTCATCGGTGATCCGGGCGATGTCGCCGTCGGTGGCCGCCCGGGTGATCGCACCGCTCAGGCTCAGCCGCCGTGAGGCAGACAACGAAGGGCTACCGGTCGACCGGCTGTTGGCCACCGGACCGGCGTGCCCGATCTGGGCCGACGCCGCCGCACCCGCCGCGTGCACAGCATCGGTGAGTCGTCCCAGTCCCGGGAGGGCGGGCTTCCCCAGCAGCACACAGTGCCGGTCGGTGCGGCCCTCAGGGGAAACGGCCAGGTAGGCGACGGTCGTCATGGCCGCGCCACCCGAAGCAACCCGCCGGTGGAAGGCGATCAGCTCGTCGGTCACCTCACCCTTCGGCGCCGCGCCTTCGAACGTCGCTGCCTTGATGATCCGGTTCTTCAGTACGAGGGGGCCGAGCCGGGCCGACTCGAAGACGGCCGATCCCCGCGGCCGGACGTCGGCCGGCGTCGTGGCCCTCCTCAGGTCGCCGTCCGACGGCGTCACGAATGCAACGCGCCCGACGCTGCGACCGCGTCGGTCACCCGATCGACCAGGGTGGGATGGCACACCATCAGGTCTGGCAACCACGGATCTGGCTGCGAGTAGCGGAGGGGAGAACCGTCGAGGCGAGTGGCGTGGAGCCCGGTGGCCATCGCCACCGCCACCGGCGCGGCCGAGTCCCATTCGTATTGCCCACCGGCGTGCAGGTAGATCTCCGCCTCGCCTCGGATGACTGCCGCGATCTTGGCTCCGGCCGAACCCATGGGGACGACGAGCGCTCCCAATTGCTCGGCGACCCGGGAGACGAACGCCGGCGGGCGGCTCCGGCTGACCACGATGCGAGGCCGCGATGCAGCCGCGGCCATCGGCGGCGGATCGACCGTCCCAAGCACGACCTCGAGCGCCGGCAGGGCTACGGCGCCGACCCCGGCCACGCCATCGACGGAGAGCGCCACGTGGACCGCCCAGTCGCCACGCCCTTCGCCGTACTCACGGGTGCCGTCCAACGGATCGATGATCCACACGCGACCGTCCGACGTGGCGAGGGCCTCCTCGTGATCGGACTCCTCGGAGCGGATCCGGTCGGCAGGGAACACCTGGTGCAACCGGCCGGTAAGCAGTTGATCCGAGAATCGGTCCCCCGCCTCGCCGAGGGCCTTCCCACCGGCGGACCGGGCACGCAGGGCCATGAGCCCGACCCCGGCCTCCGCCGCCAACTCGGCCGCGATCTTGTGGTCTTCGTTCGACACCCGGCGGACACCTTGCCACAGCTGGCGGAGGGTGTCGTTGGCCCGATGGGCCGACCGAACGCACCGAGGGCTGTCTCGACGGCGGACTACTCGGGTTCGAGGTGGTGGGAATGCGAAGGCGGGGGGCCCAGCGTGGACGCCTCAAGTCCGAACGACTCGACGTACCCGGGGTGGATGTCCCGCCAACGGTCCACCGAGCTGAAGGAAGGCTCCGTGCCCTCGACCGCAGCCTGGAGGAAGTCGAGGCAGGTGTGCCACCCGGCGCCATCCCGTGCCGCCTTGCCCAGCTGATCGAGGATGTCGGTAAGCGTCAACGCGCATCCTCCCTCAACCGCCTGCAGCTCGATCCGAATCACGTCGGTCCCCCACTCGAACTCGAGCAGCCGAGGAGGCTCGACCTTCATGACCCTGCCGTCGAACGTCGGTGCATCCTCGATACTGGACTCGAAGCGCAACGTCGCGCCTGGAACGAGCAGGTCGCCCACCACCGTCTGGGGGAACCAGACGGCCAGCTGGTCGGGCTCGGTCACCGCCTGCCACACCCGGTCGACCGGATGTGGGTAGTAACGGCTGAATCTGAGCGTTCTGGTACGGGCATCCAAGGTTCCAAGCTCTGCTGGCATGTCCCTTCACCTCTCTTCGTTGCCTACGGCGGGTTGCGGCCGCGGTCGGATCGGTCCAGGTGGCTCCCCAGTGCGTCGAGGCTCGTTTCCCACAGCAGGCGAAAGGGCGCTAGCCAGTCGTCGATCTCATGAAGCGGCTCAGGCCGTACCCGATAGAGCCGGCGCTGAGCATCCACACGTGCTTCGACCACTCCCGCGTCCCGCAGCACCCGCAGGTGCTTCGAGACCGCCGGCTGGCTCATCCCCAACTGGCTGACCACCTCGCCGACCGCCGACTCGCCCTCGCGGAGCAGGTCCAGGATGCGGCGGCGGCTCGGTTCGGCCAGGACCTCGAATGTAGTGGCCATCCCTTTTAATATACCTAGATGTTCATATAACTGTCAATGCATGTTATCGATCTAGACCCAGTCCCGACAATCCAGTCCCGTCCAGCCCCGGTCCGGCTGCATGGTCTGGCTACAGTGCCCAGCCATGCCGGAGCCGCCCGTCATGGATGTCGACCAGCTCCAACGCTTCCTGACCCAGGCCTTCCCGGGGGCGCCGGTCCCCTACATCGTCGAGGCGATCACCGGGGATTCGATCCGGTTGCGACTCCCGGTGAACGAAGGGCACAGCCGGCCCGGGAACACGGTGGCCGGGCCGGCACTCATGGCCTTGGCGGACTGTGCCGCCTGGTTGGTCATCGTGGCCCAGATCGGCCCGGTGGCTCTGTCAGTGACCACCAGCCTGCACATCGATTTCCTCCGCAAACCCGAACTGGTGGACGTGATCGCGCTGGGCACCCTTCTCAAGCTGGGCAAACGGTTGGGCGTCGCCGAGGTGGCGCTCTACTCAGTCGGTAGCGACCAGGTGATGGCGAAAGCGCAGGTGACCTACTCGATCCCGCCGCCCTAAGCCTGCGGCCGGTCATTTCCCTTCGACATCCCGGCACCGGCGAGGCAACCGTCATTGCGCCACCCCGCCCGCCGTGTCACCATCGACAGTCGGCCGGGAAAGGGGACTGGACATGCACGACCTGGTGATTCGGCAGGGAACGGTCATCGACGGCACTGGTCAGCCGGCCCGGGTGGCCGATGTAGCCGTCGACGGTGACCGGATCACCGAAGTGGGTGGCCTGGCCGGCGCCTCGGCCCGAAGGACCGTCGACGCCGACGGCCTGCTGGTGACCCCGGGGTGGGTGGACATCCACACCCACTACGACGGGCAGGCCACCTGGGATGGGGTGCTCGCCCCGAGCAGCTGGCACGGGGTGACCACCATCGTCACCGGTAATTGTGGGGTCGGGTTCGCACCCGCCCGTCCCGACCGGCACGACTGGCTCATCGGCCTCATGGAGGGCGTCGAGGACATCCCCGGGACGGCGCTGGCCGAAGGCATTCAGTGGGAATGGGAGACGTTCCCCGAGTACCTCGACACCCTCGGGCGCCGCAACTGGACCATGGATGTGGGCACCCAGATCGCCCACGGAGCCGTCCGCTCGTACGTGATGGGCGATCGTGGCGCCCACAACGAGCCCGCCATGCCGGAGGACATCGAGTCCATGAAGCGTCTGGTGAAGGAAGCGATCGCTTCGGGGGCACTCGGCTTCTCCACCTCGCGAACCGTGGCCCACCTGGCCATCGACGGTGAGCCGGTCCCGGGGACCTTCGCCGCCGAGGACGAGCTCTTCGGCATCGGTGGCGCTCTCGGCGAACTCGGTTCCGGGGTCTTCGAGCTCGCCCCGGTCGGTAGCGCCGGCGAGGACGTGATCGGGCCGAAGAAGGAGGTGGACTGGATGCGGCGGCTGTCGGCCGCCATTCAGCGCCCGGTGACCTTCGCGCTCCTGCAGGTCGACAGCGCGCCCGGCCTGTGGCGGGAGCTGATGGACGAGTCCCTTCGCGCCGTGTCGGAAGGGGCCGACCTCTGGCCCCAGGTGGCGGGCCGGGCGACGGGGCTGTTGTCCGGGCATTTCACCACCTACTGCCTGTTCGACCTGGTCCCCACCTACCAACAGCTCAAGGCCAAGGACCTGTCGGCCAAGGAATTCGTCGCCGCCCTCCATCGTCCCGAGGTGCGTCGCTCCATCGAATCGTGGGAGCCAGGGGCGGACTCGGACCGGATGGAGCAGGCCTACCGCACCACCTTCACCCTCGGTCAACCCCCCGAGTACGAGCCCGGCCCGGAGCGGTCATTGGCCGGCATCGCCGAAGCAACCGGCCGCACCGCGTTGTCGGTCGCCTACGACGCCATGCTCGAAGACGATGGTCGCGGATTGCTCTACGTCCCTATCCTCAATTATTCGGACGGCGACCTCGCTCCCGCCCGCGAGATGCTCCTACATCCCCGGGCCGCGGCCGGCCTGGCCGACGGGGGGGCGCACTGCGGTGTCATCTGTGACGCCGGTCAACCCACCTTCATGCTCACCCACTGGACGAGAGACCGGACGCGAGGTGACCGGCTACCGCTCGAATGGGTGGTGAAGAAGCAGACTCACGACACGGCCCGGCTCTACGGCCTCGGGGACCGGGGCACCGTGGAGGAGGGTTCGAAGGCGGATCTCAACATCATCGACTACGGGAGCCTGCAACTCGGGAACCCGACCGTAGTGGCCGATCTGCCGGCCGGCGGCAAGCGACTCGTGCAGGACGCCACCGGCTATGTCGAGACCATCAAGTCGGGGATCACCACGTTCGCCCAAGGGGAGGAGACCGGAGAGCGCCCAGGCGTGCTCCTGCGCGGCGCCCGCTGATCTTCGGCGACGTCACGCGGTGGTGGCGTCCTCTCCCGTGCGTCCGTCGGGCGCCAGCGGAGAACTCAGTTCACTCTCGGGCGGCGCGGCCGCTTGAGCGGCGAACTCGGCCTGCATCTGGCCGTTCACATGGTGTTCGACGATGAAGGCCAGGAAGGGGACGAAGCCGGCGGCCACCACCATGAGGATCCGCCCGAGCCGCCAGCGGGCCCGGCGGGCAAGGTCGGCCGCGGCCACCAGGTACACGATGTAGAGGTATCCGTGAATCGGCGCCACGATCTCGGCCACCGTCTTGTCGTGGCCCCAGTACTGGATCGGGATGGCCACGAAGACCAGGATCACCAGCGCGGTGCCCACCACGAACGCCATGATGCGGTAGCGGGTCAGCGCACCTCGCACGGTCCTCCTCAGCGCGTCCGGCGGTGCCGCGGCGAGGCGCCGCGGCCTCCGGCCGCCGTCGGACGGGTCACCGGCGGCCGGCGCCGGAGTCGGTGTTCAACTCGGCCAGGTACCGGTTGTACTCGGCCAGTTCCGCCGCCTCCTCGGGCGTCTGGGGTACGAACCGCTCACCGCGGGCTCGGCCTTCCTCGACGGCACCGCCGGCGGCCACGGCCATGTTCTTCCGACGGCCTCCGGTCAGCGCCCAGCCGGGCTCGAGGCCTCCAGCCTCTGCACCCCCCGCGTCCTCGTCACCAGAGAGCGGGCGCCCGCCCGATCGCCGCGGGGAGACGGCGTTGTCATGGATGAGCTGCCACCACACGTACACGGCATAGCCAGCGAACAGCGGCCATTCGAAGGTATAGGCCCAGCTCAGGGTGTTGCCGCCCAATGCCCGCCCCAGCTGCCACCACGTGAGCCAGGCGAACACCGGCAACAGGACGAGCAGGGTTACGTGCATCCCGATCGACCGGGGCGTGAGGTACCGGCGCACGCCGTCATCGTACCGTCGGGCCAGCGGGATCCCCAGCCGCGCCTGGTCGCCGCATCCCCATAGATCGGATGGGTGCATGCCTACACTCTTTCCCGTCCACCTCTCAGCACTCGGCCACGGTGCCTTCCCTGGAGAGACCACCCGGCCGGTGATCGAAAGGACCAGCCATGGACGATCGAGTGAGAATCGGGCTCGCCGAGGCCATCGGGACCATGACCCTCATCGTCGGAGGACCCGGTACCGCCATCCTCGCCACCGGTGGCTTCTTCCCCCGGGGGTCGGTCGGCGTCCTCGGCGTGGCCCTGGCCTTCGGCCTCAGCCTGTTGGTGGCGGCCTACGCGATCGGGTCGATCTCGGGGTGTCACATCAACCCGGCGGTGACGCTCGGGTTGTGGGTGATCGGCAAGACCAAGACCAGGGAGCTGCCCTTCTACATCGTCGGTCAGGTGATCGGAGGCCTGGTCGGCGCGCTGATGATCTTCATCATCGCCAACAGCAGCATCATCTCGTTCAGCGCCAAGGCATCGGGCTTCGCCTCCAACGGTTACGGCGTCCACTCCCCCGGTGGGTTCAAGCTCGGCGCGGTGATGTTGGCCGAGGTGTTCTTCACCGCCGTCTTCGTGTTCATCATCGCCTCCACCAGCCGGCTCTCGATGCCCGTCGGCCTGACGGGCATCACCGTCGGGCTCACGCTCACCGTGATCCACCTCATCTCGATCCCCGTCGACAACACGTCGGTGAACCCGGCCCGAAGCCTTTCGACCGCGGTCTTCCAGGGGAGCTGGGCCCTGAACCAGCTCTGGGTGTTCATCGTCTTCCCGATCGTCGGGGGCGTGCTCGGGGGAGCCACCTGGCGCGCTCTCAGGCCGGCATCCGACGAGATGACCGAAGAGGCGTCAGAAGCGGTGACGCCCGCTCCCTACGGCCGGCGTCCCCAGCCCGAATAGCCGGCCTCGTGGAGCAGGGGCGATGACCCGCCGTCACAGCCAGACCGTACGCTGCGGCCGATGACGTACACCACCCAACCACCCACGCTGTTCCATCCCCACGTCGAGGTAAGAGTCAGCAAGCGCCGGAAGAAGACGGCCGGGGCGCACTGGGAAGGCGACCGCATCGTCGTCGTGGTTCCCACCCATCTGCGGGGCGCCGACCGGGACGAGATGGTCGAGAGCCTCTCCCGCAGGCTGGCCAGCCACCGCCCCTACCTGCACGCCTCCGATGCCGAGCTCGAGCAGCGGGCCCGGATCCTCGGCCAGCAGTATCTCGACGGTGTCACGCCCGCCTCCATCCGCTGGTCCCCCACCCAGATCAAGCGCTGGGGGTCATGTACCCTCGAGACCCGCGAGATCCGTATCTCCGAGCGGCTGCGGGTGGTGCCGGACTGGGTGCTCGACGCGGTCATCGTCCACGAGCTGGTCCACCTGTTCGAGCCGACCCACTCGGCCCGGTTCCTTCAACTCGAGCAGCGCTACCCGCGCCGGGATGAGGCCGACGTGTTCCTCGAGGGCTACGCACTCGGCCTCCACATGCCCGATGCCGGCGACGATGCCCCCGCCGACCGGCACCGGGCAGTCACCTAGCTGACGGCCGGGTGCCGGATCGGGCGGCGAGCAAGGTGCCCGACCGTTCTGGCCCCGCCCCGCACATTGACCAGCCATCGCGTCCGAGGGGCGGTCGCTAGGAGGCGAGGAGGCCGGTTGCCAGGCACGCGCCCACGATCGCGGCTACAACGGAGGGGTGGCCTACGTCCTCGCCGCCATGGCTGCCTTCGTCAACGCCCTGACTTCTGTCCTCCAACGGATCGGGGTGGAGACCGCTCCCGAGTCGACGACGCTGCGGTTGAGTCTCATGGCCCATGCCGTGCGGCGGGGCATCTGGCTCATCGGGTTCGGACTGATGCTGGTCGTCTTCGGCTTGCAGGCCACCGCCCTGCGCTTCGGTGAGCTGAGCGTCGTCCAGCCCGTGCTGACCACGGAGCTGCTGTTCCTCCTGCTCATACTCGGAGCCTGGTTCCGCTTTCGCCTGACCTGGCAGGAATGGCTCGGCGCGGTGACCGTCGTCGTCGGTCTCGGCGGTTTCTTCCTGGTCGCGGCGCCGAGCGGTGGACAGGCCATCCCCGATACGAAGCAATGGGTGGTGGCCAGCGTCGTGCTGATCGGGATCATCGCCGGCTGCATCGCCGCCGCCCTGCGCGGCCCACGGTGGTGGCGGGCGGCCGCGTTCGGTGCCGCCGCCGCAGTAACCGGCGGCTACACCGCGGCCCTGACCAAGGCCATCACCAACTACACCAAGCTCGGCTGGGGACACGTCTTCACCCACTTCCAGCCCTACATGCTCGGCATCGCCGGGCTCGGCACGGTCTTCCTCCTGCAGAACGCGCTGCACGCCGGGCCGATCACCGCCTCGAGGACGACGCTGGTGACGATCAACCCGTTGGTGAGCATCGTCCTCGGCACGCTCCTGTTCGCCGACCGGCTGCGGGCGGGATCGGGGTGGATCGCCCTCGAGGTGGTGGCACTCCTCGTCCTGGGGGTCGGGGTGGTCATGCTGGCCCGGTCACCGCTGGTCGCAGGAGAGCACCACGCAGGAGACCCGGGGGAGATGCTCGGGGACGCGCGGCGGCGCGCCCTCGACGAGCCCGAGCCGGTGCTCGAGGGGGTCGGGATCGAGCCGCCGCCGGTGGAGCCGCTGCCCTCGGCGGGCAGCGGCTCGAGTACCTGACCGCGTACCCGCTCCGTCGGCCAGGCCGCGGGGACCGATGTCTGCGCTACGTCCCGACCCCGACCAGGTCGCGCAGTTCCTCGTCGACCTCGGCCTCGTGCCTGGTTTCGTCCTCCCGGGCCTTCTTCGGGCTCCATCGGCCCCGGTTGAGCCAGATCGTCGGGATGAACAGGACCATGCCGGCGATGCACACCCAGAACCACCGTTGCCACTGCTTCGGCGAATTGGCCACCCCGTTGAGGAGTGACGTCAGTTGCGCCTGGTGGGCGGCGAGGTAGGTGAGCTGCGACTGGTAGGGGACGACCAGCGTCTTGAGGGCCGTGATGTTGGCCACGACCTTGGCGAAGACAACCGGTCCGACCGCCTTCTGGAGGGCAGCCAGATTGGCCGCTGACGGGTTGGTGTTGGCCGCCGCCACGATGGCGGCGTTCTGGGGCTCGCTCAACACCTTCAGCCAGCTGGCGTTGGCTTCGGCGAAGGCGACCGACTTCGGGTGGTCGAGCTGGAATTGCTGGACATTGAAGGGTGCGCTGCCCGTCGGCGGTGTCTGTGCGTAGACCAGGTTGTCGACCACCGGGTTCACCGAGTTGACCACCAGGGGCAGGAAGATGAACGAGACCCCGACGACCACACGCAGGGTCCAACCCCAGAGAGCGAGCCCCGTCCCGACCAGGGCCGGGTTCTTGGCCTCGACCATCTCGGTGTAGGCGGCCATCCAGGGCGCGTAGGTGAGCGAGATGCCCGCCGCCAGCAGGACCTCGAGCACGATCAGCGTCGAGAAGGGGGTGTAGGGATGGTTGGCCTGGCGGAGAAACAAGATGAGCATGACGATCGACCCGATCACGCCAATCAACATGAGGGGCTTGCGGACCCGCAACTTGTCCGAGAGGATGCCGAAGACGATGAGCGCCACGGCGTCGGCCCCCCAGAACCACGTGTTGAGGTAGTTGGCGTTCGAGGTTGACAGGTTCAGTCCGTGCGAGTTGGTGAACACGGTGGCCCAGTAGATGGTGAAGAACGCCGATGCGGCGTAGTAAACGAGCAGGAACAGCGAGATGCCGAGGGCCGAGCCGATCAGGTCCCACTTGAGGATCTGACGCCACGGGTTGGCGGTGGCCGCCTCCACGTCAGCCTCGGAGATCCCCCGGGCCTTCGCCTCGATGAGCGCGCGGTCGTGCTCGGTGACCATGAGCTGGTCGCGCAACCGTGACGACAGGTCCTTCATGAAGAAGAGAGACACGATGAAGACCACCAGGGACACGGCACCCGAGAAGACGAACTGCCACTTCCAACCGACCAGCGTTACCCCGGCAAACGTGTAACTTGGGAGCAAGTGGTTGAGGGTGTTCGTAGCGACGATCGAGGTGATCAGCGAGCCGGCCACCGGACCGATGGTCCAAAAGCCCATGGCTGAGGCCCGGCCCAGCTGCGGGCTGAAGTCGCGCACCAGGGCCGGTGTGGCCACCAGGATGGCGCCCTCGACCAGACCGAGGGCACTTATGGTCACGGCGAACTGCCACTGGGTGGTGCAGGCCGGGACGGCCACGGCCACCAGCAGCCCGACGATCAGCAGCCCGTAGATGATGACGTTGGACCGGCCCAGCTTGTCGGTCTTGCTGGCCGGCAGTGAGGCAAACGCGCCGATGAGGTTCGAGACCACCACGATGCCCACATAGAACGCGAAGGACATGTGGAAGTACTGGAGGATGTTGGGGGTCACCCCGGTTTGGGTGAAGTAGGTGTAGTAGAGGACGATGGTGGCGAGCACCGCGAGGGCCAGATAAGCGGTCCGCTTGCCCGTCGTCGGGTACTCGTCGATCTCATGGACGAAGAGCAGGCGGAAGAGGGCCCCGTGACCGGAAGGCCTCCCGCTACCTCCCCCTGACGTCACCACGGTTGCAGTGTCGCTTGCCATTCAGCTCCCCCTGTTCATCAGGTGATGGAACCCCTCTCCGTCAGCCTGGTCCGACCGTAGCGCACCGAGTGGTCCGTCGGAAGACTCGGCCCGTCGGGCCCGGTTGGATCCTGCCTGTTGGGTCGGCGGTTCGCACAACCACGGCTGGGTGTCCGCCGGACGATCAGAGTGGACTGTCAACCGTCGAGCACGGCCGCAGCCACGAGCTCCTCGAGATAGCGGGTGTCCCACCACGAGATCTGGAGTGCCTTGGCTCGCCGGAAGTACAGCTGGATGTCGAATTCCACAGTGAACCCGATGCCGCCGAACACCTGCTGGGCCATGGCCGTCACATCGCGAAAGGTACGGCAGGCGAACAGCTTGGCCATCGGCGCCAGCTTGGCCACGCTGCGCCCGTCCGCCCGGGCCCACGCCGCCTCATGGACGAGCTGCTCGGCGCCGTCGACCGAGGTGGCTGCGTCCGCCAGATAGTGGGCCAGGGCCTGGAACGCCCCGAGCGGCTTGTCGAACTGCTGGCGGTCCTTGGCGTACTGCACGGTGATCTCCAACGCGTACCGGGCCCCTCCGACCGCCTGGGCTGCGGCCAGGATGATCGCGTTGTGCATCACCGCGTCCCAGGTGGCCCAGCCGCTCTGCGGGCCACCGATGCGATTGGCTCCGTCGACCCGCACTCCCTCGAGGTCCACCCGGTACTGGCAGTCCGAGGCGATGGTCATCTGCTGGGTCAGGGAGACGCCCGGCGCAGCCGGGTCGACCAGGAAGAGGTCGACGTCGGCGGGCGCGTCACCGGTCCGGGCCAGCACCACCAGCCTGGTGGCCGCCTTGGCGAACGAAACATGGCGCTTCACGCCAGAGATGGTGAACCCGTCGCCGTCGGGCACCGCCTGCACCTGGACGCCGTTGGGGCCGAACCCGTTGTCCGGCTCGAGCCACGCCGGGGTGAGGACGGCCTCACCCGAGACGACGCGGGGCAACCACTCCCGTCGCTGTTCGTCGTGGCCGGCCCGGGCCAGCGCGCCGCCGGCGAGGACCGAGCTCACGAAATGGGGTGACGGGGCCAGGGCCCGGCCCAGTTCCTCGTAGAGGACCACGCCTTCCACTGCGGTCATACCCGACCCGCCGTACTCCTCGGGCAGCAGGAGGCCGAGCAGGTCGAGGTGGGCGAGCTGCTTCCACAGGTCGGGCGGGTATCCGATCGGGTCGTCCTCGAGCCCGCGCACGACAGGCAGCGGGCTGGTGGTGGCGCACACGCCCCGGACCGTCTCCCGCAACATCTCCTGCTCGGGGGTGAAGCGCAGGTCCAGCATGATCAGCTCTCCTCTTCGGGTCGTGGTCGAACAACGCAGAAACGGCGGCCGGTCACGGCGTCCACCGGTCCGCGCGGCGCTCCCACGGGTTGTCGTCCTCGGTGACCGGGAGCGCCACCCGGGCCTCACACGTCGTCTTGGCGTCGCCGTCCACCGACACCGAGATGTCGAGCGACACCCAGCCGCACCCGGTCGCGTCGATCCCGGTGTCGGTGACCGTTCCCCGGAACACCATCGTGTCACCCGGGAAGATCGAGCCGAGCATGCGGAAGGTCATCCGTCGTAGCCGCCCGTACGGACCGGTCCAGTCGGTCACGAACCGCTCGAACCAGGCTGCCTGGTTGGGCGTGTTGAGGAAGATGTCTCGGGTGCCGTTCCGTTCGACGGCGAAATCCTTGTCGTGGTGCATCGGGCGAAAGTCACGCGAGGCCAGGGCGCCGAGGACCACCGTGGTGGCGGTCACCGGGTAGGACAATTCGGGCAGCTCGTCGCCCACGGCCACGTCGCCGTGCCGCGGACGCCGGAGGACGATGGTCACGGCGACTCCCCTCCCTCCTCGGGACGGGCCGGACGGCGATAGCCGAAACCGGTGTAGCTCTCCACGGCCACCAGGTCGCCGCGCTGGTTGTGGTACTCGACGTCGATGACCCAGAAACGTCCCGTGCCCAGCCTGGTCGTCTTCTCGTCACTCACCGAACGGAGGATCTGGTGGGTCACCAGCCGGTCTCCTGGTCGCACCGGCTCGTGGAAGACGATGGTGTTGTCGCTCATGACGGCCTCGGGCAACCCGAGGCCGTCCTTCAGGTCGAAGTGGACCTGGAGCGGGAGACCCGGGTGGTCCCGTCCCGGCGCCCAGTGATGGGGCCGGAACCACACCGACACCATGGTCGGGGGGGCGATCGGGCCGCCGGTGACCTCGGCTGCCACCTCGGCGTCCCAAAAGAGGGGGTTGCCGTTCTCCACCGAGGCACAGGTGGTCCACACGTAGCCCTGCTCGACCGGGAACTCTCCCACCTCTTCGTACTGCTCGACCCCGATGAGCCGGTCGATGTCGGACGCGCCGATGGCGCTCATGCCACCGCTCCCGTCGCTCGCAGCGCGGCGATCCGCTCCGGCGCCAGCCCACTGTCGGCCAGCAGCCGATCGGTGTCGGTCACGGTCGGGTCGGTCACGGTGACCGGCTCGGCGGGACGTTCCATTCCGGCGAACACCGCGCCGACCTGACGGAACCGGTGGGGATACCCATCATCGGCAGAAGGGTCGACGACATCGACGAACGCGTGGCGGGCGGCGTACTGCTCGTCGCTGGGCAGCTCCGCCACCGTCAGCACCGGTGTCACGCAGGTGTCGGCACCCGACAGCTCGGCCACCCAGGCATCGCGCCCCTTGGAGGCGAAGGCGGTGCGGAATGCGGCCCGGATCTTGTCCTGTACGTCGTCATCCGTCTGATGGCGGATCCATTCCTCGCACCCGAGGAGCCGGCACAGGTTGGCGAAGAACCGCGGCTCGATGGCCCCGACGGCCAGCCACCCGCCGTCGGCCGCCCGATAGGTGTCGTAACAGGCGTAACGCCCGGTGACCATGTTCTGGCGGTGCCCGACCGGCGCCCCGGTGGCGAGGTGCTCGTCGACCGCCAGCGATGTGAGCCACAGCACGCCGTCGGCGATGGACACATCGAGGTGGGTGCCGGGCCCGTCGGGGCCACGCCCGATGAGCGCGGCCATGATGGCCATCGCCGCCTGCATCCCGCCGGCCGCCGCGTCGGCGATGGTCGCGCCGGGCACCGGTGGTCCTCCGTCCGCCCGCGGCTCGGTGGCGTCCAGGTAGCCGCCGACGGCCAGGTAGTTGAGGTCGTGCCCGGCCCAGCCGGCCCGTGGCCCGCGCTGGCCGAACCCGGTGGTGGAACAGAGGATGATCCGCGGGTTGACGGCCTGCAGGTCGCCGAAGCCGATGCCCAGGCGCTCGGCCACGCCGGGACGGAAGCTCTCGATCACCACGTCCGCGCCCCGGGCCAGAGCCAAAAAAGCGTCCCGCCCGCCCGGGTCCTTCAGGTCGATCGCCACGAACCGCTGGTATCTCGATCCGCTGTAGGCGTAGGAGGGGGGACGGATGGGCTCGGCGCCGCGGCCGGGGACCGCCCCGACCTTCACCACGCTGGCCCCGTAGTCGGCCAGCAGCCGGGTGCACCGCGCCGCTGGGCCCACGGTGGCCAGGTCGAGCACCTTGACGCCGGCGAGCGGGCCGCCCGGAGCTGCAGCCGGTGGGGAGGTCGACGGGGGATCCGGGGGTGTTTCGGGCACAGGGCGCTCGCCGGGGATCAGAAGTTCTTCGGGAGCCCGAGTTTGCGACGGGCGATGATGTTCTTCTGGATCTCCGATGACCCTCCCCCGATGGTGTCGATCACCGTGTAGCGGTACGTCGATTCGGGCCGGCCCACCATCGGGGCATCCTCGTCCCGGACCCGCAGCTGGCCGCCGGGACCGGCGATGTCCATCGAGGCGTCTGCCAGCCGCTTCGAGTACTCAGTGGTGAACAGCTTGTACTCCGACGCTTCGGCAGTGGGTGGAGCACCCCCCTGTGACGAGGCAAAGACGAACTTCAGGCCGAGCACCCGCGCCACCTCGGCCTCGGTGTGCAACTCGGCGAGCTCGGACCGCACCACGGGGTCGTCGGCCAGAGGCTCGCCGTCACGGGTAGCCGTGGACACGTACTCGGTCAGGAGGTCCAGGCGTTGGGCGATCGGCGAATAGGTGAACAGCGTGAAGCGTTCGAGGTCGAGCGCCTCGGAGATGTACTGGAACCCCCGGTTGACGTCCCCCACCACGTAGTCGTCGGACACCCACACCTCGTCGAGGTACACCTCGTTGGTCCGCTCGTCCCCCATGGTCCAAATGGGCTTGACCGTGATGCCCGGGTGGTCCATCGGGACCAGGAAGAGGGTGATGCCGTGGTGCTTGGGAGCCTCTGGGTCGGTGCGGGCGCCCAGCCAGTACCAATCGGCGAAGTGGGCCGATGTGGTCCAGGTCTTCTGGCCGTTGAGCCGCCAACCGTCCCCGTCGCGGCTCGCCTTCAGCTGCATCGAAGCTGCGTCGGACCCGGCATTGGGCTCGGAGTAGCCCACCGCGAACTCGACCTCGTTGCGGAGGATCTTGGGGAGGAACTCCTGCTTCAGCTTGTCGCTGCCGTGGCTGATGATGGTCTTGCCGATGATGCCCACGCCCTTGCCGATCTGCGGGCCGCCCCGGGCCGCCAGCGCCTCGTTCAGCAGGTATTCGTAGATGCCCTCACCGGCGGACCCCCCGTACTCCTCGGGCCAGGTGATCCCGAGCCATCCCCGCTCGCCCACCTTGGCCATGAACTTGCGGCGCAGCGGGGTGTCGACGATCTGGGCCATGTTCTCGCGGGTGAGGTCGAAGACCTCGGGATCGTCGTTCGCATCGAGGAACGCTTCGACCTCCTGGACGAATTCGAGCTGTTCAGGGGTGAACTCGAAATCCATGTGGCCTCCATCGTCGGTTGCGGCCGCCGCCACGGGTGGTTACCTGACTGTCCGTCAGATACTGTGGGCATCATAGGATGGGTGAGACGGACCGGCCACCTCCGGGCGCCTGACCAGCGGGAAAGCCCATGCCGCTCGGGTCCCGCGCCGGCCCGGGCCGGAGTCGGTCCAACCGGTTCCCACCCCTCCGCCCCACGGGGTGGGGGCATGACCGAGACGAAGGGATCAGCGCAGACATGAGCCGAGGCGTCCTCAGCATCGCCGGCTATGTCCCCCACTGGCGGCTGGCGCGCTCGTCCGTGGCCGAGGTGTTCGGCAGTGGAGGCGGTCAGGGAACCCGATCGGTCGCTTCTCACGACGAGGACACCACCACCATGGGGGTGGAGGCGGCGCGCTTGGCGCTGCGCGGTGCGCCGGGCGTCGCCCCGACACAGCTGTGGTTCGCCACCCCCACGCCCGCCTACCTGGACAAGACCAACGCCACCACCATCCACGCCGCCCTGCGCCAACCCCCGGGCGTGGCCGCGTTCGACTTCGGCGGCGCGCTGCGTTCGGGGATCGGCGCCCTGCGGGTCGGCCTCGAGGCGGCCGGCACCGGTACCACGTTGGTGGTGCTGGCCGATCGGCGCGACGGGCTCCCGACCTCGCCGGACGAGTCGGCCGGCGGAGACGGAGCGGCGGCCGTCGTGGTGGGTGACGACAGTTCTGGGATCCCGGTCATCGCCGAGTTCCTCGGGACGGCATCGGTGAGCGAGGAATTCCTCGACCGCTGGCGCGAAGCCGGGGACCGCCGGTCCAAGGTGTGGGAGGAGCGCTTCGGCGAGACCCGGTACGTGGCGCTCGGCTTAGAAGCCTGGGACGCCGCGCTCAAGGGTGCCGGGCTGACGGCCGGGGAGATCGACCGGGTGGTGGTGACAGGCATGCACACCCGGGCGGTCCGGTCGCTGCTCAAGAAGCTCGGCGTGGCCGACGGTGCAATCGGGGACGACCTGGGCGCGACGGTGGGCCAGGCCGGGGCGGCCCACGCCGGCCTGGTGCTCGCCTCCCTGCTCGAGCGGTCGGCACCGGGTGAAGTCGTGGCGTTGGTGTCCGTGGCCGACGGTGCCGATGTCCTCCTGTTCCGTACCACCGAGGCCATTGCGTCGTGGGCCTCGGCCCACACGGTGGCTGACCAGGTGGCAGCCGCGACCGACCTCCCCTACGGGAGGTTCCTCACCTGGCGCGGGATGGTGACGCCCGAACCGCCACGACGGCCCGAGCCCCAACGGGTGTCGTCCACCGCGGCCTGGCGCAACGAGGCATGGAAGTTCGGTTTCGTGGGTTCGCGGGACCGCAGCTCGGACGCCGTTCACCTCCCACCCGCCCGGGTCTCGATGCGGGGGGGTGCCGTCGACGACATGGACCCGGTCACCCGGGCCGACACCCTGGCCACCGTTGCCACCTACACCGTCGACCACCTGGCCTACAGCCCGAGCCCACCCATCGTCTTCGCCGTGGTCGACTTCGATGGTGGTGGGCGGTTCCCCGTCGAGCTCACCGATGCCGATCCCGATGCCATCGCCATCGGTGACCGGGTGGCCATGACATTCCGCAAGCTCTACACCGCGGACGGGATCCACGATTACTTCTGGAAGGCCAAGCCGGTCGGCGCCGGCCGGGCCGGGGCACCGACCGCGGACTGACGTCAGCAGGAAATTGGAGAGACGATGGGATCACATGGCATCAAAGATCGGGTGGCGATCGTCGGCATGGGCTGTACCCGATTCGCCGAACACTGGGACAAGAGCCTCGATGACCTCATCGTCGAGGCGAGCGGGGAGACTTTCGCCGCAGCCGGCCTGGCCAAGGACGACGTCGACGCCTACTGGCTGGGGACGGCGCAATCGGGCATGAGCGGCATCACCCTGGCGCGCCCGCTCCAGCTCGAGGGCAAGCCGGTGACCCGGGTCGAGAACTACTGCACCACCGGGTCCGAGGCGCTCCGGGCCGCCGCCTACGCCGTGGCGTCGGGCGCCTACGACGTAGCCATGGCGGTCGGGGCCGAAAAGGTGAAGGACTCCGGGTACCAGGGTCTCAACGCCTTCCCCATCCCCGGTGACGGCACCGCTCGAACACTGACCGCGGCCGCCATGTTCTCGATGGTGGCCCCGGCCTACGCCGAGAAGTACGGCATCCCCGACGAGGAGCTCGGCGAGGTGCTCGCTCGCATCTCGTGGAAGAACCACCGGAACGGGGCGCTCAATCCGAGGGCCCAATTTCGCAAGGAAGTGTCGCTCGAGACGATCTGTGCCTCCCCGCGGGTGGCTGGCCGCCTCGGTGTCTTCGACTGTGCCGGCGTGGCCGACGGAGCGGCGGCCGCCATCGTGGTCCGGGCCGAGGACGCCCCCCGGTACACCGACCGGCCGCTCTACATCAAAGGGCTCGCTTTCTCAGCCGGCAGTGGTTCCGGTCTCATCGATCCGGACTACGACTACACCTGGTTCCCGGAGTGCGTGCGGGCGGCCGAGGACGCCTACCGCCAGGCCGGCGTCACCGACCCCCGGCGGGAACTGGCCCTGGCCGAGGTGCACGACTGCTTCACCCCGACCGAGCTGGTGCTGATGGAGGACCTCGGGTTCGCAGAGCGCGGCACGGCCTGGAAGGAGGTACTGGCCGGTACGTTCGACCTCGAGGGCCAGCTCCCGGTCAACCCCGACGGGGGCCTCAAGAGCTTCGGCCATCCGGTCGGGGCTTCCGGGCTCCGCATGCTTTTCGAGACCTGGCTCCAGCTTCGGGGCGAAGCCACACCCGAACGGCAGATCGCCACCGACCGGACGCTCGCCCTCACCCACAACCTGGGTGGCTACCCCGGGGAGATGGTGTCCTTCGTCTCAGTGGTGGGCACAGAGCTCGGCTGATCCCAGGGCTTCCGCTTCACGCTCGTCGAGCAACGACCACCAGGCGTCGGCCGCCCGCCGGGCCGCCCCGAAGACGAGGGCCGGATCCGCCCCACACCGGGTGAGGGCATCGACGGTCCACTCGCCGTGGTCGGCATCCATGGTGGCGTGGACGTCCCAGAATTCGCAGGCAACCGGATCGGCACCGTAGAAGCGCCGGAGACCGTCCGCCTTGGATGCGGCGATGGCCGCGGCCTGGGTCTCGTAGGCGGCGAGGCCGGCCAGCGCGGCCTCGGGCCGGTCATCGACCAGCTCCTCATAGGTGGCGACCAGGGCCGTCGCCGCCGGACCGGCGGCGCGTGCGGTGTCACCACCCAGACCGGCGGCGAACCGGTCGAACAGCGCCAGATGGGGCTCCGGCCTCCCGAGCTCGTCAGCCAGGTTGCGCCCGACCAGCGCGGCCGCGTCGTTCCGTCCCTCGGCGGTCAGTGCACCGACCAGCTTCTCCAGTACCAGGGGAAGCGCGGCCTCGAACGCCCGATACTGGACGGCGTACTCAGCCAGCTCCCCCGCCTCCAGCCGGCCCGCCTCCCACCGACGGTAGAACGGATGGGCCAGGAGGGCTCGGCTCTCGACCGCCCGGGCCACCGCGCCGGCCAGGGCCTGCCGGCCGGTCGTATCGATGCGGGCCGGGATGCCAGGGGGGAAGTCGGTGTGTGTGGTCATGCCGCATCCTACCGAGCGGCTCGGAGCCGTTCAGCGGGCGGCCCACGCCTGCCGGGAGGGATGGGCGAACCGTCCGGCCAGTCCGGCGTCCTCGTCCACGGCCCGACCGAACGTCGGCGACAGTCCCTCGTCCCTCAGGTAGTGGAGCTTCCGACCGCGCTCCTCGGCCAGCTTCCGCAGGCGCACCAGGAGGGCGACGTAAGCGACCAGGGCCACGCCGGCCAGCGCGCTCACCACCCAGGCGGCCTTGGCCCCGGGCAGCAGTCCGAGTAGCAGGGTGGTGACGAAGGCACCAGTGAGCACGGCGAGGGTGTCACGGCGGCGGCGCCGGACCAGGTGGCGGTCGGGGGCGTCGGGAGACCGAGGTGGAACGACCGGAGGCGGCGCCACGGGGACGGCCGACTCGTCGCCGTCCCGGCCGAGGAAGGCCAGAGCCGGCCGGGGCAGCTGGTCCGCACCGACCACGGTCAGCACCGGGGCGGCACCCTCGTCGTCCGGGCCGGCAGGACCGGCCGCACCCCCGTCGACCGCTCGCAGGCGGTAGGCGGGGGCGACGATGGGCGCGGGCGCGGAGTGCTCGAGCACCCGCAATTGCTGGTGGAAGTGGGAGATCGAGCTGATTCCGTCGCCGGTGCGTGTCCGTCGTCTCATCATGTTCGGTGCCAGGATGGCAATCCACGCGACCGCAACGATGATCACAAGGATCACGGGCATCAACTCCTCGACCTGCCGACCTTGCGGAAAAAACCCTAACGAGGGGTAATTCGGCAGTGGTGGATGGTCAGGGATGACAATGCCGACATCGGCCAGGCGCGCCTCAACGCCCTCCCCGGGTGACGCCTGTCTACACCCTTCGAGCGCCCCCATGCCAGTCGCGGAAACGCCCCAGGTGAGCCCACCCGCCGTTCGGTAGGGTCGCCGCGTGACCGCCTTCGCCGCGCTCATGGTCGTGGCTGCGGTCGCCGCCGCGGTCGACTGGGTGGCCGTCGGGACGTCGAACAAGCAGCTCGAATACCTGGCTAAGCCGGCAGTGCTCGCCGCCCTGATGGCCGCGGCCGCGGCCATCCCGGCGGGCCGGATCGACCTGGTCGACCGGCGCTGGTGGTTCGTAGCCGCGCTGGGCGCCTGCCTGGCCGGAGACGTCCTGTTGATGCTCCCGGGCGAGCTGTTCGTCCCGGGTCTTGCCGCGTTCCTCGCCGGGCACACGTTGTTCATCGGCGGGTTCCTCCAGCCCCCGTCGCCGGACGGGGGACCGCCGTTCTCCTTCTCCCCCACCGGCCTCATCACCGCGGCGGTGCTGGTCGTGGTGGTCGAGTCGGTGCCGGCCGCACTGATCATCCGCTCGCTGTCGGGTGAGGGGCGACGCGGGCTGGTAGTCCCCGTTGTCGTGTACATGGCGGCCGTCGTGACGATGGCCGTCCTGGCCTGCAACGTCGGGAACGCGGTGGCCGCCGTCGGTGCCCTTCTGTTCCTCGCCTCCGACACCGTGCTGGCCTTCGATCGGTTCGTGGTGCCGGTCCCCCGGGGCCACCTCGTCGTGCACGTGACCTATCACCTCGGCCAGGCGTTGTTGGTCCTCTCGCTCCTGGGCTGACGTCGGCGACCGACACCCCGATGTTGGACGGGCTGAAGCACGGCGCGCCTGGGGGGCGCTATTCGGTGGTGCGCCGGCGGTAGAGGCGGGCGGCCAATGGGCCGGAGACGGCCAGGATGGCCAGCGACCAGGCGAGCGCGGCCCACACCGGATGCTGCATCGGCCAGGCCTGGATCGACCCCGACGGGTTGGGGTTGCCGAACAGGTCCCGGCAGGCCGCGGTGACCGCGCTGACGGGGTTCCAGTTGGCCATGGTCTGGAGCCAGTCGGGCATGTGTTGGGTGGGCACCATGGCGTTGGACACGAACGCCAGCGGGAAGAGGATGATGAGCCCGACCGACTGGGCCGACTCGGGTCCCTTGCTGACCAGGCCGAGGCAGGCGCAGGCCCAGCTCAGGGCGTAGGCGAACAGCAGCGCCACACCGAACCCGGCTGCCACCGAGGCCGGGCTGGCGTGGGTCCGCCAGCCGATGGCGAGCCCGGTGAGCGCCACGATCAGCGTGCACAGGGCTGAGGACAGGAGATCGGCCATGGAGCGCCCGGCCAGCACCGCGGCCCGCCACATGGGCAGCGTGCGGAAGCGCTCGATGGCGCCCGTCGACAGGTCGGTGCTGAGCCCCACCGCGGTGCCCATCGCCGAGGTGGTGAGGTTCAACAGCAGTAGGCCGGCGATGGCGAAGTCGGTGTAATTGGCGCCATGGGGCAGGACGATGCCGGCTCCGAACACGTACACGAACAGCAGGGTGAACAGGACGGGCTGGATGGTCACGTCCGAGAGCTGGGCCGGCTCGCGCTGGATGTGGACCAGGTTCCTGCGGGTGAGGACGACGGTATTGCGCCAGCAGGTGCCGAGGCGTCCGACCGGGCCGGTCCGACCGGCCGTCGCCGGCGACGCGGGGGGTGCCAGGGTGATCGTCACGGCCGGACCTCCTCGAGATCGGAGCGGGGCAGGTCGTCGAGCGATGGCGCGGGCGCGTCACCACCGGTCAGGGCGAAGAACACATCGTCGAGCGACGGCTGGCGGACTTCGATGTCGTCGACCAGCACGCCCGCCTCGTCGAGGGCTCGGATCACGGTATTGGCCAGGCCGGAGCGGGAGCGGACCGGCGCGGCCAATTGCCGACCCTCCGCCCGCACCTGGATGCGGCCGGACACGAAGGGCTCCAGCGCGGCAACAGCCACCGGATGAGCGGCGCTCAGGGTGATCTCCAGCCTGGCTCCGCCCGTCGCAGCCTTGAGCTCCTGGGCGGAGCCCCCGGCGATCACGAGCCCGTGGTCGATGACGACGATCCGATCGGCCAGCCGGTCCGCCTCTTCGAGGTACTGGGTGGTGAGCAGGATGGTGGTGCCATCTGCCGCCAGCTCCCGGATCACGTCCCACATCCGGCTCCGGCTGGTGGGGTCGAGCCCCGTGGTCGGCTCGTCCAGGAACAACACCGACGGCCGGGTCACGAGGCTGGCGGCCAAATCGAGCCGGCGTCGCATCCCGCCCGAGTAGCCCTTGACGACCCGGTCGGCGGCGGGGGTGAGGTCGAACCGCTCGAGCAGGTCGGCCGTCCGGGTGCGGGCCTCGGAAGCTCGCAGCCCACTCAGCTCGGCCACCACCCGCAGGTTCTGGCGTCCGGTGAGGAGGTCGTCCAGGGTGGCGTCCTGAGCGGTCACGCCGATCAGACGCCTCACCGCGGCGGCCGCTCGCACCACGTCGTGCCCGGCCACCCGGCCCCGACCCGAATCGGGGAGGGCGAGCGTGGTGAGGATCCGGACCGCGGTCGTCTTGCCGGCCCCGTTCGGACCCAGCACACCGAGGATCGACCCGGCGGGGGCGGCCAGGCTGACCCCGGCCAGGGCCCGGGTCGGGCCGTAGTGCTTGACCAGGTTGTCCGCCTCGATCATGGGAACTGCTGACACGGGTCCTCCTGGTCGGGGTCAGGGCCGAGTGATATCGCTGACAGCCGAATTCGCCGCCTCTTCCAGCAGCTTCATACTCTGCGGCTGCCGGCCGGGCCAGTCCAGCCGGAGCAGGACCGCTTTCCGGCCTAAGCGGAACGGGCCACCCAGCGCTCGCCACGGTGTTCGACGACGACGTCGACCTCGAAGGCACACGAAACCGCCCGGCTGTTGAGGACGTCGTGGATCGGGCCGGCCGCCACCAGTCGTCCGCGCCGCAGCAGCGCGGCGTGAGTCACCCCGGGCGGGATTTCCTCCAGGTGGTGGGTGACGAAGACCAACGGCGGCACGGCCGGATCTGCGGCCAGGGTGGCCAGGCGGCGGAGCAACCGCTCCCGCGCCCCGAGGTCGAGGCCGGCCGCCGGCTCGTCCATCAGGACGAGCTCCGGCTCCCCCATGAGGGCCCGGGCCAACAGCACCTGTTGACGCTCACCTTCGGACAGCAACCCGAATGGTCGTTCGGCGAAGGCCGGGCCGCCGAATCCGGCTTCGGACAGCAGGGCGTGCGCCCGGTCCCTGTCCAGGTCCGAGTAGTCGTGCCACCAGATCTCCAGCGCGGCATGTCGACCGGTGAGCACCGCGTCGAACGCCGGCAACGTAGGGCGGAGGGTTCGTGCGACCGAGGCACTGACCACGGCGATGCGTCGCCGTAGCTCCCGCATATCGACCCGGCCCAGTCGTTCCCCGAGCAGCTCGACCGCGCCACGCGTGGGCCACAGTGACGAACCGGCCACCCGTAGGAGGGTCGTCTTGCCCGACCCGTTCGGTCCGAGCAGGACCCACCGGTCGCTCGTACCGACCGACCAGGTGATGTCATCGAGCAGCGCGTTGCCGTCGCGGACGACCGACACACCGTCCATCCGTATGACCGGTCCGTTCCTCGCCGGGGATTCGCTCATCGGTGGGCTGCAGCCGGTGCCGAGATCACCTCGCGAACATAGTGCCCTCCTAAATTGCGCCGACCCCAATTGCGCCGACCACGCCTTGCTGTCGCCCCCAGGCGGCGGACGCACGCCCACTACGATCACGGCGATGGCCTACGACGAGGACATCGCCGACCGCATTCGGGAGGTGATCGGTACCGAACGCGGTCTCACGGAGAAGAAGATGTTCGGGGGCCTGGCTTTCCTGATAGGCGGGAACATGGCCGTCGCGGCCAGCGGACAGGGCGGCGTCCTCGTACGGGTGGATCCCGAGCAGTCGGACCGTCTCGTCGATTCGACGGACGCCACCACTGCAGTGATGCGCGGCCGGCCGATGCAGGGTTGGTTGCGGGTCGCGCCCGAGCACCTGAGGACCAAGCGTCAACTGAACAGGTGGGTGGGACTCGGAGTCGCCTTCGCCCGTTCGCTCCCGGTGAAGAAGTGACCCCTCCGGCGCCGACCGGTCCGCCAGGCTCCGCACCGCGGAGCGGATCTAGCCGTCGAGCTGGGCCAGCCGGCGGCTGAGGAATTCCCGCTCGACCGAGTTCTCGTTGAGCAACAGCGCTTCCTCGTAGGCCAGGCGGGCCTCGGCGAGCCGGCCGAGTCTCCGGAGGAAGTCCGCCCGGGCCGCCGCCAGGTAACTGTACGAAGCCAGCAGTGGCTCGGTGGCGAGGCGCTCGAGGGCGGCGAGACCGGCCGCGGGCCCCTCGGCGAATCCGACGGCCACCGCCCGGTTGAGCGCCACGATGGGCGAGGGCCACACCGGAAGGAGCAGGTCGTAGAGGGCCACGATCTCCGCCCAGTCGGTGGCCTCCCACGAGGGTGCCTCGGCATGCACGGCGGCGATGGCGGCCATCAGCGCGAAGCGGCTGGGCGGCCGCCGGCTCAGCGCCTCACGGGCCAGGGCGATCCCCTCGGCGATGGCGCCGGGATCCCAGGCGGAGCGGTCCTGGTCGGGGAGAAGGACGAGGTGGCCTCCGGCGTCGGTCCTGGTCGGCCGCCGGACGTCGGTCAGCACGATGAGCGCCAGCAGACCGGCCACCTCGGTGTTGTCGGGCAATAGGGTCCGCAGGACCCGGGCCAGATGACGTGCCCGTTCGACCAGGTCCCGACGCACGAGGTCGGCACCGACCGGGGCGGTGTGACCGGTAGTGAACACGAGATGGACGACCGTTGTCACCGCGTCGATTCGTGCTGGCAGCTCGACCAGCGGTGGTACGCGGTACGGGATGCGAGCCGAGGCGATCTTCTTCTTCGCCCGGGTGATGCGGGCCGCCATGGTCGGCTCGCTGACCAGGAAGGCCCGGGCGACCTCAGCGGTGGTCAGTCCGCAGACCAGACGCAGCGTGAGAGCCACCTGTGCTTCGGGGGCAAGGGCCGGGTGACAACAGGTGAAGATGAGCCGGAGCCGATCGTCTGTCACCGCCGGCAGTTCGGATTCATCGGACGGGGCGGGCACGGCCTCTTGCACGAGCAGCGGCAGCTTGCGCGACTCGGTCGAGCGACGCCGCAGCTGGTCCAGGGCGGCCCGCCGGGCGACCGTGGTGAGCCACGCTCCGGGTCGATCTGGAATCCCCGAGCTGGACCACGAGCTCAGGGCCCGGGCGTAGGCGTCCTGCACGCACTCTTCGGCGGTATCGAGATCCCCGGTGACCCGGATGGTCGCGGCCAGGACGTACCCCCACTCGCGGCGATGCGCATCCGCCACCGCCGCCTCGACGTCGGCGTTCACGATCCCCGGCCGCGGTCAATCGAAGGTGCGGATGGGGCGGACCTCGATGCCCCCGAAGGGTGACGGGACCTGCTTGGCCAACGTCAGCGCTTCGTCCAGGTCGGCCGCCTCGACCAGGTAGTAGCCACCCAGTGCCTCCTTCGTCTCGGCGAACGGCCCATCGGTGATGACGAAGCTTCCGTTCTGACCCCGACGGACGCTGGTGGCCGAGCCCGTGTGCTCCAGGGCATCGCCGGCCCGGATGGTACCCTGGTTGGCCTCTCCGAAGGCCGCATGTCCGGCCAGGATGGCCGCGGTGGCCTCGTCACCGGCCGCGTCCAGCGCCTGTTCGTCCCCATAGATCAACAATAGGTAGTGGGCCACTTCACTCTCCCTTTCCGAACCCTTCCGAGCACCTCGGGCACGATGGCGCTTCTGGCTTCTCGACGTGTGAGGAAGTCCCGGATCGACAGTCTTAGAGGAATTCCTCGTCGAACGGTTCAGTCTCACCGTTCGGGCAGAACGTTGTCGATCCGGAGCACATCCGTCCGTCGGAAGTGGTGAGCCGGCACCGTGCCGGCGCTAGTGGAAGGAGCAAGACCGTGTCCAGCTTTATCTTCTCGTTCCGGGGTGACAAGGACAGGACCCTCTCAGCTGACGAAGAGGCCGCCTGGGGGCAGTGGTTCGGAGAGATCGGCGCCTCGATCGCCGACATGGGCAGCCGGGTCGGCCAGACGTCGGTGGTCGGATCCGGCCGCTCGGCCAACGTGCTGACGGGTTACACCGTGATCACGGCCGACGACCTCAAGGCGGCCACCGCGTTGGCCGAGGGCTGCCCCGCGCTGCGTCAGGGGGGTGGCGTCGAGGTGGGCGAGCTCATCCCCATGTGACCGTCCCGATCCCACCGTCGCCGGCCCGGAGGTCAAACCCGTGCCGACCAGGCGCACCAGTTGCCGGCCGTTGTGGCCGGCAACTGGTGATGGGCCGGCACGAACCCTCAGGACACGTTGAAGCGGAACTCGACCACGTCACCGTCCTGCATCACGTAGTCCTTGCCCTCGACCCGAACCTTGCCGGCGGCGCGCGCCGCGGCGACCGAGCCCGCTTCGACCAGGTCTTCGTAGCCCACGATCTCCGCCTTGATGAAGCCGCGTTCGAAATCGGTGTGAATGGTTCCCGCCGCCTGCGGCGCGGTGTCGCCGAGGTGGATCGTCCAGGCCCGTGCCTCCTTCGGGCCAGCGGTGAGGAAGGTGTGGAGGCCGAGGGCCCGGAACCCCACATGGACCAGCTGCACCAGCCCGGATTCCGCCTGGCCGTAGCCAGCCATGAGCTCGGCCGCGTCGCCCGCGTCGAGAGCGGCCAGCTCCGCCTCGATCTGGGCGCACATCACCACCGACTGGGCCGGGGACACCAGGTCGGCGAGCTCGGACCTGAGCGACTCGTCCCCGACGGCGCCTTCGTCCACGTTGAAGACGTAGATGAACGGCTTGGCGGTCAACAGGTGCAGATCGGCCAGCGGGGCCGGATCGATCTCGCCGGCGGCCAGCGCAGAGGCCACCGTGCGACCGCTGTCGAGGACGTCGCGGGCGTGCTCGGCGGCCCTCAGGGCCGGCGTCAGACCCGGCTGGTGGCGCGCCTCCTTCTGAAGTCTGGTCAGCCGGTTGTCGACCGTCTGCAGATCGGCCAGGACCAGCTCGGTGTTGACGGTCTCGATGTCGTCGGCCGGATCGATCCGGCCGTCCACATGGATTACCTCGGGGTCGTGGAACACCCGCACCACCTGGCAGATGGCATCGCTCTCGCGGATGGCGGCCAGGAATTTGTTCCCCAGGCCCTCACCGACCGACGCCCCCGTGACGATCCCGGCGATGTCCACGAAGGTGACGGTGGCCGGGACGATCTCCTCGCTACCGAACAGGTCGGCCAGGCGGGCGAGCCGATCGTCGGGAACGGCCACCACACCCACATTGGGATCGATGGTGGCGAAGGGGTAGTTGGCCGCCAATACCTCGTTGCCGGTGAGGGCGTTGAACAGCGTCGACTTCCCCACGTTGGGAAGGCCGACGATGCCGATGGACAGACCCACGGTCTCGCCTCCGATGTCGCTGCGGGCGCCGCGCTCGGCGGACAACGTCAGAGACTATGTGATCGCGACCCGGCGGTAGCCCGGGGCGCCCCTACCGAAGGGGCGCGATCAGGTACTCGCTCATCGTGGAGCTGCGCAACCGGCCCAGGTCCAGACAGGCCTCGACACTGGCCATCATCCGGGTGACGTTGGCATCGAGCTGCTCGGGCGTGGACGCGTTGAAGAAGAGCAGGGGATCGGCCACGTGATCGGCGGACGGCCATCCCTCCTCGACGATGCCGTCGATGTCGGGCGCGCCGTCGGACAGGGCACGCACGACCTCGTTGCGCACGTAGCGGGTACGCGGCTGCAGCTCGCCCGAGACCGGCGACTGGGTGCCGTGCCACCGCTGGATCCAGTCGCGGTAGCCCAGCCCCTCCGGACGATGGATCAGGGCCACGGTGAGCACACCCGGCGAGCGCTCGCCGTCCGCCCAATGGCGGGCGGCGGCGTGGGTCGTGGACCCGTAGTCCTCGTACAGGGACTCGACCACCAGGTACCCGGCCCAGACCAGTCCCAGGGCGCCGACCGCCGCCTCCACCTCGTGGCGACGCTCGTAGCAGTCGAGCCACACCGAGACCTCGGCCATGTGGGGCTGCTCGCCTCCGGGAGGCGGGGCGGGGGACGGCGCGGCGGCCGCATCCCGGTCGTGGACGTTGAACGAGTAGCCGCGCGCCCCGGCCTCGTCGAGGCGGGGCATCACGTCTCCGAGGAGGCGCTCGCGCAACTCGTCCCCGGCTTTGGGGTCGCCCTCACCCCACAGCAGATAGATGAGCTTCTCCATCGGCCGTGGTGGCGTCAGCCGCGCGGGTGGCGGATCACGTCGGCTGCGATCGCGTCAGTCGGCTGGGCGATGGGGCGCTCGGCCCGGACGCCGGCCGCCGGTGATGGATGCTGTTGACCGGCCCGGCGAGAGAGGAGCCCTCATCCCCCGGCCGCGGCCGGCAGGCGGCGGACCACCCGTCCGGCCAGGCCCGTGAGGTAGGCCAACCATTGCCGCTCACCCATCAGCCACAGCCACAGCTCCCGCTTGTTGGCGATGACCACGTCGACGAAGTCCTCGCGGCTCATCCCGTCCGGCTCCAGAGTGGGCTGCCACCTGGCCCACAGCCATAGGCCGATGCAGATGTCGTCGCTGAACCCGGCCCGCCAGTCTCGCCCGTCGAGCAGCGCGTCCCGGAGACCGGACTTGAGCTCGGCGGGCTCGTCGGGGATCTCAAGACGGGGACCCCCCTGCACCTCGAAGACTGTCATGGGCGCCACCCTACCCAGCCCGCCCCCGGTCGAACGGCGCCGGGCGGAATCGGAACACAACCGTCATTTGACCGGTCAAATATCCTGGCCCAGCCGTTTCCCATCCGGTTCATCGGTCGATGACCACCGGTGCCCGGTCGCTGTCCTGGTAGGCCTCGAGGTGCTCCGCATACTCGATGAACAGGGGGGCGTCGGGGTCGTACCGACGGCGCAGTGTGTCGAGGGCGATCCGCTTGTCGAGGTTGTCGAGTTTGACCAGGGCCTCAGGATGGTCGAGCTCCCGGAAGTCCAGCCGGCCGCGGGCGTTGTCGAGGGCCCGTCGACCTCGCTCGGTCCGGACGAGCACGCTGCTCCAGCCGTCCATCGACCCCACGCTCCCCACCGACAGGTCGGCGCCGCGCCCGAGGAAGTCGGAACATTCGTCGCAGCCTTTCAGCGCGGCTCCGTGGAAGTTCTTGATGGGCTCGTCGACGGCCACCTCTCCGTCGCGGTACTCGACGATCATGCGGCCCCTGAGGACGTCGACTTTGCTCACCCGCTCGAGGTCGATACCCCGGTCCTGCTGCAGCAACTGGAGCATGAGACCCTGGTAGTCGAAGCTCTTGGTGCACATGAGGGCGATGGTCAGCACGATGGCGTCGACCCGGTGGGCCCCGGTGGGCCACCGCCGGGCCTGCATGGCCCGGATGCCCTGGATCTCGCAGGGCGTGCCCACCACCGCGATCCGGGGGCGGTCCGGCAAGTCGTAGCGCGACAGGTCGAGCTCCGCCAGGGCCATCGTCTGGTTGTAGTAGCTGCCGGCGGCCTCGGTGATCTCCTTGGCCGTGGTGGCCACGTGGGCCACCCCCTTCCACGGCTCGTCCGGATCGTCGCTCGGCCTGGTGACCAGAGCGCCGTCGATGTCCCCGCCGGCCAGCGCCGCGATGAGCAGCGCACTCACCACCCCGCCGTCCTGGGCGCCGTCGGGTCGCGATCCGGCTCGCACGGCGTAGGAGTCGAGGACCGCGCCGAGCCCGTCACCGGGGGGCCCACCGGTGATCTTCCAGTAGCTGTCGGCGGCATCGGCCCGGACGACGGAGCCTGGTCCGTCTTGGCCCTCGTTGACGGTGGACGGGGGCCAGAGGGCCTCGTAACGGAGCCCACCCCGGGGGCAGAAGTCCCAGCAGAGGGAGCATCCCGTGCACATCTTGACCAACGCGGGCAGCTCGGTGTCCTCGTCGATGCCGATGGAGTTCGACGGGCACACCGCCACGCAGGTGCCGCACTGGATACAGCGGTCGGCGTCGATGACCCCGGCCTCGAGCTCCCAGAACCATGTCTTGCCCGGCGGCTCGGCGACGCCGTTCATCTCCTCGCGGATCCGGTAGCCCTTCATCCGGGTCGCCGGCCTGCCGTGACCGTAGCCGGCGCCCCGTTTTCCTCGCCGGCCAACGTCAGCCGGAGCTCGTCGTTCGGGACTCGGCGGGCCCAGTTGTGGAAGGACTCGTCCGGTCGCCGCTCCGCCCGGTAGCGCCGGACCACCCGCACCAGGGCGTCGGGGACGTCGTTGACCGGCCGGGCGTGCTCGACCCAGTCGATGAACCCGGCGTCGCCACCGAGCGATCCGCCGAGTCCGATGTCGACCGCTTCGGCCAGGTGGTTGCCGACATGGGCCACCTCGCCGCGGAAGCCGACGTCGGCGATCTGGGGCTGGGCGCAGCTGGCCGAGCAGCCTGAGAAGTGCATGCGGATGATGCCGGCGTCCTCCCGCGGCCCGGAGTGTCCCCCGCCGGCCGACCGGGTCCCGACCGCTTCCCCGGCCAGCTGCTCGTCGAGGAACCGCGCCCATTTGAGGGCCCGCTCCTTCGTCTCCACGATGGCGTAGCGGCAGAACTCACTGCCGGTGCAAGCCACCGCACCACGCGAGAAGGGCCCCGGGTAGGGCGAGTACTTCTGCAGGAGGTCCTCGGCCAGCAGGTCGGTGAGCCGGTCCTCGGGCACCCCGGTCAGGATGAAGTTCTGGTCCCCGCTGAGGCGCACTGAGCCGTCCCCGTAGGTCTCGGCCAGGCGGGCCACCTCGACCAGCTCGATCCCGTTCATGCGCCCGACCGGCACCGAGCAGCCAACGTAGACGAGGCCGGGATCCTTCTGGGCGTGGACGCCGACATGGTCACCCCGGTACCGGCGGGTGAGGTCCTCACCGGCCGAGACCAACTCGAACCGGGCCCGGGTGGCGAGCTCGGCCCGGAACCCCTCGGCCCCGAGCTCCTGGACCAGGTAGCGCATGCGGGCCTGGCCGCGGTTCTCACGATTGCCCAGCTCCCCGTAGAGCTGGGCGATGGCCCGGGTGGTCTCGAGGGCCTGGTCCGGGGTGACGAAGAGGTCGATGTCGGAGGCCATGCGCTCGCCGTCGGAAAGGCCCCCGCCCACCAGCACGTTGAACCCGAGTGTCCCGTCGGCGGCCCGGGCCGGCCACATGCCGATGTCGTTGATCTCCGCCTGGGCGCAGTCGTCGACGCAGCCGGTGATGGACATCTTGAACTTGCGCGGCAGGTTGGCATACTCCCGGTTGCCGGTGAAGAACGCCGAGACCGCCCGGACGACCGGCATGGCGTCGAACGCCTCGTCGGCGTCGACCCCGGAAACCGGGCAGCTCAAGATGTTGCGGGCGGAGTCGCCACAGGCCTGGACGGTGGTCAGCCCGACCGCGGCCAGCCGGCGCCACACGCGGGGGATGTCCTCGATGCGCAACCAGTGGATCTGGACCGTCTGGCGGGTGGTGATGTCGGCGTAGCGCGAACCGAAGATCCTGCTCTCCGTGCCCTCCGGCCCTTCGCCGAAGGCGTCGGCGATCACCCCGATCTCGCGGACCTGGGGGGCGGTCAGGTAGCCGCCGGGGATCTTGATCCGCAGCATGAACGCATCACCCCCCTGCCGCTGGGGGTAGATACCGGCCCACTTCATCCGCTCCACTTCGCCGACGACCTTGCCGATGCTGGCCGGCCCCTCCTGGGCGTAGGTGTCGATGATGGCGTCGACCACCTCGAGGGGGTGCCGCTCGAGCTTCTGCTGCTCGACGTCGTTGAGCTCGCCCTGGGTCCGGTAGGGATTGAGGAACGGCATGGGGCGGTCAGTGCCCCGGATATGCAGCCCGTAGAGCTCGTCCCGGTCCTTGGTCACGTCACCGGTTCAATCGTCACGTCAGACGTGCAGCCCGCACTCGACCTTGTCCGAGTCGGACCAGCGCCCGGCGCGGGGATCCTCCCCGTCATCCACCGGGCGGGTGGTCGGGGCGCACCCGATGGACAGATAGCCCTTGGACAGCAGCGGGTGCTCGGGAATGCCATGGTCGGCGGTGTAGCCGGCCACGTCCTGCTCGGTCCAGGTGGCCAACGGGTTGAGCTTGACCAGCCTCCAGGCGTCGTCGTAGGAGACAATGGGCGCGTCGCGCCGGGTCGGCGCGTCGACCCGCTTGAGGCCGGTGGCCCAGGCCGCCTTACCCGCCAGGGCCTGCTTGAGCGGTCGGACCTTGCGGTACTCGCAGCATTGGGCGCTGCCGCAGAGCCACTGGTCGGCACCGGCGGCAGGCTTGGTCACCGTCAGGTTGAGGTCATAGCGCGCTTGGATCGTCCGGACATAGTCGAGCGTCTCGGGAAAGTGCGAGCCGGTGTCGAGGAAGACCACCTCGATGCCGGGGTCGACGTTGACCGCGACGTCGATGAGCACGGCGTCCTGGAAGGAGGACGCCAGGGCCACGGAGGAGCCGAACCGCTCGACGGCCCAGGCCAGGATCAACCCGGCCGGTGCGGTCTCGAAGGCGCGCGATTGCTCGTCCAGCTCGGCTCGCAGCTCGGCCACCTCGGATTCGCCGGTCACGATGCTCATTCTCCGAACCCTCTCTGTCTGTCCCCCCACGGCAACGCCCGATCCCCTGCCCCTCTGCTCACTGGCCGCTGTCCGTCCTGCTCTCGTTTGCCTCTCAACCCACATGCCAACCCGGATCCGGGCGCTGGCATTCCTCCGGTGACACCCGATCCGGATATGGCACCCGGTCGGACATGGACCGGCCGGAGGCCGAACCACCTGGTAGGAGGACCGAACGGCCTCTGATCGGTGCTCCGGTTCCCGGTTTCCGACTATACATGACTATTCAGATCATATTTTAAATCAATCCGCGTCGTACGGCCACCCCACCCCCCGGCGGCACAATGGCCGGACCCGGGCAGCGTCCCACCGGTCTGCATCGATGAGCGAACCACCACCCCCCTCCCCACCCCCGGAGCACCTCCCTCGTCCCGATCGCCCCGTCGACTATCCGGTCTCACTCGACGTCGCCGGGTGGCACTGTCTGGTGGTCGGGGGCGGCGCGGTGGCCTCCCGCCGTGTCCTCGGACTCCTCTCCGCCGGTGCGCACGTGACCGTGGTGTCGCCGACCGTGGATGCATCGTTGCCGGCCCTGGCCGGAGGCGCCGAGGGGACGGCCCCCGGGACCGCTCCGGCGCTCGTCCTCGAGCGGCGACCGTACCGGTCGGGCGAAGCCGGCGGCTATCAGTTCGTGGTGACCGCCACCGGCCGACCCGAGGTGGACGGCGCGGTGGTGCAAGACGCGCGGGGGGCCGGGATCCTGGTGGCGAGCGCGGAACGCCGCGCCGGCACCGTCCGGCTCCCGGCGGTCCACCGGTCCGGGCGGGTCACCCTGGCCGTCTCGACCGCCGGCACCAGCCCGGCGCTGGCCCGGTGGCTGCGCACCCGGCTGGCCGCCTGCCTGCCCTCCGCGGTGGACACCATCGCCGCACTCGTCGACGAGGCCCGCACCGAACAACAGAAGGCCGGTCGCCCGACCACCGACGTGGACTGGGGGGCTCTTCTCGACCAGCACGTCGTACCGCTGATCGAGGCCGGCCGCGTCGCCGAGGCGCGGGAGATCCTCCGTTCGGCCCGGGTCCCGTCGGACCCCGAATGAGGCGGTGACGGCTGGACCGGACCGACGGGACCGCCCGGCAGTGGGCGCCAGGGTCAGTGTTTGGGCCTAGGGTGAAACGATGACGATCATGGAGCCACGATCCGTGCTCGGGCTGGACGACATCGATCTTTCGGACCTCGCGTTCTGGGAGCGGCCGTGGGCGGAACGAGAGGGAGCGTTCCAGCTCCTGCGCAAACAGCGGCCGCTGGCCTACTTCGAGGAGCCCGACCTGTCGGACTCCTCACCATTGGCCCCACCGCCCGGGCCCGGGTACCGGGCAGTCACCCGCCACGCCGACGTCACCGAGATCAGCCGCCATCCCGAGATCTACTGCTCGGGCCAGGGCGCGGTCAGCGTCCTCGACCTTCCCGCGGAGATGGTCGAGTACTTCGCCGGCATGATCTCCACCGACAACCCCCGGCATGCCCGCCTGCGGCGGATCGTCTCGGCCGCCTTCAACCCCCGCCGGGTCAAGAGCATCGAACAATCCATCGAGGACGTGGCGGTCAAAGTCCTCGACCGGGTGGCCGGCCTCGGGGAGTGCGACTTCGTCACCGAGATCGCTGCACCGCTGCCCCTCGAGATCATCTGCGACATGATGGGGATCCCCCCTTCGGAGTACGCGGCCGTGTTCCGCTGCTCCAACATCATCCTGAGCAACGGGGACCCCGAGTACATCCCCGAGGGGAACGACCCAGTCGTCGCCTTCATCGAGGCGGGGCAGGAGCTCACCGAGCTGATGACCGAGCTTTCAGCCCAGCGGGCCGACCACCCGACCGACGACCTCACCACCGCGCTCATCACGACCAACATCGACGGCGAGGCGCTCACCCACGCCGAGCTGGCCTCCTTCTTCATCCTGCTGCTCACGGCCGGGAACGAGACCACCCGTACCGCCATCGCCCACGGACTGCTGGTGCTCACCGAGCACCCCGACCAGCGAAAGCTGTGGCAGGCCGACCCGGCGGGCATCGGCGTCACCGGGGTCGACGAGATCGTGCGGTGGGCCTCGCCGGTCATCTGGATGCGGCGCACGGTGGTCGAGGACACCATCCTCTCGGGAGAGGAGCTCCATCCGGGGGACAAGGTGCTCCTCTTCTACAACTCGGCCAACCGCGACGAGTCGGTGTTCGAGGACGCGTTCCGGTTCGACGTCCGGCGCGACCCGAACCCCCACCTCGGGTTCGGCGCGGCCGGCCCC
Organism: Acidimicrobiales bacterium; assembly: GCA_035949055.1. Taxonomy (GTDB): domain Bacteria; phylum Actinomycetota; class Acidimicrobiia; order Acidimicrobiales; family RAAP-2; genus Bog-756. Next base: position 35,706 of record DASZIO010000002.1, read on the forward strand.
CATTTCTGCCTCGGTGCCCATCTGGCCCGGCGCGAGTTGGACGTGATGCTCCGGGAGCTCCTCACCCGGCTGCCGGACATCGAGGCGTCCGGGGACCCGGATCGGCTCCGCTCCAGCTTCATCAACGGCATCAAGCACCTGCCCTGTCGGTACTCGCCCCGCTGACCCCGGCGATCAGGGCTTGGCCACCATCAGCACCGCCGCCGTCAACAGCAGGCCCGCCACCACACCGGCGGCCACCGCCACCCGGAGGCACCGCCCGCGGAGGCCGGGGTCGGGCGCCGGGCGGGACGCCCCGGCCTGCAGGAGGCGCTCGCCGGGCCAGAGGACCAGCTCAGCCACGAAGGCGGCGGCGACCCACAAGAGGATGCCGCCCAGTACCCAGTCCTGCGAGTAGGTCCAGTCGCCGTCGCTGAGGGCCATGAGGGCCACGCCGAACACCGGGACGAGGAAGAGGCTGCGGCCGGCCCAGTTGACCCCCGGCCGGTAGTAGCGGCGCACCGCGTCAGAGGGTGGTCCCGGTCTCCGGAGGGCCAACGCCGAGGCGCCGGCCACGAGGACCACCCCCAAACCGACCAGCGCGCTCAGCACGTGGGCCAAGAGGACGATGTCGTAGGCCGCGTCCCGGGCGTGGTGCATCAGCGCCGGCCCGCGGCCGAAGGGTGCGTCACTGGGCGATTCTGGCATCCGGGAGGCGTCCGTCCGAGGTCCCCTGGCACCAATATCGGTCCGGCAATTGGTACGTTATTGGCAGGGCTTCCGCCATCGCCTGGACATCCCGGCCAGGGACGAGCGCCGAAGACTGAACAGAGGTGTCAACCGGCGTGCGTACAGAGACACGACGACCAGAACGAGGTGGCGCCCCATCCCGATGAACCAGCTGCGTCTCGATCCCCTCACCGGCCGCTGGGTGGTGGTGAGCACCGACCGGGCCACCCGGCCCAAGGCCTTCGCGCCGCGGATCGCATCGATCCAGGCCGACACCTCACGACCCTGCCCCTTCTGCCCCGGCAACGAGGAGAGCGTGTCGCCGGCCCTCGAGATCAAGGGCCCTGACGGCCACTGGCAGGTCCGGGTGGTGCCCAACCTCTATCCGGCATTCGAGGGCAACGCGCCATTCGTCGTGACCAACCGTGGCCCCGTGTTCACCCAGGCCACCGCGGGTGGCACCCACGAGGTCCTGGTGCTGTCCCCCAGCCATCAGAGCTCGTGGTCGATGCTGTCCGACGAGCAGACGGCCGCGGTCATGACCGCCATCGCGGAGCGCATCAAGGAGCACGCCGACATGCCGGGGCTCCGCTACAGCCAGGCCATCGTTAACGCCGGGCGCGAGGCCGGAGCTTCCATCGAACACCCGCACGGCCAGCTGCTCGGGATGTCGTTCGTCCCCCGTGAGCTGGTCGAGGAACAGGCCGGCTTCGCCCGCTTTGCCGGCCGCTGCCTCCTGTGCACCACGGTCGACGCCGAGGAGAACGTGAGCCATCGGGTGGTGTACGCCGACGAGCGGGTGGTGGTCATCTGCCCGTTCTGGAGCGGGGCCCCCTACGAGATGCTGGTCATCCCGCGGGCCCACGGCCCGCACCTGCACCACAGCCCCACCATCGACCTCACGGCCGTGGGCAAGGCGTTGAAGGTGGCCCTCGGGAGCCTCCGCGACGTGCTCGGCGACATCGCCTACAACCTCGTCTTCCACTCGGCCCCCTATCGGGCCCCCGAGCCCTACCACTGGCACGTGCACGTGGTCCCCAAGCTCGCCACCGTGGCCGGCTTCGAACTCGGTACGGGGGTGCTCATCAACATCGTGAACCCCGAACAGGCGGCCGAGGAGCTGGCGGTGCGGGTGCCGGTGGCCAACGCCGGCTGACCGCCGGGGTTACCGCCTCAGGCCAACTCGAAGCACTGGGAGCCGTAGGGGGCCAGGGTCGCCGGATAGGGGATGGCCCCGATGAGGGGGAACGCCACCCGTCCGAGCAGCTCGATGGGCTGCCGCCCGACCCAGCGTTCCACATGGAGCTCGGCCGGCTGGGCCAGCCGGCTCAGGTTGTGCACGCACAGCACCGGGTTCACCGGTCCCCGCTCGGGATGGTCGGCAGACGACCGCACAAATGCCAGCACCGAGGGATTGGCCGAGGAGATGACGTCGAGCTCGCCCCGGCCGAGCACGGGAAACTCGCGTCGCACGGCGAGGATGCGCCGCATCCAGTGCAGGAAGGAGCTCGGATTGCGCTGCTGGGCCTCGACGTTCACCGCGGTGAAGCCGTACACCGGATCCATCAGCGGGGGCAGGTAGAGCTGGGCGAAGTCGGCCCGGCTGAAGCCGCCGTTGCGGTCGGGGGTCCACTGCATGGGGGTGCGAACCGAGTCGCGATCGCCCAGGTAGACGTTGTCACCCATCTGGATCTCGTCCCCGTAGTAGAGGACCGGGCTTCCCGGCAGCGTGAAGAGCAGGTAGTAGAGGAGCTCGCTCAGCCGCCGGTCCTGATCGAGCAGCGGGGCCAGGCGGCGGCCGATGCCCATGTGCCGCTTCATCCGTGGGTCCCTGGCGTACTCGGCGAACAGGTAGTCACGCTCTTCCTCGCTGACCATCTCGAGGGTCAGCTCGTCGTGGTTGCGGAGGAAGATGGCCCACTGGCTCGAGCCGGGCGCTTCCGGGGTCTGGGCCAGGATCTCGGTGATGGGATAGCTCTGCTCGCGGCGAACCGCCATGAACAGGCGGGGCATGAGGGGGAAGTTGAAACAGAGATGGCACTCGTCGTCCTTCCCGAAGTAGTCGGCCACGTCGGCCGGCCACCCGTTGGCCTCGGCCAGCAGGATCCGCCCTGAATAGTTGGCATCCAGCTCGGCGCGCACCCGGCGGATGAAGGCGTGGGTCTCCGGCAGGTTCTCGCCGGTCGTCCCGTCCCGCTGGAACAGGAAGGGCACGGCGTCGAGGCGGAACCCGTCGAGCCCGAGATCGAGCCAGAAGCGGACCACGTCCAGCATGGCGTCGGCCACCTCGGGGTTGTCATAGTTGAGGTCGGGCTGGTGGCTGTAGAAACGGTGCCAGTAGTACTGGTCGCGCTCGGGGACGTAGGTCCAGTTGGACTTCTCAATGTCGATGAAGACCACCCGGGCCTCGGGCCACCGCTGGTCGTCGTCGTTCCACACGTACCAGTCCGCCTTCGGGTTGTCGCGGCTCTGCCGCGACTCGAGGAACCAGGGATGCTGGTCACTGGTGTGGTTGATCACCAGGTCGGCGATCACCCTGATGCCCCGGGCGTGGGCCTCTTCGAGCAGGCGTTGCAGGTCGTCGACGGTGCCGCTCTCGGGGTGGACCGAGTAGTAGTCGCTGATGTCGTACCCGCCGTCTCGCAGCGGCGAGGGGAAGAAGGGGAGGAGCCACAGGCAGTCGACGCCCAGCCACTGCAGGTAGTCGAGCTTGGCGATGAGGCCGGGGATGTCCCCGACCCCGTCGTTGTTCCCGTCGAAGAACCCCCGGATCAGCACCTCATAGAAGACGGCCCGCTGGAACCACAGGGGGTCCTCTTCGGGCGGGGCCAGCGGGGCCAGGTGCCGCCCGTGGCCGGTCAGGCCCCCGATGGGGGCGAAGGGAAGCGAGAGCCCGGAGACTCCCGGGTCGGACTCAACAGCCACGTGCGCACGCTACCTGAGCCCCCACCGCCCGAGGTGAACACTCAGGCTCCCCCACCTGGTTCGGTGCCCGTCCTGTCGCCTCCCGCACCGCCCGACTCGGGTCGGGCGGACAACATCGACAGCAGCCGGTCGGCCGCCTGGTAGGGGTCGATGTCGCCGTCGAGCATGGCGGCCAGCACGGGGGCGAACCGGTCACCGTGCGTCACCTCGTCGATCCGCTCGACCACTCGCGACACCACGATCTGGCGGAATTCACGCTCCACCCGTTGCCGGCGCAGGGAGTCGAGCCGGCCGGTGGCGACCAGGTGGTCGCGGTGCTGTCCGATGGTGGCCCACAACTCCGCGATCCCTTCACCGGTGGTGGCCACGGTGTCGATGATCGGTGGCCGCCAGTCCCCGATCTCGGTGAGGTCCAGCATGAGCTCGAGGTCCCGACGCGTCTGGCGGGCATCGGGGCGGTCCGACTTGTTGATGACGAAGATGTCGGCGATCTCGAGCAGGCCGGCCTTGTTCGCCTGGATGGCATCGCCCCAACCGGGGTTGACCACCACCAGTGTGGTGTCGGTGGCCGCCGCCACCTCGACTTCCTGCTGTCCGACGCCGACCGTCTCCACCAGCACCACGTCCAACCCCACCGCCGAGAACACCCGGATGGCGTCGGGCACGGCGACCGAGAGCCCGCCGAGGTGTCCCCGGGCGGCCATGGAGCGGATGAAGACGCGGTCGTCGAGAGCGTGGTCGGGCATGCGCACCCGGTCGCCGAGGATGGCCCCGCCGGAGTAGGGCGACGACGGATCGACGGCGAGCACCCCGACCTGGCTGCCACCGTCGATCCCCTGCTCGCGACCCATCGCCACCAGCCGGTCGGTCAGGGTGGACTTGCCCGCGCCGGGCGCCCCGGTGATGCCGATCGAGTAGGCATCACCGCCGCCGCCGTAGGACAGGGCGGCCACGGCCCGCGACGGTCCGCCGCCCCGCTCGACGAGGGACAGCAGGCGGGCCAGAGCCACCCGGTCGCCGCGGCGGGCCGCCGCGAACAGCGCCGGAGGGTCAGGGGGAAGGACCTCTGCCATGGACCGACGAGCGTAGAGGCCGACGCGGGCCGTCAGGCTCGCGAGACCCGGGCGCCGAGCAAGGCCAGCTTGCCCTCGAGGTCCTCGTAGCCGCGCTCCACGTGATGGGCGTCGCTGATGGCCGTCTCGCCCTCCGCCACCAGGCCGGCGAGCACCAGCGCCGCTCCGGCCCGTACGTCGAATGCCCGTACGGGCGCGCCCGACAGCCGCCCCACCCCGCGGACCACCGCGTGATGGCCCTCGGTGCGGACGTCCGCGCCCATCCGGCGCAGCTCCTCCACGTAACGGAACCGTCCGAAGAACAGGTTCTCGGTCACGATGCCCACCCCGTCGGCCACCGTCAGGAGGGTGACGAGCAGCGGCTTGTAGTCGGTGGCGAAGCCCGGATAGGGCAGCGTGGCCACGTCGACCGCCCGGAGCCGATCCAGGCCGTCGCGGCTGGCCCGGAGGCCGCCCTCCACTTGGTCGATCGAGATCCCGGTAGCGGTGAGCTTGCGGATGAGCATCTCCATATGGTCGGGGCGTCCGTCCTCGATCACCACCTCACCCCCGGCCAAACCAGCCGCCACCAAGAAGGTGGCGACCACCAGACGGTCAGGGATCACTTTGTGGACGGTGGGATGCAGCTCGTCGACGCCTTCGACCTCGATGCGCGACGTCCCCGCCCCGGTGATGCGCGCCCCCATGCCGTTGAGAAACTCGGCGAGGTCCTTGACCTCGGGCTCGCGCGCCGCGTTCTCGATGACGGTCGTCCCCTTGGCCAGCGTGGCGGCCATCAGCACGTTGTCGGTACCGGTGTGGCTCGGGTACTCGAGCACCACCCGGGTGCCGACCAGGCGGGGCCGGGATGCCACCGTCGACTCGACGCGACCCTCGACATAGCCGTGGGAAGACTTGAAGGAGACCCCCATCGACTCGAGGGCGCGCAGGTGCATGTCGATCGGCCGCGGGCCGAAGTCGTCGCCGCCGGGCAGGGAGACGCGCGCCCAGCCGTGGCGGGCGAGCAGTGGCCCGAGCACGACCACCGACGCCCGCATCCGCTCGACCAGCTCGTAGGGCGCCTCGGGAATCACCTCAGCCGGCGTCGTCACCACCAGCTCGTCGGCGGTCCGCCCCCGGCGGGCGTCGACCCCCATGGACCCGAGCACCTCGCCCATGATGTCGACGTCGGTGATGCAGGGGACATTGGTGAGCACGTGACGACCCTCGGCGAGCAGGCAGGCGGCCATCAGCTTGAGGGCCGAGTTCTTGGCGCCACCCGCCCGTACCGTCCCCGAGAGCGGCCCGTTGGGGGTGACGACGAACCGGTCCACACCCCAAGTATGGCCCGGCCACCCCCCGAGTCCCGTTGATACCGGCACCTCGTCTGCCGCGTCGGTGTGAAAGCGCCGGTCACATCCAGGGCGGAGCGGCCCGCCGCCAGCCACTATCGTCATCGGCTGTGAGCGCCGAACCGCAGGCACCCGACCGCAACCTGGCCATGGAGCTGGTACGGGTGACCGAGGCGGCCGCGCTGGCCGCGTCGCGGTGGATGGGACGCGGTGACAAGGAAGGGGCGGACGGGGCGGCGGTCAACGCCATGCGCATCGTCCTCTCGAGCATCTCCATGGATGGGGTGGTCGTCATCGGCGAGGGGGAGAAGGACAACGCCCCCATGCTCTACAACGGGGAACGCATCGGGGACGGCACACCTCCCAAGGCCGACATCGCGGTCGACCCGATCGACGGCACGACCCCGACCGCACTGGGAAGGGGCGGCGCCCTGGCCGTCATCGCCGTATCGGAGCAGGGCACCATGTTCGATCCCGGCCCCTGCGTGTACATGGAGAAGCTGGCCGTCGGCCTGCCCGCGGTCGGGACCATCGACATCACGCGGCCCATCGAGGAGAACCTCAAGGCGGTGGCCCAGGCCAAGGGCACCTCGGTGCGCGACCTGGCCGTGGCCATCCTCGACCGGCCCCGCCATGCCGAGCTCATCGGCGCGGTACGCAGCACCGGGGCCCGCATCCGGCTCCTCACCGACGGCGACGTGGCCGGGGCCATCGCCACCGCCTGGCCGGACACCGGGGTCGACCTCCTGGTCGGCATCGGCGGCACGCCCGAGGGGGTCATCGCCGCCGCCGCCCTCAAGTCGATGGGTGGGGAGATCCAGGGGCGCCTGTGGCCCCGCGACGACGGGGAGCGGCAAGCCGCCGTCGAGGCCGGATACGACATCGAAGCCGTCCTGACCACCGACGACCTGGTGCAGGGCGACAACTGCTTCTTCGCCGCCACCGGGATCACCGACGGCGAACTGCTCCACGGGGTCCGCTACGACCAGCTCGGCGCGACCAGCCAGTCCCTGGTCACCCGCTCGAAGTCCGGCACCGTGCGGCTCATCGAGGCCCGCCATCCCCTGCACAAGCTGGCCGAGTACAGCGCCATCGAGTTCGGCTGACGGCACCCATGACCGGGTGGTCCCAACTGATCGGCACCGCGACGGGTCAGGGATTGAGCGGATACAGGACGGCGTCGCCCGATGGGTGCACGAACCCGGCCAGGTCGACCAGCCAGTAGCCGCGCCCCGACGGCGTGCCCACCATCCCGCCGGCCTGCAGGCCGCCGAGGTCGTGCGGCTGCACCGGACCGCCGGTGGCGTCACCGAAGGCGTAGACCGTTCCGTTCTCGGTGGTCATCCAGTAGCCACCGCCGTCGGCGGTCGCGGCCAGGCCCGCCATGGGGGAGTCGATGGCCTGGCCACCAGCGGACCCATGGAAACTGGCGTTGAACGAGAAGATGCCGCCGTCCGCGGCAACCAGCCAGTAGCCGGAGCCGTCGGCGGTGGCGGCCATCCCCACGATTGGTTCGTTGAGCTGGATACCACCGGTCGAGCCGTCGAAGGGGGCGCCCCCGAACGGGAAGACACCGCCGTTCGCGGCGACCAGCCAGAACCCGCCGTTGGGGTCGGCGGCCATGCCCACGATGGGCGCGGCCCGAGGTGCCGACGACGGGCCCACGTCGGGAGCGTCCCCGAACGGCGTGACGTGCCCGAGCGCGTCGGTCAACCAGTAGCCGTGGCCGTCGGGAGTGGCCGCCATGCCGACGATCGGAACGCTCAGGTTGGCGGCGGCCAACGACCCGTAGAAGCCGGCGTCGCCGAAGGCGAGGACCTCGCCGTCGTCACCGGCCACCCAGTAGCCGTGTCCGTCGGGGGTGCGGGCCATGGCTGTGGCGACGGCCTCGAGCGGCGGGACGACCGCCATGCCCACCACCGGCGCGTTGAGGTGGGTACCGCCGGCCGAGCCCACGAACGCGGCGTCCCCGTAGGCGAAGATGCCGCCATCGGACGCGGTGAGGTAGTACCCGCTGCCGCCGTTGGTGGCGCCCATCCCGACGACGGGCTGGTTGAGGTGGATACCCCCAGCCGACCCGTAGAAGCCGGCGGCACCGAAGGCGAAGATGCCGCCGTCGGCGGCGACCAGCCAGTAGCCCAGGCCGTGGTTGGCGGCGGCCAGGCCGACGATGGGTTGGTTGAGGTGGATCCCCCCGGTCGAGCCGTAGAACCCGGCTTTGCCGAAGCTGAACACCCCGCCGTCGGCGGCGACCAGCCAGTAGCCGGTACTACCGAGGCTCGGGGCCATGCCCACGATGGGGGCGTTCAGGTGCATCCCCCCGGTCGAGCCGTAGAACCCGGCATCGCCGAAGCTGAACACCCCGCCGTCGGCGGCGACCAGCCAGTACCCGCCGTCGTCGCCGGTCGGAGCCAGACCCACGATGGGTTGGTTGAGGTGGATTCCCCCCGTCGATCCGAGGAAGGTGGCATCCCCGAAGCTGAACACCCCGCCGTCGGCGGCGACCAGCCAGTAGCCGGCGTCGCCGAGGCTCGGGGCCATGCCCACGATGGGGGCGTCGAGGTGCATCCCCCCGGTCGAGCCGTAGAACCCGGCATCGCCGTAGGTGAAGATGCCGCCGTCCGATGCCACCTGCCAGTAGCTGTCAGGGCCGGTGAACGTGCGGGGACGGATCAGCCGCGGGTGTGGGGCCCCGCCGGGGTGGGCGGCGGCCAGCCTGGTCGGCCCGGCGCCCGCCCCCGCCGCGGTCGCCGCCAGCACCGTCGTCGGCCCCACCGCCCAGACGAGCAGCACCACCCCGGCCGCGGCGCCCAACCGTGCGAGCCCAGTCCTCAACGTGCCCTCCGAGATCATTCCGCCGACGCCTTCGGCCGCCGTCAGCTGCCTCCAGCGTCGCCGCCCGCACCGCCCCGGCGGCCAAGGCAGCGGGCATTCCTAGCACAGAAGGCCCTCGGGAGGCTCCGCTCGCCAGGGGTCAGGTGGGACCGGCCGCGGGACCCGAAGCCGCACCGGCGGGCGCACCGGCCTCGACCACCTCGAGCCGGACCTCGGCGCGCCGGCGGGCCGCCTCGGCCTCGGCCAGCTCGGGGTCGGCCTCCTCCTCCCCGGGCGCGGACCCCGGGGCGGCCCGTCCGCCGGATCCGGCGAGCTCGACCACGCGGGCGTCGGCCGCGGCCAGAGCCGTTCTGGCCCGGTCGACGTCGATCTCGGCGGCCAGCTCAGCCACACCGATGAGCAGGGTGACCCGGGTGCCGTTGGTCGACAGCCCCGCTCGGTCCTCGGCGGTCGGGTCGCGGCCGACCTGCACGAAACCTCCGTGGACCGCCACCCGTACCTCGTCGCCTTCGGCCCGCACCACCCGAAGCACCCCCGGCTCGACCGACCCGACCAGGGGGGCGTGGCCGGCCAAGAAGGTGACGTCCCCCTCCCCGGTCCGGAGGATGACCTCGGTGGCCAGCCCGTCGACCAGCACGCGCTCGGGTGTGACCAGCTCGACGGCGAAGGTGTCGCTCTCAGGCATGGCTGGGCCGGCCTGCTCAGTCGTTCTCGAGGGCGTGCGCCTTGGCCAGCGCCGACTCGGCCCCACCCACGTTGAGGAAGGCCTGCTCGGGGACCTCGTCGAGCTCGCCGTTGACCAGGGCCTCGAAGGACTCGACCGTCTCGGCCACGGGGACGGTGATGCCCTTCAGCCCGGTGAACACCTCGCCAACGTTGAACGGCTGCGAGAGGAAGCGCTGGATCTTGCGCGCCCGGTTCACCGTCACCCGGTCCTCCTCCGACAGCTCATCGAGCCCGAGGATGGCGATGATGTCCTGCAGCTCCTTGTAGCGCTGTAGCACCCCCTGCACCCGGCGGGCGACGTCGTAATGGCGCTCGCCGACGATCTCGGGGGCGAGGATGTTCGAGGTCGACGACAGCGGGTCGACGGCCGGGTAGATACCCAGTGAGGCGATGTCCCGCGACAGCTCGGTGGTCGCGTCCAGGTGAGTGAACGTGGTGAACGGGGCCGGGTCCGTGTAGTCGTCGGCCGGCACGTAGACGGCCTGCAAGGAGGTGATCGACCGGCCTCGGGTCGAGGTGATGCGCTCCTGTAGCTGGCCCATCTCGTCGGCCAGTGTGGGCTGGTAGCCGACGGCCGAGGGCATCCGGCCGAGCAGCGTGGACACCTCGGACCCGGCCTGCACGAACCGGAAGATGTTGTCGACGAAGAGAAGGACGTCCTGGTTCTTCACGTCCCGGAAGTACTCGGCCATGGTGAGGGCGGCCAGGGCGACCCGGAGACGGACCCCGGGTGGCTCGTCCATCTGCCCGTAGACCAGAGCCGCCTTCTCGATGACGCCCGACTCCTGCATCTCGAGCCAGAGGTCGGTGCCCTCACGGGTGCGCTCACCGACGCCGGCGAACACCGAGACGCCGCCGTGGTTGGTCGCCACGCGGTTGATCATCTCCTGGATGAGCACGGTCTTGCCCACGCCGGCTCCGCCGAACAGGCCGATCTTGCCGCCTTGCACATAGGGCTCGAGCAGGTCGATGACTTTGATGCCTGTTTCGAACATCACCGACCGGGGCTCGAGGCTGTCGAAGTCGGGCGCGGGCCGATGGATCTCCCACAGGTCCTCCGCCTCGCCGATGGAGTCGGTGTCGAGCGGCTGTCCGAGCACGTTGAACACATGCCCGAGCACCGCGTCTCCGACCGGGACCCTGAGGCCGTGGCCGGGGTTGCGCACCTCTGCGCCCCGGGTGAGGCCGTCGGTCGGACGCAGGCAGACGCAGCGCACCCGCCCGTCCCCGATCTGTTGGGCCACCTCGGCCACGATGAGGTCCTTCTTGCCCTCGAGCACCACGTCCACTTCGACGGCGGCGTTGATCTCAGGCAGGGCGTGCGGGGGGAACTCCACATCGATGACCGGCCCGGCGATGGCCACCACTCGCCCGCTCGGCAGGGTCTCGGACGTGGTGGGTTGGGGGGCGGTGGTGGTCATCGGCGTCGTTCTCCCTTGGATTCGTCGATCATGGTGTGACCGCAGTCTCGATCACGAGGCCGCCTTCGTCCTCGCCGGCCGCGGCCCGGAGGGCTTCCGCCCCGCCGACGATCTCCATGATCTCGGTGGTGATGGTGTCCTGGCGCGCCCGGTTCATGATGCGCGTGTACTTCTTGATGAGCTCCCCGGCGTTGTCGCTGGCCGCAGCCATGGCCCGCTGGCGAGACGTCACCTCGGCGGCCGACGCCTCGAGCAGTGCGCCGAAGATCTCGGTCTCGGCGGCCCTCGGTGCCAGGGTCTCGAGCAGGATGGCCGCCTCGGGCTCGAACTCGGTGTACCCGGCGGGCCGTCCAGCTCCCTCCTCGGGCCCGGTCCCCTCTGCCGTCCGGTCCCCCTCGCCGCGGGGGTCGACCAACGGCAGCAATTGACGGGCCTCGACCTGCTGGGTGCCGGCGGAGATGAACCGGGTCGAGACCAGCAGCACCTCGTCGACCTCGCCAAGAACGAACGGGGTCAGGACGGCCGCGGCCACTTCCCGGGCGTCGGTGAACGTGGGCCGCTCGCTCATGCCGACGAACGAGCGCTCGACGGGCTGGCGCCGGAAGCGGAAGTAGCTCTGGGCCTTCTTGCCCACGGTGAACAGCCGCTGCTCGGTCCCCCGCGCCGCGCCCTCGGCCAGCACCCGCTCGGTCGCCCGCAGGACCGACGAGTTGTAGGCGCCGCACAGGCCGCGGTCGGCCACCAGGGCGAGCACCGCCACCTTGGACACAGACTCGGGGGTGCCGAGCAGACGGCCCGCCGCCACCGGGTCGCCGAGCGCGGTCTCGAGGACGATACGGGCCATGCCCTGCTGGTAGGGCCTGGAGGCGGCGATGCGGGTCTGGGCCCGCACGATCTGGGACGCGGCGATGAGCTCCATGGCCTTGGTGATCTTCTTGGTCGACTCGATGCTCTTGATCCGTCGACGGAGGATGCGTTCTTGTCCGCCGGCCATCGGTCAGTCCGCCCCGCCGATGTCGAACGCGTCGGTGAACGAGCGCAGGGCCGTCTCCAGCTTGTCCCCCTCGGGAAGGGCCCCGGACGCACGGATGGTCTCGAGCAGGTCGGAGTGGTTGGCTCGGAAGTAGGCGCGAAGCTCCGCCTCGTAGCGCTGGACCTCGGAGACCGGCACACTGTCCACGTAACCCTCGGACCCGGCGAAGATCACGATCACCTGCTCCTCGACCGGCACCGGCGCGTTGAGGCCCTGCTTCAACAGCTCGGTGAGCCGGTAGCCGCGGTCCAGCTGGGCCTGGGAGACCTTGTCGAGTTCGGACCCGAACGTGGCGAACGCTTCGAGCTCGCGGAACTGCGCCAGGTCCAGCTTGAGGGTCCCGGCCACCGACTTCATGGCCTTGATCTGGGCCGCGCCGCCGACCCGACTGACCGAGACGCCCACGTTGATGGCCGGACGCACCCCCGCGTAGAACAGCTCGCTCTCGAGGAACACCTGGCCGTCGGTGATGGAGATGACGTTGGTCGGGATGTAGGCCGAGATGTCGCCCGCCTTGGTCTCGATGATGGGGAGGGCGGTGAGCGACCCCCCGCCTTCCCGGTCCGACAGCTTGGCGGCGCGCTCCAGCAGGCGGCTGTGCAGGTAGAAGACATCACCCGGGTAGGCCTCGCGGCCGGGGGGCCGGCGGAGCAGCAAGGAGAGCTGGCGGTACGCCTCGGCCTGCTTGGACAGGTCGTCGTAGACGATGAGGGCGTGCTCGCCGTTGTCCATCCAGTGCGTGCCGATGGCGCAGCCGGCATAGGGAGCGAGGTACTTGAACGGAGCCGGGTCGGACGCCGAGGCCAGTACCACCACCGTGTAGTCGAGGGCTCCATAGCGTTCGAACGTGGCCACGGTCTGTGCCACCGACGACGCCTTCTGGCCGACGGCCACATAGATGCACTTCACCCCCAGACCACGCTGGTTGAGGATGGTGTCGACGGCCACAGTCGTCTTGCCAGTCTTGCGGTCACCGATGAGTAGCTCGCGCTGACCCCGGCCGATCGGGGTCATCGCGTCGATGGCCTTGATGCCGGTCTGCAGCGGTTCGTTCACCGGCTGGCGCCGCACGATGCCCGGGGCCTGGATCTCGAGCCGGCGCGTCTCGTCGGTGGCGATCGGGCCCTTGCCGTCGACGGGCTCTCCCAGGGCGTTGACCACCCGGCCTAGCAGCGCGTCCCCCACGCTGACCGAGAGGATGCGCCCGGTGGCCTTGACCAGCTGCTCCTCCTCGAGGCCGGTGTCGTCCCCGAGGATCACCGCGCCGATGGTCTCCTCGTCGAGATTGAGGGCCAGGCCCTCGGTGCCGTCTTCGAACTCGAGGATCTCGTTGACCGCGGCCCCCGGCAGTCCGGTGATGCGGGCGATGCCGTCGCCGACTTCGACGATGCGGCCGACCTGCTCGGTCCCGACCTCGGGGGTGTAGGAGTCGACGTGCCGTCGTAGAGCTGCGGTGATCTCGTCGGCGTTGATGGTCAGTTCAGCCATCGGCTGGTTCCCTTCCTTGTGGCGTTGCATAGGGCCCCGTCCCGGACACCAGGAGGTGCTCCCTCAATTCGTCCAACCGGTGACGGGTGGTGCCGTCGACGAGTAGATCGCCGATCTGCACCACCACACCGCCGAGGAGCTGCGGGTCGATGGCCACCTGGAGCTCGACCGGGGCGCCGGTCAGGCGGCCGAGGGCCTCGCCCATACGACCACGCCTGGCCTCGTCCACCTCGTCGGCCGCCTTGACCCGGGCCACCCGCCACCCGCGGGCCCGAGCCGCCTCTTCGACCAGCCCGTCGAGGGTGGCCAGGATGTCCCGGGCCCGGCCACCCCGCACCGCGTAGGCGGCCAGCCGCCGAGTGGCCGGCAGGACCCGGTCACCGAGGAGGTCCGCGATGACCTCTTGGCGGACCGCAACGGGGAGATCACGATCTCCGAGCGCCCGCCGCAAGGGCCGGTTGCCCTCCACCGTGCGCGCGAAGCGGAACAGCTGGTCCTCGACTTCCTCGAGGTCGGCGGTGGGCAGGGTCTCGAGCACGGCGGCGGCATACCCCCACACCCGGTTGCGCGACGCCAGCCTCCCGAGGATCGGCTCCTCTTCGGGCAACCGGGTCCCCGCCCCGCTGGCCGCCGCGGCGGCCACGCGGGCCGCCAGCCAGTGAAAGGACGCTTGCACCTCGGCCGGGGGGACCACCGTGACGGCCTGGTGCACGAGCCGGCGGACCTCCGGCCTCACCTTGCCGTCCAGCAAGTCGTCGAGGACCGCCCGGCGGGCCGATACCGGCACCGAGCCGTCGTTGATGGCCAGGGCCAACTCGGTGTGGGCGTCGACCAGCTCGGCCACCCCGCGCAACTCGGCGGCTGCGTCGGCCAGCGCGCCCGCCTCGGCGAGCGACTCCTCGACGGCGGCCAGGTAGCCCTGGAGGGCGGCGTTCATCCGCCGCCCCCTGCCACCCCGGCCGGCGCACCCGAAGTCTCGGCGCGGACTGCGGCGATGGCCTCGTCGATCAGCCCCTGGTGGTCCGAGGCCCGGATCTCGCGGCCGACCACCCGTTCCGCCGCGGCCAGCACGATCTGGCCCACCCGGGTGCTGACTTCCTCGACCGCGGCCTGACGGGCCACGGCCACCTCGGCCTCGGCCGCCCGTTCGATGCGCTCGGCCGCCTGTCGGGCATCGCCCTCGGCGGCGGCCACGATGCGCTCGGCGGTGGCGGTGGCCTGGGCCACGATGTCGCGGGCATGGGCGCGGGCCTGCTCGAGCTCCTGGCGGCGCTCGGCGTCGGCCACCTCGGCATCGGCCTTGGCCTTGTCGGCGGCCTCCAGCTCGCCGCGTATCTGGTCCTGCCGCTCGGTCAGCACCTTGTTCAGGTACGGGACCACGGTCCGACCGATGAAGCCGAGCACCAGGATGAACGCGATGAGGACGACGATGAAGGTCCCGTTCGGGATCAGGAAGTTGCTGTCTGCGATGAGCATGGCTGTCATCCTTGGGTGGGTTTCCGGCTGCTGTCGGGCAGCGAACCGCGGTGCGGCGCGGCGCGGCCGAGTTGACCGTGTCCTTCCGACAACACCGGCGCTACTTCTTGTAGAGCGAGAAGATGAACAGTGCGGTGAAGGCCAGATTGATGAAATAGGCCGCTTCGCACAGTCCGACGGTGAGGAACATGATGGTCTGCAGCCGACCTTGGGCCTCCGGCTGACGGGCCACGCCGGCGATGGTCTGGCTCCCGGCGAGACCGTCACCGATAGCGGCGCCGACCGCGCCGCCGCCGAGGGCCAGTCCGCCGCCGACCATGGCGCCGGCGATCCTTACTGCGTCCGCCATTGAGGCGTCTGCCATGACTGCTTCTCCTTTGTCAGGTTGCTGTTGAGATCTCTGTCAGGTGGGGGCGTTCAGCGCTCGACGCCGGCGGGGTCATCAGTGGGCCTCGTCGGTAGCCATGGCGGCGTCGAAGTACACGACGGTGAGCAAGGCGAAGATGAAGGCCTGGATGGCGCCGATGGCGAGGTCGAACAGCTTCCAGACCACGGTGAAGGGGATCGAGACCAGCCCACCGATGGGCAGCGGACCGAGCTTCCAGATCACCAGGGCGGCCAACAGTGAGAGCATCAGGCCGCCGGCGAGCAGGTTGCCGAAGAGCCGCAGCGTGAGGGTCAGCGGCTTGATGATCTCCTCCACCCCGTTCATGAACAGGTTGACCGGGGCGAGCCAGGGTTTGAAGGGCTGTTTGACGTAGTGGGCGAGGTAGCCCCGGAGGCCACGATTCCGCACCGCGGCCAGGTTGGTCAGCACGAAGACGTAGAGGGCCATGGCCAGCGGGAGGTTGATGTCGCTGGTGGGGGCGGGCAGGAACTCGTACCGGCTGCCGATGCCGACGACCTCGAACAGGTTGCAGATGAAGATGAAGATGAAGAGGGTGAGCGCCAGGGGCACCACCTTGGCCCCTCTCGGCCCGATCGATTCGTCCACCTGTCGTTGAACCGAGCTGACAGCCAACTCCCAGGCCAGTTGGAACTTCCCGGGGACCCCGCTCGTCGCCTTCGACCGCAGGATCATTCCGAGCAGCACGACGACCAGGCCGGCGATGATCGTGGCCCACACGATGTCCACGTTGACGGTGAGCGGACCGAGCTTGGCCGTGGGGTGCTCTCCGACGGTGATGTTGGTGGCCAGGAGCGGGGCCTTCAGCAGGAAAGAGCCGGCGCCCACCGGTCACTCATCTCCCTCGGCGTCGTCAGGCGGAGCGGTGAGCGGCCGCGGGTCGGCTCGGACGATGTTGTCCTCGACCACATTGGCGCTGATCACCTCGTCGACCGAGGTCATCGGCCCGGCCTTGGCCATCGACCGGGCCACGTTGATCAACAGGACGAGCTGGAAGACGGCGAGCCCCCCGAGGACCCCGAACCCGAGGCTGGGCGAGACGAACAGCAGCCCGATGGTCACCACGGTGATGATGCCCATGCGACTCACGGTGTTGAGGGCCAGGGGCCGGCGGGTGTTGGCCCCCGGGCGCGCGCTGACCCGGGCCACCGAGTTGCCGATCATCCGGAAATTGAGTGTGCCGAGGCCGAGGCCGACGCAGGCACCGAGTCCGAGGAGCGGTTGCCCGAAGGCGATGCAAGCCACCAGGGCAGCCACGCCGGCCACCAGCACAGCCGAGATGGTTCGCCGGGCCACGTCGGGCACATCCGGCAAAGAGAAATGGGCGAACACGATTCAGTCTATCCGTCGTGACGGGCGCCCAGACAGCTGCGCCGGCCGAGCCGACGTCCCCGGCAGCGGCGGCGTCCCGGTCAGAGGTACTTGCGCACCCGGTCGATGGTGATGAGCACGGCGAGCACCAGACCCAAGAGCAGCCCGACCAGCGTGAAGATGGGACCGGTACCCGCCCACCGGTCGATCAGGTACCCGATGCCCCCTCCGGCCGCCAGGGCGACCGCCCAGGCCACCCCGAGGGTGAGGAAGGCAACGGCACCCGGCCCGAGCAGTGGTGTTCGCTCCCCGGACGAGGCCTCCTCGCCGGGTTGTTTCGGATGCGGGTCGTCCATGGCAGAGCCGTGCCGCGTCAGGGAGCTTGGGGGGTCGGAGCTTCACGAGTCGTACCTGGGATCACGCAGTGAAACGGCGCCGAAGGCCGGTCGAGCCGCCCGCACCGATGTCCTCGACAGGGCCGAGAGGCGTGCCGTTCACGGGCGCAATCATCGCACCTCCGCCCCCGGGGCGGCAAAACGGCGAAACCCTCCGATCACACCCTTCCGGAGCGGGCCACCCGGGTCGGGACGGCGTCGGTCGGCGGGCTGCCGACCGGGACACGGGCCACGGTTGTCGGCACGATAGCCCCTGGTCCGTGAGGGTCGAGGTCGGGCGGGCGGTCGACCGGGGGCTCCCCCTCGGGGCCGAGCCCAGTCTGCCGTCGCAAGGAGGGATGGAACAAGGTGTAGAGGATCACGCCGAGGGCCAGCGCGCCGAAGGGGATGAAGGCGTTGACGCTCGAGATGTAGAGCGGGAAGAGGATGAACCCGGACAGGAGCACGGTCCAGGCCCACAGGATCAGCACGCTCCGCCGGTGGCCGTGGCCGAGCCGCAGCAGGCGGTGGTGCAGGTGGTTCTTGTCGGGCGTGGAGAAGCCGGTGCGGTTGGCCGTCCGTCGGACGAAGGCAAAGGCCATGTCCACGATGGGCACGCCGAGGATGAAGAACGGGATGAACAGGGGGGCGAAGAAGAAATAGGTCTGGCCACTGCGCGCCGTGACCCCACCCACCGTCCCGGCCGTCCGGCCGCCGATCAGCATGGTGGACGCCGCCATGAGCAGGCCGAGGAGGAGGGCACCGGCGTCGCCCATGAAGATCTTGGCCGGATGGAAATTGTGCGGCAGGAACCCGAGGCAGATACCGCAGGTGACCACCGCGATCAGGGGTCCGATGTTGTCGGTCGGCAGATTGCCCAGATACTGGAGGTGCAGGCCGTAGACAGCCAAGGCGCCCGAGGCGATGGCCACCACGCCGGCGGCCAGGCCGTCCAAGCCGTCGATCAGGTTGACCGCGTTGGTGATGGCGATCACCCACAGGGCCGTCAGCAACGGGGTCCATTCGGGCGACAGCTGGACCAGCCCGGCCAGGGGGATCTTGAACTGGAACCAGGTCACCCCGAGGAAGTAGAGGATGGTGGCCGCCAGCACCTGCCCGGCCACCTTGGCCGGGGCCGACATGTCGCGGAAGTCGTCGATGAGGCCCACGACGAAGATGGCGGCCGCGCCGAGCAGGAGGCCGAGGGGTTCCGAGGAGTCCCGGAACAGAGGGGCGAGCGCCGGGATCGACGCAGCCACCGCCCACGTGACCAGCATGGCCACGAACAGGGCCACACCACCCGCGGCGGGCGTCACCCGCCGATGAACCTTGCGGTCGTCGGGTTGGGCCACGTACCCGATCTCGAGGGCGATCCGGCGGGCCGGGAAGGTCAGGATCCAGGAGCTGGCCGCCGCCACCACCAACAGGACGGCATACCAATTGAGCGGCGTGCCCGAGCTCACCAGGTCAGGTCCGGCCCTGGGTCACCGGCCGCCCAGGGTGGGATAGGGAGGAAAGGCCGAGCACAGCTCGCGTACCTCGGCCCGCACCGCTCGGAGGACCGCCTCGTCCTGGCGATTACGCAGGGTCCGGCCGATGAGCTGGCCGACGGTCCGCATCTCGGGCGGCCCCATGCCGGCCGTGGTCTGTGCCGCCGAGCCCAGCCGAAGGCCCGAGGTGATGAAGGCGGACCGGGGATCGTCGGGGATCGTGTTCCGGTTGCAGGCGATGCCGCCCCGGTCGAGGACCTCCTGGGCCTGTTTGCCGGTGAGCTCGGCATCGAAGGTGCGCAAGTCCACCAGGACCTGGTGGTTCTCGGTGCCGCCGGAGACCAGCCGGAACCCGGACTCCGCCAGCGACTGCCCCAGGACGGCGGCGTTCGCCACCACCGCGGCGGCATAGTCGCGGAACGCCGGGCGCGCCGCCTCGGCAAAGGCCACCGCCTTGGCCGCGATGACGTGCTCGAGGGGCCCACCCTGGAGTCCGGGGAAGACCGCATTGTCCACCACCTTGGCCAGTTCGGAGGAGCAGAGAATGGCCGCGCCGCGCGGGCCGCGCAAGGTCTTGTGGGTGGTGAAGGTGACGACATCGGCGATGCCCACCGGAGAGGGATGGACCCCGCCGGCGATCAACCCGGCCGGATGGGCGGCGTCGTACATGAACCGCGCACCGACCGAGTCGGCGATCTCGCGGAACGGCAGCGGGTCGATGATGCGGGAGTAGGCCGTGGAACCGGCCACGATGAGCTTGGGCTGCTCGCGGCGGGCGACATCGGCGACCTGGTCGAAGTCGATGACCTCACCGGGCTTCTCCGGGTCACCGGTGGCGGACGACACGCCGTAGGAGACGAAGCGCCAGATCTTGGAGGTGATGCTGGCCGGCGATCCGTGGGTCAGATGGCCTCCCTGGTCGAGACGCATGGCGAGGATGGTGTCCCCCGGCTCGAGCAGCGCCTGGTAGGCGGCCAGGTTGGCCGTGGCCCCGGCATGAGGTTGCACATTGGCGTGCTCGGCCCCGAACAGGGCGGTGGCCCGCTGACGGGCCAGCTCCTCGACCTCGTCGATGACCTGATTGCCGCCGTAGTAGCGCCGCCCGGGGTAGCCCTCGGCGTACTTGTTGGTGAGCACCGACCCCGTGGCCGCGAGCACGGCCGGGGACGTGAAGTTCTCGGACGCGATGAGCTGGAGGGTGGTGGACTGGCGCTCGGCCTCCTCGCCGAGCAGGCCGAGCACCTCGGGATCGCCGGTGAGCCACTGGTCGAAGGGGGATGCGGCGCGGTCGCTCATGGTCTCGACACCTGCCTCTCGAACTCGGCGATCTCGTCGAGGCGACGCCGGTGGCGACCGCCTTCGAACTCGGCCGAGAAGAACGCGTCGACCGCGTCCACCGCTTCGGCCGTCCCGGTCGTCCTCCCACCCAAGCAGATGATGTTGGCATCGTTGTGGCGCCGGGCCAGGGTCGCGGTGGTCACGTCGTGGACGGTGGCGGCCCGCACCCCGCCCACCTTGTTGGCGGCGATGCCGATGCCGATGCCGGTGCCACAGACACAGACCCCGCGGTCGGCCCGGCCCTCCGTCACCGATCGGCCGACAGCCAGCCCGAACTCGGGATAGTCCACCGGGATGTCGGGCGATCCGGTTCCGAGGTCGATGACCTGGTGCCCGGCGTCCGCCAGGTGCTTGGCCAACGTAGCTTTGAGCTCGAACCCCGCATGGTCGGACCCGACGGCGATGCGCATGACCCGAGTGTACTGAGGGGGGATCGGCCCCGAGGGCCCGGACCGGCCCCGAACCGGACGACCCGGGCGGCGAGCACGCGGCACGAGGGACCGCCGCCGGTGGCACAGCCACCCGCTCAGGGTGCGTCGGGGCGCCGGCCTCCACCAGAGGCACGCCACTGGCGGACCCAGGTCTGGCCACCCGCTTCCTGGTGTCGCCGGTGAAGCGCATAGCGACCCGGTGGCTCCCCGGATAGCCGGTGGCTCCCGGGATAGTAGGCCTTGTTATCGTCGGCATCGGTACCGGTCGTCACGGGTACGAACCCGGCCCGGACGGTCTCGTGGTCACGCAAGCCGGTACGAGCCGCTGGGGGGCGATCCCCGATCCGATGACGATGGTGGCGATGCCGTCAGGTGGGTGATGCCGTCAGGTGGCGATGCCGTCAGGTGGGTGATGCCGTCAGGTGGGTGATGGGGTCACGTGGGTGAGGGTTCAGCCGACACTTGGGGCGGGAGCTTGCCGTTGCGGTAGCGGAGCTTGAAGGCGGCGTAGGCGAACGGACCCGCCGCCAGCGGCAACCAATACGAGGCCAGCCGGTAGGCCAGCGTGGCCAGCACCGCCTCGACGCCGCTCAACCCGGCCAGCACCAGGAGCCCGCTGAGGCTCGCCTCGACGATCCCGAGCCCGCCCGGGGTGATCGGGACCAAGCCGATCACCCCGGCCACTCCGTAGGCCAGGAGGACCAACGAGGCGCGCGGATGGGCGCCGACGGCGCGGACCGCGAACAGCAGGCATAGATAGTCGAAGAGGAGGCGGCCCGCCGACAGTAACGTGGCCTGCCACCATTTCTGGCCCAGCACGGTGCGAATGAGGTTCCGCTGATCGAGGAGGCGTTGCCCCAGGCCGCTGATCGGTGGCCGCTTGCGCAACAGCCGGTTGCGAAGGGTCTGCGCCGCCTCCCCCGCCCAGCACAGCGGACGGTCCGTGGTCATGATCAGGACCCCGAACGCTACGAACAGCACGAACCCGACCGCCCCGATGACGGCGGCTTCGATCAACCCCCGACTCACCGGAGCGCCGAACAGTACGGCGGGGAGGGCGAAGATCGGTAGGGCCAGCAAACCACCGATGCCGAGGAAGGAGAAGGCCGTGAGCCCGCCGACCGAGTCGGCCGAGTCCATGCCGCTCGCCGCCAGCATGCGGAACTGCACCGCCGCACCGGCGGCCGCGCCTCCCGGCACGATGAGCGAGATGGAGTTGCCGGCGAGCTGGGCGGTGACGACCGGGAACCATCCCTTGGTGCGCAGGGCAATGCGCTGCAACGAGAAGGTGCAAGCGAAGTGGGCGAGCTCCGCGACCACCGCCGGAATGAACCACAGCAGGTTGAGTGTCGCCAGTCGAGGCCAGGCATGGAACACCGCCACCACTTCGGGAAGCACGAGATAGAGGGCCAGGCCTCCAATGAGGATTCCGACCGTCCGCTTGATGGCCGCTTTCCAGGGGAACGGCCGCTGCTGTTCCTGCTCGAACCTGACCTCGAACGAGCGCGCACCCCCGTCCCCGCCGGCGGACACCGTGCTCACCCGGTCATGCTCCCACCGTCACGCGGACCACGGTAGTTGCCGCGGTGCGATCAGCTTCCGGCCAGACCCATGGCCGCGGCCAGGACGATGTTGGCCCCCCGAAAGTCGGGCTGGAGTCCGCTCTCCATCCGGTTCATCACGTAACAAGCCGTGAGCTTGGCCTCGAGGTCGAGGACGATGAGTGATCCGCCGTACCCTCCCCAGAAGCAGGCCCGAGGCCCGATCGGCATCATCTCGGTGCTGAGCCCGTAACCCATGCCGAACCGGTAGTGCATCCCGAGGACCAGGTCGGTACCGTCGATCTGCTGCTCGAAGATGGTCTCGCAGCCCTTGGCCGACAACAGCCGCACACCACGGGCCTGCCCGCCCCCCGCCACGATCGATTGGATCATCGCCACCGATCGCGCATGGCCGTGACCGTTGGCGGCGGGTATCTCGGCCCGGCGCCACCATGCGTGGCGAGGCATGGTGCCGTCCAGTGGCGGATTGGAAAGGGTCCGGACCGGCATCGACTTCGGGTCGAGCGGTCCGAAGTCGACCGCCGGCGGGGGGATGACCAGTGACACCCGCTTGTCCTCTGACTCGGGAAGGCCGATGAAGAAGTCGGCACCGAGTGGTTCGGCGACTTCGCTGGCGAACCACTTACCGATGCTCACGCCGGTGATCCGGCGCACCACTTCCCCGATGAGGAACCCCTGGGTCACCGCGTGATAACCCGAAGCGGTGCCGGGCTCCCACCACGGTTCCTGGGCGGCCAGCAACGAGGTGCACCGTTCCCAATCGGCCAGCTCCTCCGGCTCGATGTGTTCGGTCCAACCCGCCAGGCCGGCCGTGTGGCTCATCAGGTGGCGGACCTCGACCGCCGATTTGCCGCCGGCGGCGAACTCCGGCCAGTACCGGGCCACTGGGGACTGGAAATCGAGCTCGCCGCGGTCAGCCAGCATGAGCGCGCACAGGAACGTCATCGTCTTGGTGGTCGACCAGACATTGGTGATGGTGTCCCGGTCCCAGGGGGCCGAGTGGGCCTCGTCGACGTACCCGCCCCAGATGTCGACCACCGGCTCGCCCTCGAGATAGACGGCGACGGCGGCGCCCACGTCGGTGCCGACGTCGAGGCTCGAACTCAACGTGGTGACCACGCCCTCGAACCGGGGATCCCACGTCCCGATGATGTCAGCCACAGTCCGACCTCCTGGTGCGCCCGGCGCCCCGATCATTCCACGGCCGGGCAACCTCTCATGGCCCGGGCCGGTCCGAGCGCCAACCGGCAGCCGTTAGCCTGGTGTGCCGTGAACGACGCCACTTCACCCCAGCTGACCCGCGACACCTACGAGCGGCTCCAGGCCGAGCTGGAGGACCTCTCCACCCGGGGGCGGGTCGAGATCGCCGCCGCCATCGAGTCGGCCCGGGCCCTGGGCGACCTGTCCGAGAACGGTGACTACCACGCAGCCAAGGACAGCCAGGGAAAGATGGAGTCGCGGATCCGCCAGCTCAAGGCCCTGCTCAAGACGGCGACGATCGTCGACAGCAAGGATGGCGACGGCACGGTGGCGGCCGGGAAGGTGGTGACGCTCCGCTACCAGGGTGAGGACGAGGACGACACGGCCGACTTCTTCGTAGGTTCCATCGAGGAGCGCCACGCCGAGGCCACGGTGGTCTCACCCGGCTCGCCTCTCGGCCAGGCCCTGATCGGTCGCGCCGCAGGGGACGAGGTCGAATACGCCTCGCCGGGGGGTACCCTCAAGGTGCAGATCGTCAAAGTAGGCAACTGACAACGAGGCCCGACACCGTGACCCATCCTGACGCCGTGACGAAGCCGTGACCGACACACCCCGCACCATGTCCCAAAAGGTCTGGGACCGCCACGTCGTACACCGGGGCACGGGCGACGAGCCGGACGTCATCTTCATCGACCTCCATCTCATCCACGAGGTGACCTCGCCCCAGGCTTTCGATGGCCTGCGCATGGCGGGAAGAGGTGTCCACCGGCCTGACCTGACCATCGCCACGGCCGACCACAACGTGCCGACGGTCGACATCGACCAGCCGGTGGCCGATCCGATCTCGGCCAAGCAGCTGGCGGTACTGGCCCGCAATTGCTCGGAGTTCGGCATCACCTGCTACCCCATGGGCGACAGCAATCAGGGGATCGTCCACATCATCGGGCCCGAGCAAGGGCTGACCCAACCGGGGATGACCATCGTCTGTGGGGACAGCCACACCTCGACCCATGGCGCGTTCGGCGCGCTGGCCTTCGGCATCGGGACCAGCGAGGTCGAGCATGTGCTCGCCACCCAGACCCTCCCCCAACGGCGTCCGGAATCGATGGCGGTCACCGTCGACGGTCACCTTCTGGCCGGGGTGACCGCGAAGGACCTCGTCCTGGCCATCATCGGCCAGATCGGGACCAGTGGCGGCGCCGGTCACATCATCGAGTACCGCGGCTCGGCCATCGGCGATCTCTCGATGGAAGGCCGGATGACGGTCTGCAACATGTCGATCGAAGCCGGAGCGCGGGCCGGCATGATCGCTCCGGACGACACCACCTTCGCCTACCTGGAAGGCCGGGATCATGCACCCGAGGGCGCGGCCTGGGGTGATGCCCTCGCCGAGTGGCAGGCCCTGGCCACTGACGACGGGGCGAGTTTCGACCAGGAGGTGACCGTCGATGCGGACTCGTTGGCCCCGTACGTGACCTGGGGCACCAACCCGGCGCAGGTGAGCCGGATCGACGGGACGATCCCCGACCCGGACTCGTACGCCGAGGCGGCCGAACGGGACGCGGCGATCCGGGCTCTCGACTACATGGGGCTGACGGCAGGCACCCGCCTGGCCGACGTCCCGGTGGACACCGTTTTCGTCGGATCGTGCACCAACGGCCGCATCGAGGACCTGCGGGCGGCGGCCGACGTCCTTCGGGGTCGGAAGGTCCGGAGCGGGCTGCGGGCGATGGTCGTGCCCGGCTCCCACCGGGTGAAGACCCAGGCGGAATCGGAAGGGCTGGACGCGGTGTTCTTGTCCGCCGGATTCGATTGGCGCGAACCGGGCTGTTCGATGTGCCTGGCCATGAATCCCGACAAGCTCGCCCCGGGTGAACGGGCCGCGTCCACGTCCAACCGGAACTTCGAGGGCCGCCAGGGCCGCGGTGGCCGCACCCACCTCGTCTCGCCGGCGGTGGCCGCGGCCACCGCAGTGGCCGGGCGGTTTGCGACACCGGAAGAGCTCGACTGATGCAGGCCATCCAGATGGTCAGCGGCCGGGCGGTGCCACTCGACCGATCCGACGTGGACACAGATCAGATCATTCCGTCCGACTGGCTCAAGCGGGTGGAGCGGACCGGTTTCGGTGCGGGTCTGTTCGCCGAATGGCGCGATGACCGAAGCTTCGTCCTCAATCGTGAGGAATTCGCGGGGGCCACGATTTTGGTGGCCGGGCCGAACTTCGGAACGGGCTCCTCCAGAGAGCACGCCGTATGGGCACTGCAGGACTATGGCTTCGAGGCGGTCGTCTCGCCCGGCTTTGCCGACATCTTCCGCAACAACTGCACCAAGGCCGGCTTGGTGCCGGTAGAGGTCGAGCCCGACGTCGGGCGGCGCCTTCTCGACGCGGTACTCGCCGACCCCACCCTGGAGATCACCATCGACATAGAACACGGCACCCTGGAGGCGCCGTCGGCTGACATCGAGACGAAGTTCCCACTCGATGAGTTCACCCGCACCCGCTTGCTCAACGGGTGGGACGACATCGGCCTGACGCTGCGCTACGAGGACGACATCATGGCCTACGAGGCCAGCCGGCCGACTTGGCTCCCGACGACCCGCTGACCGACCGTCACCGCTGATCGCGCGTCCACCGGTGTCACAACCTGGAGCCGGTGGTGGGGAACATCCTCAGTCTCAGGTGGCGAAGTCTACCGGGTCCCCGGCGCCGACTACCACGAGGGGCAGGGGGGCAGCCGACGTCGGGGGACCCGGTAGAGCGTGAGTTGCGAGCAGTCCCTGGTCTCGCAACTGCGAATGTGTGACTCCTCGGCGCATGGAATCTGGTCGGTGGCCTGCGGCACAGGGCCAACGCGACAAACGGTACACGAACGGGAGGTCAAAATCGCGTATCTCCGCGCCTGGGGCAAGGAGCCGTCCGCAGCTTCGATCCCTGGCATCGATCCGCATTCCGTGCCAGCGCAATTCAGGTTCTCCCCCGGGACGGAGCCGCCGATCAATTCCAACGCCATCCCAGACGATGGCGATCTCCTGCTCCTGCAGGCTCATGGTATGCCCGGCCCACCCCATGGTCAACGTAAATCTTGATGGTCCGCAGCCAGATCGACAATGGCTGCCACCAGGCTCAATGTCACGGAGCGTGAGATCGTCGGCCCCGTTTTGGCTCCCGACCCAGTGCCAGACCCGGCACTCCTGGCCGGCCCGCGCCACTTAGAGTGTGCGCCGACGCCCGCTCGCTTGTGACCGAAGGCCGCGCCTCACCGTTCATCCCTGAGCCGGCGCGTGCCGCAGCGGTATGAAGCCGCACGCGGCCCCGGTGGTGTGCACCAGCTCGCCCCCGATCAGCTCGAACACCACGATCAGCCCCACGCCGCGGTGGTCGACCAGCGGGACGACCAGCCGACCGCCGTCGGCGAGCTGTCCTATCCACGTCTCGGAGAGGGCTCGCGCTCCGGTTGTCACGATCACCCGGTCATACGGTGCGCGTGGCGGATAGCCGTCCCGACCGTCGCCCACCAGCACATGGACCCGCCCGTACCCGCTTGCGTCGAGCGTCCGGGCGGCCCGCTCCGCCAGGTCGGGCTCGAGCTCGACGCTGACGACACAGCCGTCGTGTCCGGCGAGAACGGACAACAGCGCGGCGTTGTAACCGGTTCCGGTCCCGACCTCGAGTACGTGATGGCCCGGCGTCACCTGCAGGCGTTCCAGCATGGTCGCCACGATGGTGGGCTGGGATAGGGAGCTGATCGGGGCGCCGTTGCGGGCGTGCTTGACCATCACCGCCTCGTCGCGGTAGGCGGCGCAGCCGTCCAAATGAGGAACGAAGCGATGACGGGGGACCTGCAGCATCGCTGCCTCCACGGCCGGGTTGACGACCACCCCGGCCCGCTTCAACCGTCCCACCATCTGCAGACGAGCCGCTACCTCATCGGCCATCACACCCATCATGCCGGACCCGGTGCTCAGTCGGAACAGACCGCCCCCGGCGGCGGGGTCACCCCGGACACCAGGTAGGACTGATAGGCCGCCCTTACGCACGAGCTGTAGAAGTAGGCCACATGGCTCCGGCCCTGCCAGGTGAGTAGGTCCCCACCGCTCAACTCACCGGCCAGCGCGACCGCCCACTTGTAGGGGGTCACCGGGTCGCCGGTGGTCCCGACCACGACGATCGGGGGCGCACCGGGGTCCGAGGCCGGACCAGGCGTGCGGGTGGGCAGCGCCGGCCAGGTCGCGCAGCTGAGCAGACCCCAGGCGAGGAGCGGTCCGAAGACCGGGGCGGCCTGACCCGCCTGTGCGGCCAGGCCCGGATAGCTCGATGGGTTCCGGTCGGTCGGATGGTCGAGACAATCGATGGCCTGCTCGGCCTGGGCCCCGTTGGTCGAGCCCCCGCTGTCGTACCGGCTCGACATGGAACTGGCCGCCGACCCATTGCCCGCCGTCGCCGCGGCCAGGGCGTTGGCCAGGGACGGCCAGGACGACTGGGCCTCGAGACCGGCAAGCAGGGTGGAGTAGATGGTGCCGGGCCCGGCCGTGTTCCCGCCCGTGGCCGGCAGGGGCGCGTCGGTGACGTGCTGGATCAGAGCCAACAGGGCCGTCGTGGGATCACTGGCCGGGCGCCAGGCACAGCCGGAGTTGCCCGCGCACCAGGCGAAGAAGGACTGCAGGTCGGCTTCGAGACTGTCGGCCTGGCCGGTGAGGTACTGCACGGTGGTCAGCGCCGGGTCGATGGCGCCGTCCAGGACCATCGCCCGCACGTGGGTCGGAAAGAGCTCGGCGTAGGTGGCGCCGAGGAGCGTGCCGTACGAGTGTCCGATGAAGGTCAGCCCCGAGTCACCCACGGCTTGGCGGATCCGGTCGAGATCCTTCGCCGCATCGACGGTGCCCACGTAGGGAAGGAGGCTGCCGCTGGCCTGCTCGCATGCGTTGGCGAATTGGCGATCACTCGCCAGCAGCTGAAGCTGCTCCAAGGGTGTGGCGGGGACCGGATCGACCGGTGGACCCGACGAGGCCTGCGAACCGGCGCTGGTCGAGCAGGTCACCGGGCTGCTCCGCTCCACGCCACGGGGATCGAATGAGACGACGTCGAAGCGGTCGAGGAGCTCCACCGGTAGCACCGACAATTCGTTGGGCAGATCGTCGATGCCCGAGCCGCCCGGACCGCCCGGGTTGATGACCAGGGACCCGATGCGCTCGGCTGGCACCTCGGCCGGGTGCCGAGCCACCGCGATCTGCAGTGAGGGGCCGGTGGGACGGCTGTAGTCGAGTGGCGCCGTCACCGAACCGCATTGCAGGCTGCCGCACGGCGCCCACTGCACGGGAGTCACCGGCAGCGGGGGCTCGGTGGTCGTGGTCGGGGCGGCCGGGCTCAATCGGACGGCGGGGTTCGGGCCCCGCCGCACCGAAGTGGGCGGCGCGCCCCCACCGTCGGCGGCCGAGCACGCAGCCGTGACGGCGGCCAGCACCACGACGAGGACCGCCGGCACAAGACCGCGGCGGGCCTGCGCTCCCGTCATCCTGACGATGCGTTCTCCCCGTTCCGCGTGGTAGCTACTGCTGTGTTCCATGTGCCGTTGGCTTGGTTCATGGCCGCCGGGCTGTCGTTCCAAGTCGCTAGGTCCTGCTGGGCGCGGATGCGGGCGAGCACGAGACAATCTGAAGCGTACTTCTCGGTCTGGATCACCATGGCCTCCCAGGCCTGATCGAGACCGGCCGCGGGGCATGGGCGATCTTGTGGGCTCTGTGGGCGTCAGCGAGCATGGTCGAACAGGTGGCCCGCAGCCGGGAGAAGTACGCGGGACCTGAGATCCTCTTTGACCGCGGCGTCGGCCGCGACGATGGCACGCTGATCGGCGTTCAACGCACGGTTCCACGGCTCCGCCTTGTCCCGTGAATGAGCAGTGCGCCGATGTTCCGTACTCACTCGATGCGGTGATAAGTCGTGTCTGATGCCTCGATTCGCGTCGACATGTCGATATCTAGGTGGTGCCTCGGTGTCGGCTTGGTATTCGACACTGGGATCTGCCATCCAATCGGCGCTGGGATCCGGCAGCCACTCCCCAGTTTGTTCTTCCCAGGTGGGTGCTTGACTGAGCCGTCGATCCCGGACCATCCACCGCGACGGTCAACGCCGCAGCATGGCTAAACGCGCCCGTTTATGTTTCTTCGTTGGCCCGCCATGTGTCGCGTTTTCCACCAAACATGGCGCGCACTCCTCGTCGTCGGCCATTGTGACCCGCTTGGCCCGCGCTGCGCTCATCTCCTGAGACACGGCGGGAATCGAACGGTACATAGTCCAAAACTCGTTCAGCGAGGAGACAAGCAACTCCATGTCCGTATCTGCGATGACCGAAGCGGACCGCTCCCCTCGTTCGAGAAGGGCCGACCCGCCGAAAAGCGAGCCAGGGCCGAGCCGGCCGATTGGCCAGCCCTCTCGGGATGCCGTTGCAGTGCCTTGCAGGACGACGATGAACTCCAAGGCTCGTCCTCCTTCTCGGACCAGCACCCGTCCCGGCTGTGCTCGAAGGTTGGTCGTCAAGGAGTCGATCTGCTTGAGCTCTCTCGTCGTGCACGTGGAAAAGGTCTCGATGCCCCTCAGCCGCTCAATCTGCGAGTTATTCCTGTTCACATGGTTCCCCTTGGGATGGGTCGAATCCAACTGACCGCCAGAGAGGCTGTCCGCCTGTTGTCATGGCCGGCGGGAACACTCCAGGTCCTCTTCGCTGTTCTACCAATCTCATTGAAACGGACCGTTACGTGGCACGGAACCAGCGATGAACACATCGTGACTCGCCAGTGATCCCAACCAAGTTGACCACGGAAACCTCTGACGTCCAAGGGCCGGGGCTGGGTCGGCCGCCGTCTCTGGCTCTGAGCATTGCAAGCCGCGGCCTGGTCGTTTCCGACCCACCCGCCTCGGGAATCATCTAAGCACGGAGCGACCTGAAGTTCTGTGGGCTCGCTCCGATTGGGAAGGCGTGGCCGGCGCGGCCCAAATCGTTATCGCCTAAAACAAGCCTGGTTGTTCAAGCGGCGGACCGGGCCATCAGCCAAAAGCGTGCGCCTTTGTTCCCACCTTTTGCTCAGGGTATAGCTCTGTCGCCGGATTCGGAGTGGGGGTCCCGCCAAACCCCCACTTCGAATCCGGCGTTCTTGCCCAGGGAAGATCCCCGTCACGCCGGGGGGGACTCGGCATGACGGAGATCTCGACCCAGACGCCCCGCTATCCGACAGTCTCTCTGTTTAGCACCCCAAAAAATCAGATCCGTTAAGGACGGATGAACGCTCGGTGAACCTGTCGTGAGGTTGAAGGAATCGCATTGGCCACATTCGGTTGATGCCCCTCTACGCCGAAGCCTTCGCCGCCATCCCCGGCCAATGCTTTCGGTTCGTCCGCCACACAACCAGAAGCGCACGACCTGTCACCCAAACCTTCTACGTCGGACGATAGGTCTTCTCGAAGGAAACTGTGAGCCCGCGACCAGCGATCCCGGATCTAGCGGGTTCGATGACCGGATTTTCCTGTGGTGCTTGGGGGGCTGAGGAGCCAGAGGGGTCTTCTCCGTCACCTCGACCAGGTGGAACTGTGTCGACACCCGAGCGTTCCGGCGCCGCCGAATCCGCTGCCGTTCGATGCGTAAGGTGGGCGCGTGCTGAAAGGACCCGGCAAATGGATGCTGCGGCTGGCCGTCCTGGCCGTCCTGGCCGTGTTGGCCTCGGCCGTGACTCGCATCATCGGCGCAAGGTCCCGACGGAGTGCGCCGGCGGGCCGGCTGGTCATCGCGGGTGACACCTGGCCGCCGGTGCCGATCAAGCCGGCGCGCCTAAGAGAGAACGACTGAACCAGGTCAGAGGTGAATCAGGTTGGGCGGCGCGAGTCCCTCGACATCACGGCGGAGTTCGCGACCACTCCGAGACATGGGTGCAGCGTGCCACCTGTATCGAGTACTGCTCGTAAAATTCGTCGCGGCCGCGCCGTTGAGCCTCACGATGAGAAAGGTCATCTCGCCACCGGCGCTGATCGGCCGGCGTGGCGAACGTCACCACCGACACCTGCTCGCCGTCGTCGGCCGTGAACGACTTGAAGTCGACGAACCCGGGCATGGAGCGGGCCGAAGATTCCATCTGGCGGCTCAAGAGCTGATAGGCCGGCTCGGCCTCTCGGCGACGACGGGAGCGAAAGACGGTGAGGACCTGTTCTTCCTTGAACTGAGGGGCCGACCCCTCGTGACTGGGCACCCGCCGCCGTGCCTACGACTCGACGGTGTGGACGTCGCTTATCCCGGCCGCCGCCCGCAGCTTGACCAGCGCATCGTCGGGCACCTCGCGGTCTGTCGAGAGGACCATCAGCGCGGTGTTGCCCGACGCCGACGGCCCGACCGCCATGGACGAGATGGACACCCCGGCCTGCCCGATGATCGTGCCGACCACCCCGATCATCCCGGCCCGATCGTCGTTTCGGACCACCACCATGTGGGGAGCGGGTGGCACCTCCACGATGTGGTCGTCCATCATGACCAGCCGCGGTTCCGTGCGGGGGCCGGTGAGCGTGCCGGCGACGGAGTGGTCACCCGAGCGCACGACAATGAGGTTCACGTAGTCGTGGGCGGTGACGGTCGACGTCTCACGGACCTCGAGCCCTCGCGTGACGGCCAGCTGGGGTGCATTGACGTAGGACACAGGCTCGTCGGTGGTGGCGGCAAACAGGCCTTTCAGAATGGACAGCCCGAGGATCCCGGTGCCGGCACCGGCCAGCCCTCCCTGGTACTCGATCTCCAAGGTGTCGGGCAGCCCGTCGTTGAGGCAGGACAGGATCCGGCCCAGCTGTTCGGCCAGGCCCATGAACGGCCGGACCGTCTCGGAGACCTCGGTGGCGGCCACGTTGACGGCAAAGGGGACGAAGTCACCGTTGAGGGCCAGGTTGACTTGCTCGGCGATGGTCACCCCGGCCTTGTCCTGGGCTTCGGCGGTCGAGGCGCCGAGGTGGGGGGCGACCACGACGGAGGGAAGCTCGAAGAGCGGGGACTCAGTCGTCGGCTCCTTGGCGAAGACGTCGATGCCCGCACCCTGCACGTGGCCCGATCGGACGGCCTCGGCCAGAGCATCCTCGTCCACGATCCCGCCGCGGGCCGTATTGACGATGCGGATCCCGGGTTTGGCCTGGGCCAGCAGCTCCTTGCCGATCAGCCCGATGGTGTCGGCGTTCTTCGGGAGGTGCACGCTCACGAAGTCAGCCTCGGCCATCAGCTCCTCGAGGCCCATGAGCTGCACACCCATGTGCCGGGCCCGATCGGCCGAGACGAAAGGGTCATACGCCACGAGCCGCATGCCGAAGGCCAGCGCCCGCTGGGCCACCAAGGCACCGACCCGGCCGAGACCGACGACCCCCAGTGTCTTCCCGTGCAACTCCACGCCCTCCCACTTGGAACGCTCCCACTTCCCCGCCACCAGTGCGGCATGGGCCTGGGGGATGTTGCGCGCCTGGGCCAACAAGAGGGCCATGGCCTGCTCGGCCGCAGAGAGGATGTTCGACTGGGGGGCGTTGACGACCATCACGCCCCGCTCGGTCGCCGCGGCCACATCGACATTGTCGAGCCCGATGCCGGCCCGTCCCACCACCACCAAATCGGTGCCGGCCCCGAGCACCTCGGCCGTCACCGTGGTCGCCGACCGGATGACCAGCGCTTCGGCGCCCACGACGGCCGACGTGAGCTGCTCGGGGGAAAGCCCGAGCTGCATGTCGACCTGGTGGCCTGCCGCGACCATGATGTCGAGGCCCGACTGAGCCAGCTTCTCGGTGACGAGCACCCTAGCCATGCCGCTCCCTTTCCATCGTCAGGATGGGTCTCCCCTCGTCAGGCTGCATCGCCGAAGAGCTTGGCCAACCTTGAGACCCCCTCGACCAGGTCCTCATCGCTCAGGGCGTAGGACATCCGGAAGTAGCCAGGGGCACCGAAGGCCTCGCCGGGCACCACGGCCACTTGCGCCTCCTCGATGGCCAGCCCGGCGAGATCCGCGCTCGACGTCGGACGCCGCCCGCGGATCTCACAGCCCAGGAGTCCCTCGACCGACGGGAACGCGTAGAACGCCCCTTCAGGGAGGATGCACTCCACGCCGTCGATCCCGTTGAGCAGGGCGTGGATGGTGAGGCGTCGCCGGTCGAAGGCACGACGCATAGCCGCCACCGCTTCGAGATCGCCGGACACCGCGGCGAGGGCGGCCCGCTGGGAGACGTTGGCCACGTTGGAGGTCTCATGTGACTGGAGATTGGTGGCGGCGCCCACCACATCGGTCGGACCGATCATCCACCCCACCCGCCAGCCCGTCATGGCGTAGGTCTTGGCCACCCCGTTCACCACGATGCACTGATCGGTCAGCTCGGGCACCAGCACCGGCATCGAGTGGTGCCGGGCGTCGCCGTAGACCAGGTGCTCGTAGATCTCGTCGGTGAGCACCCAAAGGCCGTGCTCGACGGCCCATCGGCCGATGGCCTCGATCTCCGGGCCGGGATAGACCGCCCCGGTCGGGTTGGAGGGCGAGACGAACAAGAGGATCTTGGTCCGGGGTGTCCGGACCGCCTCCAGCTGCTCGACCCTGGCCCGGAATCCACTCGCCGCATCGGTCGAGACCACGACCGGCACACCGCCCGCCAAGGCGATGGCCTCGGGATAGGTCGTCCAGTTGGGGGCCAGTACCACCACCTCGTCGCCCGGGTCGCACAGGACGGCAAAGGAGTTGGCGACGGCCTGCTTCGCCCCGTTGGTCACCAGGACCTGTGCGGCACTCACCTCGAGCCCGGAGTCTCGCTTCGTTTTGGCGGCCACCGCTTCCCGCAGCTCGGGCAGCCCCGCGGTCGGGGTGTACTTGTGGGAACGAGGATCCCGACAGGCGGCCTCGGCCGCGCTCACGATGTGCTCGGGCGTGGCGAAGTCCGGCTCCCCGGCCCCGAAGCCGATCACGTTCTCTCCCTGGGCTTGGAGCGCCTTGGCCTTGGCGTCGACGGCCAGGGTGGCCGACGGGGATACTGCGGCGACCCGGGCGGATATCCGCCGCCCGGTCATGGTGCCACCCGGCGCGCCGCCCGGCCCGGAGCGGGCCCGGTTCCTCGGGTCGGAGCCATGGTG
Source organism: Acidimicrobiales bacterium (assembly GCA_035949055.1). Classification (GTDB taxonomy): domain Bacteria; phylum Actinomycetota; class Acidimicrobiia; order Acidimicrobiales; family RAAP-2; genus Bog-756. Next base: position 69,954 of record DASZIO010000002.1, read on the forward strand.
CCATGATTTCATACGTGACCGACGCCCCTGACATCACCATCCCGGCCAACCTGCTCCCCGGCGACGGTCGGTTCGGTTCGGGGCCGTCGAAGGTCCGCACCGAGGCCGTCGACGCTCTGGCCGCCTCGGCCGGGCGCTACCTCGGGACAAGCCATCGCCAGAAAACCGTCAAGTCGGTGGTCGGTAGCTTGCGGGAGGGGTTGCGTGACCTCTTCTCCCTGCCGGACGGCTACGAGGTGGTGCTCGGGAACGGCGGGACCACCTCCTTCTGGGACGCCGCCGCCTTCGGGCTGATCGACCGCAAGAGCCAGCACCTCAGCTTCGGCGAGTTCTCGTCCAAGTTCGCTGCGGCCACGGCCGCGGCACCCCATCTCGACGAGCCCGAGATCATCGTCTCCGAGGTCGGGACCCACCCACTGCCGGTGGCCCGTGAGCGTGTCGACCTCTACGCGCTGACCCACAACGAGACGTCCACCGGAGTGATGATGGACATCAACCGGCCCGAAGGTGTGGCTCCGCCCGCCCAGGGTGGCGGACTGGTGGCGGTCGACGCCACCTCGGGGTCGGGTGGGCTCCGGGTCGATCCCCGCCAGTTCGACGCCTACTACTTCGCTCCGCAGAAGTGCTTCGGGTCGGACGGGGGCCTTTGGGTCGCCCTGCTGTCCCCGGCCGCTCTTGACCGCATCGCCGCCATCGCGGCCACTCGGCGCTGGGTCCCCCCGTCACTGGACCTGGCCATCGCCATCGAGAACTCGAAACTCGACCAGACCTACAACACTCCCGCCTTGGCCACCATCTTCCTCTTCGATCACCAGGTGTCCTGGTTCAACCAGAACGGAGGCCTCGAGTTTTCGGCCGGGCGGAGCGACAAGTCATCCGAGATCCTCTATACGTGGGCCGAGAGCTCGGGATTCGCCACCCCCTTCGTCCCGCGGGAGCAGGACCGGAGCCGGGTCGTCGGCACCATCGACTTCACCGAGCCCATCGACGCGTCGGCGATCGCGGCCGTGCTCCGCGCCAACGGGATCGTCGACACCGAGCCCTATCGCAAGCTGGGCCGCAACCAGCTTCGGATCGCCATGTTCCCGGCCATCGAGCCCGACGATGTGGCCGCACTGTGCGCCTGCATCAATTATGTGGTGGGCGCCATCTCCGACTGAGGGAGCCACCGGGAGGCGGCGTCACCCGTCGGCGGTTGGCGCCCCTTCCACCACCCAGCGGGAGCGCAGGTCCTCGAGCCACGGCGGTAGCTCGATGGCCGGGTCGGGCAGGGCTTCGGCCCCGCGGAGCGCCAGGGCGGCCTGAAAGGCGGCCGGGTCGTCGCCCCACGATCGAGGATCGCCCATCATGACCTCGAGCAGGAGGGTCCCCTCCGGCCCGGCTACGAACGGCCCGAAGGCGGCGCCGAGGGGCAGCTCGATGTGGGTGCCGGCCGGGCAGTGGCGTCCGCCGCTCCACATCTCCCCGCTCACCACGAAGACCACGTGAGGGCTCAAGTGGCCGTGCCGGCGGATGACCATGCCCGGGTCCCAGCGGGCGTAGAGCGAGAGGTATGGCGGATCGGGCGAGAAGGCCAACCACTTCTCCCACACCGACGAGGTCGAACCGTCCGCGTTACGGATGGCCTTGACCTGCTGCCAGGGGAGATCGGGATCGTCGAGGTGCCGGAAGGTCGGCTCGAGACCGGGCACTCTCACGTCAGGCCAGTTCGAGCCGCTCATGTCTTCCCCCGCTCCCGATGATTGGTCCGGCCGATCGGAGCGCGACAGACGCGACATATCAGCCTCCGGAGACGTCTTGGATCTTCTGCCGTCCGGCGCTGACGAAGGGCATCATCTCGCGGAGCTGGGCACCCACCTTCTCGATCGGGTGGTCGAGCCCGGCCTGGCGGAGGGCCCGGAAGTTCGGGCGGCCCTTGGCGTTCTCGGCCACCCACTCCTCGGCGAACGACCCGTCACGGATTTCGGACAGGATGCGGCCCATCTCGTCGCGCACCGCCTGGTTGATGACCCGGGGACCCCGGGTCAGATCGCCGTACTCGGCGGTGTCGGATATGGAGAAGCGCATGCCGCTGATCCCTTGCTCGTACATGAGGTCGACGATGAGCTTGAGCTCGTGGAGGCACTCGAAGTAGGCGGACTCGGGCTGGTAGCCGGCCGCCACCAGCGTCTCGTACCCGGCTTGCACCAGAGCGGTCAGGCCACCACACAGCACGACCTGTTCTCCGAAGAGGTCGGTCTCGGTCTCCTCGGCGAACGTCGTGTCCAGCACACCGGCCCGCGTGGCGCCGATGGCATGGGCATAGGAGAGGGCCAGGTCGTGAGCCTTGCCCGACGGGTCGGCCGACACGGCCACCAGCGAAGGCACTCCCCCACCCTCGGTGTAGGTCCGGCGGACCAGATGGCCCGGTCCCTTGGGCGCCACCATGGCCACATCGACATCGGCCGGAGGTTGGATGAGGCCGAACCGGATGTTGAAGCCGTGGGCGAAGAAGAGGGCATCGCCGCCGTGGAGGTGGGGAAGGATGTCGGACTTGTACACCTCGGCCTGCTCGGTATCGGGGAGCAGGACCATGATCACGTCGGCCTCGGCCGCGGCCTCGGCCACGGTGAGCACCCGGAGCCCGGCCTCTTCCGCTTTCTGCTTGGATGACGACTCCGAGCGCAGGCCCACCCGGACGTCGACCCCGCTCTCCGACAGGTTGAGGGCGTGGGCGTGACCCTGGGACCCGTACCCGATCACCGCCACCGTTCGGTTCCCGATGAGGCTCGGGTCGGCGTCCTTCTCGTAGTACAGCGTGGCCATGGCAATCAACCTGCCTTCTCTATGGGGCGCGGGCCCATGGTCCGCCCCCCGGGCCGCCTGGCCGGCCCACGGGACCGGTCAAGCATAGGCAGCGCAACCCGACCGGTCCGCTGCATGTCGACGATCCCGTAGCTCCTGATCAGATCCTCGAAGTCGTCCAGCTTGGCCGGCGCGCCGGCCAGCATCACGGTGAGTCGGTCATGGCCCACGTCGACGATCTTGCCCTCGAACACCCCGACCAACTGGATCACCTGCCCTCGGGTCTCTGGCCCGGCCTCCACCGTGGCGAGGAGGAGCTCCCGTTCCCGCGACACGGCCGGATCGAGCTCGGTGATCGACACCACCGGGATCAGCTTGTCCAGTTGCTTGATGATTTGTTCGAGGGGTGACGACTCGACGTCGACCACGATGGTGATGCGGCTGAACCGCTCGTCGTCGGACGGGGCGACCGCCAGGGAGAAGATGTTGTAGCCACGGCGCGAGAACAGCCCGGCCACGCGGGCCAGCACCCCCGACTTGTTCTCGACCAGGACGGTCAGCGTGTGGTGGCGCTTGTCGGTTCCGTACATGCTCATGGCCCCTCCTCGGCCTGTGACGGGTCGACCACGATGTCGTCGTTCGAAGCACCGGCCGCCACCATGGGAAAGACTTTTTCGAAGGCGTCGGTGCGGAAGTCGACCACCACCGGTCGGTCATCGATGTTGTTGGCCTTGTCGATGGCCGGCGCCACTTCCTCGGGAGACTCCACCCGGATGCCCACGCACCCCATGGCCTCCGCCCAACCCACGTAGTCAGGCAGGTCGGGTGAGAGATAGACCTCGGAGTAGCGCTCCCCGTAGAACATCTCCTGCCACTGACGGACCATTCCCAGGTATGCGTTGTTGAGGATGGCGATCTTGACCGGTATCCGCTCCGAACTGGCGGTCACCAGCTCCTGGGCCGTCATCTGGAAGCAACCGTCTCCGTCCACTGCCCACACCATCCGGTCGGGGCGGCCCACCTTGGCCCCGATGGCAGCGGGCACGGCGAACCCCATCGTCCCGAGACCACCGGAGTTGACCCAGGTGTAGGGGTGGTCGAACTGCCACCACTGGGAGGCGAACATCTGGTGCTGCCCGACGCCGGAGGCCACGATGGTGTCCTCGGGGGTGGCGTCGCGCAGCGTCTCGAGCACGAATTGCGGCTTCAGGGCGCCCGGGCCCGGCTGTTGGTCGTAGACCAGGGGGTAGCGCCGCTGCCATTCGCTCAGCTGGGCGCGCCACGGGCTGAGTCGCTGGCGGGGGAAGGCCGCGGCCAGCGAGCCCTTGGCCGACGGTGCTCCGGACACCGCGTCGGACGGTGCTCCGCCCGACCCGCCCCGGGTGGCGTCGGAGTGCCGGAGCCCGCACGCCTCGAGGGCCGACAGCAGCTCGTCGATGACCAGGCGGCAATCTCCGGCGATGGCGACGTCGGCGCGACGCGCCTTGTTGAGCTCGGCCGGGTCGATGTCCACATGGATGACCTTGGCCTCCGGCGCGAAGGCGTCGACCTTACCGGTGACCCGGTCGTCGAACCGGCTGCCCAGGGCGATCAGGAGGTCGGATCGCTGCATGGCGGTGACCGCGGTGAAGTTACCGTGCATGCCCGGCATACCCAGGCACAGCGGGTGCGAATCGGGGAACGAGCCGCGGGCCATCAACGTGGTCACCACCGGGATGCCGGTCCGTTCAGCCAGCTCCCGCAAGGGGCCGGACGCCCGCGCCTTGAGGATCCCACCTCCGGCGTAGATGATCGGGCGCTCGGCGGCGAGTAGCAGCTCGGCCGCGCTGCGCACCAGGGCGGGATCGCCCTGCGTGACCGGTTTGTAGCCGGGGAGGTCGAGCTCGCCCGGCTCGGGCCAGTACCACTCCATGGGCCGGTTGGCCACATCCTTTGGGACGTCGATCAGCACCGGCCCGGGACGACCGGTCGTGGCGACGTGGAAGGCCTCGGCCACCACCCTCGGGATGTCGGCTCCGTCGGTGATCAACCAGTTGTGTTTGGTGATCCCCATGGTGATGCCGGTGATGTCGCTCTCCTGAAAGGCGTCCGTCCCGATGGCGGTGGTCGGCACCTGTCCGGTCACCACCACCAGCGGGATGGAGTCCATGTAGGCGTCGGCCAGCGGCGTGACGATGTTGGTGGCGCCGGGGCCGCTCGTGACCATGGCCACGCCGGGACGACCGGTCACCTGGGCGTAGCCCTCGGCCATGTGGCCGGCGCCCTGCTCGTGGCGCACCAGGATGTGGCGGATCGAGGAGTCGAGGATGGGATCGTAGACGGGCAGGATGGCACCGCCGGGCAGGCCGAACATGACCTCCACCTGCTGCATCTCCAAGCTCTTGATCAGTGCTTGTGCTCCGGTCAGTTCCATCGTCTGCTTCCTTTCCGGTGATGGCCGAACGTCGGTTCCGGTGATGGCCGAACGTCGGTGTGGTGTTCAGGTTGTGGCTCTTCGGGAACCGGCAAGCGTGCTGGGACATGAAAACGACCTCCCGTCCGGGAGGTCGAAAGGCGCGCACGGCGAGGGGCGACGTGCGCGCTAGGCGATAAGTACCAGGGTGGGGCGGCGGCGTGACGGGGTCGGCGGCATGACCATCACATTGTTACACGCCGGAACCCCCCGGACAAGCACCGGGAGGGCTGGCCCGGGCACGCCGCCGGGGACCCGGAGCAGGCGGGGCTCTCCTCCCGCCGCCTCAGCCCGGGTAGAAGAAAGGCTGGTCACAGCGGAAGCCATGAGTCAGACCGCTCACCGGTGGGTCGTCCATACGTTGGAAGGTGCCGCCCGCGATTCGGCCGAGGACATAGCAGCTGATGGGGGCTTTGCGGGCCGGATCACCGTCGGGGATGAGATTCGAACCGGTGAACGAGGTGGTTCGCCGGAGCGCCTCGAGCAGTGAACCCCTGGTCGGATGGGCCCCCGCCGCACGGAGGGCGTCGGCGAACAGCTGCGTACACAGCCATCCGTACAGCGTGAAGAAGTCGGCATGGAAGCCGGGCGAGACATGCTGGACCCAGTCGAGGAAGGTGCGGACGGCGGGGACGGCGGCGGCATCCTCACCGAGGTAGAAGGCAGAGGACTGCTCGAAGTACGCACCATCGATGGACCCTGGACCACCCGAATCGGCCACCAACGACTCGCTGTACGCCGGAGCACCTAATACCAGTACCGGATGGAAGTTCTGCTGGTTCATGTCCTTCACCGCGGCCGAGGCATAGTTCACCGGCAGCTGCTCGAGGAACAGGATCTGCACGCCGGCATTCTTCATGGCCACGATGTTCTGTGTGAAGTCGGTGGTCGTCGGTGGGAGCGCGGGGTCGTAGATCACCCTGTACCCGAGGTGCTCCATGGTCACCTTTTCATGCTCCCAGGCGGTCACCGTCGAGGTGAGATCGGCGACGATGGTCCCGGTGTGCAGAACCTGATCGGGAAACCGCTGTTTGAAGTAGGTGAGCGGCCCGAGGGGCCAGCCCGGGGCGTTGGGCGAGGGGCTGAACGTGTTCGGCAGCTTCGCCGTGGCGGGATCGAGTGACTCCGAGACGTTCGGCATCTGTGGGTTGGCGGCCAGGACCGAGCCGCCGAAGGCATCCTCCAAGGAGAACCCACCCACGGTGGCAAAGTCACTTTGCACCGCGGCCCGGGTCTGCTGCTTGTTCAGGGCCCCCGCGAACTGGTCGTCCGAGCTCCTCACCACCAGCTTGCGGCCCGCGATGCCGCCTTGGGCGTTCACGTAGGCGGCATAGGCCTCGGTACCGACCGCGGCCCCGGCGAACAAGCCGCCCGCCTGGGTCGAGATGTTCGCGATGGTCACCGACCCCGGTGACACACCCGTCGTATCGGCGAACGCCGACGCAGGGATCCCCGCTCCTGAGGTGCCGGCACCGGCCGGGCTCTCGGTGGAGGAGCAACCCGCCAGCAGGCTGCCGACCAGGGCCACACCGGCGCCGACGAGCGCCGTCCACCATCTCCCACCTGAGGCCCTCCGCGCCCGCTCGGCCACGCGAGCCCCGGTCACGCGAGTCCCCCCACGCGAGTCCTCCCTCGTAGTCTTGGCCAGACCGTCGAACGCACCACGAGTCTAGAGGGCGGGTGCGGCCCAGGTCCGGGCGTTGTGGCCCTCCCCGGCGACGACGAAGTACCCCACCTCGGTGATGTCGACGGCAAACAGGTGGTAGTCGCCTGCGGGCCGCCAGCCGATGCGGGCCTCGAGGGCACGACCGTACCGCTCGCGCTCGTCGGCGTCGGCCACGTCGACGGCCCGGCCGTAGACCTTCACATCACCCTCGGTCCCGGCCTTGTCACGCACCACGCTGTGCACCACGCACCGCGGGTCGCGTAGCAGATCGAGGGCCTTCCTCGACTGCCACATCATCCCGAGGTACAGGACGCCTTCCACGATGAGAGGCTCGACGGGGCTGATCCGGGGCCACCCGTTGCGCCGCAGCGTCCCGACCAGCACCAGTCCCTCGCCGTCGATGCGGGCCTCGGCCAGCTCGGCGAACGGCCGGTCGGCGTCGCGAAATTCTTGCCACGTCGCCACGGTCGCCCGCGATCAGGGCTCGGTCACCGCTCCCCGCTCGGCGCCGGTGACCAGCCGGGCGTACTTGGCCAGGACGCCGGTGGCATAGCGCGGCTCGGGGTGCTTGAGATCACGCCGACGGCGCTCGAGGTCGCGCTCGTCGACCATCAGGTCGATCGAGTGAGTGGAGACGTCCACCACGATCCGGTCCCCGTCGGCCACCACCGCGATCGGTCCCCCGTCGACGGCTTCGGGCGCCACGTGCCCGATGCAGAACCCGTGGGTCCCGCCGGAGAACCTGCCATCGGTGACCAGGGCGCAGTCCGCGCCGCGCCCCACACCCTTCATGGCTCCGGTGACGGCCAGCATCTCACGCATCCCTGGCCCGCCCTTCGGCCCCTCATATCGGATGACGACCACGGTATTGGGCTCGATCGCCCCGGCCAAGATCGCCTCCATGGCCGCGTCCTCCCCGTCGAACACCCGGGCGGGGCCGTCGAAGGTCAGCTGATCGATGCCGGCCACCTTGACCACGGCACCCTTCGGAGCCAGTGAACCGCGGAGCACGGCGATCCCTCCCTGGGCGTGGATGGGATCGCTCACGGCGTGGACCACGTCCCCGTCAGGACCGGGAGGGTCGAGGGCGGCCAGGTTCTCGGCCACGGTCCTCCCCGACACGGTGATGCACTCCCCATGGAGCAGCCCCGCGTCGAGCAGCTCCGCCATGACCACCGGGACGCCCCCGATCCGGTCGAGGTCACTCATGTGGTACTTCCCGTGTGGCTTGGTGTCGGCCAGGTGGGGCACTCGGGCACCCACCCGGTTGAAGTCCTCGAGGTCGAGGTCGACGCGTGCCTCGTGGGCGATGGCGAGCAGATGGAGCACAGCGTTGGTGGACCCCCCGAGCGCCATGGTTACGGCGATGGCGTTCTCGAAGGCCTCCTTGGTCATCACGTCCCTCGGGCGGATACCGGCTCGTAGCAACGACACCACGGCCTCCCCGGAGGCGAAGGCCGCGTCGTCGCGCCGCCGGTCGACCGCCGGCGCAGAGGAGGTGCCCGGGAGGGCCATGCCCAGAGCCTCGGCCGCCGAGGCCATGGTGTTGGCGGTGAACATCCCGGCGCATGACCCTTCGGTCGGGCAGGCATTGTGCTCGATCAGGCTCAGCTCCTCGTCGGACAGGGCGTCGACCGCGTGGGCGCCGACGGCCTCGAACACCGAGGTGATGTCGAGGGCACGATCGCCGGCCCGACCTGGGAGGATCGATCCCCCGTAGAGGAACACGCTGGGCAGATTGAGGCGCCCGGCAGCCATGAGCATGCCGGGCAGGGACTTGTCACATCCGGCCACCGTGACCAGGCCGTCGAACCGCTCGGCATGCATCATCGTCTCCACCGAGTCGGCGATCACCTCGCGGCTGACCAGCGACGCCCGCATCCCCTCGTGGCCCATCGAGATCCCGTCGGACACCGCGATGGTCATGAACTCGAGGGGGAAGCCTCCGGCGCGGCGGACCCCGTCCTTGGCCCGCTTGGCCAGGCGATCGAGCGGCAGGTTGCAGGGGGTGACCTCGTTCCACGACGACGCCACGCCGATCTGGGGCTTGTCCCAGTCGTCGTCGGTCATGCCGACCGCCCGCAGCATGGCCCGGGCCGGCGCCCGGGTCGGGCCGTCGGTGACCTGGTAGCTGCGGGGTTTCACACCGTCCAGCGGCAGCTCGGACGCATCGGTGGGTCTCGCTTCGCTCATTGATGCATGGTACGACGCGGGAGAACCGGGCCGAGTGGCCGGACGGCCGGCCCGGGCGCACCGGATGGTCCGGCGGCTAGCATCAATTGACACATTGAATGTCATTTCGTGTGGGTGACCCGCCGGGTACGCGACCACCCGGCCGAGACCGAACGAGAGCGAGGTAGACAGCCGATGCAGGTTCTCCGGACACCGGACAGCTTTTTCGCCGACCTTCCCGGATTCGAATTCGACCCGCACTACGCGCAGGTCCCCGACCAGGACGGCGGCACCCTGCGGGTGCACTACCTCGACGAGGGTCCGCCCGACGGCCCGATCGTCATCCTGCTCCACGGCGAGCCCTCGTGGAGCTTCCTCTACCGCCACATGATCCCGGTGCTCTCCGAGGCCGGGTTGCGCTCGATCGCGCCGGACCTGGTCGGGTTCGGGCGATCGGACAAACCGACGCCGCGGTCGGAGTACACCTTCGCCCGCCATGTCGAATGGATGCGGTCCCTCTTGTTCGACTCGCTCGAGCTGTCAGAGGCCACCCTGGTGGGCCAGGACTGGGGCGGCCTGATCGGGCTCCGACTGGTCGGCGAGCACCCCGATCGATTCTCCCGGGTGGTGGCGGCCAACACCTTCCTCCCCACCGGCGACCGGCCTCCGGGTGATGCCTTCCTGGCCTGGCTCAAGTTCTCACAGGAGGTCGAGGTCTTCCCGACCGGGACCATCGTCAACTCGGGGTGCACGACCGACCTCAGCCCCGAGGTCATGGCCGGCTACGACGCGCCCTTCCCGGACGAGACCTACACCGAAGGAGCCCGCCAATTTCCCACGCTCGTGCCCATCTCCCCGTCGGACCCGGCGGCGGAACCCAACCGGCAGGCTTGGCGGGTGCTCGAGACGTTCGAGAAGCCGTTCCTCACCGCGTTCAGCGACGGGGATCCGATCACGGCGGGGTCGGACCGCTACCTGCAGGAACACATCCCCGGAGCGCGCGGGCGACCCCACGCGACCATCGCCGGTGGGGGGCACTTCCTCCAGGAGGACCGCGGTCCCGAACTGGCTGCCGTCGTCGCCGACTTCGTCCGGGCCACCTGATCCGGCTGGTCTCGTCCACCCGCGGCGACCGCGGACCCGACACGCCCAGGAGCCGTCGCTATCGTGGGGCATGCACCTCTACGTGGCGTTTCTGGGCGGGTCCCTGGGCGAGGGCCGCATGGGCGAGGATCACGAAGTGGTCACGATCGTGGCCGAGGACCGGGCTGACGCCAACACCAGGGCCAAAGCCAAATGGCGAGGTCCCGGGCGCAGCCATGTCGACGCCCTGCAGCGCATCGACATGGTCGACGGCTTCCGGGTCGACCTGGTTCCGGCGGGATCGGGTGACTACGGCACGCTCTACGGCTACAACGACTGATCAGCCGTCTCGCGGCGGCAACGGCCGGCGTCTCGACGTCGTTGGGGCTGACGCCGGTGCCCTCGGCTGGGATAATTGCTGGATGGGCGATCGCAACGTGCTCGGTGGCGAGCTCGAGCCCTGTAGCACCGACCCGCTCACCGGCTTCTACCGGGACGGCTGCTGCAGCACCGGCCCGGAAGACCGCGGGAGCCACACCATCTGTGCCGTGGTCACCGCCGAGTTCCTTGAGCACCAGCGGAGCATCGGCAACGACCTGAGCACCCCGCTGCCGCAATTCCGCTTCCCCGGACTGGTCCCCGGCGACCGCTGGTGCGTGACCGCGGTCAACTGGCTGCGCGCCCACCACGACGGGGCGGCGGCCTATGTCGTGCTCGCGTCGACCCACGAGCGCGCGCTGGATGTGGTCCCGTTGTCGGCGCTCGAGGAGCATGCGGTCGACGTTCCGGCCGGTCCGGGCGATCTCGCTCCCTAAAGATCAGGCCGAGCGCCTGCGCACCGCCTTCTTCAGAACCGCGTCGTACCCGTCCAGGCCCTCGCGGTACAGCCTGGCCTCGGGCCCGGCGGCGATGCCCACCCGTTCGGGGATGATCCCCCAGACCGGAACCTTCGACTCCGTCCACCATTGGATGGCCTCTTCCAGGTCGTTGGTGCCGAGGCGCGCCGCGGTGATGACCACCCCGTAGGGCGTGCGGCTCCCGACCATGTCCAACGTGGCCGTCACACGCGAGTACTCGACCCCCCCGGCCCGGGTCGGGACGATCACGGAGTTGGCCCGGTCCAGGGTGGCCCGCACGATCCGCTCGTCGCCGGGCGGCGTGTCCACCACGGCGAGGCCGCGGTTTCCGGACATGGCACGCGAGACGGTCCTCTCGGATGGCGCCTCGACCAGCTCGACTCCTTCGATGGGTCGCTGTTCGAGCCACTCGGCCGAGGACGCCTGCCGATCGGCGTCGATGAGGGTGACCGGCTCCCAGCCGCGCTCGACGGCCACGGCAGCCAGGTAGACCGCGGTGGTGGTCTTCCCGACCCCGCCCTTCACGTTGCTCACCACGATGTTCATCGGACCTCGCTGCTGCCATGGGGCGACGCCCCACCGGATGACGGACGCTGCCACGATGGACCATAGCCGAGTCGTTTCGCATCTGACCAGGGCAAATACAGGGCCGAAGACCGCGCCGGCCCACAGACCGTCCGGCGACAAGTCGAGAGGCGGGACGGGGTCGGCGGGAGCGACTCAGGCGCCTGCAGGGGACGGCGGGCCCGTGGTTTGACACCGCGAGAAGGTGCTGGCGAACATCTGCGGTCGTGAGCAATTCCTTTCTGGCCACGACGTCGGTGAAAGAGACGGGCCGCGGTCGCTACGAGGCGGACATCGACGGCGCGTGGAACCTCAATCCGCTCCCCCAAGGTGGAATCGTCAGCGCGCTGGCGCTCCGGGCCATGGGCGACACACTGGGCGATCCCTCTCAGGCGCTCCGGACCCTGCACACCGCGTTCGTGGCTCGGGTGGCGGACGGCCCGGTCCGGATCGAGGTCGAGCTCCTCCGGCGAGGCCGGTCGATGTCCCACCTCCGCGCCGAGGTGGCCAACCGGGACGTCCCACGCGGACACGTGACCACCGGCATCTTCGGCTCGCCCCGGCCCGGGTTCTCCTTCACCGATCTGGCCCCTCCGGATTCCGTGCCGGTTCCCGACGAGTGCCCCTCGTTCCGGGACCCGCCCCCGCCCGGGGCCACCACCTTCGAGCCCATGCCCTTCTGGGACCACCTGGTCGAGGGGCGCTCCGCCCTCGGCCATACGCCGTGGGACGACTACGTCCCTGACCGGGCCGAGCGGGCCATGTGGTACCGCTTCGACGAGACCCCGTTCCTCGACGACGGCACCGTCGACCCCCTGGCCCTGGTGGTGCTGGCCGACACCATGCCGGGTGCCGTCGGCGAGATGGTGGGGCCGGGACCGCGAGCGTGGTTCGCGCCGAGCATCGACCTCACGGTGCACCTTCTCGATTCGTGTCGCTCGCCCTGGGTGCTGGCGCACAACCGGGCCCGTCATGCCGGTGCCGGCTACGCGTCGGCCGACATGGCGCTGTGGGACTGCGGGGAGCGCGGGTCGGCGCCACCCCGACTCGTCGCCTACGCCACGCAGCTGTTCCTGTTCTCGTTCATCGACTGAGCACGACCACCGGGTCCCGGGCGGTCCCGGCGTCCGGCGGACGCTCCGACGGCCGGGCTCGTCCCCTCGATCAAGGTGCCACCGCCACCCCGGTGACCGGGCCGGAGAGCCGGAGGCCGGTCATCGCCCCGAGGAACCCGGCGTCGCCGTAGGCGTAGACGCCACCGGCCTGGTCGACCAGCCAATACCCGGCGCCGTCGGGGGTCGGAGCCACACCCACCACCCGGGCCTGGCCGACGATGCCCTGCCCCGGGACCGAGCCCAGGTAGGTGGCGTCGCCGAAGCTGAACAC
>DASZIO010000003.1:0-23511 GCA_035949055.1 Acidimicrobiales bacterium
CGTGGCCGCCACCCTGCGAAACACCCTGCGGCTCATCCTGCTCCTGGCCGCCATCACCGCCATCGTGGGTCTGCTGGCCGGCAACCGCTGGGTCCGGGCCAAGCTCAGCACGCGCCAGATGCCGTCGTGGATGACCGGAGGACCGGTCCACGAGTTCGTGGCCCGCCACCGCACCGCCCTGCAGTGGACCGTCCTCGCCGTCGGCCTGCTGGTCCTGGTGATCTGGACCAACCCCACCACGCTGGTGGCCGTGGTGGTGGTGCTGGTCACGTTGGCGGCGGTGGGGCTGGTGGGCCTGTTCGCCGGTCGACACCCTCCAGGGCAGCTGGCCGTGGCCCCCCCGGGCCCTCCGCCGGCTGGGACTGGCGACGATGCCGGGGGCGAGCCGAAGCACTGATCTCCCCGCCGGCACGACCCCGATATCCGGGATGGCCAGGCCGGATCTACCCGCCCGAGGGCACCGCGGCGCACGCCGCACCGCCGCAGGGGTTGGTGACCAGGCCATCGAGCAGGAAGGTGGCGCCCTGGTGCTGGGCCGAAGGCTGGGCCCGCGGCACGCCGTGGGGATCCGGCCCGGCCCGGTTGGGCATGTTGGTCAGTGGCGGCGGGGGTGTGCCGCTGTCCCAGACGAACAGGGCCGATCCGCCAAAGGTCGGACCGGTGAGGGCAGGGATCCCGTAGAACGGCACCACATCGGGTGACCGGCCCGGGGCCAGACCCGGTTGGTGCATCTCGGCGCCGATGGTGCGAGCCTCTGTCTCGGTGGCGATATTGGCCACCTGGTGGTCCCCGAACGCCTCCTCCATCAGCACCTGATGGGGCGGCGTGCCGGGGAGGGGATCGCCGGTCATGAACTGGGCGTAGCCGTCGGCCTCGGATCTGTCCCAGAGCATCTGGATAAGGCCGAGGGCCACCTGTTGCACCAGCTTGTCGGGATAGCTGGTGTTGAGCAGGGCCTCGAACGGATCGAAGTCGACGCTCCGGTTGAGCAGCAACGAGTAGTCCATGCCCGGCACCCCAAGCACGGCCCGGGTGAACTCCTGGGACACGGCGGTGAGGGCGCCACCTTCGATGCCCCCTTGGCTGTTCCCGTAGTAGGAGAGGGAGCTCGCGGTGTCGATCACCGGATGAGCGGCACCGGCTTGGAACGCCGGGGCGGTGACCAGCCCCGCCGGACTGGACATCAACCGGCCGAGGAAGAGAAAGTCGAGCATGCCCTGCTGGCCGCGGTCGGGCAGGATGGGGAACTTCGAGAGGTCGCCCAGGATGCCCGCGTCGGTCCCGATGTCCTGGCTGGCCAACCCGAGCCAGTCGGTGCCGCACACCACGAAGTTGCCCACGTCGGCCATGCTCTCGACGACCGGGTCGGTGACCTCGTCGGCGCTGCCCAGCAGTCCGTGGCCGTACAGCATCGGGTGACCGGGGTAGACGGTCGCCCCCGGGTCGGTGCCGTCGGCCACCACGCTCCGCGGAACGACGCACTCGAAGTTTGCCGTCTGGACATTGCCGGGTAGCTGCGCCGGAAGCCCGTCGGGCCCGAGATTGAACTGAGACCCCGGTGGCCCGCCCGGCTGATCGAGGTAGCTCGGCACGGAGAAGGTGCCGGTCACGACGCGGGCGACGAGGGGGTCCTCCGTCGTGGTGAGGTCGGTGACGCCGGTCACGGCGAAGGCGGGCGCTCCACTGCCGAGCTTGGCGAAGGCATCGTCCCGCATGTGCAACATCGGACCGGTGAGGCTCTGCTGACTGGCCACGGTGAAGTCCCAGGCCAGGTACAGGTCCGACCGGTTCACGCCGGCTCCCTGCAAGGTGTTGAAGATCGCCTCCATGTGGGGCTGACGCTGCTGTTCGGCTGTGGTGGGGAGCGGCGTCCCGTCCCGATAATCGCGGAAGGTGGGATTGGGCGGGATGGGCTGACCCGAGCCGTCACGGAGGTGGCGGAGGGCCACGATGTACCGATGCCCGTCCGTGTAGTCGGCGGCCGCATGGATGATGAGCGCCTGCTCGGCGGGATTGGGGTCGTTGGCATCGAGCTCCGCCCAGTACGCCACTCGGTGCCCGGTTCTCGCATCGAGGAGCACGATGGGCGCGTCATTCCCGAGCGAGGATCCGATGTCGGTGATGGTGGCGATCCCGCTCTGGGTCAGGCTGATCCCGTTGACGTGAAGGATGACAGGAGTGCCCGGGCTGAAGCCGTCGTTCCCATTGAACGCGGTGGGATCGATGGGGACTCCTTGGTTGTTCCGTGGCATGTCCGCGACGGGGAAGTCGACCCGCCGACCGGTGGCAGTGGATCGGTCGCGCACCGTGAAGTAGTTGTCGGGGAAGGGCAGCAGGCACTGGGTGGGGTCGAGCGGATCACACCCGGTGGGAGCCGGCATGTCGGCCGAGGCCGCATCGCTGGCGGCCGCCGGCGAGTCGGGCCCGTTCGACGCGGCAATGCCCGGGCCCGTGGCCGGCGCCCCCGCGGCCACGGTGACCAGCAACAGCGCGGCGAGCCCAACGGCCGCGGTGGCCAGTGCCGACACGCCGATGACGTTCGATCGGTGGGTGCGGGCCATCGGTCCCCCCTCCATGCTCTGAAGATCCGTCATCCCCCTGGACCGGATCTGAGATCACGGTAACAGGGCTCGCGGACCGCGACCACGGTGGCGATGGATCGGTTCGCCGCCGGAGCATTCCCCGGATGGCGGCTGAAGGCCCGGCTGGTCGCCGGGGAGGGGAGGGCGCAGTCAGCGGGCGGACCGGCCGGCCGGGAGGGCGCCGTCTGGCGTCGCCTGCCTGGCGGATCCGGTCGAGTCGCCGGCCCCGGTTGACGCCGCGGTCGCGGCCGCCTCGCCGTTCCCCGTGGCGACGGGATCGCCCAGCTGGTCCCAGTGGCCGAGGGAGGCGATGAACTCGTCGGTCTCCTGCTGGGCCGCCACCATCCGCTTCTCCGCCCCCGCGGCCAGCAACTTTCCGAAGACCGGTATCTCCCACAGCGACTCGGCCCGCAAGATGGCCATCAGCACGGGGACGAGGTGTTCGGCGGTGTCGATGACGACGTAGCGGGGTAGCCACTCCGGGTCGTACTTGGCGTTGAACCGCCATAGGGACTCGATCTGGGCGAAGTTCGACAGGCGTTTGAGGAACCATCGCTCAGCCCGTTGCACCGTTCCGTCCCCTTTGTCACCGGACAACGTCGACCGCAGCGTGGCGAAGTTCAGGCTCAGCCCCTGGTGGCCGCCGGCGCGCAGGTGTTCGATGGTCGAGCACAGCGCGAAGTCCAGCAGGCCGTTCGGATGCTCACCCGGATCGCGCCGCATGAGGTCGAGCGAATAGCCACCGATACCGGGCGCCGGCACGAACTGGCACATGGCCGCGGCCTCCCCGTCCGGCCCTCGTACCACGGTGAGGAGGAGCCCGGTGTCCCGCGGGTCGAAGACGCGCCCCAGCATCATCGAGAAACCACGCTCGTGCTCACCCTGTCGGCTGAGGCTCATCAGCGCCGTTAGCTCCTCTGAGAGGGAGGCATCGAGGTGGGACGGGTCGTGGAATGAGACGGTGTAGCCGTACTTCCCGATCCGGTTGAACGCCTGGCGGAGACCCTTCTTCTCGCCGCCGGCCAGGTTGAACTGCTGCACCCTGACCACTGCCTCGTCTCCGAGGTAGATGTTGTGCATCCCCGAGTCGCGGTAGACGGACAACCAGTCCTCGCCCGCGCCCATCACCGATGTGACCCACCCGTGGCTGTCGGCGAAACGCCGGAACGCGCCCCACGCCTGCTCGCGTTCGTTGAGCGGCCCGATCGGATCGGGCGAGATGAGGCAAACCCCGCCGTACACCGCGTAGGCCACCAGGCTGTCGCGGTGGAAGAACCACTGCTTGTCGCTGCGGAGGGCGAAGTAGTCGAGCGTCGAGGTGCCGTGACGACGGACGATGTCGCGGGCGCGGTACTCCGCGGCGCGCCCCGACGTGAGCCGCCGGTCGACCACCGGGCGGGTGAGGAGGAACAGGGTCAGCGCGACCAGGGACAGACCGATGGCCAGCAATGCCGGCGAGATGAACCGGTCGGCGCGGTGGGGGAGGGCGATGGTGCGGATGCCGACCAGGCGTTCGGACACCGCCCAGAGGGCCGTCCACCATGGGATGCGGGTGGCGTGGTGCCCGAGCCGCGTGAACAGCTCGATGGAGACTGCGGTCACGAGCGTGATACCGAGCGCGCCCACCCCCAGGGCCACAAGGGCGGAGCGCATCGACGACCGGTCCGATGCGGCCTGGAAGTCCCGCCGGTTGACGATGAGGAGCACCAGGACGGCCAGGGCCACCGCCGATTCCTCGACGTCGGCGCCGGCCACCAGGTGGAGGACGATGGTGCCGGCCAGGAGAATGACGGCCACCCGCCACGCCCGGCGCTGGCCGCGGAGGATGCCCCGGCCCACGGCGAGCAAGGCCAGGCCCGCCATGGCGATGAGGGTGCCCGCCGCCACGCTGGCCCCGAGCGGCAGTATCTCCATCACCACGTGCAGCCGGCCGCGCAGCGGCGGGGTGACGGCGTCGAGGAGGTCGACCACGCCGGCCACGAGGATGGCGGCGGCGGTCCAGCGCCGCACCCGGCGAGGTCGCCGGTGGGCCTGGCTCAAGTCCGGCGGAGGCGGCCACGACGCTCCCACCGGGTAGGACGCCACCAGGGAGGGGTGCAGGCTCCCCGTGCTCCGGCCGCGGGTGACCGCCCGCTCGAGGATATTCGGGGACCGCAGGTCGTTCTGGGCCAACAGCATGCGGACGTGGAGCTCGGCCCCCGTCTCGAGCTCGACCCAGCTCACCCGCTGGTTGTGCAGGAAGACCGGCGGCAGCCCGAGCCGTCCGCGGTGCTCCTCGACCACCTCGGCCGTCGCCCCGACGTTGGCGTAGAAGCCGAGCCCGAGGTGGGTGAGCTCCGACTGGAACGTCGCCGCGGTGATCAGGCCGGCGTAGCCCCGGCCGACCAGCCGGCGCCCGGCGTCGCGGGCCGTGTCGTTGGCGGCGGCCTCCGAGCGGACTTCGTCGAGCGCGCCGCCGCCGAGGATCGACCACATCCGACGGCTGAGCAGTCCGAGGACCAGCGCCAGCACCCCGAGCACCACCAGCGCGACCGAAGTAGCCACCACGAGCTGGTCGCCCCAGTCGGCCTGGTGGGCGTGGCGGATGGCCCGGGCGGTGAACGACGACCCGAGGCGTCCGAGCACCCACGGCGTCACCGCCACCCGTAGCAGTGCGGCCACCACGAAGGGGACGAGGAGCCACCAGGCGTAGCGGCCGAGACGCCGGTAGAGGGTTCGTGATACGACGAAGCGGGACAGCGCCGAGGGATCGCTCAGCCGGTGGAGCCCGATCAACCACGGCGCGTCGTCGGTGGACTGGGCGGCCAACGACCGCCAGGCGCGCCCGGCGGGGGTCGGGCCGACGATCCCTGGCTTGGCATCGGCGGCCGGGTCGAATTCGGTCTCGGGCCCGCTGCACCCGACGGCGTAGGCATGTTCGCCGGGCTCCACCCGGACCACTCGCACGCCGCTGGCCGTACGCAGATGGAGGTCGACGGGGCCGCATTGCTCGACTCCCCGCGCGGCCAGGTGGGCCATGGCGTCGGGATCGTCGGCATAGCCCGGTTCGTGGGCACCCGTCTGCCGGATGACTCGCCGCTCGTCGACGTCGAGGAACCGGGTGAGCGCCCCGCCGAGCTCGGGATGGGCGCGGAGGGCCTGTTCCGCTTCGGCCAGGGGGGCGGCACACCCGGTGAGGTCGAAGAGGTTGCCCGCCACGATGAGCACGCCGGGGCCGTCCCAGGTGTCGAGGGCGCGGGCCAACTGCCGGGTGGTCGCCAGCGTCGACGCGGTCGCCTGGGGGGTGAGCAGCAGGTCGCTCACCACCATGACCCGCCGACCGACGCCCACGTCCACCCGGGTGGCGCCGGGCTCGGGGGAGAAGTCCCCCGCCGGTCCGCCCGTCGTGTGCCCCTCGGGCCCTACCTGCACCGACGATGGTCTGGTGGTGGTCACGGCCCCTCCATCGTAGGGTCCGGCCGGCGTTAGGCTGAGGCGCGTCGCGCCAGGAGGTCTGGGACCCGCCTGGCCAGGGGAACCCTGGTGAGGGAGGCGGTGGTGAGGAAGGGGAACGATGCCTGACGACGCACGCAGCCAGCCGTCCGCCGCGGCCGCCCCGACCGAGGCCACCATCGAGGACTACTTTTCGGAGGACCGGGTCTTCCCGCCTCCCGAGGACTTCCGCCGGCAGGCGGTGGCCAGTGATCCCGGGGTCTACGACCGGGCCGACGCCGACTGGCGCGGTTTCTGGGCCGAACAGGCCGGGGCCCTCGACTGGTTCCGAACCTGGGAGTCGGTCCTCGAATGGAAGCTTCCCTTCGCCCGGTGGTTCGAGGGCGGGACCCTGAACGTCTCCTACAACTGCCTGGACCGGCACGTGGCCGCCGGCCACGGCGACAAGGTGGCCTTCCACTGGGAGGGCGAGCCCGGCGACACCCGGACGGTGACCTACGGTCAGTTGCTCGCGGACGTGTCGAGGTTCGCCAACGTGCTCCGCGGGCTAGGCGTCGGCCGAGGTGACCGGGTGGCTGTCTACATGCCGATGATCCCCGAGCTTCCGGTGGCCATGCTGGCCTGCACCCGCATCGGCGCCGTCCATTCGGTGGTCTTCGGCGGGTTCTCCTCCGAGGCGTTGCGCGACAGGATCCTCGATGCCGCGGCCCGGGTGGTCGTCACGGCCGACGGAGGGTGGCGGCGGGGTGCCGCCTCCGCCCTGAAGGGCAGCGTGGACGTCGCGGTGTCAGCGTCTCCGTGCGTGGAACATGTGGTGGTGGCGCGCCGGCTCGGTGAAGCGGCGGATCCGGTCACGTCGATGACCCCGGGGCGCGATCACTGGTGGCACGAGCTGATGAGCGGGACCGACACCGCGGCCGGCGGGCCACCAGCGGACCGCTGCGAGCCCGAGCACATGGCGGCCGAGGACCTGTTGTTCCTCCTGTACACCTCCGGCACCACGGCGGCGCCCAAGGGCATCATGCACACCACCGGGGGCTATCTGACCCAGGTGGCCTTCACCCACCGGTGGGTGTTCGACCTCCATCCCGAGCGCGACGTCTACTGGTGCGCCGCCGACATCGGCTGGGTCACCGGGCACAGCTACATCGTCTACGGGCCGCTGGCCAACGGGGCCACGTCGGTCATGTACGAGGGGACACCCGACTTTCCCGACCGCGACCGCTGGTGGTCGATCATCGAGCGCTACGGGGTCACCATCCTCTATACCGCTCCCACCGCCATCCGCACCTTCATGAAGTGGGGGACCGACTACCCGGGGCGCCACGACCTCACGTCGCTTCGGGTTCTCGGTTCGGTCGGGGAGCCGATCAACCCGGAGGCCTGGATGTGGTACTCCTCGAACATCGGCGGGGGTCGCTGCCCGGTGGTCGACACCTGGTGGCAGACCGAGACCGGGGGGATCATGATCGCCCCGCTCCCCGGGATCACCGCCACCAAGCCGGGATCGGCCACGTTCCCGCTTCCCGGCATCGGGGCCGAGGTGGTGGACGAGGGCGGGGCGCCCATCGCCAAGGGGGGCGGCTACTTGACCCTGCACCGGCCGTGGCCGTCGATGCTCCGCGGCATCTACGGAGACCCCGAGCGCTACCGGCAGACCTACTGGAGCCGGTTCGAGGGCCGCTACTTCGCCGGGGACGGGGCCAAGGTGGATGAGGACGGCTACCTGTGGCTGCTCGGCCGGGTGGACGACGTGATGAACGTGTCAGGCCACCGCATCTCGACCACCGAGGTGGAGTCGGCCCTGGTGGACCACCCGGCGGTGGCGGAATCGGCCGTGGTCGGGGCGACCGACGCAACCACCGGGCAGGCCATCGTGGCCTTCGTCACGCTGAAGGCCGACGCCGGAGGGGCCAGCGACCAACGCGGCGAAGAGCTCCGGGCCCACGTCGCCACGAAGATCGGCCCCATCGCCCGACCCCGGACGGTGGTGTTCACCGACGAGCTGCCGAAGACCCGCAGCGGGAAGATCATGCGGCGCCTGCTGCGTGACGTAGCCGAGGGGCGGGTGCTCGGGGACACGACCACACTGGCCGACGCCTCGGTCGTCGAGGAGATCCGCCGGCTGGCCGCAACCTCGCCGACCGAGGAGTGAGCCCTCGCGCCGGCCCGGCCAATTGGGCCTGGCACAAGGAGCCGTTGGCCTCCCCGGGGGAGGCGGTGGTCTTCGATGTCGACGGCGTACTGTCGGACGCGGCCGTGCGCCAGCACTTCCTCGAGCACGGCCGGCGTGATTGGGACCGGTTCTTCGACGCCTGCGGTGACGACCCGGTCATCGAGGAGGTCGCCAGGGTCCTCGAGCTACTCGACGAGCGGCTGCAGGTCATCCTCCTCACCGGACGGCCCATGCGGGTGCAGCCGCAGACGTTGGCCTGGTTGGAGCGGTACGGGCTGCGGTGGGACCTGCTGGTCATGCGGTCGCGGGGTGACTACTCGCAGGTGACCTGGTTCAAGCGCGACAGCGTGGAGGAGCTGCGCGCCTACGGCTTCGACCTCCGGCTCGCCTTCGAGGACGACCCCAACAATTTCGCCATGTTCCACGCCGAGGGGATCCCGTGCGTGTACATCCACTCCGGCTACTACGAGTAGCGGCGGAGGGCGAGGAGCCAGCCGCCCAGCATGGCCGCCGCGGCCAGCAGGATCACCGGCAGGTCCCCGTAACGCACGTACACCGTCCAACCGGAGCGTCGGTCGAGGGTGGCCGTGACCACCTGACGGGCGCCGAGCACCGAGCGATCGAGCAGCGTGCCGCGGTGGGTCACGGCCGCGCTGTAGCCGGTCGGAGCGGCCTGCAGCAGGTCCCGACCCTGCTGCACCGCCTGCACCTCGGAGGCGGCGATCTCCTGGGTCGGAACCTGTGAGGAGGCGTAGGAGGACGTGTTGGTCGGGACGATGATCAGTTGCGCCCCGTGGCGGACCCCCGACCGGCCGCGCCCGGCGTAGAAGACCTCATAGGAGACCATGGCCCCGAGCGGTGCGGCCGGGGTGGGCAACAACCCGGAGCCGGTCCCCGGGACGGCGTCGAGCGGAACGGCCGAGAGGTCCGCCAGGTGGGAGAAGAATCCCCGGAAGGGGACGTACTCGCCGAAGGGGACGCGGTGGACCTTCTCGTAGCTGGAGACGAGCGTGCCGTCGGGCCCGAAGGCCACCACTTCGTTGCGGAAGGTCGTACCGGAGACCGTCTCGGTGACCCCGACCACCAAAGTGGTGTGCAGGGCGCGGGCCAAGGCCGAGAGCTGACCATCCACCGGTGAGTCGGCGAGGAGGGTGTCGAGGGAGACCACGTCCTCGGGCCACAGGACCAACTGGGGCGGAGTCCGGTGGTCCCCCGGCTGCAGCAGCCGGGTGGCCGAGAACTGTGCCGCCAGCACCGCGGCGGGGTTGGTGTGCGACTTGGTGAACCCGCGCGCCCCCCCGCCCTGGACCGCGGCGGTCGTCACCGTGCCGACCGGGGCGCCCCCGTCGGGCGCGTGGTCGGCCACCACCGCGACCGCCATCACGGTGCCGAGGGCGATGGCACCGGCGAGGGCCGTCCCACCGAGCCCGGCCACCGCGCCGGCCAGGATGCCCCACCGGCCCGGCCCGGCTCCGGCGGGCGGTTCTCCGTCGGCCGTGGCGTGGCGCTCGGGATCGATGCGGGCGAAGGCCCGGGCCCGTCGGCCGTCGCGCCCCGCCCGAGCTAGGACGTCTGCCAGTGACCCGAGGCCCACGCCGCCGAGGTAGACGGCGGCGGTTAGACCCAGCGGGCCCCCGAGACGAGCCACCCCGAGCACCGGCCCGCCGGCCTGGCCGAGGAAGACGCCTCCCATCGGGAGCCCCCCGAAGGGCCAGCTCTGCCGGGCCCATTCGGCCAGGGTCATGGCGCCGGGGAAGGCGAGCGCCCGAGCCGCGGACGGGCCGGCCGGGACGGCCAGGGCCGCCACCGCCATGAAGCCTGCCTCCACCGCCATCAGGACCAGAGCGCCAGGGACAGTGAAGGATCGGGCCCACATGAGTCCAGGGACGTAACAACCCAGTCCGGCCAGCCACCCGGCCCACAACCTGGTGCGCGGGCGCAGGCCCCGAAGGCGCCAGAAGAGCAGTCCGGCGGCGGGGAAGGCCAGCGCCCAGAGACCCCAGGGCGGCAGGGAGACGGCGAGGCCGACGCCGGAGGCCAGCGCCGGGACCGCCACCCGGCCCCGCCTCGGTCGTACCGCCGCGGTGCGGCGTTCGGTCATCGAAACCCGTGACGGCCGCCACGCCGGCCGGATCGGCTGGTCAGGCCGGTCCGCGTCGTCGTTCGGCGGTAGGCGGTCGGAAACGGGCGGAGATGGCCCCGGCCTCACGAGCTGCCCTCGCCCTGGACCGGGAGCGCGGTCGGGGTCGTGGGGGTGCCCAGAAAGTCGAGCAGACGGCGGGCCGCGTCGCGGCCGGTGCCAATGCAGGCCGGAATGCCCACACCGCGGTAGGCGGCCCCGGCGATCTCCATCCCGCCGAGCGCGGTCACCCCCTGCTCGATCCTCGCCACCTTGATGAGGTGGCCCACCCGGTATTGCGGGAAAGCCCGGTCGAAGCGGGTGACCCTCCACGCCAGGGGGGGACAAGTCACGCCGAGCAGATGGCGGAGCTCGGTCAGGACTGCTTCGAGGAGTTCGTCGTCGTCGAGCGCCTGGTGGCGGACGTCGCCGAACCGCCCGACCGACACCCGGACGAGCTCGTCGCCGGGACGGGCCAGGTGCGGCCATTTGCGCCCGAGGTAGGTGACGCCGGTGACCAGGGGCCGGGCACCATCGAGGGTGGTGGTCCGGGGGACGAGGAACCCCGTGCCGAACAGGGGCGAGGCGACGGCCCCTGGCGCGAGGGCCATGGTGAGCACGGCCACCGAGGCATAGTCGATGGTCCGCAGCAAGCCGGCCGGCCCGGGAGCCTGCTCGGCGAGCAGTCCGGCGGCAACGCCGGCGGGGACGGCCAGCACGACGCCGTCGGCACCGAGGACCTCGCCCGGGTCGGTCCGCAGATGCAGCCGCCAGCGTCTGTGCTCCGCCCCGCCCCGATCTTCCTGGGTCCGGCGCTCGGTGGCATCGACCGACACCCCGGCCCGCATCACCACACCGCACCCTTCGAGCTCGGCCGACAGGCGTTCGGCCAGGCCGGCCGTGCCGGTCCGCAGCGACCAAAAGACAGGTGAGCGCGCCGCGACCGCGTCTGGCCGCGTCACGCTGCGGCGGAGACCGCGGCCGAGGCCGCGCATCAGGCTGCCGGGTTGCATGGAGGCGGCCAATAGATAAGGAAAGACGGCCGCCGCGCTGAGATCGTCGACGTCGCCGGCGTTGATGCCCCCGATCAACGGGTCGACCAGCCGGTCGACGACCGGGCGCCCGAGGCGCGCCTCGACGACGGCGCCCACGGCCCGGTCGCCGATGACGCCGCGCGTGGCGAAGTGGGGACGGACGAGGTCCTTCGCCACCGAGAGGGCCTCGACCGGGTCGAGGATCCCGGAGCGGGCGAGTGGCCACCAGCGGGTCGGTACGCCCAGGTTGAGCCCCTCGGGCAACGGCCGGAGGCGGCCCCGGGCCCACACCGCGGCTCCGGCCGCCCCGACCGGGACGAGCTCCGGGGTGAGCCCGAGCTCGGCGCAGAGGTCGGTGGCCTCGGGCCGCCTGGCCACGAAGGCATCGGCGGCCAGGTCGACCGAGCGTCCGGCGAACTCGGCGGCCCGGAGCGCCCCGCCGAACCGGCCCTCCGATTCGAGCAGATGGACCTCGGCGCCGAGACCGCGGCCGACGTCGCCCCGGACGAGCTCCCAGGCCGCGGCCAGGCCGGCGATGCCCCCGCCCACCACGGCCACCACGGGCCGCCGTCCGGCGGTCACGCCGGTGGGGGGCCCGCCGCGGAGGAAGTCCGTCGCCCGGGCGCCGACGGTGCCGCGGGCTGATCGCCGGCAGTCGCGTCACGGGGGGCGCGGGCGGCGTCGCGCACCACATCGGCCAGGATGGCCAGGAACCGCGGATCGTCGTTGAGGGAACGGGTCCGGGTGAACGCCACGCCGGCCCGGCCGGCCACGCCGGCCGCCTCGATGTCGAGGTCGTAGAGGATCTCGAGGTGGTCGGAGACGAACCCCACCGGGCACACCACCACCGACGTGGCCCCCTCGGCGGCCACCCGCCGGATCTGGCTGAGGAGGTCGGGGCCGAGCCAGGGCTCCGGGGTGCGCCCGGCGCTCTGCCAGGCCACGCTCCAGCTCGGGCCCGACTCCCGGTCGAGCCCCAGTACCGCGGCGATGTCCGCCGCCGACTCTTCGACCTGGGTGGGGTAGGGGTCTCCCTCGGTCAGGGCCCGCTGCGGGAGGCTGTGGGCCGAGAAGAACACCACGGGCCGGACCCGCCGTTCCGTGGGCAGGGAGGCCAGGGCCGCCGCCGTCCGGTCGGCCAGCAACGAGGCCAGGCCTGGAGCTCGGTGCCACGAGGCCACCGGGACGACCGCCGGGGGTCGGATGGCCGAAGCCGCGGCCGCACCGGCCCGACGCAGGTACTCGCCCGATCCCAGAGCGGACTCGTGGGGGGTCAACACCAGCCCGACGACGCGGTCCACGCCTTCGGCGAGCAGGGCTGCCATCCCGGCTTCGATGCTCGGGTCGGTGTACTTGGACCCGTAGCGCACCACGTATCCCCCGGGGGTGCCGCTTTCCAGGACCGCGGCCAGCCCGGCGACCTGCGCCGCGGTGCGACCGGTAAGCGGGGAGGTACCGCCGATGGCCTGGTAGCGCCCGACGAGCTCGGCGAGGAGGTCGGCGTCCGGCCGTCGTCCGTGGCGAATGGCGGTGTAGAAGGGCTCGATCCCTTCGGTGGTGGCCGGCGTGCCGTGCGCCATCACCAGCACGCCGGTCCGGGAGGCGGGGCCGGTCATGCGGAGACGTCCTCGCCGATGGCCTTCACGCCTTTGACCCCGGCCCGGCCCTCGGCGTGGACGATTTCGACGACCCGCTCGAGGACGGCCGGGTCGGTCTCGGGCAGGACGCCGTGTCCCAAGTTGAAGATGTGGCCGGCGGTCGTCCCCGCCCGGTCGAGGACGTCACGGGTCTCCGCTTCGGCGACGGCCGTGCCGGCGAGGCAGGCGGCCGGATCCAGATTGCCCTGAACGGCCACACCTCGTCCCAGTCGCCGACGCGCCTCATCCAGCGGGACGCGCCAGTCGACACCGACCGCCGTGCTCCCGGCCCGGGCCAGGGCCGGGAGCAGCTCGCCCGTCCCCACCCCGAACAGGATGGTGGGGATGCCGGGATGGGAGTCGGCCAGCCGGGCGAAGAGCCGCTGGGTGGCCGGCAGCACGAACGCCTCGTAGTGGCGCGGGGCGAGGATCCCGATCCAGCTGTCGAAGACCTGCACGGCCGAGGCGCCGGCATCGATCTGTGACCGCAGGGATGCGAGCGCCAGCTCGCCGAGTCGGTCCATCAGCTCGTGCCAGAGGGCGTGATCGCCGTGCATCAGCGCCTTCACCTTGGTGAAGCTGCGGGACGGCCCACCCTCCACCAGGTAGCTGGCCACGGTGAACGGGCCGCCGGCGAAGCCGATGAGGGGCACGTCGAGCTGTTCGACCACCTGCCGGACGGCAGCGAGGACGTAGCCGGTGTCGGCCTCGGGGTCGAGGGGGCGGAGGCGCTGCAGGTCCTCCTTGCCGCGGAACGGCCGGAAGACCACAGGCCCGGTGCCCGGGGCCACGTCCACTCCGAATCCGATGGCGGCCACCGGGACGACGATGTCGGAGAAGAGGATGGCGGCGTCGGTTCCATAGCGGTCGACCGGCTGCCGGGTGAGCTCGGTCACCAGGTCGGGCCGGGCGATGGCCTCGAGGATGCTGCCCGAGCCGCGTGCGGCGCGGTATTCGGGCAGCGACCGACCCGCCTGGCGCATGAACCACACCGGCACCTGCTCGACGGCCTGACGACGGCAGGCGGCGATGAAAGGCGACCGGTCGAAGCGGCCGTCGAGACCCGGAGCCACGGCTTATGCCCCGGCCCGCTCCGGTCGGATGAGGCGGCGACCGCCTGGGCCGCGGGCCGCCGGCGGTGGAACGGGCACGGCCATGGCCGGAGTCTAGAGCCCGCTGCCCGGGGCCTTCGGGTCGAGGGCGGACCTGTCAGGCGAACGCGGCCCGGTCGCGCCGGCGGACCCCGACGCCTACAATCGAGGGTTCCCCTCTCGGGGACGGGGCGCATGAAAGGCGGGCAGACGGAGGTGTCGGTGGATCCCGAACGGCAGGTCGAGCAGGACTTCGTGGACGTCGCCTACGCCCGGCTCGACGCCATGCGGAGCGATGCCAACGCCATGCTCGACGGCGTGCTCGACCTCGGCCGGGGCGGCACGTTCCAGTCACGGACCGAACGCGACGTGATCGTTCGGACCAGCCTGGCCCGCCTCGAGCAACTCGATATCGGTGACCAAGCCCTCACCTTCGGCCGCATCGACCGCCGGCGGGACGGCGGGCGACCGGGGGAGGGGCAGGAGGACCGGTACGCCGACCAGCCCGGCTCCCCTGCCAACGGTTCGGCGGCGTCGACGGAGCAGGATGTCGAGACCTTCCATATCGGCCGGCTGGCTGTCCACGGCGCCGATCACGAGCCCTTGGTGGTGGACTGGCGGGCGCCTATCGCCGAGCCGTTCTACCGGGCCACCGGACGCGATCCGCAGGGGCTCGTTCTCCGCCGGCACCTGGCCCTCGAGGGGCGCCGGGTCACCGGAATCGAGGACGAGCGCTTCGGCGGTCCGTTGGACGACGGTGCCGAGCCGGCCGCGCCCGACGGCTCGGAGGCCGACGAGGGTGAAGGAGAACTCATCATCGGCGACCTTCCTATCGGCGGTCCGGCCGCCCTGCTCGCCGCCCTCGGCCGGGCGCGGTCGGGCCGGATGACCGACATCGTCTCCACCATCCAGAAGGAGCAGGACGAGATCATCCGCGCCCCCCTGAGCGGGGTGCTGGTGGTCCAAGGTGGGCCCGGCACGGGCAAGACGGCCGTGGCCCTTCATCGAGCCGCGTACCTGCTGTACACCCACCGGTTCCCACTCGAGCGCCAGGGGGTGCTGGTCGTCGGTCCCAACCCGCTCTTCCTCCGGTACATCGAGCAGGTCCTGCCGTCCTTGGGGGAGACCGGTGTGACGCTGTCGACGGTGTCCGGCCTCGTTCCCGAGATCCGTGTGAAGGAGAACGGGCCGGTCGAGGTAGCCCGACTCAAGGGGGACGCCCGCATGGCCAAGGTCATCGCCCGCGCCGTGCGCACGCGCCAACGGGGGTTGGCTGATCCGGTGGCCATCCCGTACGGCGCGCTGATCCTTCGATTGTCCGCGGAGGAGAGTGCCGCCATCGTCAACACAGTGCGCCGGCGTCCCGGCTCCCACAACGCTCGCCGCCGCCTGGTCGAGCAGTCGGTGGCCCAGCTCCTGGCCGACCGGGCCCGCCAGACCCAGCAGCGGTTGGGTGTGGGCCCCCCGGGCTCGGTGACGGCCTTCCCCGGTTATGAGGATCCCTCCGAGCTGAGCGAGGAGGAATTCGACTTCGAGGACTTCTCCCGCAAGGTGCGCCGGGTTCCCGAGCTGGTGAAGGCCCTCGACCGGATGTGGCCGCGCCTCTCCCCGCACGAATTGCTGCACGACCTGTTCGGGGCCCGGCCGCTGGTCGCCGCGGCCGGACGCGGCATCCTCTCCCGCGAGGAGCAGGAGCTCCTCTACCGCCCGCGTTCGGCGTCGTTCGAAGAGGTGGCTTGGACACCGGCCGACGCCGCCCTGGTCGATGAGGCGCGCCATCTGCTCGGGCCGCGCCAGGGTGGTAGCGACGAGGCCGCACGCCAGTACGGCCACATCGTGGTGGACGAAGTGCAGGACCTGTCACCGATGCAGCTGCGCATGCTCACCCGGCGGTCGCTGTCCGGCTCGATGACCGTCGTCGGCGACATCGCCCAGGCCACCGCACCATGGTCCCCTGGCTCGTGGTCGGACATCATGGAACACCTGCCGCGGCGGCGACCGGTCCGTACCATCGAGCTGAGCGTGAGCTACCGAACGCCCGCCGAGGTGCTAGCGGTGGCCGGACGCGTGCTGGCCGTGGCCGCGCCCGAGCTCGTCCCGCCGCGCCCCGTCCGGCGCACCGGGGTCGAACCGCTCATGGTGGCGGTGGCGGGAGCGGAAGGGACCCGGGACGGTGCCACCGTCGACGACCTGGTCCGTACTGCGGCCGAGCTGGCCGCCGAGGAAGTGGCCGCGGTCGCCCCAGGTCGCGTGGCCGTCCTGGCGCCGGAGACGCTGCTCACCACCCTGTCCGACGCGTTGGCCGCATCGGGACAGGCGGTGGCGGACGCCAGGGACCCGCGCTTCGCGGGATTGTCGGAGCCGTTGGTGCTGCTGGCGGCGGACGCGGCCAACGGCCTCGAGTTCGACTCGGTGGTGGTGGTCGAGCCGGGTCTCATCGCCGGGGAGACCGGCCAGGGTCTGCGCACCCTGTATGTGGCCCTGACCCGGCCCACGCAACGCCTGACCGTGGTCCACCTGACCCCGGCGCCGGCCGCCCTCGAGGCGGCCTGACCGACCCGCATCGGGGCCGCCCCGACCGGTCGCCACTACCCCGCACGGCCCCTCGAGCAGGCCGGCCCACCCCCTCGCCGGGCCCTCCGGCGACGAGGTGGATGAGTTGGCCCCCCGAGCAGCCCTTCGACTAAAAATACGGCGTGACCCAGGCCATCGCCGCCGATCCGACGATCACTGCCGCCCGGCGCCACCGCCCAGACCGGCCCTCGATGCTGGCCGTCGGGGTCATCATCTGGTTGGGCTCGGAGGTGATGTTCTTCAGCTCCCTGTTCGCCGCCTTCTTCACCATCCGCGCCCACGCCTCGGTCTGGCCGCCGGCGGGGGCCCACCTCGATGTGATCCGGGCGGGGATCTTCACCGCCGTCCTGGTGTCCTCGAGCTTCACCATGCAGAAAGCCGTCTTCGACCAGGAGCGGGGTAACCGTCGCAGCGCCAAGATCTTCGTGGTGGCCACGCTGATCCTCGGCGCGCTGTTCGTGGCGAACCAATTCTTCGAGTGGGTCGACCTCTCGCACAACCCGGCCACCAATCCCACCGTGACCTCGTACGGCTCCCTCTTCTACATCATGTCCGGGCTCCACGGCCTCCACGTGACCCTCGGACTGGTGGCCATGATCTTCCTACTGGGCCGGTTGAAGGGCCCCAAGGGGGACCCGGGGGAGACGGCGGTGTTCCAGGGCGTCAGCTACTACTGGCACTTCGTGGACGTGGTCTGGATCGGCCTCTACGCGTGCCTCTTCCTCCTCAAATAGATGGGACGCTTCTCTAGCCTGGTGAGGACCCGCTACCTGGGGCCGGGCGCGCTGGTCGGGTTCGTCGGCCTCGTGGGCCTGCTGGCCTTCTCGCCCGGTCCGGGCTCGGGCTCGGCCGGCGCCGTCCCGACCACCACCCTGCCCCCCCTCACCACCACGTCCTCGATCCCGACGCCGGTGGGCCAGCCGACGGCCCCGAGCCTGTCGGAGGTCCTCCAGTACCAGGCGCCCGCCAACCAGTCCGGCATCTTCTACGTGAACCTGCCGCAGGCCTTCGTGGACCCCGGACAGGCCCTGTTCGCGTCCAACTGCGCGTCCTGTCACGGGAACGACGCGCTCGGCACCTCCCGGGGGCCCAACCTCCAGGGGCTCGGGGCGGGCACCATCGACTTCTGGGTGTCGACCGGCCGGATGCCGCTGGAAAATTCCGCCGTGCAAGCCACCCGCAAGCCGCCCCGGTTCAACCGGCTCCAGACGCTCGAGATCGCGGCCTGGGTGCAGTCCTTCACGCCCGGCCAGGGGACGAAGGTGCCGGTGGTCAATACCAACGGCGCCGACCTGGAGGCCGGCAACACCCTGTTCACGCTCAACTGCGCGGCCTGCCACACCATCACGGGGGCGGGCGACGCCCTGGCCGGCGGGGCCTACGCCCCGAGCCTGCACCTCGCCACCCTCCCTCAGATCGTCGAGGCCATCCGTTCGGGGCCGGGGGACATGCCCCACTTCAGCCCGGGCAACATCACCGACACCGAGGCGCGCGACATTTCCGCCTACGTGCACAGCGTGATCCAGCACCCGGTCAACCAGGGTGGGTTCGGATTGGGCGGGATCGGGCCGGTCGGGGAGGGCTTCGTCGGGCTCCTCCTCGGGGTCGGGGTGCTCATGCTGGTCTGCTTCTGGATCGGGGATCGCACGTGAGCGACGAATCACCGCGCCTCGAGGGGCCACTGCCCATGGCGGCGCTCGACGATCCCCACCTGCAGCCGTACGCCAAGCACCCCGAGCGGGCCCAGGCGGTGGCGGCCACCGCCATGGTCATCGGGTTCCTCGGCTTCATCGGGTTCGGCATCGCCTACTGGGTGAGCAGCAGCACGCAATGGCAGGGACTTACGCTCGGCGTCGGGCTCCTCGCCCTCGGCTTCGGGGTCACCGCCTGGGGCAAGTACCTCATGCCCCAAGGCCCCTTCGTCGAGGAGCGGCACGAGTTCCATTCGACCGAGGAAGAACGCGACGCCATGACCGCGGCGGTGGTGGAGCGGGGCGGCATGGTGGTCAAGCGGCGCAAGGTGCTGGGCGGCCTGTTCGCCCTGGGCTCGACGGCCATGGGGATCGTCCTCCTCTTCCCCCTCATCCGCTCGCTCGGGCCCAAGCCGGGCACCACCCTGTTCCGGACCAACTGGAAGAAGAACTCGCAGCTGGTCACGGTGAGCGGGCGGGCGGTGAGCGCCGACGACCTGGACGTGGGCGGGGTGCTCACCGTGTTCCCGAAAGGGTTCGAGGGTTCCTCGCCCGACCAGGTCATCCTCATCCGGCTGGCCAAGCTCGGCCCGTTGGACCCGCCCTACCCGCTGGGCCCCCCCGGGCGCACCGACTGGGGAGTGCAGGGATACGTGGCGTACTCGAAGATGTGCACCCACCTCGGCTGCCCGGTGGGCCTCTACCAGGAGCAGACCCAGCAGCTGGTCTGCCCCTGCCACCAGTCGATCTTCAACGTGCCCTCCGGCGCGGTGCCCGAATTCGGCCCTGCCCCGCGGCCCCTGCCACAATTACCGCTGAAGGTGGACTCAGCGGGGTTCCTTCGGTCCCAGGCCGGCTTCGACCAGGCCGTCGGCCCCGGCTTCTGGGAGAGGCCGTGATCGAGCCGTGATCGACAAGACCATCGACAAGTCGCTCCGGTGGGTCGACGACCGCCTCGCCGTGGCCAAGGGTGGCCGCGTCTTCCTGGACAAGATCTTCCCCGACCACTGGTCGTTCATGCTGGGCGAGATCGCCCTCTATTCATTCGTCGTGCTACTGGCCACCGGCGTGTACCTCTCTCTGTTCTATGTGCCGTCGGCCCACGAGATCGTCTACCACGGCTCCTATCTCCCGCTCCGGGGCCAACGGGTGTCCGAGGCCTACGCCTCCTCGGTGGGGCTCTCCTTCGATGTGAAGTCGGGACTGCTGATGCGCCAGGCCCACCACTGGGCGGCCGACATCTTCCTCGGCTCGATCGCCGTCCACATGGCCCGCGTCTTCTTCACCGGGGCCTTCCGCAAGCCGCGCGAGTTCAACTGGCTCGTCGGGGTGACCATGCTCATCCTCGCCATCATCAACGGGTTCCTCGGCTACTCGCTGCCCGACGACCTGGTGTCGGGCACCGGCATCCGCATCGCCTACTCGATCATCGAGTCCATCCCACTGGTGGGCAGCTACATCGCGTTCTTCCTGTTCGGGGGCAACTACCCCGGCAGCGGGGTGATCATCCCCCGGTTCTTCATCCTGCACGTGCTCATCCTGCCGGTGCTGATCCTCGGCCTCCTGGCCGCCCACCTCGGCCTCCTGGTCAAACAGAAGCACACCCAGTTCGGCGGGAAGGGGAAGACCGAGCACAACGTGGTCGGCTCGCCGATGTTCCCGACGTTCATCGCCAAGACGACCGGCTTCCTGTTCATCATCACCGCGGTCACCTTCCTGCTCGGCGCCTTTGCCCAGATCAACCCCATCTGGCAGTTCGGGCAGTACGAGCCGTACCAGATCTCCTATGCCGTGCAGCCCGACTGGTACATGGGCTGGCTGGACGGGGCGCTGCGCATCATGCCCAGCTGGGAATGGGTCGGGTGGGGCCACACCCTCCCCCTCGAGGTGTTCCTGCCGGCGGTGATCTTCCCCGGGATCATCTTCAACATCTTCATCGTGTGGCCGTTCCTCGAGACGCATTTCACCAAGGACGTCGCTTACCACAACCTGCTCGATCGACCGCGTGACCGGCCGAAGCGGACCGCAGCCGGCGCGTCGATGCTCACCCTGCTGTTCATGGTGTTCTTCGCCTCGTCGACCGACGTCATGGCCAACTTCTTCCAGATCCCGCTCGTCGCCGTTCTCTGGTTCTTCCGGATCGCGGTGATCGTGGCGCCGATCATCGCCTACGTGGTGGCCTACAAGATCTGCAACGAGATGCGGGCGGCCGAAGGCATCGGCAAGCGCAAGCGGGCCCAGATCGTCACGCGTTCACCCGAAGGGGAGTACAGCACCCAGCCGGCGGCCGACCGACCGGGCGACGGGGTCAAGGAGCTCGACGCCATCCCGGTCCCGACCTACATCGACCTGGTGCCACCGGAACTGGCCACCGGGCCCGGTGTTCGTCGGGTGATGCGCTGACGACCGACTGACCCGACCTCGAACGCGTGCTGCGGGGCGGCGCGCTCAGCCCAGCTGGGGGGCGCCCTCGGTCACGACCCGCTCGAAGAGCTCGGGATCGGTGGCGAAGCGCGAGTCGGGGACCGGCCAGTGGAGGACCAGCTCGGAGAAGCCAAGCTCCCCGTACGGGCCGGCCCAGTCCACGAAGGCCTCCACCGAGACGAGCGGCTGTTCGGCGGTCAAGCCGGTCAGCAGCACCTTGTCGACGGTCTTGGCGTCGCGACCCCGGGCGGCGCAGGCCTCCTCGAGCCCCTCCAGCTGGGTGCGCACCACGTCGAGCGCCTGCTCGGCGGGCCCGGCATCCGGGCGGCCCGGGTCCCCGTAGGTCACCCAGCCCTGGCCCAGCTCCGCGGTCAGGGCGAACCCCCGGCCCCCGGCTGCGGCCACGAGGAACGGCGGCCGCGGCTGTTGTACGCACCCCGGGATCATCCGCGCCTCCACCGCGGCATAGTGGGTACCCGTCTCGGTGGTCGACGGCTGTGTCAGCAGCCGGTCGAGCAGCCGGAGGAACTCGCCGAAGCGGTCGGTGCGCTCGCGGGCCGACCACGGCTGGTGGCCGAGCACCGAGGCGTCGAATCCCGTTCCCCCCGAGCCGATCCCGACGGTGAGCCTTCCCTCACCAAGGTCGTCGAGGGTCATGAGGTCCTTGGCCAGCGTGACCGGGTGGCGGAAGTTCGGAGACGTCACCAGGGTCCCGATCCGGAGGCGCCGGGTGGCGAGCGCCGCACCGGCCAAGGTGGGCACCGCTCCGAACCACGGCCGGTCGCGGAACTCCTGCCATGACAGGTGGTCATAGGTGTAGCCGGCGTGGAAGCCGAGTTCCTCGGCCCGCTGCCAGATGCTGCGCGCCTCGGCCCGGCGGTAGACGGGCAGGATAACGGTGCTCAGGCGCATGCGACGACGCTAATCCGCTTGTCTGTCCGGCCCCCGGGCGTCGAAGATCGGTGGATGGACCACGACCGCCGAGACCGATTCCGCCTCCTCCACCAAGCCGGCACCTTCGTCATGCCCAACCCGTTCGACGCCGGGTCCGCCCGGCTGCTCACCGCGCTGGGCTTCGAGGCCCTCGCCACCACCAGCGGCGGTTTCGCCGCCTCACTCGGGCGCCCGGACATGACGGTCAGCCGCGCCGAGCTCATCGAACACGTGGGCCACATCTGCGGTGCGACCCATCTCCCGGTCACTGTGGATGCCGAGCAGTGCTTTCCCGGAAGCCCTGGCGGGGTGGCCGAGACGGTGGAGCGGCTGGGCGAGGCCGGGGCGGCGGGTTGCTCGATCGAGGACTGGGACCCCGAAGCGCAAGCCATCGAGCGGATGGCGGTGGCAGTCGAGCGGGTGAGCGAAGCGGGCGCCGCGGCCGAGCGGTCGGGCCTGCTCCTCACCGCCCGGGCCGAGAACCACCTGCGCGGCCGGGACGACCTCGACGACACCATCGCGCGCCTGGCCGCCTACGCGGCCGCCGGCGCGCACGTGGTCTACGCCCCGGGACTCACCGACCTGGCGGCCATCGGCCGGGTGGTCGCGGAGACCGGTGCGCCGGTCAACGTCCTGCTGCGGCCGGGAGTGCTGTCGGTGCCCGACCTGGCCGCAACCGGGGTGCGGCGGGTGTCGGTCGGCGGTTGGCTGGCCCGGGTGGCCTACGGTGCACTGGTAGAGGCGGCCGAGCAGCTGGCGGCGTCGGGCACCCTGGCGCCCGACATCCCGTACCTGAGCCCGGAGCTCGCCACCACCGCCTTCGCCCCCGACCCGGGCTGACGGGAGCTGGACGCCTCAGACGGTGCCGCCGCGGCGGCTCTCGACGGTGGCGCCGATGGCGGCCGACAGGATGAGGGCGGCGGCGATCGGCGCCATCCACAAGCCAAAGACAAAGGTCAGGACGGCGAACATGGCGCCCATGCCGAGGATGAAAGGCCAGATGCTCGACCCGGGGAACGACTCCACGGTGCCGGCGCCCTCGGTTACCTCGGCGTCGGGGTCGTCGTCGGGTTGGGGTTTCTGCCGGTACGACCACCAGAGGTAGTACGAACCGGGGAGCAGCCCGAGGATGGCCGATCCGATGAGCATGAGAAAGCCGGCGTCCTCGTAGCTGGTGAACCAGTAGACGCCGGCGATGATGGCGAAGAACACCCCGATGCCGCCGAGGATCAGGCCGTCGACCCTCACGAGCCGGCCCCCACGGTCTCCCTGTCGGGCCGCGGCTCCTGGCTGGGGCGGTGGTGCTTGCGGTGCTCGGGGTGGTTGTAGTCCCAGGTGGGCCGTTCGGACCGGATGGGCGGCAGCTTGGTGTAGTTGTGATGGGGCGGCGGCGAGGAGGTGAACCATTCGAGCCCACCGCCGTCCCAGGGGTTGTCACCGGCCGGCACCGGCTTCCGCCACGACACCCAGAGGTTGACCAGGAAGAACAGGAACGAGGCCCCGATGACGAAGGAGCCCACCGTCGAGATCACGTTGAGCCCGGTCCAACCGTTGTCCGGCCGGTAGTCGGCCACCCGCCGGGGCATGCCGTACAGGCCGACCAGGTACTGGGGCATGAAGGTCACCCAGAACCCGATGAACAGGCCCCAGAAGTGGAGCTTGCCGAGCCGCTCGTCGAGCATCCGCCCGAACATCTTCGGGTACCAGAAGTAGAACCCGGCGAACCCGGCGAAGACGGCGGTGCCGATGAGCACCTGGTGGAAGTGGGCCACCACGAAGTAGGTGTCGTGGGTCATGAAGTCGACCGGGGGCGAGGCC
>DASZIO010000004.1:0-3449 GCA_035949055.1 Acidimicrobiales bacterium
GTCGACCAGCTCGGGGTGCAGCACGGGCGAGGGGACGCCGGCGAACCAGCGCACCGGGCGCAGGCAGACGTAGAGGTCGAGGATCTGGCGCAGCGCCACGTTGAGCGAGCGGATGCCGCCGCCGACCGGCGTCGTGAGCGGCCCCTTGATCCCGATGAGGTGGCTCCGAAACGTCTCCACCGTCTCGTCGGGCAACCAATTGCCCGTCTCGTCGAACGCCTTCTGCCCCGCCAGCACCTCCTTCCAGGCCACCTTGTGCCCGTGCTTGGCCGCGGCGGCGTCGAGGACCAGTTTGGCGGCCGGCCAGATGTCGACGCCGGTGCCGTCGCCCTCGATGAAGGGGATGATGGGCTCGTCGGGCACGACCAGGTTGCCGTCGTCGCCCATGCGGATGAGGTCTGCCATGGGTGGCGATGCTACGGGCCGGTGCAGCGGCTTCCCTAATTGACCGGGTGGGCGGCATCGGGGTCGACCTGAGCCTGGGAAGCGGCTGCCCCAGGGGCCAACAATCCGACGAGGCGGGTGTGTTGCTCTGCCTGCGGACCGAGCATCTCGCTCACCCAGTGCAGCGTCCGTGACGCGTCCACCTCGGTGCCCCAAAGCAACATCTCCTCGATATCGAGCCAGTCCTTGGGGCGGTCGAAGATGGCCTTGCAGACGATGAGGTGTTCGGGGGCGAGGATCGGTATGTCCACCGGGCCGAAGCGGACCATGCGGACGAGCTCGGGCATTTCGAGATGGAGGTCCGTGGTGGCGAAGAACACATCGAGATACGACCCGCCCCAGTCGAGGCGAGCCTGGCCGTCGCGGGCGATCGTGGCACGGTCCTCCCGGGTCACGGTCACCCCGAGCCGGGAGATCAGGCCCAGGACGGGTTCGGCGGCCGCCGGGGGCAGCGTCACGTTGACGTCGATGTCGGTGGTCGCCCTCGGGTTGCGGTACCAGGCCAGGGCGATGGCGCCCCCGAACTGGTGCGGCACCCCGACGGAGTCGAGCATCTCGTGGAGCGAGACGATCTTCGGGACGAGGCTGCCCGGCTGCCCCCTACTGCTCACCCTGGAGCGGGTTACCGATTCGCCCGGGTCCGCTCCGCTCGGAGACGGACGAGCGACGGGAAGCGAAGCGGCTCGGGTGGCCGCGGCGGCTGGAAGGCCGAGACCTGGGCGACGAGGCCGAGGAGGTCGATGAGGGCGTCGCCGGGGTCCCGGCGAGCGGCCTGCCCCGGGACTTGCGCCACAGAATGGGCCATGCGGCGGGAGGCCTCGACGAAGCGCCGCGTCTCCGGACGTCGGTGGCGCACAGTGGCGTTCGCGGCGACCCGGGCGGCAGCGACCCGTACCGCCGCAGTGTCGAAGGGACGGCTCGCTCGCTGACGGGCCCGGTCCAGCACCTCGTCGTCGAGATGGGCGAAGTTGGCCAGGGAACGGGCGCGGGGGCCCTTGGGGGTGTGGACCGACTCCCGGATCTCGAAACGCCCTTTGGGACGGGCGACCACATAGGCCATACCCACTAGGTTACCCACTAGGGCTCACACTTTGTGCAGTACCCTCATCATCCCCAACGAAGTGCGCCGACGCGCCTCCATCCGGCGCGACACACCCCCTCAGCGAGGATGCCCGATGCCCGAGAGCTCCTAGCTCTCGTCCCCGCCGTCACCGCCATGGCGATCGTCGTGTTGTGGAACGAAGAGGAGGCCCTTCGGGCTCCCGAGTCCGGTGCCGAGGTGAGTCACCACCCCGGTGGTGGGATCAACCAACCCGAGATCCGGCGTGTTGAGCAGGTCACCGGCCGCGGGCGCCGGCTGCGAAACGAAGAGGGTGCCGGGAGTGATCCCGCTGGTGTCGATGCTCGAGATGGTGCCCTTCGCCTGATCGACCACGTAGAGAGTCCCGGGTCCGGTCACCTCGACGATGTCATCGAGCTGCGGGGTCACGGTCGGGTCACCCGCAGCATTCTTCAGGTTGAGGACACCGAGGCTCTGCTTGGTGGTCCCCGGCTTGTTGACGAACACAAGCTGACTGTCGGCCTGGCTGTCCTGAATGAGCGTGTTGGGCAACACCGGTGCGCTCTTCGGAATGAACCGGTTCGAGTCCGGGTCGGTCAGGTTGAGCGCAGCCGTGGCGCCGGTGACCACGTCCGTTGCCTGGTCCTGGACGCCGAAGACAGGTGTCAAGGTGGCCGTGGTCCCGCTGAGGGAGATCGTGTAGAGGGCGGCGGTGTTTCCCACCCCGGGATCCGGATTCGAGTGAGCGACGTACACCGTCCCGTCGTGACCGATCGTGATGCTGTCGGTGCCTCCATTGCTCGAGGTCTCGCCCGCAGCGATCTCGGAGGGGTTCGGGCTGTACGTGTAATGGGCGGGCGTGGGGTCAGCCGGGTTGATCACGAACAGGCTGGAGTTGTTGTCCTCGTTCACGCTCGCATAAATGGTGTGAGTAAACCGGTCTGCGGTCAGTCCATCGGCTCGGCCAAGGACGCTCCAAGTCGCGACCTCCTTACCGAGCCGGTTGAAGGCCACGATGGTGCTCATGCTCCCAGCAGGCGTGCCGTCCTTGCCGGCATTGTTCTGGAACGACACGTAGATCCGGCCGTCGAGCTTCGTGATGTCGTCCGGCTTGGTCTGGCCGGCAGCGCCCGCGGCAAAAGGACTGAGGTGGACGGTCGGTGCCGATCCGCCCGCCGAAGCAGGCAATGCCGCCAGCGTCAGGACCGACACGGATCCGAGCCCTACGAGGCCGGTGACAAGAGAGATGGCGCGAAAGTTCGGCATGTGGTTCCCCTTGGTCTGAGATTTGTCTGAGAGCAGGGTGAACTTCGCATGCGCTCGCTATCGGATCAAGTCGCGGCGCAAGAGTTCTGACAGGCGTTTCGTAACGGTAACCAGAAGATCACGCGTGGTTCCTTCTTGACGCGGAGCGCGCCGTTGGCCGCCCGGCCCCGTGGACCTTGCAACGCCGATGGGAACGCGATCTCGTGGCCAACAACATGGATTCGAGGTTTTTGCAGGTCCCCTCACCCCAATAACCACCGTGTGGCGTCCCAGCACCGTCAGTTTTGAGAGCCGGCGGGCAGTACACCTAAGGCTCGGTACTCGGCCCCAGACCCAGCGCGGCGTAGATCTCGCGTGTCGCGTTCGACGTGTTGAACGTGTAGAAGTGCAGTCCGGGCACGCCGGCCTCGAGCAATTGCGAGCACAGTTCAGTCGCCAGCACGATGCCCTCTTTGCGCACGGCGTCGGACCCGCCCCTCTCGTCGGCGGCGCGGAGCCGCTCCTCCATCCACGGCGGCGCGGCCGCACCCATGGGGCCCAGCCGCCCCATCGTCGAGAGCGACGTGACGGGCAGGATCCCGGGCAATACCGGCGCGTCGATGCCCCGCTCACGCAGGTCGGCCATCAACCCCTGGTACTCGGCCGCCTCGAAGAAGAACTGCGTCACCCCGAAGTCGGC
>DASZIO010000005.1:0-41625 GCA_035949055.1 Acidimicrobiales bacterium
CACAACAAAGGAACTCATGCGGCGTGGTGGTCACAGCAGTCCTCGTGCGGCACTCCTCTATCAGCACGCAGCCGATAGTCGGGACAAAGCCATCTCCGAATCGCTCGCAGGAATGGCAGAACCTCCGAAACCACCTCAACCGCTCAACGACCGCTCCTATAGGACGGGCACAGACTTGCTTGGGTCATAGTTGGGTCACACACACCCGGGCGGCTGAAAAAGACCTGAACCAAGGTCACCGAAAGTGAGTTCCAACCAGGAAGAATGATGAGAGCGGACGACGGGACTCGAACCCGCGACCCTCACCTTGGCAAGGTGATGCTCTACCAACTGAGCCACGTCCGCGTTGGGTCAACACCCTAGCAGTGGCCGATCTCACTCCCCCGCTGAGATCCGGCGCACTTCCGGTCAGGCCGGAATCTCTGCGTGCCACCAGGGCACCGGGCGGACCAGCCGGTTGGTGGCACACACCAGTGCTCCGAGTGACTCGTTCACCCCTTTGGCAATGAGGGCGATGTCCGGAACGAGGTCCCAGCATCCCTGGACACCGACGTAGAGGGTGTCGAGATACGAGAAGACCGTGATGTTGATGCCGGCGCCTTCGATGATCGGCCCGACGGGGTACATGGAAACCAGTCGGGCGCCGGCCATGTAGAGCGGGAAGTCTGGACCCGGCACGTTGGAGACGATGAGGTTGAAGATCGGCGGTACATGGTCGAACAGCCGGAAGTTGGTCGCCAGCCTGGAGAGGCGGGTGGCCACGACCGGGACGGCGGCCTGGGCCCAGCCGGCCAGCAGGTCGGAGCCGACGATCCGGCTCTGCTCCTTGGCGGCGTGGACATCCTGTCGGATCTGCTGCAATCGGGCGGCGTCGTCCTCGACGCTGGTGCTGAGCGACACGAGCATCGCCGAGATCCGGTTGCCCAGCGCGTCCCGCTCCGATTCCTGCCGCACCGACACGGGCACGAGCGCCACCAATGACTCGCCAAGGTCCTCGCCTCGAGCGGTGAAGAACCGGCGCATCGCTCCGCCGGCCACAGTGAGCACGACGTCGTTGGTCGTCCCGCCGAGGATCTCCCGTACCCGCCGCACATCGCTCATGGACAGTTCGGCGAACGCCACCCGTCGGTGTGAGGAGATGGCCCGGTTGATCGAGGTGGCAGGCGCCTCGAAGGGCGACGGAGGTGGTGCGCTTTCCATTTCACGATTCCGCCCTGTGAGACCCCGGGCGCTCCGCACGGTCCGCGTGACCGTGCGGAGGAGTGCGTCGGCGTGCGCCGGGAGCGAGCCGACGACGTCGCGCCACCGCACCACCTCGCCCGGCAGGGGATCCGGAGCCCAGCCCGGGCCGCCTCCGGCCCCCTCGGGGGCCGAGTCCCGGACCTTTGACCCGCCGACGGTCCCGGGCTGTGCGACCCGGCCTGAGCGGGCCCCTGACCCGAAAAGCGGCCTCGGCACGGGTTCCGGCGACAGGTCGAAGAAGGCGGCCAACACCTCCGCTCCCGACACGCCGTCGAGGATCGAGTGGTGCACCTTCGGGACCAGGGCCAGCTGTCCGTGGGCGAGCCCTTCGACCACATGGAACTCCCACAGCGGCCGCTGCCGGTCGAGGGGACGCGAGGCCAGGTCGGCGACCAACTCCGCCAGCTCCGCCGGCCCTCCGGGCCCCGGCAGAGCGACCCGACGGACGTGGTAGTCGAGATCGAAGTCGGGGTCATCGATCATTGCCGGGTGCTGAAGTCCGAACGGTACCTCCACGAGGCGCTTCCGGAACGGGGGAACCAAGGGGAGCCGCCGGCCCACCATGTCGCGCACGCGCCAGAAATCCACCCCGCCGTCGACGCCCGACGGATCGAAGACCAGAGCGCCGATGATGTGGAGGTGGGTCGTCGGGGACTCGAGTGAGAGAAAGGCGCCGTCGACACCACCCAGTCGTTCCACCGCTACCGGCCCGTCGAGCCGAAGCCGCCGAGGCCCCGCTCGCTCGACGGCAACTGCTCCACTTCGACGAAGTCGGCGCGCTCCACTCGCTGGATGACCAGCTGGGCAATCCGGTCGCCTCGACGCACTTCGTAGGGGGACTCGGGATCGGTGTTCACCAACAGCACCGCCAGCTCGTCGCGGTAGCCCGAGTCGATCAACCCCGGTGTGTTGAGGCACGTCACACCGTGACCGAGGGCCAGCCCACTCCTCGGCTGCACGAAGCCGGCATACCCGTCCGGGAGCGCCAGCGACATGCCGGTGGGCACCAGTGCCCGACCACCCCGGGGCGCCAGGGTGGCCCCGCAGCGGGCCACCAGGTCGGCTCCGGCATCCCCGTCGCGCGCGTACGAGGGGAGAGACAGGCCGGTGTCGAGCCGCACCACCGGTACTGTGAGCGGGCCGACCGCGTCCGGGGCGCGGGGCACCCCCCCGTCCACCACCGTGTCAACACCGCTCTGTGGTCCCGGGGCCACCGGACTCCTCCGCTTCTCCCCGGCCTGACGCTATCCTGCGCCCAGTCGGGTTGCAGACCTCCCGGTCTGCTCGGTGCGTTCACCCGTCCGATGCCCGTTGTCTTGACAGGGGTCGGTCACCCGGTAGCGTCACCGTCCGTGTTGGTGTGGATGGACCTCGAGATGACCGGGCTCGATCCCGATCGCCATGTCATCGTCGAGGTGGCCACGCTGGTGACCGACGACGATCTGAC
Source organism: Acidimicrobiales bacterium (assembly GCA_035949055.1). Lineage (GTDB taxonomy): Bacteria > Actinomycetota > Acidimicrobiia > Acidimicrobiales > RAAP-2 > Bog-756. The sequence continues at coordinate 2,690 of DASZIO010000005.1, forward strand.
CATCGTGGCCGAGGGGCCCGACCTGGTGGTCGCCACCGCGCCCGAACAGCTGGCGGCGATGGACGACTTCGTGAAGGGAATGCACACCAAGAGCGGCCTGCTCGCCGCCGTCCAGGCCTCCACCATCACTCTCGAGGAGGCGGGCAAGGCCACCCTCGAGTTCATTCGCTCCCACGTGGCCAAGGCGCGCACCGTGCCGCTGGCGGGGAACTCGATCGGAACCGACCGGCGCTTTCTGGCCGCCCAGCTGCCCGACATCGAGGACTATCTGCACTATCGCTCGGTGGACGTCTCCACGGTGAAGGAGCTCGCCATGCGCTGGTATCCCGAGGCCATGGCCGACGCCCCGACCAAGGCGGCCGGCCACCGGGCCATGGACGACATCCGCGAGAGCGTGGCCGAGCTGGCTTACTACCGGAGCGCGGTCTTCCGGGAACGAGCCCCCGGCTGAGGCCGCCATCGAGAGGAGCAGCCATGGCCGGCCCCGCCGACCACCACACTGACGATTCAGCCCCACCGTCCAGCAGTCCGACCTTGGCCGAGGCCACCGCGGCCTTGACCGCACCCGGTCAGGCGTTCGAGATGGAGTCGCTGGACATCCGGGGCATCGTCACCCGCACCTGGAAGACGGCCCCGAGCACGTTGCGGACGGTGCTCGAGCTCTCCGCCCTCCACGACGACAAGGACTTTCTGGTCTACGAAGACGAGCGGTACACCTTCGCCCAGCACTTCCACGCCGTGGCCGGCCTGGCCCGGGCCCTGACCGACCGGTTCGGCATCACCAAAGGCGACCGGGTCGCCATCGCCATGCGCAACCTGCCCGAGTGGGTGATGGCGTTCTGGGCCTCGATCGCCGCCGGGGCGGTGGTCGTCCCGCTCAATGCCTGGTGGACCGGGCCGGAGCTGGCCTACGGGCTCGCCGATTCAGGCACCACGTTGGTCTTCGTGGACGAGGAGCGGAGGGCCCGCATCGCACCCCATCTCGATGAGCTCGGTTCGCTGCGGACCATGATCGCCTGCTGCGAAGAGCCCTCGGCGGACGGTGGCCGCCGTCAGTCCCAGGGTGGCACCGTGCCGCGGCCCGGTCTCGAGCCCCTGCCCGTCACCCCCTTCGCCGAGCTCATCACCCAGCAGCCCGAAAAGGCTTCGCTTCCCGAGATGGCCATCGAGCCGGACGACGACGCCACCATCTTCTACACCTCGGGAACCACCGGGCGACCCAAGGGAGCCGTCGGCACCCACCGCAACAGCGTCTCCAACCTGATGAACCTGTTCTTCGTGGCGACCGTCGGGGCCCTGCGCCGGACTGGTGAGCTCGCCGACGTGGAAGGGAGCAGCCAGAACGCCAACCTCCTGTCTGTGCCCCTCTTCCACGCCACCGGGTGCCATGCCGTCCTCGTCTCCAACACCGCCGCCGGGGGGAAGTTGGTCATGATGCACCACTTCGACCCGGAGCGGGCCCTCGAGCTCATCGAACGTGAGCGGATCACCATCTTCGGCGGGGTGCCGGCCATGGTCATGCAGGTGATCGACTCACCGAACTTCTCGAAGCGCGACACATCGTCGGTGCGCTCCATCTCCTACGGCGGGGCGCCATGCCCCCCCGACCTCGTTCGCCGGATCAAGGAGCACTTCCCCGGCGGGGCCCCCGGCAACGGCTACGGCCTGACGGAGACCTCGGCCATGACCACCATGAACGCCGGCGACGACTATGTACGCAAGCCCGACAGCGTGGGGCCACCGGCCCCGGTCTGCGACGTGGCGGTGGTGGCCGAGGATTACCAGGGGGACGAGCCTCCCTCCGACCAGCCCCCCGACCCCGAACGCACCGGCGAACTGTGGATCAAGGGCCCGAACGTGGTGCGCGGATACTGGAACCGTCCGGTCGACACCGAGGCCTCGTTCACCCGGGGCTGGCTGCACACCGGCGACGTGGCCCGGATCGACGAGGAAGGGTTCGTCCACATCGTTGACCGGGCCAAGGACGTCATCATCCGCGGTGGAGAGAACGTCTACTGCGTCGAGGTAGAGGCCGCCCTGTACGAGCATCCGGCGGTGGCCGACTGCGCGGTCATCGGCATCCCCCACCCCGTCCTGAGTGAGGAGGTGGGCGCCGTCGTGGTGTTGAGACCCGGCCACGAGGTGGCCGGCGACGAGCTCGCCCGGTTCGTGGGCGAGCGACTGGCCGCCTTCAACGTGCCCACCAGATTCTGGTTCCGGGGAGAGCCCCTCCCCCGCAACCCGGCCGGCAAGGTGCTCAAGCGGCAGCTGCGAGCCGAGTTGCTCGCTACCTGACTCAACCCTCCGGTGCGAGCCGGGCCCGGGTGTCGGCCACGTCGCGTCCCATCTGGTCGATGAGCGCTTCCACGGTGTCGAACGCCACCTCGTCCCGCAGGTGGGCGACAAACGCCAGCCGGGCCTCCTCGCCGTACAGATCACCTGAGAAGTCGACGAGGAACGCTTCGACCAACAGGTCGCCTTCCCCCCTGTAGAAGGTGGGCCGGCGACCGACGGAGATGGCCGCCCTCCACCGGGAACCGTCCGGGCGTTCGTACCACCCGGCATAGATGCCGGTGGCCGGCAGGCAGATGCCGTCGGGGACGGCGATGTTCGCCGTCGGGAAACCGAGGTCGGCCGCACCACGGTGGTCGCCGTGAACGACCTGCCCCCTCACCTGGTGGGGCCGGCCGAGCAGGGCGGCGGCCGCCTCGACCCGGCCGCCGGCGACCAGGCCACGGATCCGCGTGGACGAGATGGACTCGGGCTCCTCCCGGTCCTGCCGATCCGTCTGCAGGGAGACTCCTTCGACCTCGAACCCGGCGGTCGACCCCATATCCTCGAGCAGCGCCACGTTGCCCTTGCGCCCATGGCCGAAGTGGAAGTCCTCACCCACCACCACCAGCCGGGCACCGAGCCCGTTCACCAGCACTTCGGTGACGAAGTCCTCGGCTGTCTCGTTGGCTCGTTCGCTGTCGAAGGTGATCACCACCGTTCGATCGGCGCCCGCCGCCTCGAGCAGCTCGAGCTTCTGCGCCAGATCGCAGAGCTGGCAGGGTGCCGACTCCGGCCTGACCACCGTGGCCGGGTGCCGGTCGAAGGTGACCACCACCGTAGACAACCCTTCGGCCTCGGCCCGGGCCCGCAGCCGACCGAGCAGCGCCCGGTGCCCCAGGTGTACGCCGTCGTAGGCCCCGATGGTCACCGCGCTGCCCCGCGGGGACAAACGGGAGGTCGATAGGTCGGTCAGGATCTCCATTCAGCAGGAAGGTTATCGCCGGGGGTGCCGCAATCGGAGCCTGCCGAGCCGCAGTCGCATCGCCCGGCCGCCGGTCATCCGGCCGCCTCGAGCACCACGGCGGGACGGATCCGGTCGGTTTCGGTGGCCTCGTACACGGCCAGTAGCCGATCCCGCTCGTCGACCAGGCCCCAGGGGCCGTCCCCGGTCACCCCGAGCGGAACCCGGTCGAGCGCCAGGCCCCTGGCCACATGACGCCGGACCTCCGCGTCCACCACCACCTGGTCGAGGTCGCGCAACGCCTCAGCCGGCGTGAGCACGGCGGCCGGGCCGAGCTCGTCGATCAAGTGGCCTTCGTCAGCCAAAAACGACCCCACGGCGGTGCGGCGCAGATTGCGGAGGTGGGCACCTCCACCCAGCGCCGTCCCGAGGTCTGCCGCCAGCACCCGGACGTAGGTTCCCGAGGAGCATTCCACCTCGATGCGGAACACGCCGGGGGTGAGGCCGGGAGCCACGGCGAACCGGTGGACGGTCACCGGCCGGGCCGGCCGCTCGACGTCGACACCGTCCCGGGCCAGCGCATGGAGCCGCCGGCCACCCACCTTGACCGCCGATACCATCGGCGGCACTTGGTCGATCTGACCGGTCAGGCTGCGGGCGGCCCTGCGCACGTCGGACAGGCGTATCCGCTGCATGTCCCAGGTCCCGGTGACGTCCCCGGATGCGTCGAGCGTCGAGGTGGCCGTGCCGAGCACCACCTCGGCCTCATAGGTCTTCCGGAGGGCGGTGAGGAACCGCATGAGCCGGGTGGCCCGTCCCAGACCCACGAGGAGCACGCCGGTGGCATCGGGGTCCAGAGTGCCGGCGTGCCCGACCCGGCGCTGTCCGAAGATCCGCCGGCAGCGGGCCACCACGTCGTGAGAAGTCCAGCCGGCCTCCTTGTCCACCACGACGACTCCCGTCACCGGGCCGGCAGGGGTGGTCGGGCTCACGGCTCGGGAGCGGGTCGGCCCCCGGGCCCCTCGGCCGGGCGCCGGTCATAGATCCGGCGCAGGGCTTCGTCGACCCGCCCGCCGGCCACGACCCCGGGATCGAGGCCGAACTCCAGCTGGGGGGTCCGCTTCATCCGCACCTGGCGTCCCACCTCCTGTTGGAGCTGTGCCCGACGCTCGGCCAGCGCTTCGGTGGCATCGTCGGACAGGGAGCTCAGGTACACCCGGGCGTGACGGAGGTCGGGGGCTGTCTCGACCGCGGTGACCGTCAGCATGCGGAGGCGTTCGTCGGCGTCGGCCAGGCGCTCGAGCTCCTCGGCGAGGACCTGGCGGAGCACCTGGTTGACCCGCAGTGCTCGTGGATAGGGGGCGGTCCCCCGGTTGTCGTGGCGACGATTGGACACAGCACCTCCGGTCCCGGCGCGAAACGCTGCCGACCACGCCCCTGGAGGACAACCGCCAGGGTCGTCTCGGGCCTAGGTTCGGGGGATCTCCCGCTCTTCGAAGGTCTCGATCACGTCACCTTCCTTGAGGTCCTGGTAGTCCGAGAGACCGATACCGCATTCGAAGCCGGCCGGCACCTCTCTCGCGTCGTCCTTGAACCGGCGGAGTGAGGTGATGGTGCCCTTCCAGATGATCACGCCGTCGCGGAGGAAGCGGACCTTCGAGCCTCGGGTGATCACCCCCTCGCGCACGTAGCATCCGGCGATAGCACCGACGCGAGGGACGCGGAAAACCTGGCGCACCTCGGCCTCGCCCGTGACCACCTCCTCGTACACGGGCGACAGGAGGCCCAGCATGGCGGCCTCAAGGTCTTCGAGCAGCTTGTAGATGACCTCGTAGGTGCGGATCTCCACGTTGGCCTTGACCGCCATCTCGCGACTCCGCCGATCCGGTCGGACGTTGAACCCGATGATGGTCGCCGTCGAGGCCTGGGCCAGCTGCACGTCGTACTCGGTGATGCCCCCCACGCCCCGGTGCACGAAGCTCAGCTTCACATCGTCGCGCTCGAGCTTGCGGAGGCTCTCGGTGACCGCCTCCAGGGAGCCGCGCACGTCGGCCTTGAGGATCAGGTTGAGGGTGGCGGTCTCCCCGCGCTGGATCTGTTCGAAGAGGTCTTCGAGCTTCGCCCCGCCGAGGGCCGACGTCGCCGCCGGGACATGGCCGGCCACCCGGTAGCGATGGGCCCGGGCCTCTCCGATGGTGCGCGCCTGGGCCAGCTCCGGCGTCACCCGCAGTTCGTCTCCGGCTTCGGGCGGCTCGGAGAACCCGAGCACCTGGACCGGCGTCGACGGCGGCGCCTCTTTGACCTGGTCGCCGTGCTCGTCCACCAATGCCTTGACCTTGCCCCACGCCGCCCCGGCCACGATCGGGTCGCCCACTCGGAGGGTGCCCTGCTCCACGATGACCGAGGCCACCGGGCCCCGCCCGATCTCGAGCTCGGCCTCGAGGACCACGCCCCGGGCCCGGCCTTCGGGCGTGGCCACCAGTTCCTCCACCTCGGCCACGAGCACGATCTGCTCCAGGAGGTCGTCGATGCCCAGATTCTCCAGGGCCGAGATCTCGACGGTGATCGTGTCGCCGCCCCACGACTCGGGCACCAGCCCGAGCTCGGAGAGCTGCTGGAGCACCCGGTTCGGGTCGGCCTCCTCGCGGTCGATCTTGTTGACCGCCACCACGATTGGCACTTCGGCCGCCCTGGCGTGGTCGATGGCCTCGATCGTCTGGGGCATGACCCCGTCATCGGCCGCCACCACCAACACGACGATGTCGGTCACCTCGGCACCTCGGGCCCGCATGGCGGTGAACGCCTCGTGCCCCGGCGTGTCGATGAAGGTGATCGGGTGCCCGTTCCACTCGACCTGGTAGGCGCCGATGTGCTGGGTGATGCCCCCGGCCTCCCCGGCCACCACGTTGGCCGAGCGGATGCGGTCGAGCAGCAGGGTCTTGCCGTGGTCGACGTGGCCCATCACGGTCACCACCGGTGGACGGGGACGGAGATCCGCCTCGACCACCTCCTCGTCGTCGTCATCGAAGAACTTGGCCAGCAGCTCGGCCTCGCGCTCCTCGCCCGGATCGACCAGGCGGATGTCGGCACCGAGCTCCGCGGCGAACAGGAGGATCATGTCGTCGGTCAACGACTGGGTGGCGGTGACCATCTCCCCCTGCAGGAGCAGGAAGCGGATGACGTCGCCGGCCGACCGGTTGAGCTTCGGCCCGAGGTCGCGGGCGGTCGAGCCACGCTCCACGATGACCTCGGTGTCGGGAACGGGCGCGGTGGAGGGCGCGTAGGCGGTGAGCTGGGTCGGCTCCAGCTCCTCGAGATTGCGGCGTCGGCGACGTGGCCGACGCTGGTTGGGCCGACCGCGGCCCACGCCGGGGCCACCACGACCGCCTGGACCCCCGCCGGGACCGCCACCGGGGCGACCGCCGTATCCGCCGGCCCCACCGGGGCGACCGCCGTAACCTCCCCCACCGCCGGGGCCACCGGCGCGCGTCGCCCCGCCGGGACGGCCGCCACTCGCGCCCGGCCCTCCGGGGCGACCGGCATACCCGCTCGGCCCGCCGGGCCGGGACGCGCTCGGGGTGGTTCGGCGACCACCCGACCCGGGTGGGGGCGGGATCGGCTTGCCGGTGACCGACCGCGGCGGTCCGCCCGGTGGGGGCGGGATCGGCCGCCCGGTGGCGCTGGTCGGAGGGTGCGACGGGGCCGAAGGAGGTAAGGGCGGGCTGCCCATGGTCGGGTTGGTCGCCGCCGGCCGGGTCGGAGCCGATGACGGGGTGGGCGTGACCGGGCGGGTCGGTGCGGCTGGGGCTGATGCAGCGGGGGCCACGGGCGCCGGCGCCGGCGGGGCGGTAGGGGCCGAAGGTGGCTGTGAGGTCGGTGCCCCCCCAGGGGATGGCCCAGTTGGACTCGGGCTCGGGCCTGGACTCCGTACCGGGGCGGCCGCCGCCGGTTGCTCGGACGCCGGACGGCTGGTGATCAGGCGAGTCCCGGTTCGCTTGGCCGGCGCGGGGGTCGGGGCGGTCGGGGCGGGAGCGGCCGAGTCTCCGTCGGTTGCGGCCGGTCGGGGCGAGCGGGTCGGCGGCAGATCGGGAGGGGTGGCCTCGGCCGTGGCCGGAGCAGCCACGTTCTTCTTGGCCTTCTTCGCGGCGGCGGGCTTCTTGACCTCCGGCTCTTCGGGCTGAACCGGTCGTCTGAGGCCCTCACGGTCCGCCTTCCGGCGGGCGCGATCGGCCTGCGCGTCCTCGATGGACGACGAGTGGCTCTTGACACCCATCCCGAGAGACAGGCAGAGGTCGAGCGCCTCCTTGTTGGTGAGTCCCAGCTCGTGGGCAAGCTCGTAGACCCGGATCTTCTTCGGCAACGCCAGTTACAGCCCTTCATCCACGTCGTAGGTGCCGGTGCGCACATACGACCCTCTATCCTCGCACATCATCGAGCCGAGCCCTCCGAGCCCCCGCCCTTCGGCGAAGCGGGAGCGGCGCCCGCCACCAGTGCGTCCCGGTCCACCTGGACGTCCGGCAAGCGAACCCGAAAGGCCCGATCGAACGCCCGACGCCCGATGGCCCGGTCGACACAGGCCGCAGAGCTCCGGCACAACCACGCCCCCCGCCCCGGTCGATCGCGGCCGAGGACCAACCGACCGCTCTCATCGCGAGCCACCCTGACCAGCTCGTCCATCGGACGCCTCCGCCGGCACCCGACACACGTCCTAAACGAGACTATGCCGGGCTCCCCTCCCCCGTTTCGCCATCGGTAGAACCCAGCGACTCTGTCCCCGGTGCGTTGGCTTCGGCCCCGGCCGCTACACCGGCCCGATCGCCTTCATCCGCACGGGCACCCTCCGGACCGGCTGACGCCTCGGCGGTGGTCGGCGCCTCGGCGGTGGTCGGCGCCTCGGCGGTGGTCGACTCGGCTCCGTCCACCCCCTTGGACCACTCGGCGGCCGACACGGCCGTTCCCCCCTCGGCCGGCTGCCAGACCATCTCCCCGGCCTCGTTCTGCACCCACTCGCCCTCGGCCCACTCTTCGCCGGCGTAGCCGGACTCCTCCTCGGCCAGCTGGGTCTCGCTCTTGATATCGATCCGCCACCCGGTGAGCCGGGCCGCCAGGCGGGCGTTCTGTCCCTCCTTGCCGATGGCCAGCGAGAGCTGATAGTCGCTGACGATGACCGTGGCCGTCCCCGTCTCGTCGTCCAGGCGCACCTCGCGCACCCGGGCCGGGGCCAGGGCCGACTGGATGAGCTCCACCGGGTCGTCCGAATAAGGAACCACGTCGACCCGCTCCCCCCGGAGCTCGTTGGTCACCATCCGAACTCGCGAGCCCCGAGCCCCGACGCAGGCGCCGACCGGGTCCACATTGGGGTCGTTCGACCAGACCGCGATCTTCGTCCGGTGCCCCGGCTCGCGGGCGGCCGCCTTGATCTCGACTGCACCCGAGGAGATCTCGGGCACCTCGAGCTCGAACAGGCGCTTGATCAGACCCGGATGGCTGCGGCTGACCACGATCTGTGGACCCTTGGTCGTCTTGCGGACCTCGACGATGTAGGCCTTGAGCCGGGCGCCGTGCTCGTATCGTTCGTAGGAGACCTGCTCGGCCTGGGGCAGTAGGGCCTCGACCTTACCCAGGTCCAGCAGGGTGTAGCGGTTGTCGGTCTGCTGCACGATGCCGGTCACGATGTCGCCTTCGCGTCCGGCGTACTCCTCGTACTTGAGGTCCCGCTCGACCTCGCGGATCCGCTGCAGGATGACCTGCTTGGCCGTCTGGGCGGCGATCCGGCCGAAGTCGTCCGGGGTGTCGTCCCACTCGCGGACGACATTGCCCTCTTCGTCGAGCTCCTGACCGTAGACGCGGATCTCGCCCGACTCGGGGTCGATGGTGACCACCGCCTCCTCGGCCGCATCCGGCCGGCGCTTGTAGGCGGCCACCAGTGCGTTGGCCAGCGCATCGAGAAGGGTCTCGACCGAGATTCCCTTATCGCGCGCGATCTGGCCCAGTGCGTCGAGGAACTCGAAATTCGGCTTGCTCATCGGGATGCGACCTGCTTCCTCTTCTTCCTCCCGGCCGTTGTCGTGCGCGAGCGGTCGCCGTCACGGTCACGCGCTCCCGGTCGCGGGGCCCCGCCCCACTCGAACACCGTGCGCGCCCGGTCGATGTCGCCGTAGGCCAGGCGCAGTGGTTCATCCGCGCCCTCGACGGCCAGGTCGAACCCGCCGTCGTCGGCGGCGAGCAGCCGTCCGCGTAGCCGTCGATCGCCGGCCACCTGCGGGCGGGTCTTGACCGTCACCGTCTCGCCCACCGCCCGTGAGAAGTGGGCCGGGGTGCGCAGCGTGCGCTCGACCCCAGGGCTCGACACCTCCAGTGCGTACCTACCAGGGATGGGGTCGAGCTCGTCCAAGGCGGCCGACGCCGATCGGTTGGCCTCGGTCAGCGCATCAAGGTCGACCCCGCCGTCCCGGTCCACCGTGACGAGCAGGACGCCTGACCGCAATTCCACATCGACCAGCTCCAGGCCGACTGCGCCCATCACCGGCTGGAGCGTGGCGTACAGATCGTCCATGTGATGCGCTGCCTCCTCCCCGGTGCCGGCGCTGCCGTGTCGTTCCCTTCATAACCTGCTCTGCACCTTCATCGGAAGCGTTTCTGACCAAAACAAAAGCGTGGGCTGTCCGCCCACGCTTCAGCAGCGTCACCTCACTCCAACCGAACGGCAGGTGCGAAAGTATACCAGGGAGGCTTGGGGCTGTAAACGCCGCGACGTGCGAATTCGGCCGTCCTCAGACGCTGGCGAGCTCCTCGACCACCGACGCCAGCGCGAGCTCGCGCTCCTCGCCTGAGAGCCGCGACCGCCACTCGACGACGCCCCGGGCCATGCCCTTGGACCCCACCACCAGCCGCACCGGCACCCCGATGAGGTCAGCATCGGCGAACTTGACCCCTGGGGACACGTCGCGGTCGTCGTAGAGGACCTCGACCCCGGCCGCCATCAGGCGTTCGTAGAGCCGGTCGGCGGCCTCCCCCACCTCGGCGGCCCGACCCGCGCCGAGCGCGGTGAGATGGACCTGGAAGGGGGCGACGGCCGGCGGCCAGGCCAGGCCGCGCTCGTCGTGGTGCTCTTCGGCGATCACGGCCAGCAGCCGGCTCACCCCCATCCCGTAGCAGCCCATCGAGAGGTACGCCTCGTCGCCGTCCTCGTTCACGAAGGTGGCTCCCTCCATGACCTCGGAGTACTTGTACCCGAGCTGGAAGGTGTGGGCCGCCTCGACCGATCTGACCAGCTCGACCGCGTGCCCGCACCGCGGGCAGGGGTCACCGGGGCGCACCTCCGCATACGAGCCCCATTCGTCCACGGAGAAGTCTCGGTCCAGCACCGCCCCGGTGACGTGGTGATCGGGGCGGTTGGCCCCGACGATCCACGGCCCCTTGGCCATGATCTCGACGTCGCCGACCACCCTGAACCCGTGCTCCTGCTGGCCGGCGGGGCCCACATACCCCTTCACCACACTGGGGTGCGCGGCGAAGTCGGCCTCCTCGAACAGGCGCCAGCCGCTCGGCAGGCGGGCTTCCCGGTCCCCGGGCACGAGCAGGAGGGTGGGCCGGCCCTGGTCGTCCATCACCGCCAAGCTCTTGAGAAAATCGGCCGCCGTGACTGGGGTCGAACCGTGCTCGGTGAAGAAATCGACGACGTCGGTGATCCCAGGCCGGCCCGGCGTCTGGTGCTCGACCATCGGGGCCTCCCCGGCACTGTTGTCCCGGCCCGGCGAGTCGGCCACGGTGCGGGTGGCGGCCTCGATATTGGCCGCGTACCCGCAGGAGGGGCAGCGCACGAACTGGTCCTCGCCCACCGCGGAGGGCACCATGAACTCGTGGTTGACGTCGCCGCCGATCGCTCCGGACTGGGCTTCGACCGGGACGGCCCCGAGGGCGAGGCGCCCGAAGATCCGCAAGTAGGCGTCGAAGACGGTCCGGTATGAGCTCTGCATGGCCTCCTTGTCCACGTCGAAGGAGTAGGCGTCCGCCATGAGGAGCTCCCGGGTGCGGAGCAGGCCGAACCGAGGTCGGGCCTCGTCCCGGAATTTGACCTGGATCTGGTAGACCGTGAGCGGCAGCTGCCGGTAGGAGTCCACCTCTGACCCGACCGTGACGGTGGCCACCTCCTCGTGGGTCGGACCGAGCACGAATGTCCCGCCCCGCGCCTCGACGGTCATGGCCGGCAGGGCGTCGCTCCCGAAGAGGGCCGCCCGCCCGGACTGCTCCCAGAGCTCGATGGGATGGAGGACGGGGAGCAGCACCTCCTGGCAGCCGGCGGCGTCGAGCTCCTGCCGGACGACCTCCTCGAGGCGCCGAAGGACGCGCTGACCGAGCGGAAGGAAGGTGTACACCCCTGACGCCAGGCGGCGGATGTAACCGGCCCGGACCAGCAGCCGATGGCTGGCCACCTCGGCGTCGGCCGGCGCTTCGCGCAAGGTGCGGAGGAGTAGCCGGGACATGCGCATGGTCGGCGATCCTACTGTCGGACCGGTGCGGGCCCGAAGCCGACGCCGGTTCCGGGCCGCCGCCCGTACGTCGCTAGCTCTGAGCCCCGCCCGCGCCGTCGGTGGGGCCGTACTTCTTGCGGATGAGCTCCACTCTGGCCTCCGACGCGTTGGCATCCTCGCCCTGCACCTCGATCAGGGCCCGGCGATCCGACTCGGCCTCGGCTTCGGCCTTGGGGTCGGCCGCCGCCAACCGCGCCTCGACCCCGTCGGTCACCAGTCGCTCGGCCTCGGCCACCAACGCGTCGACCATCTCGTCCTCGGGGACCACCCGGACGATCTTCCCCTTGATGAACAGGTGGCCGCGCCGGCGTCCGGCGGCGATCCCGAGATCGGCCTCGCGGGCTTCGCCGGGACCGTTCACCACGCAGCCCATGACGGCCACCTGGATGGGAAGGCTGCGTGCCTCGAGGGCGCGCTGGGCCGCGCTGGCCACGGCGATCACGTCGACCTCGGCCCGGCCGCAGCTCGGACAGGCGATGAGGTCGAGCCCCTTGCGCTCGCGCAGGCCGAGAGCCTCGAGCAGCTGGCGTCCGGCCCGCGCCTCTTCGACCGGGTCGGCGGTCAGCGAATAGCGGATGGTGTCGCCGATCCCTTCGGCCAACAGCGTGGCGATGCCGGCCGTCCCCTTGAGCAGCCCGGCCGGAGGCGGTCCAGCCTCGGTCACGCCGAGGTGCAGGGGATGATCGAACGTCTCGGCGGCCAACCGGTACGACTCGATCATGAGCGGAACCGACGAGGCCTTCACCGAGATCTTGACGTCCTCGAACCCGACCTCGGCGAAGTAGGCCAGCTCGATGCGGGCCGACTCGACCAGGGCCTCGGGCGTGGCGCCCCCGAAACGCTTGTAGAGGTCGCGGTCGAGCGAGCCGGCGTTGACCCCGATGCGTATCGGGACACCCCGGTCCTTGGCCTCGCCGGCCACCTGCTTGATCTCCGCCTCCTTGCGGAGGTTGCCCGGATTGAGCCGCAGGCCCTGCACGCCGGCCTCCAGCGCAGCCAGGGCCATTTCGTGATGGAAGTGGATGTCGGCGATGACCGGCACCGGCGAACGGGGCACGATCCGGGCCAGGCCCTCGGCAGCTGCCTCCTCGTTGCAGGTACACCGCACCAGGTCGGCCCCGGCCGCGGCCAAGGCATAGATCTGGGACAGGGTCCCCTCGGCGTCGGCCGTCTTGGTGGTGGTCATCGACTGCACCGTGACCGGGGCCCCTCCGCCCACGGGCACGTCACCGACGCGGATCTGGCGGGTCAGGCGTCGCTCGGTGGTGGTCCAGGCCGTCCTCGCCATAGCGCCATGCTACCGGCGGCAACCCGAGCGCCCGAGGCGGCCGGCAGCGCGCGTCGCCGGATCAGCCGAACGGGTTGGCCATCGGATGCAGGATGTCGGTCAGAAAGGCCGGTACCACCAGGACCGCCAGGAACATGAGGAACAGCCAGGTGAATGGCATCAGCTTGGTCACGTCGGCGTGGTACAGCACCTTGCGGCGGCCGGTGCGGATCTTCTCGTAGACGGCGATGGCCACATGTCCGCCGTCGAGCGGCAACATGGGGAAGAGATTGAAGATCCCGAAGAAGATGTTGATCACGATCAGGATGTAGAGGAAATCGCCGATGCCGGCCTGGGCGGCGTCCGTGGCTGTCTGGACGATCCCCACGATGGACTGGGCCCGGGTGCCGTTGGCCGCGGCCTGGTTGGCGGCTTTGGCGCTGGTCACCTGATTGAAGCGTTGGGTCACCCCGCCGGGCGAGAACAGATGGCCGACGCCCGAGATGGACGCCCACGCGAAGCGACCCATCTCGGCCCCGGTCGATGTGACGCCGCTCAGCGCCGACCGGGTCTGCACCGGCGAGCCGAAGGTGACGCCGATGAGTCCGAACGGAGCTGAGCCGGGCGGCGGCACCGAATCCTTCTCGTGAAGGGACCGCCCGTTGGCCGGCGTCACCGTCAGCGTCCGCTCTCTGCCGCGGCGGTCCACCACCACCGTGAGTGATTGGTCAGGATGATCGTGGATCACCGTGGTCAGGGCATCCACATTGCCGGCGATGGGTTTGCCGTCGACCGAGACCACCACGTCGCCGGCCTGGATGCCGCCGGCCGCGGCCGGGCTGGTCAGGCCACCCACCCGGTTGAGCCCTTGGATCTGCACCTGATTGGAATTGGGCACGCCGACGAAGGTCAGCAGGACCCAGAGCAGCACGAAGGCCATGAGGAAGTGCATGGCCGAGCCGGCCACCGCCACCAGCAGCCGCGAGTGGAACGGCTTTTCGCGGTAGAGGCGGTCCTCGTCGGCCGGATCCACCTCTTCGAGGTTGGTCATGCCCGGGATCTTCACGTACCCCCCGACCGGCAGGGCCTTGACCCCGTACTCGGTCTCCCCGACCCGGAAGGACCACAGGCGCGGTCCGAAGCCGACGAAGTACTCCGTGACCTTCATGCCCCCATGTTTGGCCGCCAGGAAGTGGCCGAGCTCGTGCACCATGACGATGACGATGATGGACGCCACCACGATCAGCAGGTCGGTGTGGCCCGTACCGACGGCCAGGGTCACGATGACCGCAATGGCCGCGATCAGTTCGCCGGCCAGCCGCTTCGGCGACTTGGTACCGACCGGCGGACCGGCGTGCCCGTCGTCGGCCCGGTCCCGACCGTCGGTCTCGGCCGTCCCCGTGTCGGTCAAGCTCATGCCGCCTCCCGGCCGGCCACCGCGCGTCCGGCGACCCGACGGGCGCGGCCATCGGCCTCCAGGACGTCGTCGACGGTCCGGGGGACCGGGCCCTCGCCGGCCCCGGACCGAGCCGGTGCGTCGTAGCGATCGAGGGTGGCCTCGACCACCTGGGCGATGGCGGTCCAGGCGATGCGGCCGTCCAAGAACGCCTGCACCGCCACCTCGTTGGCCGCATTCAGCCAGGCAGGGGCCAGGTCCCCGGCCCGTCCGGCCCGGTAGGCCAGGTCGAGGCAGGGGAACAGGGACCGGTCGGGCTCCTCGAATTCGAGGGTGGACGCCCGGGCCCAGTCGAGGCGCCCGTAGCCGACAGCGAGTCGTCGTGGATAGGCCAGGGCGTACCCGATGGGGAGGCGCATGTCGGGCAGCGACAGCTGGGCGACGGTCGCCCCGTCGGCGAACTCCACCATCGAATGGACGATGGACTGGGGGTGGGTGACCACGTCGATGGCGTCGTAGTCCACCCCGAAGAGCTCGTGGGCCTCGATGACCTCGAGGCCCTTGTTCATCAGGGTGGAGGAGTCGACGGTGATCTTCGGGCCCATCGACCAGGTGGGGTGGGCCAGGGCGTCGGCAACTCCGACCGCGCCGAGCTGTTCGGCGGTGTAACCGCGGAACGGACCTCCCGAGGCAGTGAGCAGCAACCGGGTCACGTCCAGGCGGTTGCCGGCCTGCAGGCACTGGTGGATGGCGCAGTGCTCCGAGTCGACCGGGAGGAGCTCCGCCCCGGCCGTGGCACGCGCCGGCCTGACCACCGGGCCCCCGGCGATGATCGACTCCTTGTTGGCCAGGGCCAGCCGCCGGCCGGCGCTGAGGGCGGCCAGCGTGACGTGCAGCCCGGCGAAGCCCACCACCCCGTTGACGGCCACCTCGGCCAGGGTGGCGATCGAGGCCAGGCCGTCGGTGCCGGTCACCACCTCGACCCCGGTCGGGACCAGTCGGGCCAGGGCGGGGGCCAAGGTGGCGTCGCCGATGGCCACCACCTCGGGACGGTGGCGCCGGGCCTGCGCAGCCAGCCGCTCGACCGAGCGGTACGCCCCGATGGCTACCACGTCGAACCGCTCGGGCGAGCCCTCCACCACCTCGAGCGCCTGGGTGCCGACCGAGCCGGTCGACCCGATGAGGCTCACCGACACCGATCCGGTCATGCCCCTAGCCTGCCCGAAATTCAGGCGATATTGAGGGCACGAACCAGGTAGTAGGTGGCGGGGAGCACGAACAGCAGCGCATCGACCCGGTCGAGGATGCCTCCGTGGCCGGGGAGCAACGAGCCCATGTCCTTCAGGCGGAGGTCCCGCTTGAGCAGGGACTCGCACAGGTCGCCGAGCGGGGCGACGACGGCCACCACCACCCCGAGGAGGGCGGCGTTGGATGCGCTCCAAGGGTGGATGGAGCCGACCACCACCGTCGAGACGAGAATGGAGAAGACGGCGCCGCCGAAGAGGCCCTCCCATGTCTTGTTGGGACTGATGTTCGGGGCCAACGGTCGGCTGCCGAGCCATCCACCGATGACCAGCGCGCCGATGTCGTTGGCCACGGTGGCGATGATGGCCCCGAGGAGGAACGCGATCCCATGTCGGTCGGGAAAGGCCGACGGGGCGAGCAGGAGCCCGGCGTAGGAGCCGAGGACCGACACCCACCCCACCGTGAGCAGGGTGGCTGCCGTGCCGGCCACCGGTGAGCCCCGCTCGATGCCGAACAGGTACCAGATGAAGGTGAACACGGTGAGTAGCACGAGAATCAGCGGGAGAGCGGCGACACCCTTGGTGTAGGCGCCGACCATCAGTGACACCGTGCCGACCAGTCCGAGCAGGGTGGCCGGGTGGTATCCGGCGCGCCGCAGGACGCCGAAGCACTCCCCGGCGGCAAAGGTGACGACGACGGTGCTGAGGACCAGGGAGGCCACCGTGCCCACCTTGAAGGCCAGCAGGGCCACCACCGCGGCCGCCAGTCCGGTGCCGACCCGCACCCCGATCGAGCTCGAGTCCTCATGGGGCCCGGGTGGTGTTCCGGCATCCTGCTCCGGTCCGGCCCGCCTCGGGGCCGGTGGACCTCCGCCGGTCGCCGCCTCGACACCTCCACGGCCCGGCTGACGGGGGCTGCCTTCCGAGGGGCGCCGGGCCAGGCGGCGCTTGGTGGCCCCGGCGGCCACCCCGACCGCGGCGACCGCGGACCGGGAGCGCCGTCGCCCGCCGTCGGTATCCCCCGCCTCGCCTCCTACCCCGGCGAGCTCGTCGTCCTGGCGCTCTGCGGTCCTGTCCGCGGCGGCCAGTCCGGCCAGGCCGCGTCGCCGACCCGCCCCCGGCACGTCCGTGACCGACGCTCCCGGTGGCTCGGCGGCCAAGGGTGCGTCGGTGAGCTCGACCTCCTCGGGCTTCTTGGCCCGCAGGCGCGTCGGGCGCAGGCCGTTGCGCCGTGATCGCCCGTGGCGGGCCGTACCGGTCGGGCGGCGCTTCGGGCCGGGTGGGACCTCCTCCGCGTCGGCGGGCACGTCGGCCGGCGGGAGCGTGGGCGCCGCCCCCGCCAGTCGTTCCGCGCCGCCCGAAGGCAGGCCCCCCGCGGACAGGTCGCCGGTCGCCTCGCCGGCCCCGAACCCGGCGTCGCCCGGGCGGTCCTGAGGTTCATCGGGTCCGGGCGGGGCCACGGGTTCGCCCGGCCCGACGGTGGCTGAACGGGCGGCCGCGGCCGGGAGGACGACCGTCTCGGGTGCAACCGCCCGCGGCGCGGCGCTCTCCGGCGCCACCACCTCGGTCTCCTCGGTGATCGGCGAGTCGGCGGCGGGATCATCGCCCGAAAGGGGCCGGCGAACCGGGCTCGGCGAACCGGGCCTGGCCGAGTCGAGATCGAACTCCCACGGGCGGCGCTCGGCGTCCGACCGGTCCGACTCGTCGAGTGAACCCAGGGCCACCTGGTCGCTCCCGAACATGGACGGTTCGAACTGGTCGTCGTGGGCCACCCAGTCTGCGTCCTCCTCCCGCCAGCTGGGTGCGGCCATGCCCGGTTCCGCGGCCTCGTCGCCCGGGTCACGGGCCAACACCGCCGGTACCTGCCCGGTGGGTGGCTCCGTCCAGTGCGGGAGCTCGGTGGGCGTGGCCGCGGGCACCGCGGTCTGTCCGGGCGTCACCGGCTCGACCGTCGGTCCGGTCCCGGCGGTCTCGGCGGGCTCGTCGGTGAGTCGCACCATCGGCTGGCCGGTGCCGTAGCCCTCCGGTTCGGTCTGGGAATCCGGTCCGGAGGCCGGCCCATGAGCCTCCATCTCCTCGTCCGCCTCGGCGCTCACCACCGGCAGTTCAGACGTGATCTCTCCGGCTGGTTCCGCCCCCACGATCCGCACCCGCTCAGTGGCCGGGCCCGTCGTCTCCCGACGAGGGGCGGCGGGATCCACGGAGGTCGCTTCATCCTCTCGCCGCTCGGGGACATCGTCCACGTCAGTCATTTCCTCCCATCAGCCGTGCCGACGATGGGCCCGGCTGTCTGTTAGATCTCGAGGAGCTCCTGCTCCTTATGGGCAAGCAGTTTGTCGATGGCCGCCACGTGCTCCTGGGTGATCCGGTCGAGCTCCTTCTCGACCCGCTCGAGCTCGTCGGTCGAGAGCTCGCCGTCCTTGTGCATCGTGTCGAGGTCGTGGCGTGCCGAGCGTCGATAGTTCCGCACGCTCACCCGGCCGTCCTCGGCCTTCTGCTTGACCACCTTGACCAGCTCCTTTCGGCGCTGTTCGGTGGGAACTGGGAAGGAGAGGCGGATGACCGAGCCGTCATTCGAGGGAGTGATCCCGAGATCGGAGCCCTGCAATGCCTTCTCGATGGCGGGCAACGACCCCTTGTCGTACGGAGAAACGACCAGCAGCCTGGCCTCGGGCACGCTGAACCCGGCCAGTTGGCGGAGCTCGGTCTCGGCCCCGTAGTAATCGATCCTGAGGTGCTCGACGAGCGCCGGCGTGGCGCGTCCGGTGCGGATCGAGCCGAACTCGGATTGGGCGTGGTCCACCGCCTTCCCCATATGCCCCTTGGCCTCGGTGACCACCAACGCGATCAGCTCGTCATCCATCAGCAAACCAGCGTAGCCAGCAGGGTCGGCTCCCACCGAAAGAATAGGCCACCTGGACGTTCACTGACGACGGTCCCGATCACCTGACGAGGGTCCCGATGGGCTCGCCGCTCAATGCCACCCGAATGTTGCCCGGCCGCATGAGGTCGAACACTCGGATGGGAAGTCCGTTGTCCATGCAGAACGTGATGGCGGTGAGGTCCATCACCCGAAGGTCCTTCGCCACCACCTCCATGAACGAGACTTCGTCGTAACGGGTAGCCGTGGGGTCGACCCGAGGGTCGGCGGTGTAGACACCGTCGACACCACCGTGGGTGCCCTTGCACAGCAGGTCCGCCTCTATCTCCGCCCCTCGGAGGGCGGCCGAGGTGTCGGTGGTGAAGTAGGGGTTGCCCATGCCGGCCGCGAACACCACGACCCGCCCCTTCTCCAGATGCCGTATGGCCCTTCGCCGGATGTAGGGCTCGGCGACTTCGGCCATCTGGACGGCCGAGAGGACCCGGGTGGACTGTCCATGGTGCTCGAGCGCGTCCTGCAGGGCGAGCGCGTTGATCACGGTGGCCAACATCCCCATCGCGTCCGAAGTAGCCCGGTCCATTCCCGCCCCGGCGCCGGTCGTCCCCCGCCAGATGTTGCCGCCGCCGACCATCACGGCCAGCTCGAGGTCCAGATCTTCGCGAGCGTCGGCGATCTCGGCGGCCAACCGTTCGACGACGGCTGCATCGATGGTCTCGTCCGACGCCGAGGAAGCCAACGCCTCCCCGGACATCTTCAGGACGATGCGCCGCCGGTCACCCACTCGTATCCTCAGTCTTTGACGGCGACCTGGGCGAATCGGGTCACTGACGCCGACCCGAGCAGCGAGGCGATGGTCTGCTTCTCGTCGCGGACATACGGCTGATCGAGGAGGACTCGCTCCTTGTACCATCCACCGAGTCGCCCCTCGACGATCTTCGGCAGGGCGGCTTCGGGCTTGCCCTCGTTGCGCGCGATCCTCTCCACCGTCTCCCGCTCCGCTGCCACGTCGTCAGACGGCACCTCCGCCCGGGTGATGTAGCTCGGTCGGGCGAAGGCGATATGGGCGGCGATGTCGTGGGCCAGCTGCTCGGATCCTCCCTCCAAGGCCACGATCACCGCGTTGACCCCCCGACCGCCCTGCATGTGCAGGTACGAGTCCATCACCCCGTTGTCAGGAGCCTCGATCCTCACAACCCGGCCAACGGACAGATTCTCCTTGAGCGTCACCTTGAGTTGCTCGAGCTCATCCTGCCGCTCGTCGATGGCTCCCTCCCCGCGTTCGGCCACCAGCTGAGCCATCGAGTTCACCAAATCGACGAACTCAACCGACATGGCGACGAAATCGGTCTCGGACCGGAGCTCCACGATGGCGGCCGCCTGTCCCGCCCGTCCGATGGCCACCGCGCCCTCGGACGCGTCGCGATCAGCCCGCTTCGCCTGGTTGGCCAACCCCTGCTCCCGCAACCAGGTGATGGACTTGTCCGTGTCGCCGTCGTTCTCCTCGAGGGCGCGCTTGGCATCGAGCATGCCCACCCCGGTGAGCTGCCTGAGCCGCTGGACGTCTTTGGCGGAGAAGGGCACGTCAGGCTTCCTCGACCGTGCTCGGAGCGGCAGGCGCCTCGGCGTCCTCGGCGTCACCGGCGTCACCGGCGTCACCGGCGTCACCGGCGGAAGCCTTCGGCTCGGGCCCTGAGTCTGCGGCCTCGGACGCGGCCGCTTCGGCTCCGCCCGCGGTGGCCGGCTGATCGGACGGGGTCGCGGCGCCGACCGTGGCGGCCTCGGGCGCCGCAACGGGCACGGCCACGGCGGCGGACGCGGCGGGAGCGGCGGGCGGGGGGGTCGGCACGGCCGGCGCCCCGGCACCGGGAGGGGGCGGTCGCTGTTGGGCAATGAACTTGCCCTCGACCACGGCGTCGGCCACCACCCGGCAGAGCAGTGCCCCGGCCCGAATGGCGTCGTCGTTACCCGGGATGACATGGGTGATGACATCGGGGTCGCAGTTGGTGTCGACCACCGCCACCACCGGCATCCCGAGCTTGTTGGCCTCGGTGACGGCGATGTGCTCCTTTTTGGTGTCGATGACGAAGATGGCGTCGGGTAGCCGGTCGAGGGTGCGGATCCCGCCCAGGTTTCGTTGCAGCTTCTCGAGCTCGCGGGTGTGGCGCAGGGCTTCCTTCTTGGGCATGGCGTCGAAGTCACCCGCCCGCTGCATGGCCTCGAACTCCTTCATCCGGTTCACCCGGGCGGAGACGGTCTGGAAGTTGGTCAGCATCCCGCCCAGCCACCGCTCGTTGACATACGGCATGCCGCATGCCTCGGCATAGGTGGCCACGGGACCTTGGGTCTGCTTCTTGGTACCGACGAAGAGGATGGTGCCGCCACCAGCGACCAGGTCGCGGATGTACCCGTATGACTCCTCGATGCCCCTCATGGTCTGGCGCAGGTCGATCAGATAGATGCCGTTGCGCTCGCCGAGGATGAACCGGCGCATCTTGGGGTTCCAGCGCCGGGTCTGATGGCCGAAATGGACTCCGGCCCCCAGCAGCTGCTTCATCGTGACGACAGCCATGTCGCGTCTCCTTGACGGTTGAATCTCCCGACCGCTACACCCCACCTTTGCGGGGCGACCGTGGACGCGGCCGGGTACTCGCTCGATACCAACTGGTATGCCCGGCCGGATGGCCAAGCTCCACCATTCTAGTGGTGCGGCCCTACCCGCTCCATTCGATGCGGCCCGCGGGCCCGGTCCGGCGTGCTCAGCCGGCGGTGGACGGAACCCGCTTCGATGCCCCTCCGGGCGATCCCTGCCCAGTCGCGGCCTGGCCTCCACCACCGGACCGTCGGGCGGCCACTTCGGGGCGATCGGCCAGCTTGGCGCGCAACTGGAGCACGGCCTTGGTGTGGATCTGGCACACCCGGCTCTCGGTCACGCCGAGGATGTCCCCGATTTCGGCCAGGGTCAGACCTTCGTAGTAGTACAGGGTGAGCACGGTCTTCTCGCGCTCGGCCATCTGGCTGACCGCCTGGATCAGGGCCTCCTTGGTCTCCTTGACCTCAAAGGTGTCCATGGGGCCGGCGGTGCTGTCGGGCAGGGTCTCCCCGAGGGTCGAGCGGTCCGACCGGTCGCCGCCGCGGAACACCTCGTCAAGGGCAACCACCCCAACGAACGAAATCTTGCGCAGCGCGGTCTGGAATTCGGCGTCGGTCATCTCGAGGTCCGTCGCCACCTCGGCGTCGGTGGGTGTCCGGTGCAGGGTGGCCTCGAGCTTGGCGTAGGACTGTTCGACGGCCCGGGCCTTGGCCCGGACCGACCGCGGCACCCAGTCGATCGAGCGAAGCTCGTCGATGATGGCGCCCTTGATGCGGGGGATGGCATAGGTCTCGAACTTGATGTTGCGGAGCGGCTCGAAGCGCTCGATGGCGTCGATCAGCCCGATGATCCCGTAGCTGGCCAAGTCAGCCTCGTCGACGTGACGGGGGAGCCCCACCGACACTCGGCCGGCCACGTACTTGACCACGGGGGCGTAGTGCACGATGAGCTGGTCGCGGAGCGCCCGGTTGCCTGTCTTCTTGTACTCGGTCCACAGCCCGTCGATGCCGTGTCCCACCGTGTCAACCTGGCTCGCCAATTCTCCCCTTAGGCCCGTGGATGCGTTCCCGAATACACCGCAAGCAGGCGTTCCTTGCTCACATGAGTGTAGACCTGCGTGGTCTGCAAGCTGGCGTGACCCAACAATTCCTGCACGACCCGGAGGTCGGCGCCTCCGTCCAGAAGGTGGGTGGCGAAGCTGTGGCGGAGGGCGTGGGGGTGGGTCGGGACCGGCGAGCGGCGGTCGAGGAGCCGCCGTACATCCCGGGGGCCGATGCGCTTGCCCCGGCGGTTGAAGAACAGGGCTCCAGCTGGGCTTTCGTCGGTCAGCATGGTCGCTCTGGGGCCGTCCAGCCAGACCCGGACGGCCCGGGCGCACTCCTGGTGGATGAGCACCTGGCGCTGTTTGGACCCCTTGCCGGTGACCCGCACCACGAGGCGCTCAAGGTCGACGTCCCCGACGTCCAGGCTGCACAGCTCGGCCACCCGCAGGCCCCCGCCGTAGAGCAGCTCGAGCACGGCGTCGTCCCGCCGCTCGATCGCGGCAGGCACACCGGGCGTGGAGTCGCCGGAGGGCTCGAGCAGGTGTCCGAGCTCGCCGTGGCCGAGGACGCGAGGCAACCTCGAGTCCGGCGAGGGCGCGGCCAGCCGGGCCGCCGGGTCCTCGGCCACCAGACCCCGACGGGCACACCAGCGGAAGTATGACCGAAGGGAGGCCGCGGTACGGGAGATGGTGGCCTTCGAATAGCGGCGGGTGGCCAGGAAGGCCAGATAGCGGCGCAGGATGACACGGTCGACATCGGCGGGACCCTCGGCCCCGCCTCGCCCGACCCACTCGGCGAACCGCTCCGTATCGGTGGCATAGGCCCGAATCGTGGCCGGCGAGAGGCCGCCCACCGACCGCCGGTACGCCTCGATCTCCCAGGACACACAAGCACAGTACCGGGCCGGCTCCAGCCGGTCCTGCATCCCTCCGATGCAGGCCGAGCCGGCGCCAAAACCCGGCGGCGGGTTCGCCACGGAGCTATCGTCGGCACAGCATATTCAGATACCTCGTCATCCTCGACGGGTTCATACACAGCGCTGTTTGCCTGACCGACGACAGTGTTCGCTTCGGTCAACGACCCAAGGGGGACTATGTCCGATCGAATCGACCGACGCTCGTTCTTGGCCCGGGGGGCGGCAGCCGGGGCCGGCATCGCCGTGGTGGGGGCATCGGGCGGTCTGCTGGACGCGTGCAGCTCGGGGGCGAGCTCGAGCACCGCCAACACCGGGAGCCACCCGGACGGGATCACTACCGCCGCCCCCAAGCCGGGTGGCCAGCTCATCTTCGGGACCGAGGCGGAGGAGAAGGGGTTCAGCACGACGCTGGGCACCTTCGACACCACCGGCATCCTCTACGCCCGCACGGTGTTCGATCCCCTGGCCATCATCAGCTCCGATGGCACGGTGCAGCCCTATCTGGCCGAATCGATCACACCCAACGGTGACTACACGACGTGGACCATCACCATGCGCCCCAATCTGGTCTTCCACAACGGCGCGCCGTGCGACGCAGCCGCGGTGGCGGCCAACTTCGAGGCCCAACAGGCGTCCCTCCTCACCGGGCCGGCGGTCACCACCATCAACAGCGTCTCAGTCACCAGTCCGCTGGTGGTGTCGGTCACCATGAAGACACCCTGGGTCCCCTTCGACTTCTACCTGGCCGGGGGCATCGGTGGCCAGATCGCCTTCATCGCCGAGCCGAACTGGCTGAAGAGCAGCAGCCAGACCAACCCCATCGGCACCGGGCCGTTCGTGTTCCAGACCTGGAACCCGAACGACCACTTCACCGCCACCAAGAATCCCCACTACTGGCGGAGCGGCTATCCCTATCTGGACAGCATCACCTACAAGCCCATCCCCGACAGCCAGCAGCTGCTCAACAGTCTCAACTCCAATGTCGTGGACATCATCCACACCTCCACCGCCGAGGTGACCGCGCAACTCCGGTCCAACTCGTCGCTCGCCTACGTCGACGACTCGCAGCACGTGGCCGGCGAGCCGGACATGAACTGCCTGCTGCTCAACCTGTCCAAACCACCCTTCGACAACCTGAAGGTGCGCCAGGCCGCGGCCATGGCCGTGAGCTCGGCCCAGTACGCCCAGGTCATCGACGGTGGGGTGTCCCCCACCTCGAACGGCCCCTTCGTGGCCGGTTCGCCGTACTACGCGCCGACCGGCTACCCGGCCCCGGACATCAACAAGGCCAAGCAGCTGGTCCAACAGGTCCAGCAGGAGACCGGCCAGCCGGTGACCCTGACCATCAACCACGTCCCCGACTCGAGCACCACCAAGATCGCCGAATACCTGCAACAACAGCTCAAGAACGCCGGGATGACGGTGAACCTCAACCCCATCCAGCAGGCCAACATCATCAACACCGCGTTGCAGGGGACGTTCCAGGCCCAGGTGTGGCGCCAATTCGGGGCGGTCGATCCGGACCTCAACTACATCTTCTGGAGCCCCACCCAGATCAACTCGGTCTTCTCCATCAACATGGCCCGCAACACCAGCCCGGACATGCAGACCGCCCTCATCAAGGGCCGCCAGTCACCGGCCCAATCGGACCGGACTGCCGCCTACCAGCAGGTGGGCCAGCTCATGGGGTCGGAGATCCCGTATATCTGGACTGACCGCACCGTCTGGTCGATCGGCGCCCAGCCCAAGGTGCAGAACTTCAACAACCCGACCACACCGGCCGGGGGCAAGGCCTTCGGGATGATCACCGGGGCCGTTTGGCCGACCCAGATCTGGCTCAACTCCTGACCTCGCGGCGGTCCCGGCTCGACGGCCGGCGCCCTCGCTCTGGGCCGTCGGTGGCCGGCCACGGCCAAGGGGCCGTGCCATGATCGCGGCATGAGCCGCATCCTGGTCGTCGAGGATGACAGACGGATCCGCTCGTCGATCCGTCTGGCGCTCGAGGACGAGGGATACACCGTCGAGGACGTGCCGAACGGGGAGGAGGCCGTCGACCGCTTCGCCGACGAGCCGGCGGACCTCGTGCTCATCGACCTCATGCTGCCCGGGATGGACGGGTTCGAGACCTGTCGCTCCCTCCGGCGCCACAGCACGGTGCCCATCATCATGGTGACCGCCCGCACCGACACCCACGACGTGGTGGCCGGGCTCGAGGCCGGAGCCGACGACTACGTGACCAAGCCGTTCGTGGCCAAGGAGCTCGCCGCCCGGATCCGAGCCCTGCTGCGCCGATCCCGCCCCGACGACGCCAGTCCGTCAGTGCTGAGTTTCGGCGACGTGGAGATCGAGCCGGACGCCGGCGTGGTCCGACGAGGCGGCGAGGAGGTCCACTGTACCCGCACCGAGTTCCGCCTGCTGTGCGAACTGGCCGACCACCCAGGCAAGGTGCTGAGCCGCGAGCACCTGCTCGAGCGCGTGTGGGGCTATGACTACTTCGGCGACGGCCGCCTGGTGGACGTACACGTGCGCCGGCTGCGGACCAAGGTCGAGCCCGAGCCGGCCAACCCGCGCTTCATCCTCACCGTCCGGGGCATGGGCTACAAGCTGGCGGTGTAGCCGATGCGCCCGGCGGATCATGTGGACGCCGACCCCGCCGTGGACGGCAGCACCCGGCGCGACGGGCGGAACGGCAGCGGGAGACGACCACACCGGACTCACTTGTCCGGTGGGCTCGGCCTCCGGGCCCGGGTGACGGCGACCATCGCCATCGGCGCATTCGCCCTTTCGGCCCTCATGGCCGGCATCACCTACTTCACCGTCCGGCAGAGCTTCCTCAACGAGCGCCAGAGCGCAGACCAACGTCAGGCCTTCGCCAACGCCTCGCTCATACAGAGCTCGCTGCGGTCGAACAGCACCCAGATCATCGCGCTCCTCGAGGAAGCAGACACCGTGCCCGGCTCGCGGTCCGTCCTGCACACCAATGGCCAGTGGTACGCCACGTCGATCTCGGTCGGCCAAGGCGCCATCCCGCAGAAGGAGCGCACCCTCGTCCTGTCGGGCACACCGGCCTCCCAGCTGTTCTCCAACGGGGGGACGCCCCAGTTCGTGATCGGGGTGCCCCTGCCGACCGTGCATGCCACCTATTTCGAGGTGTTCTCCTTCGAGGAGCTGGCCGGCACCCTGCGCACCCTGGCCTTCGCCCTAGCTGCGGCGGCGTTGGTGACCACGCTGGCCGGGGCGGCCCTCGGCCGGTGGGCGAGCGGCCGGGCCCTGAAACCGTTGTCCGGGGTGACCGATGCCGCCGTGGCCGTGGCTGGCGGCCAGCTGGACACCCGGGTGGACGCGGGCGACGACGTCGATCTGCAGGAGTTGGCGGCGGCGTTCAACCGGATGACGGCCAACGTGCAGGAGCGCATCGAGCGCGAGGCCCGCTTCACCTCCGACGTGAGCCACGAGCTCCGGTCCCCACTCACCACCCTCACCGCCACCGTCGGGGTCCTGGAGGGCCATCGCGACGAGCTCGAACCCCGGGCCCGGCGCGCTCTTGACTTGTTGGACGGGGACCTCCGGCGCTTCACCCGGATGGTCGACGATCTCCTCGAGATCTCGCGCTTCGACGCCGGGTCGGCCGAGCTCTCGCTCGATGAGGTGGACCCGGGCGAGCTGGTCCGGCGGGCCGTCACCGCCTCCGCCGCGCTCGGCGGGGAGGGCAAAGGGGCGGCCGCCGCCATCCCGGTGGAGGTGGGACCGGGGGTCGAGGGGCTGCGCCTGCGAGTCGACAAACGTCGGTTCGAGCGGGTCATGGCCAACCTGATGGAAAACGCGTCGCTGTACGCCGGTGGTGTGACCAGGGTGTCGGTCGAGCGCAACCCGAGAGCAACCGGGGCCAACGGAAGCGAACCGCCCCGGACCATCCGGGTGGTCATCGAGGACAACGGCCCGGGCATCCCCCTCCACGAGCGCCAGCACCTCTTCGAACGCTTCTACCGGGGCAGCCGGGCCGGCCAGCGGTCCACCAGTGAGGGCACGGGGCTCGGCCTGTCCCTGGTGGCCGAGCACGTCCGCCTGCACGGCGGCGCGGTCTGGGTCGAGGATGCCCCGGGGCACGGCACCCGGTTCGTCGTCGAGCTGCCGCTCTCCACCGACGGCGAGTGGAGGGCCTGATGACCCGGGCCCGGGCCGCCTTCGCCACCGCCCTGGCCACGGCCGGGTTGCTCACCGCGGCCTGCGGCATCCCGACCGGTGGCAGTCCGACCGCCATCGCCCGGTCCGACGTCCCGTTTCATCTGCTCAGCCCCGGTTCCGGTTCGACGCCCACCACCTCTGTGTCCCCGAGCGTGGGCGTACGCGAGACGATCTTCCTCGTCGCCACCAACCAACATGTGGTGGGCGTCTCCCGCGATGTCGCGGTGCCCACGACGCTGGCCGACACCCTGAACGAGCTCATCGGAGCGCTGCTCGAGGGACCGACCGCCGAGGAATCGGCCCTCGGGTACCAGAGCTTCCTCACCGGAACCAAGGCGCAGGTGTCGGTCACGGTTTCCGGCACCATCGCCACCGTCAACTTCACCGGCGCCAACCCCGTGGTGGTCGGGCCCGACCAGACCCTCGCCATCGCGCAGATCGTGTTCACCGCCACCCAGCCGCCATTTGCGATCTCGGGGGTGAGCTTCGAGATCGCTGGCACGCCCATCGCGGTGCCAACCGCCAGCGGCGCCCAGGTACCGGGGCCGGTCAACTACCTCAAATACCTACCCCAGGCCCCCACTTCCTGACCCGGCCGACGGGTCCGGAGGAGCGAGCCCGTCCCACTCCAGCCGGGGGGCCCCGGACCACAGGTGCTCGAGATCGTAGAAATGGCGGGCCTCGTCGAGGAACACGTGCACCAGGAAGTCGCCGTAATCCATCAGCACCCAGCGGGCGTCGTCGAGCCCCTCGACCCGGGTGGGTTTCCGACCGCCACGCTCGTGCACCTGCCGCTCGATCTCGTCCACGATGGTCCGCACCTGGCGCCGGTTACGGCCGCTCGTGATCACGAAGGCGTCGGTGAGTCCCAACAGCTCGGCCATGGCCAGGATGACGATGTCCTCACCGGACTTGGAGTCGGCGGCCCGGGCCGCCACCAGGCAGTCGTCAGGCACGGCCGGACCCCCGTCCTCGACGGCCGTGGCCCCAAAGGAGCTCAACGGCGGCCTCTTCCCGGGCCTTCGGCGCCACGGTTCGCCATCGGATGGGACACACCGGTCGGAGCGGCCGCCGGCGGGGAGGCCGGGGCGACGGCGGCGATCGCCTGGGGCCCGGGCGTACGGTTGCCGGCCATCGTCACGATCAGGATGGTCACGGCCAAGCAGAAGGCGACCAGGACGGCGCACCAGGCAGCGAGCCGACGACGGTGGCGACGAGCCGCCCGTTGGGCCCGACGGTCGTCCGGTCGGGGCCGCGCCGGGGCGGGCGGGGGATCGATCCGGGCCGTGGTGGCCGGGGTGGCGGGAGCGGGGTCGGGGGCGGCCCCCTCGTCCGGCGGTACGAGGGAGGGCGCCTCGGGAGCCACCTCGGGGCGGACGACCGCCGGCGTGGCCCGGGTTCGGGTGCCGACAGTGCTGACGGGGTCGGTCGGGCCGGGGGGCGCTCCCGACCTCGTGTGCGTCATCCGCGCTGTCATCTCCCCGTAGCGTACAGACCACGTTGCCGGATGCAACGGATGACCGTCTCGGGAATCAAGCCGTCCACCGGCTGCCTGGCCTCGAGGCGCTGCCTCAGGTCGGTGCTCGAAAGGTCGGAGGGGGCGACCGGGACCTGAACGGCCGCCCACCCCTCGGGGGGCTCCACCGGAGGGGCCCCGGGGCGTCCGACCACGGCGAGGGTCACCTCGCGCCGGAGGGCGGCCTCCTCGTGCCAGGTCTCGAGGGTGGGCACCACGTCCGAGCCGACCACGAGGAAGAGGTCGGCCCCGGGATGGGACGCCCGCAACTGGCGCACGGTGTCGATGGTGAAGGTCGGGCCCCCTCGGTCGATCTCGAGCCGGGAGGCCTCGAGATCGGGCCGGTCCGCCACGGCGGCGGTGACCATGGCCCAGCGGTCCTCGGCCGGCGTGAGCGGCCGCTCCCCCTCCTTCTGCCAGGGCGCATTGGCCACCACCAAGAGCATGCGATCGAGCGAGAGTGACTGCCGAACCGACTCGGCCACCTCGAGGTGGGCCGAGTGCACGGGATCGAACGTGCCACCGAAGATGCCGATCCGGGTGGCGGGCACGGCTGGCTAGGTTCCCCTCAGCGCGGCCACCACCGGCGCGAACGCCTCCATCTCCGCCTCGTGGACCACGACGTAGTTGAATCCGAACAGTTCCCGGCGACGCCGCAGCGTCTCGGTGATCTCGTCCGTGCTCCCGATGAGCGCTATCGGTGAACCCTCGACCTGTTCGGGCGGGACCGAGAGGGCGCCGGCCAGTCGGGTGACTGCGTCGGCGCGGTCGGGCACGATTTGGACGAGGAAGGTGAGGCACTGGAGCTCGAGCTCGTCGAAGCGCGCTCCGGCCGCCTCCCTGACCCATTCGATCCGTCGGTGGTAATAGTCGGCCGACGTCGTCTCGAGGACCTCGGGGCCGACATAGCCGGCCGCGAGGCTCGGGTTCACCCCGACGATGTCGGCCTCCCGACCGGCGATGGAGAGCACCCGTTGCCCGCCGCCGCCGATGATGATGGGTGGGTGCGGGCGTTGCACCGGAGTGGGTGCGCCGATGGCCCCGGTCACGTGGTAGTGCTCACCCTGGTAGCTGGCCTCACCCTTCGACCAGAGGGCCTTCATGATGGTGAGGCTCTCGGCCATGCGGGAGATGCGGATGCTGGCGCGGTCGTGGTGGATCCCCGACTGCTCGTAGTCGCTCGTCATCCAACCGGCACCCAGTCCGAACTCGACCCGGCCGCCCGAGAACAGGTCGAGGCTGGCGACCTCCTTGGCCAGCACCACCGGGTGGCGGTAGTCGTTGCCGAAGACCAAGGACCCGACCCGCAGCGTGGAGGTGGCCTCGGCCGCCACCGTCAGTGCCACCAGCGGGCCGAACTGGTCCTCGAAGTGGTCGGGGATGAACAGGGACGAGTACCCGAGGTCCTCGATCTTGCGGGCAGTCGCCCGCCATGCCGTGGCCGACTCGGCTTTGGACAGCTGGACTCCGAAGCGAAAGGGTGGCATGACCGGAGCCTAGGTCTGGAGGCCTTACGCTGGTGCGGTGGCCGACCCCGACCCGCCCACCGAGTGGGCGCCCGACTCGTGGCGCTCGCGCCCCGCCGCCCAGCAGCCGGACTGGCCCGACGAGGACGAGCTCAAGCGGGTCCACGCCCAGCTGGCCGGGCTCCCGCCGCTGGTGTTCGCCGGGGAGGCCCGGCACCTCACCCACGCGCTCGGCCAGGCGGCGGAAGGTCGCGCCTTCGTGCTCCAGGCCGGGGACTGCGCCGAATCGTTCGCCGAGTTCAGTGCCGATGCCATCCGGGACAAGCTCAAAGTCATCCTCCAGATGGCGGTGGTTCTCACCTATGGCGCGGGGGTGCCAGTGGTGAAGGTGGGACGCATCGCCGGGCAGTTCGCCAAGCCGCGCAGCTCCCCCACCGAACAGATCGGCGACCAGCTCCTCGACGCCTTCCGCGGCCACATGGTCAACGACGACCTGCCCGAGCACGAGGCCCGGATCCCCGACCCGAGGCGGCTGGTGGCCGCCTACCAACAGTCGGTCTCCACCCTCAACCTGCTGCGGGCCTTCACCAAGGGGGGCTTCGCCGACCTCAGCCAGATCCATGCCTGGAACCAGGAATTCGTGGCCTCCTCCACCGAGGGGCAGCGTTTCGAGGCCATCGCCGAGGGCATCGACAGCGCCCTTCGGTTCATGGCCGCCTGCGGCATCGACCTCACCGGCGAGGAGACCTTGCACGAGGTCGACTTCTGGACCACCCACGAGGCCCTCATCCTCGACTACGAGGAGGCCCTGACCCGGCGGGATTCGCTCACCGACCGGTGGTACGACTGCTCGGCCCACATGCTGTGGGTCGGTGAGCGCACGAGACAGCTGGACGGAGCCCATTGCGAGTTCCTGGCCGGGATCCACAACCCGGTGGCGTCCAAGGTCGGCCCGTCGGCCGGGCCCGACGACGTCGTCGGCCTCTGCGAGCGCCTCAACCCCGAACGCATCCCCGGGCGCCTCACCCTGATCACCCGCCTCGGCGTCGAGGCGGTGGAATCGGCCCTGCCCCCCATGCTCCGGGCCGTCCGCGACGAGGGGCATCCGGTGGTCTGGGTGTGCGACCCCATGCACGGCAACACGTTCACCGCCGAAGGCGGACAGAAAACCAGGCGGTTCGACGACATCATCGGTGAGCTCAAGGCGTTCTTCCAGTCCCATCGCGAGATGGGTACCTGGCCGGGCGGGGTGCACGTAGAGCTGACCGGGGATGACGTGACCGAGTGCCTGGGCGGCGTCGAGGAGATCACCGAGCACCAGCTCCACCAGCGCTACACCACGGCGTGCGACCCGCGGCTCAACGCGCGTCAGTCACTCGACCTGGCCTACGGCATCGCCGAGCTACTCCGGGACTGAGCGCGCACCGCGGCGGAGAAACCCTGGCGAGTGGGGGTCATTGACCGGCCCCCGGTCACCCACCAGACTGGTCCGGTCCCGGTGGCGGTCGATGCCGTTCACGACCACCGGTTCCCATGCCAGCGACATCGTCCGGGGCACAACGAACGCCGACCCAT
This sequence comes from Acidimicrobiales bacterium, assembly GCA_035949055.1. Classification (GTDB taxonomy): domain Bacteria; phylum Actinomycetota; class Acidimicrobiia; order Acidimicrobiales; family RAAP-2; genus Bog-756. The sequence goes on from DASZIO010000005.1 coordinate 34,538, forward strand.
GGAGCCGCCACCCGCCATGTTCCTCCCTTCCCCCGCCCGTCCTGTCCGCGCCGCACCGAGAAGGGAAGGGCCCACCGGGAAATTGGTGGCGGTGGCGCTGACGGCCGGGTTGGTGTGCCTCATCGCCTCTCTCGCACTCCCGCTGATGACCGGAGGAGCGCGGGGTCGTGCGGCGGCGGCGACCCCTCGGAGTGCGGGGGTGTCCGCTTACTGGCTGGTGGCCTCCGACGGCGGGATCTTCTCCTTTGCCGGGGCGCCGTTCTTCGGTTCGACTGGCAACATCGCGCTCAACAAGCCGGTGGTCGGGATGGCCGCCACGCCCAACAGCGGCGGCTACTGGCTGGTGGCCTCCGACGGCGGGATCTTCTCGTTCGGCAACGCCCAGTTCTACGGCTCGACAGGCAACATCCGCCTCAACCAGCCGGTGGTCGGCATGGCCGCCGCCCCGAACGGCACGGGTTACTGGCTGGTGGCCTCCGACGGCGGCATCTTCACCTTCGGCAACGTGTCCTTCCATGGCTCCATGGGAGGCCAGCGGCTCAACCAGCCGGTGGTCGGGATGGCCGCCACCTCCGACGGGGGCGGCTACTGGCTGGTGGCGGCCGACGGCGGCATCTTCTCCTTCGGGGACGCCCAGTTCTACGGCTCGACCGGGGGCATCCACCTCAACAAACCCATCGTCGGGATGACCGCCACGCCGAGCGGGCATGGCTACTGGTTCACCGCCTCCGACGGCGGGGTGTTCACCTTCGGCGACGCCCAGTTCTTCGGGTCGCTCGGCAACGTGCCCAAGCAGCGGCCGGTGGTGGCCATGGCGTCCAGCGCCGACGGCGGCGGCTACTGGTTCACCAACAACAACGGGCTGGTGTCGGCGTTCGGCGACGCCACCTACTGGGGATCGGCCCCCCAGGTGCTCAACCGGCCGGTCGTGGGGATGGCCCAGGCCGACGCCAGCGGCAGCTTCACCGGTTCGTCCTACCCGTCGGGCAGCTTCGGCTACGACATCTCCAACTTCCAGTGCGGAAACGAGCCACCGGCTCCTCACGTGATCGGTCTGGTCGAGGTGGTGGGCTCTTCCATGGGCGGGGTGAACTCCTGCCTGTCCGACGAGGCGGCCTGGGCCGGCGGCGGCCTCAACCTCTACGCCTTCCTGACCTTCGGCAACGCCCCGACCAGCCTCGACGGAGGTTGCGCGGGCACGGAGTCACCCCCGGCCTGCAACTTCGGGTTCAACACGGCCATCGACGCCTTCCAGAAGGCGGCGGCGGCGGGCGTCAACGCGGCAGTGCCCTGGTGGCTCGACGTCGAGTCGGGTCCTTTCTGGAGCGGGGACACGGCCGCCAACGCCTCGTTGGTGCAGGGGGCCATCGACGGCCTCCACTTCGTCGGCCTCAACAGCGTCGGCATCTACGCCAGCCCCGGGGTCTGGAACACAGTGGTGGGCAGTTACCAGCCGCGGGTGCCCTACTGGGCCGCGTCGTGGCAGCACGACCCGGCAGACACCTGTGCCAACGTGCGGGCGCTCTTCTCCTCCGCCCAGCTGCCGACCGGTCCCGTCCAGCTGGTCCAGTACGGCTCGCCGAGCTTCCCGCTGGCCCTCGGCGGGATGGACACCAACTTCGACAACGACTACGCCTGCTGAACCGCGACCGTCTCCGGTGACAGCTCGGTCAAGAGCTGGTGGGCGGCGTCGTTGTAGCCGAGCAGACGCCAGCGCCCCCCGCTGACCTCCCACCCGGTCATCGAGGCATGGCGGGTCTGCAGCTGGAGGCGGGCCCCGGCCAACCCTCCGGCCACCGGCAGCTTGGCCAGCAGGGACGCTTCGACCACACCGGCGTGGCAGGCCACCACGACCAGCTGGCCGGGGTGGCGGCGGACCAGCGCGTCGAGGGCGGCGGCCACCCGCTGGACGAACCCGGTCCAGCTCTCGCCGCCCGGGGCGATGGGCCGGCCCGGGTCCTCGTCCCAGTCGATCGGGGCGAAGCGCTCGCCGAACTCGATCCAGGTCAGCCCGTCCGCTTCCCCGGGGTGGAGCTCGCACAGCCCACAGTCGGTCACCAGGGTTGGCGGTGGGCCGAGCCGGCCTCCGGCCTCGACCGCACCGAGGGCCGGCGCCACCAGCTCGGCCGTCTCGACCGCCCGCGGCAGCACGCTGGCGTAGAGGGCGTCCGTCCCGGCCAGCTCCCGGCTGACGAACAGCCGGTCACGCAACGCCTCGACCTGCCGGCGACCGAGCGCGGTGAGCCCTTGGCACCCGGCCGGGCCCCCGCACACCCCCGAGACGTTGCACACGGCCTCGCCGTGCCGGATGAGGACCAGGCGGGTGGCGGCGGGAGCCGGTGGGGGCACGGCGCGCACCCCGGCGGGCACGGCGCGCGCCGCAGCCATCGCTCCCGCCTCGTCCGCAGCGCCGGTCCCGCCCGCCCCGGCCAGACCGTCGAATCCGTCGGTCACGCCAGGCCCCCGACGAACTGCTCGAGCTGGCGGAGCGTGCGGCATTCGACCACGTCGTCGCAGTGGATGGCGTACTCCCCCACGATGGAGTCGCCCGAGTTCCAGTAGGCGCGGGGCTCGGGGTTCAGCCAGTAGACATGACGGGCCCGCGCCTGGAGGTCCTTGACCACCCACGCCTGGGAGGCGTGATAGTTGTTGCGGGCGTCGCCGAGGAGCAGGACGCTCGTCCGCGGCGAGATCTCCTCCCCCCATCGTTCCGAGAAGACGGTCAGCGCGTGGCCGTAGTCGGAGTGGCCGTCGACCCAGATCACGTCGGCCTCGGTGTTGATCCGGTGCACCGCGTCGGCGGGGTCCTCGGACCCCTCGAAGAACCGGCTCACCTCGTCGATCCCGTCGATGAACACGAAGCTGCGCACCTTGGAGAACTGCGAGCTGATGGCGTGCACCAGATGGAGGGTGAACCGAGCGAAGGAGGCCACCGATCCCGAGATGTCGGCGATGACCACGATCTCGGGCTTGGAGGGACGGGGGTAGCGGAAGCGCGGCTCGAGCGGCACGCCCCCGGTGGACAGCGAGTGGCGGACCGTCGAGCGGAAGTCGAGCGGGCCCTTGCGCCCGTGGCGGCGCTTGCGGGCCAAGCGCACCGCCAGCTTGCGCGACAGCGGCTGCAGCGACTTGCGCAGCGCCACCAGCTCGTCGCGGGTGGCGTGCATCACGTCGATGTCCTCGGGCAACGGTTTGCGCAGCGACTTGGCCAGCGCCTCGCTGCCCCGATCGGCCACCAGGCGCCGTCGGATCTCGTTCTCGATCTCCTTGCGGAGCTGGTCGATGCGCGACTGGTACTCGTCGCGCAGCAACCGCTCTTCCAGGGCGGTGAGGCCGGCCGGCATTCCGTCGCCGTCCGCATCGCCGCCGACCGCCGGCGTGGTGGCCTGGGCCTGGTCCACCAACCGGTCGAGCACGCCGTCGAGATCGAGGTTGCGAAGCGTGCGGTAGAGGTAGTAGGTGCCCCCCACCGGGCGCCCGGCCTCCATGCCGGCATACCGGGTGACTGCCTGCCGGGCCACCGCCGCCACCAGGGCGTCGTTGGCCCCCAACAGGGCCTTGTAGAGCAGGTCGGCGAGCTCCTCGGGAGTCATCCCCTCCTGACCACCGGAGCCGGTGCCCCGTCCCGGCCCGCGCCGGTCGCCGTCGCCGGCCGGTCCGGTCTCGGCCCCGGGCTCCACCTCGCCGTCGTGCTCGTCGTCGATCCGGTACTCGGGCCCGCGCAGCGAGAAGTAGATCTCGAAGGCCGTCTCGAAGGCGCGCCAGTGCGACGACGTCTTCACCAGGCTGGCCCCGAGGGCGTACTTCATGGCCTCGCGGTCCTCCATCGGAATGTGACGGAGCACCTCGGCCGCGTCGAGGTGCTCGGTGAGCGACACGGGGATACCGGCCGCCCGCAGCTCGGTGACGAAGCCGGTGAGCAGGTCGAGCATGCGACAGCCCCGGCGTCAGTCGGGAGGCGGCACGCCGGCGAGCTCCTTGGCCGCTCGGTCGATGTCCGTCTGGTACTTCAACAGGATGTGAAGGGTGTCGCGGGCCTGGTCGACATCGATCGACTCGACGCCGAGGACCACCAGGGTGCGGGCCCAGTCGAGCGTCTCGGACACCGAGGGGTCCTTCTTGAGGTCGAGCGTACGGATGGAGCGCACGATGCGGGCCACCTGGTCAGCCAGCGATTGGCTGATGCCCGGCACCCGCGCCTCGATGATGGCCCGCTCCCGGTCGAGCTGGGGATAGTCGATGTGGAGGTACAGGCAGCGCCGCTTCAGCGCCTCGGACAGCTCGCGGGTGTTGTTCGAGGTGAGGAAGACGAGGGGGATGCGGGTGGCCCGCACCGTCCCGAGCTCGGGGATCGACACCTGGTACTCCGACAGGATCTCGAGGAGCAGCGCCTCGGTCTCGAGCTCGACGCGGTCGACCTCGTCCACCAGGAGCACCACCGGATCGGGGGAGCGGATGGCCTCGAGCAGCGGACGGGTGAGGAGGAACTCCTCGGAGAAGATGTCTTCCTCCAGCTCCTGCCAGGTCTGGTCGGCGTCGGCCTGGATCCGGAGCAGCTGCTTCTTGTAGTTCCACTCGTACAGGGCCTTCGACTCGTCGAGCCCCTCGTAGCACTGCAGCCGGATGAGACGGCTCCCGGTCAGGCGGGCCACCGATTTGGCCAACTCGGTCTTGCCCGTCCCGGCCGGACCCTCGACCAGGACCGGCTTGGCCAGGCGGTCGGCCAAAAAGACCACCCCGGCGATGCCGTCGTCGGCCAGATAGTCGACAGCGGCCAGCCCCTCGCGCACCTCGCCGATCGACCGGAAGCGGGGGGCGTCGGGCACCGGGAAGCCCGAGACCACCGCGTGGTGGCCGGGAGCGGCCGGGTCCGTCGGGTCGACCGCCCCCGTCATGCCCGCACCTGCCCGCTGCCCGTCAGCACGAACTTGACCGAGGTGAGCTCCCGGAGCCCCATTGGCCCCCGGGCGTGCAGCTTCTGGGTGGAGATGCCGATCTCCGCCCCCAGGCCGAGCTCCTCGCCGTCGACCAGCCGGGTCGAGGCGTTGACCACCACGGCGGCGGCATCCACCTCGCTCGTGAATCGCTGGGCGGCGAGCAGGTCGGACGTCACGATGGCCTCGGAATGACCCGACCCGAAGCGGCTGATGTGGTCGATGGCGGCGTCGAGATCGTGGACCACCGCCACGGACAAGGTCAGACCGAGGAACTCCGTGGCGAAGTCCTCGTCGGTGGCCTCGCCCGCGCCGGGGAGCAGGGCCCGAGCCCCGGCGTCCCCCAGCAACCGGACACCCGGCAGGGCCGCGGGCAGCCGAGGCAGGAAGGCCGGAGCCACCGCCGAGTCGACCAGGAGGCTTTCTGCGCTGTTGCACACGCCTGGACGCTGGGTCTTGGCGTTGACCACGATGGCCTCGGCCATGGCCAGATCGGCGCCGGCGTGCACGTAGACGTGGCAGTTGCCGGCGCCGTCGAGCACATAGGGCACCGTGGCGTGCTCGACGACCGATGCCACCAGGGAGGGGCCACCGCGCGGGATGAGACAGTCGATGAACCCTTCGAGCTGCATGAAGGCAACCGCCGAGGACCGAGTGGGGTCCTCGACCAGCCCGATGGCGTCGGCGGGGAGACCGACCTTGTCCAGCCCGTCCCGCAGGGCCGAAGCGATCACCGCGTTGGAGCCGATCGCCGAGGACGACCCCCGCAGCATGACCGCGTTGCCGGACTTGAGGCACAGGCCGGCCGCATCGCTCGTGACGTTGGGCCGGTTCTCGTAGATGATCCCGACCACTCCGAGGGGGACGCGGACCCGCTCGACCCGCAAACCGTTGGGACGCACCCACCCGTCGACCACCTCGCCGATCGGATCGGGCTGGGCGGCCAGGGCGCGAAGCCCCGAGGCCATGGCACCGTTGCGGTGGGGATCGAGCCGCAGCCGGTCGAGGGAGGTGGGGTCGGCCCCCGCCCGCTCGGCGCGGTGCAGATCGGCGGCGTTCGCCTCGAGCACCCGGTCAGACCGCTCATCCAGCAGCTCGGCCGCCACACAGAGCGCCTCGTCCCGGGCCGCAGCCGAGGCCCGCGCCACGATCCGGCCGGCGTCCCGAGCCCGCGCGGCGAGCTCGATCAGGGAGGGCGAAGGGCTGGTTGGCACCGTGTCAGCGTAGTGCCCCTGTTGGTGGCTCCCGATGGGTGGCGCCGCCCTTTAGGCCAGGACGACCAGGTCGTCCCGGTGGACCACTTCGGGCGAGACGTCTTCGGGGAGCTCGTCGGACCGGCGGCCGGCCCAGTCCGCCACGACGGTCGACGGCTGGCGGACCAGGCCCTTGGCGAAGACGGCGCCGTCCGGGCCGACGATCTCGACCGCGTCGTCGGCGTCGAACCGGCCGCGGACGGCGAGGACCCCCGCAGACAGGAGCGACCGTCCCCGCTCGACCAGCGCCTGGCGCGCTCCGCCGTCCACCTCGATGGTCCCCGACGCCCCGATGGCGAAGGCGATCCACAGCTTGCGGGCCGGGAGTCGGCGGTCGCGAGGCCGGAAGCGGGTGCCCACGCCGGGAGCGGACCCGGTCACCGCGGCGAGGACGCCGGGCCGCGACGCGTCGGCGATGACCGCCTCCACACCCGACCACACCGCGATCTTGGCCGCGGCCAGCTTCGAGCCCATGCCGCCGCTCCCCGCCCGGGTGCCCGGTCCCCCGGCGATGCGCTCGAGCTCGTGGTCGATCTCGACCACCTCCTCGATGAGCGACCCGCCGTCCGCCCGGCGGGGGTCTTCGGTCAACAGCCCGGCCGTGTCGGTCAGCAGGACGAGAAGCCGGGCCGCGACCAAGTGGGCCACCAGCGCGGCCAGCCGGTCGTTGTCACCGAATCGGATCTCCTCGTCGGCGACCGCATCGTTCTCGTTGACCACTGGGACGACCCCGAGATCGAGCAGCCGGACCAGGGTGCGCCGGGCGTGGAGGTACTGGCTGCGGTGGACGAAATCGAGCGGGGCCAGCAGGACCTGTCCCGCCACCAGCCCATGGTGGTCGAGGGCGTCGCTCCACACCTTCATCAGCCGGGGCTGTCCCACCGCGGACAGGGCCTGGAGG
>DASZIO010000006.1:0-46386 GCA_035949055.1 Acidimicrobiales bacterium
TTCCGCGTTGTCGGCGAGGATCACGAGGTCCGCCACTGGCGAGCGCCGTAGGCGGTTAGGCGGGGGTCGAGTTGAACTGCCTGCCGCTCAGTTGGTGGCCACCGCCACCACCGGGGATGGGGGCGGGTCGCCTCCGAAAGAGCCGTTGAACGAGGCACTCCCGTAGGTGAAGATCCCGCCGTCGGAAGCGGCCAGCCAGTATCCGAAGCTGTCAGGGGAAACCGACATGCCGATGATCGGTTGGTTGAGGACGGTTCCACCCGCCGATCCGTGGAAGCCGGCGTCGCCGAAGCTGAAGATCCCGCCATCCCGGGCGACCATCCAGTACCCGTTTCCGTCCACGGTCACGCCCATTCCCACGACCGGTTGGCTCAGGGGTTGTCCGGCCTCGGACCCGGAGTTGCCGGCGTCGCCGAAGGGGTAGACGGCACCGTCGGAACCGACCAGCCAATACCCCAGGCCGCTGGTCGACACTCCCATCCCCACTATCGGGGTGCTCAGGGGTTGACCGCCCTCGGAACCCAGGTACGGGGCGTCGCCGAAAGTGAATACCCCTCCGTCGGCGGCGACGAGCCAGTAGCCCAGACCACTGGGGGTGGAGGCGATGCCGACGATTGGTTGGTTGAGAGGCTGGCCTCCCTCGGAACCGTAGAACGCGGCATCACCGAAACTGAAGACCCCGCCGTCGGAAGCCACCAGCCAGTAGCCGCCGCCGTCAGGCGTCACCGCCATGCCGACGATGGGCCTGTTGAGGGGCGTGCCGCCAGTCGAACCGAAGAACGGCTGGTTCGGGCCGAACGTGAAGATACCGCCGTCGGAAGCCACCAGCCAGTAGCCGGCCGCAAAGGGCGAAACCGGGCTGGATGAAGCGGAGTTCGGCCCCGTCCCAGCGGCGTTGATGGCCGCCACCTGAAAGGTGTAGGAGACCCCGTTCGTCAGGCCAGACACCACGGCCTTCGTGACGTTGCCGACCGTGACCGGTGTGCCTGCCGAAGGTGTAACCACGTATCCCGTGATCGGGCTTCCCCCGTCGGAGGCAGGCGGAGACCAGTGAACCGTGACCTGCTGGTACTGCCCCTGGGCCGTGACGCTCGTCGGTGCTCCCGGTAGGTTCGGGGCTTGTACGGTCAGCGTGAAGGTGAATGTCCCAGAGTCTCCAGAGGCATCGGTCATGTTTCCCGACGCGGAGTAAATCCCGGCCGTTAAAAATCCGGTGGTAGAGATCCGACCGCTGTTCGATACAAGCAACTGTGACGAGCCACCCGTCTTGGCAAAGGTAACAGTGCCGATACCTCCAGTCTGGGTGATCTGACTTGAGAAGCTTGTCGATTGATCAGGAAGTATCGAAGCGGTTGTGGGGGACGTCTGAGTTATCATGCCGCCAGTAACCGTGAGCGAGAAGGTAAACGTTCCTTGGTCAGCCGGAATACCGTCGCTGATTATGCCTGTAGCTGTGTAGGGAATTGGAGAAGAGGAAAGGGTTCCCGTCGTTGCAAGGAGTCCGGTAGACGAGATCGTGAACAAAGGAGCGCCACTCGTTAGTGGACCCCAGGTGAAAGTACCCGTACCCCCAGTTGCGCTCAGCTGTTGGCTGAAGCCAGCCGAGTTGTTCGCCGTGACCGACCCCGAGGTTGGCGGATTCTGGGTGATGGCAACGGCGTACGCCGAGGGAACGAAGGCGACAAAGGTGGCGACCAGTCCCGCTACGGCCGCGCCGATGGCGATCCGTCTCCTTGCTCGCTGTCCCATGGCAACCCCCTGTCCTGTGCCGGCTCCGTCCGAACTCCCGGATGGACCTTTGGTGAGTCAAGCGATGTGAGACTACTGCCGATCGAATGGCAGCGAAAGGACCGTCCGGCCGTTCGACATGGTCTCATGCCTTCTCATGAGATGCGGCTGCGGACTCTCGGCGCAGAGTGTGGTTCGGCGCGCACGAAAGGTGGCGCGCTGGCGGGACCCCGGGTCAGGCGGCGGACCCGAGGAACGGAGCGTTGAAGGAGAAGACGCCGCCGTCCGAAGCCGTCAGCCAGTACCCACCTGTGGCGTCGTCGCTGAGCCCGGCGATCACGGGCCGGTTGAGGACGATGTTCCCGGTGGAACCGAAGTAGGGCTCGTCGAAGCAGAAGACGCCGCCGTCGGAAGCCACCAGCCGGTAACCCCCGCCGTCAGTGGCGGCGATCATCCCGACCACCGGCTGGTTGAGCCGGATGGCCCCGGTGGAGCCGTAGAACGGCGCGTTGAACGAGAAGATCCCGCCGTCGGAGGCGACCAGCCAGTAACCGCCGGTCTCCTGGTCGGCACCCATGCCGACGACCGGCTTGTTGAGGACCAAGTTGCCGGTCGAGCCGAAGAACGGCGCGTTGCCGAATGTGAACACGCCACCGTCGGACGCCACGAACCAGTAGCCGCCTCCGTTTTCAGTCGACGCCATGCCGACAACCGGCTTGTTGAGCCGGATGGCCCCGGTGGAGCCGTAGAAGGGCGCGTTGAACGAGAAGATCCCGCCGTCGGAGGCGACCAGCCAGTAACCCCGAGTGGCCGGGTCGACCGCCATGCCCACGATCGGCTTGTTGAGCGGGATGCCGGTCATGGCGCCGGAGCAAGCTGCTCCTCCGAAGACGGCCACGTCACCGGCCGCATCGACCTCGAAGTAGCCCGAGCCGTCTTCGAGCGCCGCCGAGCCCACCACCGAACCGGCCGGGAGGTGGGTCATGCACGGGGTCGTGGTCGGCGAGGGGCCGGACCCCGGAGACGGAGGCGGAGGCGGCGCCGAGCCCGGCGTGGTCACGGGCGTGGAGGTGCCAGGGCCAGACGTATGGCCGGCGCTGTCCACGGCGATTACCGAGTAGGTATAGGTCGTCCCCGGCTGCGCGCCGGTGTCGGTAAAGCTCGTAGTCGGCGCGCTGACCGAACCGATCGGTGCACCGTCCCGGTACACGGTGTAGGACTTGACCGAAGATCCCGCCTCTGTCGACGCTGACCAGCTGACCTGGACGGAGGTGGGAGACGTCGCCACGGCGTTCACATTGCCCGGCGTGGTGGGCGATCCGCCCGTCCCCGACCCGACCGTGTAGGTCTGGACATCAAAGGTGTGACCGGCCGCGTTGGTGGGAGTAACCGTCACCTGGTTGCCGCTGACGCTGACCTGCAAGAAGCTGTAGACGTCCGCGGGGGAGAGCGAAGATCCCGCCGGCGCGGATCCACAGTTCGACCCGCTCCCGGTCGGCGGAGTGGTCCCCGGGCTCCAGCCGATGGCGTATACGCTCGCCCCGGCGTTGTCGCACGATCCGCCGTCCACGGGCTCGAGGACACCGCCGCCCGTGCCGGCCACGTAGTTCGGGACCTGCTGTCCGGGTTGACCGGGATTGACCCGGGTGTAGGCATGGGCATGTCCGCCGAAGGCGGCCCCGACCCCGTTGGCCGCCAGCAGCTTTTCGAGGCTGGTGGCGGCGTTCGGGTTGGCCGCGCTGTTCTGGAGATAGACGTCACTCGGCTGGCTCGAGGTGTCCGAGCGGAACGGGTAATGGAAGACGGCGAGCTTGACCCCGCCGGGGTGAGAAGCCAGATCGTGGGAGAGCCACTGGTACTCGGCCGAGGACGTCTGCCAGTGCTCGTTGTAGTCCATCTCGTACTGCTGGCAGTTGCTGGTGTTGCCCGGGCACAGCGAACCGGTCGAGTTCCCCTGGTTCAGCTGTTCGTTCCAGGCGGCGTCGAGGACGTAGATGCGGACGTCACCGCTCTGGATGGCGTACCAGTCGTCGGGCTCGTTGAACGACGAGGTGATGCCGAACCCGGCCGGATAGCTGTCGTAGGCGTAGGTACCGCCCGACGACGAGGCGGTGTTCGGGGTCGGGAAGATCTGGAGGCTCTCCTGGTTCAGACCGTGGTCGCCGTTGGCCTTGAAGGTGGGGATGCCGCCGGTCTCGGGCCAGTACGACGGTCCGAACACGTCGCTGACCTCCGCGCCGCTCTGCTGGAGGTCGCCGAAGTTGGTCTGGTCGCCATTGTTGTAGGCGGTGTCGCCGGCCAGGACGGCAAAGCGCGCCCCCGATTGCCCGATCAGTTTGTCCAACGCGGCCTGGTCGGTGTTGAGGTTGCCCGGGAAGCTGGAGTTGGGGAGGGCGTAGTAGGTCTCGGCCGAGTCGTCGACAACGTCGAACGTGAGCGACTTGGTGGACCCGGCGGGATCCAGGGTGGTGAAGAGCTGGTCCGGCTGGGAGCTGGGCAGAAGATCGGTCGCCCCGCTCGAGTCCCCGGAGAACACGGCGTAGCAGTACTCGGTACCAGCCGCCAGGGCGGTGAGCGGCACCGACCACTGGTACTCAGCCGTGGTCACCACCGTAAAGCCGTGGTTGGTCATGGACCCGGTCGGGGACGTCCCGTTGATCGGGCCCGGCAACGAGGTCGGCGCGGCAATCGCCGAAGGCGACCAGGTGGTCGTGCCCGAGGGACAGGACCCGTTCGTGGCCACAGCCACCTGGACCGAGCCTGGATTGCTAGTCGTGGTGGCCCAGTTCACATAGGCGGAGGTCTGGGTGAGGTCGGTCACGTACGGTGCGCGGCTCAGACCGGCCCCGAACCCGCTGTAGGGGGTGACCGGTATCGGCGTGTCCGAGGGAGATGCGCCCACATGAAGGGCGGGCCAGGCGAAGAAGAAGATAGCGGCGACAGTCGCCGCCACCACGCCAGACATCGTCCACTTGAATTGCTTCCCCATCCGAACCCCCCTAATCGGTGGCGAACGTAGTGCAGCGTTGGACGCGCACGCAAAGGAATCTCGCGCCGATCCGGAAGATTCTCGATACGACGGCTGGATCGGGCAGACGCTCGGGACGGGGAGTGTCGTGTCGACCACATTCCGCGACGACAGACCGCACTCGACCCCGGGTCGAAGCCCGTCACGGGATGACGGATGGGCTACCCGAGAGCCGGATCAGGCCGGATCGAATCTCGGTCGAGGTCGGCGCTGGCCCCGCCGGCCGTGTCCGCGCGGCGAGGTCGTTTGATGCGCGCCACCATCTCGGGAGGTGCCCACTTCGACAGGAGCACCACACCGGTGAACATGGCGCAGAGCAGCACGGCCTGGAGGAGGATGGCCACCGGCGAGTCGCGGAGCTGCTCGCCGAACAGCTCGATCCCGATGGCGATGCTGGCCAGCGGGTCCACGATCAGCAGCGCCGACTGTGAGGCGGCCAAGGGCCCGGCGGTGAACGCCGCCTCCAGCAGCACCGTGCCGAGCACGCCCGTGACGACAACGCCATAGACCGGCCAGTGGACGAACAGCCCTGACCACCCATGGCGGGCCAACACCTCGGTGGCCGCCTTCACGAAGGCGGCGTCGATGGCCCACACCAGCGCAGCCGCGGCTCCGAGGAGCGCGGCCCGGCGGGCGGGCGATCCCCACCGGCTGAGCACCACGAGCACCACGACGACGAGACCCCGGCTGCCGATGGCGACGGCCCACTTGCCGACGCCGGGGTGGCCGTGGCCCTCCTGCGGATCGGCCACCAGCAGGAACCCGCCCAGCCCGGCGCACAAGAGGGCGGCCGCGCCCCAGGTCCGTTGGGCGATGCGGTCCCGAAGCCAGAGGGCGCGGAGAGCGAGGGTGAAGATGAGCTCGGTGACGAGGATGGGCTGCACCGTGGCCAGCTGGCCGAAGTAGAGGGCCAACGCGGTGAAGACAAAGGTGCCCCCCATGGTGAGCATCCCGAGCAGCCACATCGGCTGGCGCACCAAGTACTTGGTGGTGCCCCACGCCGATCTGCCCAGCTCCGACCCCGACACGTTGGCCAGGCGCTGAAGCACCGACGTAAGGCCCTGACTGAAGGCGCCGAGCAGTGCAAAGAGGACACTCACCGTCTCGATGCCCTTGCCATCATGACCGCCCTCCCGCCCCCATTGGAGAACAGGGGTGACCCGAAGCGCAAGGAGCCAGGCTCAAGGTCCCTCGGCAGCCGGGTCACCCCCCGACGGCCGGGTCGCCAGCCATCGATGGAGCCCGGCCGCGTTCGAGTGGACACCGTTCATGACCTCGAGTTTGTGGCGGTGCTCGGCTGGGACACCGTCGAGGTCCGACTCGAATTCCTCCGCCAGCGCGGCGGCGATGTCGCGGCCGTCCCGATAGGCAGACTCGGCCACGTCCGCCCACTTCCGCAGGGTGCCGTCGGCTTCGTCGAGCACCGCCAGCGGATCATCGAGCAGCCCGTAGTGGGCGAGGGCCAGGCGGGTCGGCTTCCGGTCGGCGAAACGCCGGAGCGAGTTGATCGCAGCGGTCAGGTCGAAATCAGGAGGCGGCGTCGAGGGTCGCAACACCCCGGCATCGGGCAGCTTCACTCCGACCGCATCGCCGGCGAAGAGGATGCCGCTCATCGTGTCGTGCAAGGCCATGTGGTGCTTGGCATGGCCGGGTGAGTCCACCGCGACGAGTGCCCGCCTGGGGCCGACCTGAATGGCCTCGCCGTTCTCGAGCACGCGGATCCGTTCGGTGGGGGTCGGGTCGAGACGCCCGTAGAGCGAGTCGAGAAGGGGGCCGTACACGCGGGCGGCGGAATCGACCAACCTGGTCGGGTCCGCCAGATGCCGGGCTCCCTTGGGGTGCACGTAGACGGTGGCCTTGGGGAAGGCGCGGGCCACGTTCCCGACCCCTCCCGCGTGATCGAGATGGATATGGGTGACCACCACCCCAGCCAGATCGTGAGCGCCCAGTCCGAGCTTCGCCAGCTGGTCGAGCAGGACCGGCACCGAGCTCTGGCTGCCGGTCTCGACCAGAACCGGGCTGTCGCCCTCGATCACATAGCCGGCGGTGACCCGATCCCAGCCCCCGAGCAGCGTGTCGAGCTCGATGACGCCTTCCGCTACGGCGATACCGGCGCCCGGGGCCGACACCGCTCGTTCGTCCCCGTCCTGGTGATGATGGCCGGCACCCATGCTCCGCGCCTCCGATCTCGCCACGCTCCGGTGGTTATCTCGCCCGGCCCCTGGCCGGCTTCGGCGCTCTCTTAGCCTTGGCGGCGGACGCCTGGCGCGCCGTTGCTTTTGGAGCAGCCTTGTTCGTGGCCTTCTTGGTCCGCGGCCTTGCCGACCGCTTTGCCGACCCAGCCGCCTGGTCCCCCCGGGCTTCCTCCGAACCGGAGCGGGTCGCCCTCGCCTTCTTGCCGGCGGTGGCCGCCTTCTTGACCACGCTCCTCTTCCCGGACGGCGCCGACGCCGGGGCTGAGCCGGAGTTGGCCCGCGCCTTGGCGTTGGTCCGGACCCGGCGCTTGGCGTTTGGCGGGGTGGTGGGACGCGGCGGCACGGCCGCGGCGTCCCTGAATACCAGGGCCGCCGTATCTCTAGAAGCCGCACTTCCCGCGTTCCCGGCCAGAGTGGTGAACATGTCGCGGGCACTGAGACCGCTCTTGCGGAGCACACCGCCCCGGCTCCGCTTCCGGGCCAGTGACCGCTGGGCCAGCCCGGTGATGACGTGACGGGCGGAGGGTTTTTCCTCCCCGGTGATCTTCGAGGCCGAATTGACGAGGGACACATGGGAGAACGCCTGGGGAAAGTTGCCCACGAGACGACCCGCCACCGGGTCGTACTCCTCGGACAGAAGACCCAGATCGTTGCGCAAGCCGATCAGCCGATCGAGCAGCTGGTGGGCGTCGTGGTCGCGGCCCAGCATCGAGAGGCAGTCCGCCAGCCAGAACGAGCAAGCCAGGAAGGCACCCTCCCGTCCACGCAGCCCGTCCACGTCGCCGGTGTCGTTGGTCCGGTAGCGAAGCACGAACCCTCCGTCCATGAGTTCGCGCTCGACGGCTTCGATGGTTCCTCTCACCCGCGGATCGTGGGCGGGGAGGAAGCCGACGAGCGGGATCATCAACAGGCTGGCGTCGAGCTCGTCCGATCCGTAGTACTGGGAGAACGACCCTTTGGCGGTGTTGAACCCGAGGTCGCAGACCTGGTCGAAGATCTCCTCGCGCACTTCCTTCCAGCGGTCGAGGGGTCCTTCGAGATTGAACTCCTCGGCAGTCTTGATGGCCCGGTCGATGGCCACCCAGGCCATCACCTTCGAGTGGGTGAAGTGCCGGCGTGGCCCACGGACCTCCCAGATCCCGTCATCCGGCTCACGCCAAGAGGCCCCGAGGAACTCCATCAACGCCAGCTGGAACTCCCACGCGCTTTCGCCGGTCTCACATCCCTGGGCCGACTCGTAGAGGGCCGACATGACTTCGCCGTAGACATCCAGCTGGAACTGCCCGGCGGCGGCATTGCCGATGCGGACGGGTGCTGATCGCTCATAGCCGGGGAGCCAGTCGATCTCCCACTCGTCCAGCCGGCGTTCGCCGGCGGCCCCGTACATGATCTGCATCTGGGACGGATCGCCCGCGCTGGCCCGCAGCAGCCAGTTGCGCCACGACATGGCCTCGTCGTAGAAGCCGCCCCGCATCAGCGACTCGAGCGTGAGGGTCGCGTCGCGCAGCCAGCAGAACCGATAGTCCCAGTTCCGGCTGCCACCGAGCGTCTCGGGGAGCGAGGTGGTGGCGGCGGCCACGATGCCACCGGTGGGTTCGTAGGTCAGCGCCTTGAGGGTGATCAGCGACCGGATCACCGCCTCTCGGTACTCGCCGTCATAGGTGCACTGGGATGACCACTCAGACCACCAGAGCTCGGTGTCCTGGATGGCAAAGCCGGCATCCACTGGTCGCGGCGGATCCTCGCTGGCCGGGAACCAGGTCAGCGAGAACGGGACCCGCTGACCTTCGGAGACGGTGAATTCGGCCACGGTCGACAAGTCGCGTCCTTCGGACTCGATCGGGGTCCAGAGCGAGAGACCGTCGGGGCCGGCGATGGCGCTCAGCGTTCCCTCCGTCCGCCGAACCCATGGAACGATCTGGCCGTAGCCGAACCGGATGATCAGGCTCATCTCCATCGTCACCTTGCCGCGCACCCCCTCGACCAGGCGGACCACTTCAGGGTGCTCCTGACGGATGGGCATGCAGTCGACGACCCGGACTGTGCCCTCTCGAGTCACGAACTCTGACTCGAGCACGAGTGTCTCTCCCCGGTACCTCCGATGGGTCGCGCCGCGCGATCCCTTCGGCGCGATCTTCCATCGCCCGTGATCGTTGTCGCCGAGGAGCTTGGCGAAGGAGGCCGCCGAATCGAAGCGAGGGAGGCACAACCAGTCGATCGAGCAGTCCCGTCCGACCAGCGCAGCGGTGTGCAGGTCGCCGATGAGGCCGTAATCCTCGATGGGCAGCGTCATGATCCCATGTCTAGCCGCAGCTCCACCCGGGGGCAGTCATCGCCGCCGGCCGACGACCGGTCGTTCCATGATCCGACGACAGACCGGATCCTCATCCCGCCAGACAGGGCCCGGTTCCGACCTGCTGCGACGTGGATTCGGCCACCGTCACCCGGGACCGCACGTCCGGCGATGTGAGCGCGTAGCCGATGTCCCCATCGGTGGTCGATCGCGAGAACACCACCCCGATCACGTCACCGTCGGGCTGGACCAGCGGACCTCCGGAGTTACCCGGCCGGACCGCTGCTTGGATCTCGTACACATTGCGAAGCGTCAGGCCCTGTCCATAGATGTCCCGGCCCTGAGCCTCGAACTCGGCGAGCACGCCGGCAGGCACGGCCGTGAACGGACCTCCATTCGGGTAGCCGAGTACCGCGGCCTGGACACCCCGGGCAACCTGGTTGGGATCGAGCGGCAACGGCCGCTCGCTCAGGCCCTGCACCCGCATCACCGCCAGGTCGTAGGACGGGTCGAACAGGACGACCGAGGTCTGGTGGGTCCCGCTCGCGTCCTGGACCATGGGACCGGCGATGCCGGCCACCACATGGGCATTGGTGACCACGAGCCCAGGGGCGACCACGAAGCCTGAACCCTCTTGGAACTGGCCACACCCGAAGCCGACGATTTTCACCGTCGAGGCGCCGTCACGGGCCACCGCCTGCTGGAGCTGAGCCGACCCGGGGAGCGCGACCGGCCCCGCCGACGCCGGAGCCAGTTGGGCGAACACGGGCGGGAACCCCTCAGCAGAGAGAAAGGCCTGCACCCTCGAGAACACCGATGGCGGGGCAGGTAGCACCGAATCGAGCGATCGGATGATCCGCGACTGGTCGATCGACGCATTGAGCTGCAGCGACGAGCTGTTGACGAAGGTGTTGGCCAGCAGCCAGGCCACCAGCAACGAGGCGGCCATGGCGACAAGCACCCCGAGGGCCGAATCGACCATCCCGACAAACCCGCGATGCACCCGGCTGAAGGCCAGATTGCCGACGACGCGGCCGAGCGTGCCGCAGACGGCGGCCACACCGAGGAGGGTCACCAGCGCGACGACCGAGCGCGAGGACTCCCCGTGGACCCAGTTGACGGTGATCGAAGCGAACAGGGCACCGAGATACAGCCCGATGAGGAAGCCGCCGAAGGAGAGGAGCTGGACGATGGCCCCCAAGCGGAGTCCCTGGACCGCCGCCAGCACCACCACGGCCAGCACGATGAAGTCAATGACGTTCACAGCCTCGTCCCTCTGTGGGCGCGGACCTGGTCCACAGGATGACGATCGATCACCACCGTGTTTACGGTAGACGGAGCCACCTCACGGCCTGCCGTCACGACCGCCGCCATCGCCGGTCATCACCGACCGATAACGCGGGCACATGGCAAGATCACAGGGCCAGGAGGACCCACCCATCACAGCGGCCCTGCCGCCGGGGAGATGACCAGTTCAGCGTGAGTGATCGACCGCCACCGGAGAGCACGGGAGAGCCCCCGCCCCCCGGGCCGCCTCCGCCTCCGTCACCAGAGAGCGCTCCCAGCACCGCTCCGCCGCCGATGCCACCACCTCCGCCCGACCCGGGAGTGCCCCACGGCCCGCCCCCCGCCGAGCAGGCGACGGCCCCCTACTACCAGGTCCCCTACGGCCAGCCGCCTCCTCATGACCAGGTTCCGCCCTACGGCCAGGCTCCGCCCTACCCGTCCTACGGCCAGCCGCCGGCCTATGGCCAACCGCCGCGCTATGGCCAGGCTCCTCCCTATGGGGCCTATGGGCAGATTCCCTTCGGCCAACCGCCTCCTTATGGCCAACCGCCGCCATTTGGCCAGATCCCGTACGGCTATGTCCCGGTCCCGGCCGACCGCTTCGGTCGGCCCCTGGCCGACTGGTGGCAGCGCCTGGTGGCCATCATCATCGATGGCCTGATCATCGGGATCCCCCACCTCATCGTCACCCTTGCCGTCGTCGGCTCGTCGGAGGGCGGCGTCTTCGGCGCCAGCTGGCGGGCGGGTGTCGTTCTCACCGGCATCGCCTTCGCCGTCATCGGCATCGCCTACTTCGCGCTCCTCAACGGAAGTGAGAGGGGCCAGACGGTCGGCCAGATGGCGCTCGGGATCGCGGTTCGGGACGAAGTGAACGGAGGGTCCATCGACCCACCGCGCGCTGCCCTTCGGATTCTGGTGCTGTATCCCGGGATCGTCCTCGGATGGATCCCGATCCTCGGTGGGGTCGCCGGGCTCTGGACGCTGGTAGCCGGCCTTTCGCCGCTTTGGGACCGCCGTCGTCAGGGCTTCCATGACAAGGTGGCCCACACCGACGTCATCAAGGTCCGCTGAGCTTCGGCGCGAGGACCGTGGCACCCCACCGTCTCGCCCGCGGAACCGGTACGTATCGGCCCGACGTCATCCGTCCGCACCCCCGCGCCGGGCCGGGCGTCAGGGCGGCCTTCGTCCGACGGGCCAGCCTCCGGTGGTGGCGGAGCGCGGCGGTCCCGGCGCTGCTCCTTCTGGCCGCGGCCGGCTGCACTTCCTCCTCGACGGCGGGATCCGAGCCGTCCACCATTGCCGCCGGCTCACCGTGGGTCGGCGCTTTCGCCTCGGTCATCCCCCCGGCCCCGGTGAACTCACTGACTGCGGTGGACTGCCCGACGGAAACATCCTGCTGGGCCGTGGGCTCGACCGTCGGTGGCGCCGGAGTACCCAACGGGGCGGCGGTCATCGCCACGACCAACGGGGGCGCCAAGTGGAGCTCCGAGGTCATTCCGCCCGCTGCCGGCCACCTGTCGGACATCTCCTGCAGTGACCAGCGCGACTGCGTCGCTGTCGGACAGGCCGCCCTGTCGTCCAACGGTCAGGGGGTGATCATCGCCACCGTCGACGGGGGGCGCTTCTGGCAGTCGCGGCCGCTCCCTCCCGGATTCCTCGACATCACCGCGGTGTGGTGCCGGAGCGACCACCG
Source organism: Acidimicrobiales bacterium (assembly GCA_035949055.1). GTDB lineage: Bacteria > Actinomycetota > Acidimicrobiia > Acidimicrobiales > RAAP-2 > Bog-756. The sequence continues at coordinate 12,225 of DASZIO010000006.1, forward strand.
GTGCACCGCCGTCGGGGACGTGGCCGGGGGGGCTGCGGCCCTGTCCTCGGCTTCGGCCACCTCGGCGTGGGTGCAGCAGGGAATGCTGCCCGCCGGTGTGAGCGGCGCCACCGACGTGTCGTGTCCGGACGACGCCCACTGCTGGGCGACCGCCCGGCGCAGCCCCGACCCCGATCACGTCGCCGGTGTGGTGGCGCTGACTGTCGACGGGGGATCGACGTGGAGCGTGCTGTCCACACCGACCGGCCTCGGCTACCTCGACGGGATCTCCTGTCTGAGCTCGGGTGGTGGAAACACCGCTCTCACCGCTACAACCTCCCGGCCCACGGCGGCCCGGGTCGGCACCACCGCCACCCCGCCAGGGGTGTCGGCACCCAGCGGTGCTGCGCCAACCGCGCCGACCGCGCCCACCCCGGCCGGAGTGGCCGGGGCCGATTGCACCCTGGTCGGGACGACCTCTACCACCCTCGACACGACGCGCAACGGCCGTGGGGTGATCCTCACCACCGGGAACGGCGGCGGCAGCTGGTCGAGCCGACCGGTGGCCGCCTCATCGGCGTCGCTGATGGGTGTGTCCTGCACGGGAATCGATGCGTGCGTGATGGTGGGAAGCTCGGTGTCCACGTCGGTTCGGGCCGGGTCGGTGTTCCTCACCGGGCCGACCGGCAACCCGTGGAGGAGCATGGCCGAGGTGGACGCCCCCCAACCCCTCACCGGGGTCAGTTGTGTCTCGCAGTCCCGGTGCGTCGTGGTGGGCGAATCCATCACCCAGCACCTGGTCGGCGGCTGATCCGACCAGACCGCACTCCGGCGCGGCAACCGGTCCGCCTGGCCTCGACGACCGATGGCCGCGCCCCGTCACACCGCCTTCCTATGATCACTGTCGTGCCCGGATCCCCGTTGGCCCTCCCCTCCACGCCGGGCCGCCCGGCTGCGCGCGGCCGGCCATGAGCACGGTCGAACCCCTGCGGTCCGGATTCCGGCGCCGACCCACCTCGACATCCTCCTTCGGGGTCGGCCGCCGCGAGGCCCACGATTCCTCGCCGTTCTACGCCCGCTTCACCCCGCCGCTGGTCTCCGATGACTGCGACGTGGCTCCTCATGCCGTGCGGGATGCCATCTGGGCGGGCGATGCCCGTGACATGGACCGTTTCGGGCAGGTGGCTGACCGCTCGGTGGCCCTGGTGGTGACGTCTCCTCCCTATTTCGCCGGCAAGGAGTACGAAGCGGTCCTCGGTGCGGGGCACGTACCGGCCGATTACGAGGACTACCTCGGCATGCTTCACGATGTGTTCAGCCAATGCTTCGACAAGCTCGAACCCGGTGGGCGGATCGCGGTGAACGTGGCCAACCTGGGGCGAAAGCCCTACCGGTCACTGTCGAGGGACGTGATCGACCTGCTCGAAGGCCTGGGCTATCTCCTCCGCGGCGAGGTGATCTGGCAGAAGAGCCACGCCGCCGGTGGATCATGCGCCTGGGGTACCTACCAGCGACCGGGAAACCCCGTCCTGCGCGACGTCTCCGAGCGGATCGTGGTGGCGTCCAAGGGACGGTTCGACCGCGCCCTGAGCGCGGCCCAACGCGCCTCGGCGGGCCTGCCGAGCGAGGGCACCATGACCATGGACGAGTTCATCGACGCCACCATCGACGTCTGGGACATCCCGTCCGAGTCCGCCACTCGGGTGGGGCACCCCGCACCGTTCCCGGTCGAGCTGCCCCGGCGGCTCATCGAGCTCTTCACCTATCGTGACGATCTCGTCCTCGACCCCTTCATGGGTTCGGGCTCGACCGCGTTGGCGGCGATCCGGACCGAGCGGCACTACGTCGGCTTCGACACCGACGAGGCCTATGTGGCGCTGGCGGAACGACGGATCGCCGAGGCGCGCGACGCCCCCGGCCGCCCGGGGACGGACCACCGGGTCACGGTGGCACCCGGACGATCCGCCTCCGCTGGCGGCCATGATGCCTTCGACCTTGACGTGGCCCGGGGCCAGAAGGCGGCCGAGCTCGCCCGCCGGGCGCTCGAGGTCTCCGGGTTCGAGCACATCGAACGGAACGTCAGCTTTGGAGAGCTCGGCATCGGAGTGGACTTCCGGGCGCGTGACGCTCGAGGGGGACTCTGGCTGTTCGACCTGTCCGGTGGCTTCTCGGTCACCCGGCCCGGTCTTCGCCGGCCCGATGTGCTGTGGAAGGCGCTGGGCAAGGCGAGCGTTCTCCACGAAGCGCGCCAGCAGGGGCGAAGAAAGGACCTCGCCCCACTGATCGTCCTCTCGACCGATGTCCCCGCCGCCGGCTCGGCCGGGGCCAAGTCACTCCGCGCCGTTCAGGGTGGTCCCGTCCACGACGTGCTCGAGCTCCTCGACCCCGACTGCATGGCACGTCTCGGCTCGTACGGCAAGGGCGACCACCAGGCGCAATGACCGCAGGACCGGACGGCGAGCAGCCCGATGCCCGATGATCGGACCCTGGTCACCGAGCTCGGTACCGCGCTCGGAACGCTTCCCTATCCACACCCGGCGGCCGCGTTGGCGGCTCGGCCCGGCCAACTGCACATCGACGCCGACACCTGGGAACGCTTCGGCTCGGTCCACGCCGCGGGCCGGTTCGCCGCCGAGCTGACCAGGTCGTTCGCCAACGGGCGCGCTCTGCTGGAGGCGCCGGACGGTCTGCGGGGCCGGGTCCCCCGGACCGTCGAGTGGACCGGTGGGAGGCGGCCTCCGGGAGACGAGGTGGCGCCCATCGACCTGCGCATCGACCACGTGTACCTGGTCAGCTGCAAATACGAATCCGACATCCTGGCCAACGTCTCCCCCGGTCGCCTCTTCGACGGGTTGCTGGCCACCACCGGGGCCTGGGACCGGAACGACTGGTACGAGACGGTCGCTCCCGATGAGTTCGTCGAGCTCTACCGGGCGTGCGTGGACGCCACCGGGTTGTCGTCGCTTCCACCCGAGCCCCGGCGCTGCGGTCGGGACGAGCTCGCCGCCCTGCGCACCGCCCTGTCGGGGCGCACCTACCCCGACAGCCGCTCGCGGGACGCCTACGCGCAGCTGTGCGCGGCGGTCAGCGCGGCCTCAGCCCGGCGGTGGACCGACCAGCTGACCGCGTCGGGGACCTCTCCCGAAACCATGCTCTGGAGGCTCCTCCGCATCGGGAGCGCGCCGTATTTCGTGCTCGGCCACGACCGGCGTAGCGGTCTCCCGGCCCGCTTCCGGATCGCCAGCCCGTGGGACTGGCGGGAGGAGTTCGAGCTGGAGGGCTTCGATGTCGCCGCGGCCCGCGCCGGGCAGCCCCGGGTGGACTGGGCCGGTTCCTGCCGGTCACGCCGGGACGGAAAGGCTCTGACCGTGGCCGGCCACGTCGAGATCCGGTGGAGCCACGGGCGGTTCGCGCAACCACCCGAGGCCAAGGTCTACCTCGACACACCCATGTCGGGCCTGCCGGGGTACCACCCACTCGACCCGGTCGGTGAGGCCCAACCGACCCTGTGGGCCACCGCCCCGTGAACCCGCCGGTCGAGGGGGAGGGGCCGGCCGGCTGGGACGGGGACCGCTACCAGCAGCGGTTCGACGCGCTGGCCGCGTCGGGGGTCGACGTCCACGGGGAGGCCGACCTGGTCGCCGACCTCGCCCCGACGTCGGTGCTCGACGCGGGATGTGGGACCGGCCGGGTGGCCCGGGAACTGGCCCGCCGCGGCGTCGAGGTCGTCGGGGTGGACGTGGACCAGTCGATGGTCGCCACCGCCCGCCGGCTGGCGCCGGAGATCACGTGGCTGGTCGGCGACATCACCCAACTCGACCTGGGCCGGCGGTTCGACGTCGTGCTGATGGCCGGCAACGTACCGATCTTCGCGGCCGAAGGCTCCCACCAGGCGCTGGTCGCCGGCTGTGCCCGCCACGTGGCCGTGCGCGGCGCGCTCGTGGCCGGCTTCCAACTGGGCCCCGGCTATCCGCTGGCCGCCTACGACGAGCACTGCCGTCAGGCCGGACTGGCCTGCGTCGAGCGGTGGGCCACGTGGTCCCGTGACCCGTTCGCCGGCGGCGACTACGCCGTCTCCATCCACCGGTTTGCGGCGGAAGGGGGCCGAGCGTGAGATCGTCTCGACGACGGCCTGCCGGCCCGGATCAGCGGTCGGTGCCGCCCGCGCTGTAGGAGTGGGCGCCGGTCCCGGCCAACCGCCCGCCGTCCACGATGAGGTACTCCTCCCGTATCGGGCGGCCGGCCAGCCAGCACTCGAGGATCTCACGGGTCCCGGCCGCGTACCGGCTCTGGGCCGACAACGACGTGCCCGACACGTGCGGTGTCATCCCCTCGTGCGGCATCGTCCGCCAGGGATGGTCCGGCGGTGCGGGCTGGGGGAACCAGACATCCCCGGCGTACCCGGCCAGCTGCCCGCTCTCGAGGGCGCGGACCACCGCGTCACGATCGCAGATCCGGCCGCGAGCGGTGTTGACCAGGTAGGTGCCGCGCTTCATCCGGGCGAACATGGCGTCGTCGAAGAGGTGCTCGGTCTGCGGGTGCAGCGGTGCGTTGATGGTCACCACGTCACATTCCGGCACCATGGACGCGGCATCGGGGTGGAAGGTGAGCCCCAGCTCGTCCTCGACCTCGGCCGCGAGGCGGTGGCGGTCGGTGTAGTGCAGCTGCACGTCGAAGGGCTTGAGCCGCCGCAGGACGGCGAGGCCGATGCGGCCGGCCGCCACCGATCCGACCGCCATCCCCTCGACGTCGTAGGAGCGGGACACGCAGTCGGCGATGTTCCATCCGCCTTTGACCACCCAGTCGTGCGAGGGGATGTAGTTGCGGACCAGGCTCAGGATCATCATCACCACGTGCTCGGACACGCTGATGCTGTTCGAGTAGGTGACTTCCGCCACGGTGACGCCGTGGTCGATGGCGGCATCGAGGTCGACGTGGTCCGAGCCGATGCCCGCGGTGATGGCCAACTTGAGGCGGGACGCCTTCGACAGGCGCTCGCCCGTGAGGTAGGCGGGCCAGAACGGCTGGGAGATGACCACGTCGGCATCGACCAGCTCGCGCTCGAAGACCGATCCCACCCCGTCCTTGTCCGCCGTGACCACCAGGGTATGGCCCTGCCCCTCGAGGAACCGGCGCAACCCGAGCTCCCCCGAGACCGACCCGAGCAGCGTCCCCGGGGTGAAGTCCACCCCGCTCGGCGAGGGCACGGTCTGGCCATCGGGATAGTGGCCCAGCGTGGGGATCGAGTCCCTCGGGTACGCGCCGGGGTACCCGTCGACCGGGTCTTCGTAGAGCACGCACAGCACCTTGGCCATCCGGACCTCCTGTGTTCGAGGCGAGGCCTTACCTACGCACTCGCCGCGTCGCCCACCGGCTCGACACTAGGGGGTCGCGACGGTCCCGGCGCAGACTGCCTGCCTCGGCTAGAACCAGGGATCATCGATGCTCGAGGGAGGCCATGAAGCGCGGCTACTGCATTGCGGCTGCGGTGTCGGCCCTGGCGGTCGTGGCCGGGGGATGCGGGTCCGCGGCCGCACCGACCACGAGCTCGACGCCCGCCTACCAGGCGCAGGGGCCCCACACGGTCGGTGTCACCACCCTCGACCTCGGCTCGGCCGGCACCCTCGGCGAGCGACTCGCCACCGTCTACTACCCCACCGACCCCGCGTCGGCCTCCGGCCATCCTCGGTTCAGCTACACCGAGGCGTCGACGCTGCCCACCGCACTGCAGCCCATCCTCCCGGCCGCGTACAACACCACCACCACCATCGACGCCTTCACCGACGCTCCGGGGTCGGGTGGCCCATACCCGGTCGTCCTGTTCAGTCACGGCTTCGGGGGCGAACGGCTCTACTACTCGAACCTGCTGGCGGGCATGGCTTCGTGGGGCTACGTGGTGGTGAGCGCGGACTACCTCGAGCGCGGCCTGGCCGCCCAGTCCCTGGGCCTCAAGTCCACGCCCACCGCCGCCTTCGACCGAAGCATCATGCTCCGCTCGCTCACTGTGGTCGAGGCGGCGTCAGAGGACGCCGGCGTGCTGCACGGCACCGTCGACCCGTCCAAGGTGGCCGCGGTCGGCCACTCGGCCGGGGGCGGAACCGCGTTCAACGCCCTCGATGACCCGCGGGTGGCCACCGCCATCGGCTGGGCCCCGGTCGCCCCGGCCGGTGCCCCGTCCAAAAAGCCGGTGATGCTCATCGGCGCGGAGGGCGACCGAGCGGTCCTGCCCCGGACCGTGGCCCACGAGTTCGCCGCCTTCCCGGGGCCGAGGTCGCTCGTCGAGATCTCGGGCGAGGGCCACAATACGTACACCGACATCTGCGTCGGCATCCGGGAGGGTGGCGGCCTCATCAGCTACGCCGTCTCCCACCATTTCGTCAGCGCGTCACTGGCGCAGCTCGGGATCAACGGCTGCCAGGCCAAGGACCTGGCCCCGCCCCGGTTCTGGCCCATCGTCCAGTACTACACGGTGTTCCAGCTGAAGGCGGTCTTCAGCCGCGGCCCGAGCACCGTGCCGGTTCCGGCGGCGAACGCATTCCCCGGCTTCACCGTCCAGGTGACCCAACCGGATTAGCTGTTCTGCCCGGGCGCGGGAGGCGCAGACGGGCCGCCGGCCTGCACCGGCGGCGGTAGCGTTCCGAGATGGAGCAGGGCGGCTACGACATCGTGCTCTTCGACCTCGGCGGGGTGCTGGTCCGCCTGGGGGGCGTGCACCAGATGCAGGAGCTCTCGGGCATCGACGACGAGGGCGAGATCTGGCGGCGATGGCTGAGCTGCCCGTGGGTGCGGAGCTTCGAGCGGGGGCGCTGCTCACCAGAGGAATTCGCCGCCGGCGTCGTCGGGGACTGGGGCCTCGACGTCACCGCCGATTCCTTCCTCGAGCGCTTCCGGGCGTGGCCGGAGGCGGTGTACGGCGGAGCGGTCGAGCTGGTCCGCGAGGTGGCCGGCCGGTGCCGGGTCGGCTGTCTCAGCAACACCAACGAGCTCCACTGGGCCGACCAGAGCTCGCGATGGGCTTTCGCCGACCTCTTCGAGGTGGTCTTCCTCTCCTACCGGCTCGACATGGTCAAGCCCGACCGCGAGATCTTCGACCACGTGGTGGCGGCGCTCGAGGTTGCTCCCGCCCGCATCCTCTTCCTGGACGACAACGCGGTCAACGTGGACCAGGCCAGGGCGGCCGGGTGGGCCGGTGCGGTGGTCAGCGGTGCGGACGAGGCCCGGTCGGCACTGGTCGAACTCGCCGTACTGCCCGGCCGGGCGGAAGCCGCCGGGGCCGGGCTCGACGGACGACACCCGTGACACACTGGGCCGGACACCGGACGAGGAGTGAGCATGGCAGCTGAGGTCCGTGGCGTGGTCGCCATGAGCAAGGGCGAGCCGGTCTCGTTGGTCCCGATCGCGGTGCCCGATCCCGGACCGGGCGAGGTGGTGGTGGCGGTGCAGGCCTGCGGGGTGTGCCATACCGACCTCCACTACCGGGAGGGCGCCATCAACGACGAGTTCCCGTTCCTGCTCGGGCACGAGGCCGCCGGGTCGGTCGAGGCGGTCGGGCCCGGCGTCACTGCGGTCGAGCCCGGGGACTTCGTGGTGCTCAACTGGCGCGCCGTGTGCGGCGAGTGCCGGTCGTGCCGGAGGGGAAGGCCCTGGCACTGCTTCAGCACCCACAACGCCACCCAGAAGATGACCTTGGCCGACGGCACGCCACTGTCACCCGCCCTCGGTATCGGGGCCTTCGCCGACAAGACGCTGGTGGCGGCCGGGCAGTGCACCAAGGTCGACCCCTCGGCCCGTCCGGAAGCGGTCGGGCTCCTCGGCTGCGGGGTGATGGCCGGGCTCGGGTCGGCCATGTTCACCGGCGAGGTCGGCACCGGGGATTCGGTGGCCGTCTTCGGCTGCGGTGGCGTCGGCTGCGCCGCCATCGCCGGCGCCCGCCTCAGCGGCGCAGGGAAGGTCATCGCCGTCGACCTCGACCCCGGGAAGCTCGACCTGGCCCGCCAGTTCGGGGCGAACGACGTGGTCGACGCCTCGAGGGAGGACGTGGTGGCCAGGGTGCAGGAATTGACCGGTGGGAACGGGGCCGACGTCTGCATCGAGGCCGTCGGCCACCCGTTGGTCATGGAGCAGGCCTTCTACGCCCGTGACCTGGCCGGCACCCTGGTGCAGGTCGGCGTACCCACCCCCGACATGCGTATCGACCTGCCCATGATCGACTTCTTCGGACGGGGTGGCCAACTACGCCCGAGCTGGTACGGCGACTGCCTCCCCGCCCGGGACTTCCCCGTCCTGGTGGACCTCTACCTGCAGGGCCGGCTCGACCTCGACCGGTTCGTCTCGGAGACCATCGGGCTCGGAGATGTGGAGGAGGCATTCCATCGCATGGAGCGCGGGGAGGTCCTGCGGTCCGTGGTCGTGATCTGACCGCGGCCCCCGACGCTCCCTCAGGTGTACCCCTCGGCCACGTGCTCGATCCACCAGTCCGGCGCGGCGTTCATCAGCGTCTGCATGTCCCAGTAGTCCCACCACCGGATGATCGACCCGTCGCGAAGCTCGTGGACCGACACGAAGGGCAGGACGACCTGCTCGCCGGTGGGCCAGTGCCAGGTCTCGGCGTGCTCGGTGACGACGGTGTCGTCCTCGCCCACCATGACGCGGAGGTCGTGCTCGTAGGCCGAGATGCGCTCGAGCCCGAGTCGGAGCCGGGCGACGATCTGGTCCGGGCCCCGGGCCACGTCGTCGGCCGGCGAGGGAACGTCGGTGTACTCGCTGTCCCTGGTGAAGAAGGCGGCGATGCCGTCCCAGTCGCGGGCATAGAGCGTCTCCCAGAAGGACTGCACCCGCAGTTTGTTGGCCTCGACGCTCATGGCGCTCCCGGCGATCGGCGGTAGGGCGGGTGGGAGCGTAGTCCGGCGAGGGCGACCATCACCGGAGTCCGCGGACCAGCTGCCCGACGAGGACGCCGACCCGGGTTCGCTCCTCATCCGGGTCGTCGGCCGCGGCGACGGCCAGCCCGGCTTCGGAGATGGCGGCGAGCAGCATCCGGGCGGTCAGGTCACCGGGCGGGACGCGGATGAGGCCGGCCCGGGCCAGGCCGTCCAGCGACGCCACCATCAGCCCGAGGAAGTACCGCTCCTCGATGTCCTTCCAGCGGGCCCAGCCGAGGACGGCCGGTGCCTCCTCGAGGGCAATGCGCCGGAAGCCCGGCTCGAGGCAGGCCTCGAGAAAGGCGTCCACCCCTCGGGCGAACTCCTCCCAGGGGTCGTCGATCCCCTCGGTGGCGGCGGCCACCGTCACCACCAGCCGCTCCTCCATCTGCACGAAGGCAGCCTCCAACAGCTCGGCCTTGTCCCTGAAATGGTGGTACACCGCCCCTTTGGTCACGCGGGCGGCCTCGGCCACCTGGTCGACGGTGGTGCCGGCGAACCCGTCGGCCGTGAACCGGGCCGTGGCCGCGTCGAGGATGGCGGCCCGGGTGGTCTCCGCGTATTCCTCGCGCCGGCTCTTGACATCCACGACCTTCGATCTTACACTCACATACTATGAGTATTAAACACACTGTGAGTACTGGACACACCCCTGGTATCCAACCCCGGCGGACCGTGGCCACCCGGTTCGGCCCGGTCAGCTACCTCGAGGCCGGGACAGGCCCGGCGGCTCTCTTCGTCCACGGGGTCTTCCTCAACGGCGATCTCTGGCGTCACCAGCTCGAGGGACTGGCCGACATCCGTCGTGGCGTGGCCGTCGACCTGCTGGCCCACGGCGAGAGCGTGAACCCCGGGCCCGATCGGTTGACCATCGAGGCGCAGGTCCAGATGGTCATGGATGTGCTCGGCGGGCTCGGCATCGACCAGGTCGACCTGGTGGGCAACGACAGCGGTGGCGCCATCGCGCAGCTGGTGGCGACCCGGTCCCCTGAGCGGGTACGGAGCCTCACCCTGACCAACTGCGACACGCACGACAACTGGCCGCCCGAGGCGTTCCGCCCCATCTTCGACCTGGCCCGGGCGGGGGGACTGACCGAGGCGGCCCAGGCCCTGGCGGCCGACCCCGTGGCGGCCCGCGCCGCGCTGGCCTCGGGACTCGAGGACCCGGCCGCGCTGCCGCCCGCCACGGTGTCTTCCTTCCTCGCCCCTTTCGGGGACCCCGCCCGGGCCGAGGCCCTCCAGGCCTACGTGGCCCGGATGGACAGCGCGGTGACGGTGGCGGTCCGAGACGATCTGGCCCGGTTCGACCGGCCCACCCTCGTCGTGTGGGGCACGGCAGACGACTTCTTCGACGTGCGCTGGGCCCACTGGCTGGCCGAGACCATCCCCGGGACGGTCCGGTGCGTAGAGCTCGAGGGGGCGAAGCTGTTCTTCCCCCTCGAGCGGCCGGCCTTCACCGAGGAGCTCCGGGCCTTCTGGACCGGGTCGCCACCGCCCGACCTCGGAGCGGCCCGTCCGTAGCGGTCTACCCGGCCTGTCGTGACCGGACCAGCCGGCGGGCGGCGTCTGCGGTCCGCGGCACTCCGCGGGCGTCCGCCATGGCCAGGACGAACTCGGTCGCGGCGGTGACCCCGTTGAGGAACAACTGGTCCTGCTGATCCGAGGTCAGCTCGAAGTCCGTGGCGGTGAGGCCACCGTTGTCGACGAAGATCGTGCGGCCGGCGGTGGCCTCGTCGACGCTGTAGGCGTCCCACTCGTTCATCATCGTCCGGAGACAGTGGACACCGACGGCGAGAGCGCTCGAACACGCCGTCGTGGCGGGGAACCGGGTCTGAAGCGACGACAACTTGACCCCGATGGTCGGCCACCGCGGCGGCAGCCCGTCCACGCGGTCGAAGGCGTTGATCGGGAAGTTGCGCAGCATGCCCCCGTCGACCCAGGTGACCGTGCCGCCGTCGTAGTGGCGGGTGACCGATCCCCCACCCGGGGTCGGCAGGCTCACCTCGGCGGCCAGGGCCTCGAGGGTCACCGGCTCGAAGAAGAAGGGGATGGACATCGACGCCCGCACCGCCTCGACCACGTCGCGATCGTCGGGTTGGTAGCCGTACAGCGGGTAGTCCCAGGGCAGCCGGACCAGCTCGGCTCGGGTGATGTCCGAGGTGTGCACGACCACCCGGTACTGGTGACCGGGCGGCAGGCTCATGCCGGGGTCGTCCGCCTGGGTGAGCCTGAGGTCATCGAACGTCCGCACACCGAGCTCGTCGCGAAGGATCGGCCCCAGCCAGTGCTCGAGGTAGTCGCCGGGGTACAGACCCATCCGCTGGCTCAGGATGGCGGCGTCGGCGGTGATGGAGCCCACCTTGCCGCCGTGGTGGTCGAGGAAGGCGTGCAGCTTCCCTTCGGGCATGAAGGCCGAGAAATCCATCGAGCCCATGTAGTCGCGGAGCGCGGTCATCGGCCGGCCGGCCCGGCCGATGGCTGCCACCAGGGTGGCCGCGATGGAGCCGGCGCTGGTCCCCGCCACGCGTGCGAACGTGTAGCCCGCCTCGCTGAGGGCGAGAACCGCGCCCACCAGGCCGATGCCCTTGACGCCTCCTCCTTCGAGAGCCAGGTCGGCGACCAGCCCGCGCTCGCCGCCCCGTTCGGGATCGACCCAGCCGTCCGCCTCGAGCAGGGTCCGGGCCGCGGCCTCGAAGCGCTGCTGGAGCCCGGGGTCGCGGCGGTACCCCTGTGGACTGGAGGGGTCGATGACGGCCGCCGGTCCGGTCTCGGTGGTCAGGCTGGTACTCATCTGCGACCTCCACGGTCCGGGACCTGCCGTGCCGCCGGTCGGCAAACCGGGCACCCACCGGCCCCCTCAGGTCTCTTCGGCACAGAACGGCCCGGCCCTGAACTACCAGTCTGCGCCAGGCTGGCCCGGCCCGGGTGGAGGGCCAGCTCCCGGCGCCGTCACTGTCGCCGGATCGCCGGGTGTCGCTAGATTGCTGACCTTGACCGATCCACCGCGGCCACGGGATGCCGGCCCGGCGGACGCCCAGGACGTCGAGGACGCGCTGCTCGAAGGTGACCGCGCCCTCGAGGCCGGCGGAGCCCGAGCGGCCCTCCGCTACCCGGTGTTCCGGCGGGTCTTCCTGGCCGCGCTGGTGTCCAACGTCGGGAACTGGATGCAGACGGTGGTCCTCGCCGCCTTCGTCTTCAACCTGACCGGCTCGTCGACCGACGTCGGGCTCATGACGCTCGCCCAGCTGGGTCCGTTGTTCGTGCTGGCACCGGTCGGCGGGATGGCGGCCGACCGGTTCGACCGACGGGCCGTGCTCATCGTCGTGACGGTCGAGCAGTGCCTGGCCTCCATCGCCGTCGCGGTGTTGGCCCACGGGCACAACCCCCGGGTCTGGGCGCTGTTCGTGGCCGTCCTGGCCATCGGGATCGGCCAGGCGTTCTACGCCCCCACCTACTCCGCATTGATCCCGACGTTGGTGGGGCGGAGGGAGCTGGCCGGCGCGGTCTCGCTCAATTCGGCCAACATGAACCTGTCGCGGGTGGTCGGACCGGCCATCGGCGGCGTCATCTACGCCAAGGCAGGGGCGTCGTGGGCCTTCGTCACCAACGCCGCCTCCTATCTGGTGCTCCTCGGCGTGCTGGCCCGGGTGCAGCTGCCCACGGTGCGCCGGACGACCGGGCAGGGCTGGCGCCGCCTGCTCGACGGCTTCGCCGTGGCCCGCCGGGACCGGGTGGTCGGGCGATGCCTCACCACCATGGTGCTGTTCTCCTTCTTCTGCCTCCCCGTCGCCGTGCTCATGCCGGTGCTCGCCCACAACGATCTCGGGATCAGGGAGGACAGCATCGCCTACGGGCTCCTCTATGCCTCCTTCGGGGCCGGCGCCGTGGTCGGCGCGCTCTCCATCGGCACGTTCCTCGCCGGTCAGCGGCTGGAACGGGTGGTCCGCGTCGGCCTCGGCGGCTTCGCCCTCGCCCTGGCCACCCTCGGGCTCCTGGACAGCCCCGCCCCCGGTTACCCGGTCGCCTTCCTGGTCGGGTTGTTCTACTTCGCCACGGTGACCTCGCTGGCCACCGTCCTCCAGCGACGTCTGGACGATGCGGTACGCGGCCGGGTCATGGCCCTGTGGGTGATGGCCTTCGGGGGGACGGTCCCCCTCGGGGCCATCGCGGCGGGCCCGCTCAGCCAGCATTTCGGCATCGCCACGGTGGTGGTGGGTGGCGCGGTGGTGGCCGCCGCCCTGGTCCCACTGGCCGACCTGGAGGACCGGGCCCGCGGTCCCGGGCCGGCCGTCTCGAGACCGACGGCGTGATCGACGCCGACCCGGCTCGACGTCCGCGCCGTCACGGGGTCACCGGGTCATCGCCGCCCGGTGAGTGGACCCTGTGCGGAACCACCCGGTACGGTGGCCGCGCCGGGCCGTTGGAGTGGCGAGGGAGGTCGTGCGATGGCGTGGGAGTTCTCGACTGACCCCGAGTTCCAGGAACAGCTCGACTGGGTCGAACAGTTCTGCGCGGAGGAGGTCGAGCCCCTCGAGCTCCTCTTCCCCTACGCCGTGCGCATCCGCGACCCGAAGATGCGGGCCCTGGTCGAGCCGTTGCAGACCCAGGTCAAAGAGCACGGGCTCTGGGCCATCTTCCTGGACAAGGAGCTCGGCGGGCCGGGGTTCGGCCAGCTCAAGTTGGCCCTGCTCAACGAGATCATCGGCCGGTATGCGCTGGCGCCCTCGATCTTCGGCTGCCAGGCTCCCGACACCGGCAACATGGAGATCCTCGCCGCCTACGGCACCGACGAGCAGAAGCAGCGGTGGCTCTACCCCCTCATGAACCAGGAGATCTGGTCGGCCTACTCCATGACCGAGCCGGAGGGGGGCTCGGACCCCAACATGTTCAAGACGACCGCGGTGCGGGACGGCGAGGAGTGGGTGATCAACGGGGAGAAGTGGTTCACCAGCGGGGGCCGCCATGCCGACATCCTGATCGTCATGTGCACCAACGGCATGTTCGTGGTGCCCCGTCACACCCCCGGCGTCGAGATCATGGACTATCCGCGCACCCACGACCACATCCGCTACAACGAGGTCCGCGTGCCGCTCGACCATCTCCTCGGGCCCGAGGACGGGGCCAAGGTGTTGGCCCAGCGTCGCCTCGGCGGCGGTCGCATCCACCACTGCATGCGGGCCATCGCCCAGTGCAAGCGGGCCTTCGACATGATGTGTGAGCGCGCCCTCAGCCGGGAGTCCCACGGCAAGGTCATCGCCGAGCACCAGATGGTCCAGAGTGCCATTGCCGACTCCTACGCCGAGATCAACATGCTCCGGCTCCTCGTCCTGTGGACGGCCTGGACCATCGACAACTCGAGCACGGCGGCCTCGCGTACCCAGATCGCCGCCTGCAAGTACACGGCGGCCAAGGTGCTCCGGGAGGTCTCCTACCGGGCCATCCACATCCTGGGATCGCTCGGGGTCACCGATCTCACCCCGCTCCAGGCGATGTGGGCCGGCTCCCCCACCATGAGCGTCATGGACGGCGTGGACGAGGTGCACAAGGTCACCGTGGCCCGCAACGTCCTGAAGGAGTACCGCCCTCATGACGGTCCCTGGCCGACCGACTACCTGCCGGCCAAGCGGGAGCAGGCCCGCAAGAAGTTCGCCGACGCCATGGCGGCCGATCCCGAGCTGGTCCAGTACTCGGAGATGATGTTGCGCCGCCACGGCCGGGACTGACCCCCGTGGACATCGACGACCGGGTGATCATCGTCACCGGCGGCGCCAGCGGGATCGGGCGCGAGCTGTGCCGTGCCTTCGGCGCCCGGGGGGCGCGCGGTGTCACGGTGGCCGACATCGACGGAGCCGGTGCCGACCGGGTGGCCGGTGAGCTCGACGGCGCCGGTCGGGCCCTGGCCATGCAGGTGGACGTGGCCGACGAGGACCAGGTGGCCGCCATGGTGCGGAAGACCGAAGAGGCCTTCGGCCCGATCGACCTGTTCTGCGCCAACGCCGGCATCATCGTGGGCGGTGGCGTCGAGGCGCCCGACGCCGACTGGGAGCGGATGTGGGCGGTCAATGTGCTCAGCCACGTGTACGCGGCCCGCTCCGTGCTCCCGGCCATGATCGAGCGCGGCCGGGGCTACCTGCTCCACACCGCATCGGCCGCCGGCCTGCTCACCCAGCTCGGGTCCGCTCCCTACAGCGTGACCAAGCACGCGGTGGTGGCCCTGGCCGAATGGCTCTCCATCACCCATGCCGCCGACGGGATCAAGGTCTCGTGCCTGTGCCCGCAGGGCGTCTGGACCAATATGACCGGGGTGCCGACCGAGGATGCGGACCCGCTGTTGTCGGCCACGGCCGGGCGCAACGGCATGCTCATGCCGGAGGAGGTGGCTGCGGTGGTGGTCGAGGGGCTGGCCGACGAGCGTTTCCTCATCCTTCCCCACCCCGAGGTGGCCGAGTTCGAGCGACGGCGGGCCGGCGACCGCGAGCGGTGGCTGCGAGCCATGCGGCGGATCCAGGCCGAGATCACCCCGGCCTGACCGGGGCGAGCGCCCACCGGTCAGCGCGGGCTTGACCGGTCAGTCAGCCAGAGCCTGGTAGACGAGGGCGCGCAGCTGGGCCCGGAACGGATAGGTGGCCGACGGGAGCAGCTGGGTCATGAACACCACGGTGAGATCCTCGACGGGGTCGACCCAGAAGGCGGTGCTGGCCGCGCCGCCCCAGTAGAACTCGCCGGCCGACCCCGCCGATGCGGTGGCGCCCGGGCCCCGGCCCACGCCGAACCCGAGCCCGAACCCCACCCCGGGGAACTCGGCCTCACCGAACCCACCCGTGGCCAGCTGGCCGAGCTCGGCGTCACCCGGGAGGTGGTTGGTGACCATGAGCTCGAGCGTCTTGCGACCGATGATGCGGGTGCCGTCGAGCTGGCCCCGGTTGACCAGCATCTGGCAGAACCGCAGATAGTCGGCGGTGGTGGCGACGAGCCCGCCCGAACCCGACAGGTAGGAGCGGCGACGCCGGTAGGGACTCGACTTCGGGTCGTCGATCAGCTTCGGCAGACCACCCGGTTGGTAGAGGTAGCAGGCCGCCAGCCGCGATCGCGATTCGTCGGGGACCACAAAACCGGAGTCGACCATGCCGAGGGGCCCGAAGATGTGGGCACGCAGGTACTCGTCGAAGGGCCGGCCCGACATGATCTCCACCAGCCGGGCGCAGACGTCGGTCGACAGGCCGTAGTTCCACCGGGTGCCCGGCTGGAACTTGAGCGGGTAGCCGGCCAGCAGCGAGCACACCCGCTCGAGGGTCATGCCGTGCCGGGCGGCCCGCAATTCCTCGGCGAATCGCTCGTCCAAGGGATGACCGGGCGAGACGCCGCCAACCAGACCGGTCATGTGGGTGAGGGCGTCGCGGACCGACACCGGTCGGATCGAATCGACGGATCGAACCGACCCGTCCGAGGTCAGCTCACCCACCTTGAGGCCGCGCCACTCGGGAATGTAGCGATGGAGAGGATCGGTGAGCTGGAAACGACCCTGCTCGTAGAGCTGCATGAGGGCGACCGACGTGATCGGCTTGGTCATCGAGTAGATGCGCCAGATGGTGCCCTCGTCGACCGGCTTCGACCGCTCCGCGTCCATGAGGCCGAGCGAGCGCCAGTAGGCGGTCTTTCCGCGCCGAGCCACCGCGATCTGGCACCCGGCGATCTTCCCGGTCGACACGTAGCGCGTCTCGAAGTGCTCGGTCAGCCGCTCGAGACGGGACCGTTCGAAGCCGGCCCCCTCGGGATCGACGCCCACTTCGAGACCCGTATCGGCGGTCACCCGCCCCGGTCCTTGGCCACCTCGTCGTAGCTGGCGTAGTCGCTGGCGGTGTCCTCGCCGTGCTCGAACTCGAGCAGGCCCGCCGCGCCCCACCGCTCGCGCAGGAAACCGCGGTTGGCGTCGAGCAGCCCGAGCTTCCCCACGTTGGGCACCAGCTTGGAGAAGAAGGCGCGTTGGAACCCGGCGAACGGGCTCGTCTTCATCTTCCCCGCCGCCGCGGCCAGGTGAGGCATGACGGCGTGGAGGTCCACCCCGAGCCGTTCCCACACCTCCGGCGTGGTGGACCGGGCCCGGTTACGGAGCGTGTTGTCGAGAAGGAATTCCTGCCGCTCCTTGAGCTCGGCGTCGGTGAGTCCGGCGTAGAGCTCCTTCAGGGTCAGGACTCCGAAGGCCACGTGCCGCGCTTCGTCCGACATCACGTAGCGGAGCAGCTTGGTGAGGAGCGGCTCCTCGGTCCGGCGCAACATGTCGCCGAACGCGGCCAGGGCCAGGCTCTCGATGACGATCTGCATCCCCAGGTAGGCGATGTCCCAGCGGCTGTCCTCCAGCAGGGCGGTGATCTGCTCGTCGAGGAAGGGGCTCATCGGGTAGGCCTCGCCCACCTTCTCATCGAGGTAGCGGGCGAACACCTCGGTGTGGCGGGCCTCGTCCATGGTCTGGGTGGCGGCGTAGTACTTGGCGTCGATCCACGGGACGGTCTCAACGATCTTGGCCGCGGTGAGCATGGCCCCCTGCTCCCCGTGCATGAACTGGCTGATCGACGCCTTGAACATCTCGACGCCGAGGGCGGTGAACTCCCGTTCGTCCCAGCTGGCGATGGGTGAACCCGGTTCGCCGGCTGCCAGCCGCGCCAAGCGCAGTCCGGGCCCGTCGGGGTCGACCAGCGACTCGGGGTCGACGTCGGTGTCCCAGTCGAGGTCGGTCACGCTGTTCCATTGCGACCCCATGGCCTTGTTGTACAAGGTGACCAACTGGGTGCGGCAACGCTCGTAGTCCCAGAGGAAGATCCGCTCGGCATGGTCCTCCACCACCTTGAAGGTGGACGCCATGGCCTCGGGCGAGGGGGTCAAGGCTCCGGTCGACGGCGCGCTCCCACCGGGGAACGGCTCGTCACCGCTCGGGCCGGCCACCGCCGCTACTCCCGCCGGCCGAACATGTTGGCGTTGGGGGCGGCCCGCTCGACCAAGCCGGGGATCACGTCACCGAGCTCGACGGTGTCCCAGCGGTCGTCCTTGTCGGCGGACGGCCCCTCGACCCATCCCTCGTCCACACTCACGTGGCCGCCGTGCACGGTGAAGACCCGGCCGGTGATGCCGCTCGCCGCCGGGCTGGCCAACCACACCACCACCGGCGCGATGTTGTCGGGATCGTTTCGGTCGAATTCGTCGGGCTTGAGCTCACGCGCCTGCTGACCGAATCCCAGGTTCTCGGTCATGCGGGTCAGGGCCGCGGGGGCGATGGCATTCACCGTCACGCCGTAGCGCTCGAGCTCCATGGCGGCGATGATGGTCATCGAGGCGATACCGGCCTTGGCCGCTCCGTAGTTGGTCTGCCCGACATTGCCGTAGATCCCCGAGGGTGAGGTGGTGTTGATGATGCGGGCGTCGTTTGTCGCTCCCTCCTTGACCCGGTTCCGCCAGTAGGTCGCCGCCCATCGCATCGGGGCGAAGGTGCCCCGCAGGTGCACCCGGATGACCGCATCCCACTCGTCGTCGGTCATGTTCACCAGCATCCTGTCCCGCAGGATGCCCGCGTTGTTGACCAGGACGTCGAGGCGGCCGAAGGAGCTCACCGCCGCGTCAACCAGGCGCTCGGCGCCCTCCCAATCGCTCACGTCCTCGCCGTTGGCGATGGCCTCGCCGCCCGCACCCCGGATCTCCTCGACCACCTCCCCGGCCGGACCGGACGAGGACCCGGTGCCGTCGACCTGGGCACCGAGGTCGTTGACCACCACCCGGGCGCCCTGGCGGGCGAACTCGATGGCGTGACCCCGGCCGATGCCGCGTCCGGCCCCGGTGACGATGGCCACCCTTCCCTCGCAGATACCTGCCATGCCACAACCTTTCCTTGACGTTCGCTCGGGGGCCGACCGGCGGGATGGTGGCCCGATGTCGACGGTCGGTGACGATCAGCCGTTCTTCGGCAGCTCCGAGAAGGGCACGGTCCGGTCGTTCGAGGGCTCCTTCGGCAAGCCGAGGACGCGTTCGCCGATGATGTTCCGCTGGATCTGATCGGTGCCCCCGTAGATCGAAGGGGACTGGGCGTACAGGGCGGTGGTGGTGACGGCGCTGAGCAGTGGATTGCCGGTGGCCGCGTCGAGCGCCGCCTGGTCCTCCGGCCGGTAGGCGTGGAGCATCCCCTGGGCGCCCACTATGCCGAGGCCGAGGTCACGTTGGAGCCGCACGATGGCGCTCATCGACAGCTTGGCCAGGTTGGCCATGCCCGGGATGTCCCGGCCCGCCGCCCGGCTGGCCTTCAGTCGCTCGGTGTTGTACCGGCCCAACTCCTCGAGCGTGTAGAGGCGCATGAGATCTTGTCGGACGGTGGCGTCGTCGAACTTGCCGTTGCCCCGGGCCAGCCCCACGAGCAGGTCGAGCACGCCGGCGGTGCGGGGGCCGCGGCGGGCCCGGGGAGCAACCTTCGGCGACGCGGACCCGGCGCCGGCCACGAAGTCGCCGACCCGGCGGGACAGATTGCCGGCGAGGGTGCCGGAGGTGACCACCGCCGCGCCGGCGTTGCCGCCGCCCGCCCCGAGGCCGGCCCGCTCGTGGCCGAGGGTGGTGTTGGCCACCGCCCATCCGTTGCCCCGGCCGCCGATGATCGACGAGGACGGGACCCGGGCGTCGGTCATGAACACCTCGTTGAACATGGCGTGACCGGTCATCTCGCGAAGCGGCCGGATTTCGACGCCGGGCTGGCGCATGTCGAGGGCGAAGTAGGTGATGCCCTGGTGCTTGGGCAGATCAGGATCGGTGCGGGCCAGCAGCATGCCGAGGTCGGCGCTCTGCCCGAGGGAGGTCCACACCTTCTGCCCGTTCACCACCCACTCGTCCCCGTCCTCCACGGCCCGGGTGGTGAGGCCGGCCAGGTCCGACCCGGCCCCGGGCTCGCTGAACAGCTGGCACCAGGCCCGCTGGCCGGTCACGATGTCGCGCACGAACAGGTCGATCTGCTCCTGGCTGCCCTGGTCGGCGAGGGTGGGGGCGGCGAGCATCAGCCCGAGGCCGTTCGGGGCACCGAGCGCCCCGAACTGGGCGATCTCCTTGGCGATGGCGATGCTGGCACTGCGGGAGGCGCCGCGCCCGTACGCGTTGGTGGGCAGCGTCGGGGCGGACCACCCGGCCAGGCCGAGCCGCTCCCACCATTCCCCGACGGTGAGGTCCGGGTCCCAATTGAGCTCGAGCCACGATTTGAGCTCGTCCACGAGCTCCTCGCTGCTGCCTGGCGCTGCTGTCAGTGATTGGACCACGTCCGTCCCCCTTCTCCCACCGAGGATAGATCGTCACCGGCGACCGGTCCCAGTGCCCGCTCCGGACGGACGGGGTCCGAGCGCGTCTATCTAGGCTGGGGCCATGGTCGATGACCGACGCCTGCCCGGGAGGGCCGCCGATGGCCCCGAGGCCGAGCCACCCCGGTCGGAGCTGGCCACACCCGTGCTCGACGAGGCGTTCGAGCGGATGGCGCGCTCCGACTTCGAGTTGCCCAACGGCTTCGTCAACCACGGGCCGATGGCCTGTGAGGCACTGGCCGCCCTGGGGTACGACGACCTCGTCGACCCCTGGGCCCGCCGGTCCGCCGCCATGGTCGGCGAAGGTCCCGCACCGGTCGAGCGCGGCCCGGATGATTTCGAGTGGCGGGACGCCCTCGGGTCCTACGACCGGCTCCCGGAATGGCTCGGCTTCTTCGGCGCGTCCGTCGCCGACGACGGGTGGGCGGTGGTGGTGGCCAGGTGGGTGCCCCGACTGATGCCCGGGCTGTCCACCGCCCTCTTCCACGGGGCCATCCGGACGGCGCACGCCGTCCGGGCCGTCGACGCCGCCGACACCCCGTCGCGCCGGGCCGAACTGGCGCGTGCCCTCGGTTACTGGGCCGCCCGCTTCCGGGCCGGTGCGGAGCCGTCTGACTCGGCCCCGGGCCCCGAGCTGGTCCGCGCCGTCACGGCCGAGGCGGCCACCGGCGCCCACCACTACCTCGCCGCCCCCAACATCTTCAACCTGCACGGGGTGACCGGGGCCATGGCCGTCGAGCTGCTGTCCCCCCACCTGGCTCCCGACGACGGAGCCGCCGCCCTGGCCCAGGTTCGGGCCGACCACGCCTCCATGTACGCCGGCACCGGTTCGGCCGATGCCAGGGGTGGGACGGGCTGGGATCCCGAGGTGGTGGCACGGGCGGCGGCCAGCGGCGATCCCCACCAGGTCAAGCTGGTCGAAGCCAGCCGCCGGGGTCTCGCCGTCAGCGGTGATCCGGTGTTCGCGGCAGCCGCCGAAGCAGTGACCGGCGGGGATTGACGCTCGCCCGGGGCCGGCCCGGGGCTCGACCCGCACTCCTGATCCGTCTTCCCCCGACCGTGGTTGACCCCGTAGTTCCCCGGTCGAACCCCTGGGCCTTGACATGCAGCCATTCGGTTGCTTATAGTTAGGCAACCATTCAGTTGCGTTTTCCGGCTTACCGGAGATCGGACCTGGGCCCGCAGTCGAGAGGAGCACGACATGCCTGACATCACCCACCACTTTGGTTTCGCGGCACCGAAGGCCGACGTCTTCGAAGCGCTCGCCACCGTCGAAGGGCTCACCTCGTGGTGGGCTGAGCGGGTGGAGGGCGACCCCAGCCCGGGGGGGACCCTGCGGTTCTACTTCGGTAATCCCGGCCCGGCCGCCACCATGCAGGTGGTCGAGAGCGACCCGGATACCGGAGTCAAGTGGCGCTGCGTGCGTGGCCCCGACGACTGGCTGGAGACCACGGTCACCTTCGAGCTCGACAGCCATGACGGCGAGACGATCCTGCGCTTCACGCACGGGGGCTTCGAGTCGACCACCGACTTCATGCGGCACTGCAGCGCCAAATGGCCGATCTACCTGATCGGGCTCAAGGCCGGACTCGAAGGTGGCAAGGCCACGCCATGGCCGACGGACCCCCGAATCAGTACCTGGGGCTGATGGACGAGGTGTTCAAGGCGCTGGCGGACCCGAGCCGCCGGCAGCTCCTCGACCGCCTCAATGCCCGGAACGGACAGAGCTTGCGTGAGCTCTGTGCCGGTCTCGACATGAGCCGCCAGTCGGTGAGCAAGCACCTGGTGATCCTGGAACAGGCGAACCTGGTGACGACGGTCAGGGTCGGCCGAGAGAAGCTCCACTACCTGAATGCCGCTCCCATCAATGAAATCTCAGAGCGCTGGATCGACAACTACCACCTTCACCGGATCCACGCCCTCGCCGACCTCAAGTCCGCCCTCGAGGAGACCACCATGAACGCGCCCGATTTTGTCTACACCACCTTCATCCGCACCACGCCCGAGCGGTTGTGGCAGGCGCTCACCGAACCCGCCTTCACCAGACGCTATTGGGTGGGTGTCGAGCTCGAGTCGGATTGGCGGCCCGGTTCGACGATCACCCACAAGCACCAGGGGGTCACGATCTCCGATCCCGAGCAGGTGGTCGTGGAGTCCGACCCCTACCGCAGGTTGTCGTACCGCTGGCATACGTTCACGCCCGAGTGGGCCCAGGCGAGCGGGATCGATGACGAGCTGTTCGCGACCATCGCGGCCGAACCGCGGTCGAAGGTCACCTTCGACATCGAGCCCCTGGAGGGGATGGTCAAGCTCACCGTGATCCACGACGACTTCGAGCCCGGTGGCACCGTCGCCACCATGGTGAGCAAGGGTTGGCCCAAGGTGCTGTCCGATCTCAAGACACTGTTGGAGACGGGAGAGACGCTTCCCTTCGGCGCCTAGCGGCGAGAATGGCCGAATGGACGGCACCGATCGCGGCCCTCAGGGAACCTGACCTGGGAACGTTGAGCGAATACCACCCCCTACCCGGGTCCCCGGCCTGGTTCCGGGCGGCCCTGGCCGTCGACCAGAGCGACCTCGACGTCGACGTCGACGGGTGCCGCATCCACGCCCTGGCCTGCGGACGGGCAGGCGACCGGGGCCTGGTCTTCGTGCACGGCGGCGGCGCCCATGCCCACTGGTGGACCCACGTGGCCGCCACCTTCAGCCCGCAGTTCCGGGTGCTGGCCCTCGATCTCTCGGGCCACGGTGACAGCGGCCACCGGGATGCCTACTCGCTCGAGCAGTGGACCGACGAGGTCATGGCCGTGGCCGACCGCGGCGGGATCGACGGTCCACCGGTGATCATCGGCCACAGCATGGGAGGCATGGTGACCATCGCCACCGCCGCCCGCCACGGTGACCGGGTGAGCGCCGCGATCATTTGCGACTCGCCGGTCACCGAGCCGGATCCAGAGATCGGCGCCTACCGGCTCCGCGAGGCGTTCGGACGGCCCCGGGTGTACCCGGGTATCGACCAGGCGGTGGCCCATTTCCGCACCGTTCCCTCCCAGGAGCACTACCTCGACTACGTGATCGACCACGTCGCCCGCCGGTCGGTACGACCCGTCGCCGGCGGCTTCCAGTGGAAATTCGACCGCCGGGTCTTCGCCCAGTTCGGCGGCGGGATCCGGGGGGTTGCGCTGCCCTACCTGTCGCAGGTCCGTTGCCGGCTCGCCCTGCTGCGATCCGAGCACGGGCTGGTGACGGCCGACATTGGCCGGTTCATGTACGACGAGATGGGCCGGGTCACCCCGGTCATCGAGATCCCGGAGGCGGGACACCACGCCATGCTCGATCAGCCCCTGATCCTCCTCACCGCGCTACGCACGCTGCTGGCCGACTGGGACCATTCGGTGCCCCGCCGCAGGGACCGGGAGGACCCGGCCCCGCCCGCTTGATGCCCCGGTCGGTGCCGCGGCCCGACGGACGCCGCGTCGCCCGCCGGTCGGCTATCCGCCTACGAGTCGGCGTCGACCAGATCGGGGCGGTACTCGGGATGGCCGGTCAGCCACGTCGACGCCCGGCGCATGCTGTCCTCGTTGTTCTTGTTGATGAACTTGTAGATCGGGCCCTCGAACCACCGCCACGGAAGCGACGTCAGGTTGTAGCGCTCGTCGAACTCGAACCGGGTGCGGTTCGCCGCCACGGGCTCGAGCCGCACATGGCCGATCTGGTCGTTCCCGGGCTTCGGGGAGATCATGGTGTAGGTGTAGCCGCGCTCGGGCTCGACGTCGGTGACCAGCTCCAGGGCGGAGCCCTCCCGTCCGAAGGGCATCTTGTAGATGACCCGTCGCAGCCTCCCGTTGTGCGCCTCGTCGCCCGGGTAGAGCACCTCGACCCGGCGGACCATCGGCGCGTAGTCGGTCCAGCGGTCGTAGTCCTGGAACAGCGCCCAGATGCGGGCGGCGGAATGGGGCATGTCGAAGCTGTAACGGTGCTCGCGCATCCCCACAGGTTGGCTGACGCGGACAACCGGTGCACGCGGGCCGGAACGGTCGGCCAACCCACCGGCGGGTCCCGCCCCCGGACCGGCAGGCGGCGGGTCGTCATCCGGCAGTACGATCCCGGGCGCCCGTGGTGGTCGAAGGGCGTTCGCGGGCACGGGAAGGGAGGACCGTGACGCCGGTGAACACGGTGCTGGGACCGGTCGAGGCAAATGACCTCGGTTCGACGCTCATGCACGAGCACGTCTTCGTCCTCAGCCCAGAGATCGAGAAGACCGCGGCCGAGTGGGACGAAGGAGCAGCCCGGGACACCGCCGTGCAGCGGCTGGGCGAGCTCAAGGCGCGCGGCATCGACACCATCGTCGACCTCACGGTCATCGGCCTCGGCCGGAACATGGCCCGCATGCTGGCGGTGGCCGAGCGGGTGCCCGAAATCAACATCGTGCCCGCCACCGGCGTCTACACCTACAACGACGTGCCGATGTACTTCCACTTCCAAGGGCCCGGCACCATCCTCGGGGGACCAGAACCGATGACCGAGCTCTTCGTCCGCGAGATCCGTCAGGGCATCGGCGAGACCGGGGTCAGAGCGGCCATCCTGAAGTGCGCCACCGACCGGCCCGGGATCACTCCGGGGGTCGAACGGGTGCTGCGAGCGGTGGCGCAGGCCCACCGCGAGACTGGTACGCCCATCACCACCCACACCCCCACGCCTCCCCAACCGTGGGGGCTCGAGCAGCAGCGCATCTTCGAGGAGGAGGGTGTCGACCTCACCCAGGTGGTCATCGGTCACTCGGGCGGGACGCTCGACGCCGAGTACCACCAGGCCGTCATGGCCAAGGGCTCCTATCTGGGATTCGACCACTTCGGCATCGGGACCTTCTCGTTGGCCGAGCGGGTCGAGTCCGTCCGCCTGCTGTGCGAGCTGGGGTACGCCGATCGAATCGTGCTGTCCCACGACGCCATGTGCCATGTCGATTGGTTCCCGCCGTCCCTGGCCGGCGGATGGAAGGACTGGCGCTGGACCCACATCCCCGAGGACGTCCTGCCCGAGATGCGCCGGGTGGGCATCAGTGACGCGGACGTCACGACCATGATGGTGACCAACCCCCGGCGGATACTCGAGGGATGCGACCCGTATTGACGGACGGCGGGGAGCCCAGCCGCCCCACCCGGGCAGGACGGTGATCGCCGGCGGGTGGGCCGGGACCGACGAGCTGGCCAGCCTGGCCGCAGCCCATCCGGAGGCGGTGGCATGGGTCGACCTGGCCGACGGGTCCGAGGTCACCCTGCAGGACTGGGACGGCCGGGCCAACCGGTTGGCCCGGGGTCTCACCGGACGAGGCGTCGCCCCCGGCGAGCGGGTGGCCATCGCCATCGGCGCGGCCGAGCCGCTCGCCTGGCTCGTCGCCTACACCGCCACCCACCGGGCCGGCGCCGTGGCGGTTCCCCTCAACACCCGGCTGGCCGCGCCCGAACTGCAGGCCATCCTCGGGCACGCTGAGCCCAGCGCCATTCTGGCCAGCGCCGTCACCGACTCCGGGGTGCCCTGGACCGAGGTGGCCGGAGGGTTGCCCGGCCTGCGGTTGCTGGCCACGACGGCACCGGCGGCCGGCACGGTCGAATGGTCGGAGCTGCTGCAGCACGACAGCTCGCCGCCCGGGCCGGCCGGGGCCGGCCCGCCCACCGACGTCGTCTACACCTCGGGCACCACCGGGGCGCCGAAAGGCGTGGTCGTCACCCATCCACCCCTCGAGCGGTCGCCGCGCCCGGTGGCGTGGAACGGGCTCGGGTTCATGTCCTCCTCCCCCTTCTCCACCACCAGTGGCGCGCTGCTGGTGTACGGGCCCATGCGGAGCGGGATGACCGGGTGGTACCTGCCGCGGTTCGACGCCGGCGAGTGGATCTCCGTCGTCGAGCGACGACGTCCGGCGGTGGCCTTCGTCGTGCCGGCCATGGCCCAGCTGATCGTGGCCCACCCGCGTTTCGTCCGGGCCGACCTGAGCGGCCTCGCCGCGCTGACCATCGGCGGCGCCCCCATCGCCCCCGCCACCCTCGAGCGGCTCGGGGCGCATCTCACCCGGACCGACATCCTCGTCGGCTACGGCCTCACCGAATTCGGCGCAGTGACCCGTTCGCCTTCTGGCGATGCCGGACGGCACCTCGGCTCGGTCGGCCGACCGCTGCCCGGGGTCGAGGTGCGCATCGTCGACCGCGACGGCAACGCCGTCGGGCCGGGGGTCGAGGGCGAGATCACCGTCGCCGGAGACGGGCCCGGGCGCTGCTACTTCAAGGAGGACACGGCGACGGCAGACACCTGGCGGCACGGCTGGCTGTACAGCGGCGACCTCGGCCGGCTCGACGACGACGGCTTCCTGTGGATCACCGGCCGGACCAAGGACCTCATCATCCGGGGTGGCCACAACATCGCCCCGGGCGAGGTCGAGAACGCACTCTTCGCCCACCCCGATGTGGTCGAGGCGGTGGTGGCCGGCATCCCCCACGACGTGCTCGGCGAGGATGTGGGAGCGTGGGTCGTGCTGCGCGCCGGCTCCGAGACGACCGCGGCCGACCTCGGCGCCTTCTTGGCGGCGCGACTGGCCGACTACAAGGTGCCCCGCCGGCTCAGGATCGTGGACGAGCTGCCCCGCAACGCCTCGGGCAAAGTGGCCAAGCACCAGCTCGTACCCGGCCGCGAGTCGTCAATGGGCCCGGTCGGCGGGAACGGGCCGGGCCGGGGAGGCTGAGCAGATGCCGACCAGCCAACCGACCGTGGTGGTCGAGCCGATCGGGGCAGTCCGACGGCTGACCCTCAATCGGCCCGCGCAGCACAATCCCCTCACCGCGCGCTGCATCCGCGAGCTCCTCGCGGCGGTGGCCGACGCCGAGCGCGATCCGACGGTGCGGGCCATCGTGATCCGTGGGTCGGGCCGCTCGTTCTCCTCCGGGTACGGGGTCCTGTCCGATGACATCGTGCCGGGCGAAGCCGCCGCGCCAGGTGGGATCGAGGGCGACGTGGCGTCCATGCTGGAACTGGGAACCGGGTGGGCCAGGGTCTGGCACTGCGCCATACCGGTCATCGCCCAGGTGCACGGCAACTGCCTGGCGGGCGGGACCGATCTCGCCCTGCACTGCGACATCGTGGTGGCGGCCGAGGATGCCCGTATCGGCTTCCCGCCGGTACGGTCGATGGGCGTGCCGCCGACCAACATGTGGCTCTACCACCTCGGGCCGCAGTGGACCAAGCGGCTGCTCTTCACCGGTGACACGGTGACCGGCGCCGAGGCCGCCTCGCTCGGCCTGGTCCAGTCGGCGGTGCCGGCCGCCGACCTCGACGGGTACACCCTGGCCCTGGCGGGGCGCATCGCGCTGGTCGGGCGCGACCTGCTCACTGCGAACAAGCGGGTGATCAATCAGGGGATCGAGCTCATGGGCCGCACCGAGCTCCAGCGCTTCGCCGCGCTCAACGACGCGGTGGCGCACCGGTCCGCCGACGCCAGGGCCTTTTCGGCCACCGCCGCCGAGGTCGGGCTCAAGCAGGCCGTGCGCCAGCGCGACGAGCCCTTCGAGGCGCCAACCGGAGGGACGTCCGGGCGGTAGTCCGAGCCGATCCCGGGCGTCGTCTCTGCTGGTTCCGGCCCGGTGTGTTGGTTCCGGGCCGGGTCCGCTGGTTCCGGGCCGGGTCTGCTGGTTCCGGGCCGAGTCTGCTAGGAACACCGTGACGCCGACCGGAGGGGAGAGCACGTGGACGTCGGAGGGAGCGCGCTGGTCACCGGGGCCAGTCGGGGGATAGGCCGGGCGATCGCCATCGAGCTCGCCCGCCGTGGGTTCGACACCGTCGCCTCGATGCGAAACCCGGACGACGGCGCCGGCCTCTCCGTCGAGCGGACCGGCACGGCCGGAAGCCTGCGGGTGGCCCGCCTCGACGTCAACGCCCCAGCCACATTCGAGTTCCCGGACGACCTCCGGGTCCTGGTCAACAACGCCGGCGTCGACTCGGACTACCTCCCGGTCGAACACTGCGACTTGGACGACTGGCGAGCGGTGATGCAGACCAACGTGCTCGGCGTGGTCGGAGTGACCCAGGCGGCCATCCCCGTGCTGCGGGCCAACCCTCCATCGGTGGTCTGCAATGTCTCGTCCTCGTCCATCCTGGCGTCGGTCCCCTTCTATGCCGCCTACCGGGCCTCGAAGGCGGCCGTCTCGGCCTTCGGGGACAGCCTGCGGGTCGAGCTGGCCCCTTCCGGCGTCCGGGTGGTGGAGATCCTGCCCGGCCCGGTCGACACGGACATGTTCCAGCTGAGCACCGGTGAGCCCGCGGCCAGCCGGTTCGAGCGCTACCGGCCCATGGCCGAGGTGGCGACCCAGCTCCGCCGGGAGTCGGCCGATCCCATGGTCTCCGCGGCGGCCGACGCCGCCGTCCTCATCGTCGACGCCATCCTCGACGACCGGGGGCCGATGCGGTACGGCTGCGACCCGCTGTCCATCGGGCTGCTCGAGCTCTGGCGACAGTCTGACGACGAGGCCATGTTCAAGCTCATCGGCCAGTCACTCCTCGACTCGCTGGAGGTGGAGGCCGACGACCGGTGACCGGTCGGACGTGGACGAACGGCCGGACCGCACCCGCTGGCGGAGGGGTCAGCCGGTGGAGGCGGACATGGTGATGAAATCGCGCGACCACCAGGTGGTGAAGTAGCGAGACGGAGTGCCCACCATGTCCGGGAGCAGGTTGGCTCCGTTGGACGAGGTGGCCGCCCCGGTGGGGGTGGCCGGGCTGTAGGTGGCGAAGTGGACCCAGTCGGTGTTTATGTCGAGCTCCATGGCCCGGACGGCACCGGCCCGCACCAGCAGATCGGCCAGCGAGGTGATGTTGAGCCCGGGCCCGCCCACGTAGACCAAGGCCCCGTCGGCGGTGACCCCGACACCCGACCGCCAGACGTAGATCTGATTGCCGAGGGTGGCGCCCCACCGGGTGGTGTCCGACGCGTTGAGACCGGGTACCGGCGCTCCCCCGTCCACCAGCAGGTCGAGGTTCTGGCGCACCGACGCGACGTCGGGACTCAGGGTGGCGTCGCGGCCCCACAGGGCCACCGTCGGAACCCCCTCTTTGGTGATGACCAATGAGGCGGCTCCCTGGCGAAGCGGCACGACGGTGCGACCCTCGGTGTAGTAGCCGCCGTTGGCCGAGGACATCTGGAAGCCGGAGTTGAAGGCGGCCACCAGTGTCGCGGCCGCGTCGGGCTTGACCGGCGCCGAGTAGGTGTATGGCCCGCCGCCGGGGATGAAGCTCCCGGAGTACAGCTGGGCCCGAAGGAGCTTGGTGTCCATCCAGGCCGCCCCCACCACCAGGCTGGTGTGCACCGGATCGGGGCGGAGCCGGGTCACGTACACCGCCGGGCTCCCCCCGACGGTGCGACCGGCCGGGGACCACTGCCCCTCGCCGGGCAGCGGTGGCGTCGCCGGCGGCACGATGGCTGCGGGCGCGGCCAGATGAGGGAGCGTGGTCGCCGTCGGCCGGGTGGCCGAAGTCGGCACCTTGATCGCCCCCTTGGGCGGCGCGCCGCCGGCCTTCGGCTGATGATGGCTGTACCAGAGGTTCTCGACCCAGTTGACCACGCCGTTCCCGCCATGGCTCCGGGTCCACTCGGCGAACCGGGCCCCGACCGACGACCCGAGGGACGGATTGGTGAGCGCGCTGCCGAGTGAGGGGCCGACCACCGCGGCGAAGATGACGAACACGACGAGGAACGCCACCAAGATGCGGCGGCGGCGGAATTTGGCCCGGTCGGTTCGACGGACCCGGCGCGAGCGCCCGAGACGGTGATCAGGGGCGGAGCTGGTTACATCGGTCATTCGGCCGGTTCGACCTGGGCGGCCCGTTCGGCTCGGACCACCCGGAGCCGGTGAACGAACAGCCCGATGACGGCGAGCACCACGAGGGCGGCGGCCACGTAGCCGGCGGCGCTGAACGCCTTGAGCACGTGGTTGTAGCTGGCGCCCAGGGCGTAGCCGAGACTGCACAGGGCCGTGCACCAGATGGCACAGGCGATGACGGTGAAGAGGAGGAACTTGGCCACGGCCATCTCACCGAGGCCGGCGGCGAAGGAGACGAAGGAACGGAGCAGTGGGATGAACCGGCCGAAGAAGACGAACGGCTCGCCGCGACGGGCGAACCAGGCCTCGGCCCGGTCGAGGTCCTTATGGGTGAGGAGCACGTACTTGCCCACCTTGTCGACGAGCGTCCGGCCCCCGAAGTACCCGATGAGGTAGCCGGCGAGGGACCCGAGCACCTCGGCCGCGGTGGCCACGACGATGACCAGGACCAGGTTCAGGGGATGATGCACACCAGCGACCTGACCGCTGGCCAGCACCCCCCCATAGATCAGGGCGACCTCGGCCCCGACTGGGAGGCCCATGGCCGAGATGAAGCTCAGCCCGAAGACGGCCGCGTAGCCCCAATTGGCCAGAAAATTCTCCAGGTTCAGGGCCAGCATTTGGTGCACGTCCGTCCTCTTCCTATCGGGCCGACGTCGGGCGGATGGTGGCGCCCAGTGCTCGGGCCCCGGCATCCCACCGTAGACAGATGGCGGCTCGGCCGCTGCTCACCGACGCAACCAGGCTCAGGCCGGACGGGCGGCGGGGTGGGCTCAAGGGGCGGCAGCGAGCCGTCGAGGGATAGCCATCGGCGTCAAGCGTACGAAATTACCGGGCCGGGGCACATCCACCCCCGGTCGGATCAGGCATTCGACCTTCGGATGAGCCATCGCCGGTCCAGGTCTCTCCCGCAGGGGATGCACCGCTCCGGACGCCGACGGGGATCAGCCGGGACGGACCAGCCCCACCTGGTAGGCGTAGACGGCGGCCTGCACCCGGTCGCGGAGTTGGAGCTTGGCCAGGATGCGTCCCACGTGCGATTTCACCGTGGCCTCCGAGACGTAGAGACGCTCGGCGATCTCGGCATTCGAGAGACCCTCGGCCACCTTGACCAGCACCTCGCGCTCGCGGTCGGTGAGCTGGTCGAGCCCGGCGTCGGCACGGGCCGGGCCCGCCGACCCGTCCCCCGCCGGGAGCTGGTGGGCAAAGGCTTCGAGCAGGCGGCGGGTGACCCGGGGAGAGACGACGGCGTCGCCGAGGGCCACCGTCCGGATGGCCGAGACCAGCTCGGCGGGCGGCACGTCCTTCAGGAGGAAGCCGCTGGCACCGGCCCGCAGTCCGGCGAAGGCGTACTCGTCCAGGTCGAAGGTAGTGAGGATGAGGACCCGGGAGTCCCCGGCGCCGGCCACGATCCGGGCCGTCGCCTCGATGCCGTCCATTCCGGGCATGCGCACGTCCATGAGCACCACGTCGGGACGGTGGGTGAGGCACGAGGACAGCGCCGCCTCGCCGTCGGCCGCCTCCGCCACCACGTCGATGTCGGCCTCCTCTTCGAGGATCATGCGGAACCCCTTGCGCAGGAGGGCCTGGTCGTCGACCAGGAGCACCCGGATACTCACCCGGGGCGCGACCCGTCGACGCGCACCCGGGAGGCCACCTCCCACCCGCCTTCGGGACGGGGTCCGGCGGTGAACCGTCCGCCGCACACGGCGGCGCGTTCCCGCATGCCGCGGAGACCGTGACCACCGACCCCGGGTCGGGCCGCCACCCCGTCGTCGCGCACGCAGAGCGCGATGAACGGGTACTCGTAGTCGAGGGTCACCGCCGCCTTCGACACCTGGTCGGCATGCTTCAAGACGTTGGTCAGCGACTCCTGGACCATGCGGTAGAGGGTGAGCCCCACGCCGGGCGGCACCTCGAAGCGGGTGCCGCGCTGGTGGAGCTCGACGGCGATGCCGGTCGACCGCACTCCGTCGAGGAGCGTGGGCAGGGCCGAGAGATCCGGTTGCGGGGCGAGATCGGCCCGCTCGCCCTGGGCGTGGAGCACGCCCAGCAGGCTCCGCATGTCGGCCAAAGCCAGCCGCCCGGTGGCGGAGACCTCCCCCATGGCCTCGGCCGCGCCGGTGGGGTCCGAACCGGTGGCCGCACGCGCCCCCTCGGCCAGGGTCACCATGATCGACACGTTGTGGGCCACCACGTCGTGCATCTCGCGGGCGATCCTCGACCGCTCGGCGGCCGCGGCCAACCGGGCCCGCTGGTCGCGCTCGAGCTCGAGCCGGTTGGCCCGCTCGACCAGCGTGTCCATATAGGCGCGCCAGGTCCGGAGGGTCAGGCCGACGAACAGCGCCGCGGCCACCATCCCCGACAGGAAGACGATCGACGCGAAGGCGGTGTCACCGACCGGCCTCCACCGGAAAGTGGCCATGAACACGCCGACCTCGAGGATCCCGGCACCGACCAGCGCTCTGACCGGCGTGGCGTGTACGGCCAGGGTGAACAATGCCACCAGCAGGGCCAGATCGGCGGGGAGCGGCACCGCCACCAACCACTGCACGAAAGCCACCGCCGCCACCACCCCGAAGACGGCGGTGGGGGCGCGCCGCCTCCAGACCAAGGGCAGCACCAACGCGAACTGCAGCACCGCGTTGACGGTGTGGTTGCCCCCGACCGACCGGGCGAACAGCAGGCAGCCGACCAGCAGCACGGCCGACAGCGCGCCGTCGGTCCACAGCCGGTGGACCGTGTCCCACACGCGGAACCGGTCCCACGACGCACGGATCGACTCGAAGTGGCCCGCAGCCGGTGCGTCGGATGCAGCTGGGTCGAAGGCGGTCACCGCCATCGGCCCATTGTCGCGTGGTGGCGGCACGCGGCGAATCCGCCCCGGGGATGACTCCTTCGGCCACCGCCCATCCTCAGGGCGCCGGCAATTCTCATCCTCAGGACGCCGGCAATTCGGCCCTTGCCGGTCACATCCCAGGTGGATACCATGACGAACGTACGTTCGCAGACGGTGCGGCGTACCGATCGAGAGGGCACCCACGAGGCGCCCCGGACAAGGAGAATCCCATGGCCGACGTCAAAGCCATCCCCGACGACTACCCCCAGGTCATCCCGTCATTGGCGATCGACGGGGCCGCAGCCGCCATCGACTTCTACGTGGCGGTCTTCGGTGCCCGGGAACGCATGCGGTTCGATACGCCCGACGGCAGGATCGGCCATGCCGAGCTGCAGATCGGGGACTCGGTCCTGATGCTCGCCGACGAGATGCCCGAAATGGGGTCCCGCAGCCCGAAGGACGTGGGCGGCACGCCGGTGACCATCTCGGTCTACGTCGAGGACGTCGACGCCACCTTTGACCGGGCCCTCCGGGGCGGGGCCACCCAGCTGCGACCGGTGGAGGACCAGTTCTACGGCGACCGGTCGGGCCAGTTCGAGGATCCCTTCGGTCACCACTGGAACGTGGCCACCCACATCGAAGACGTGCCCGAGGACGAGATGATGCGGCGGGCCGAAGCGATGATGAGCCCGGGCTGAACCGGAGCGCTCCGCCGCCACGGGGCTGCCTGCCCCCATCGGCGGTGCCCCGCCATGCGAGACTCCGTCACCGTGACGGAGTCATCCCGGAGGGCGCAACGCCTGCACCGACGCAGGCAGCGCACCGCGGTCCTCGGCGGGTTGCTGGTGGTGCTGATCGGCGGGGTGGCCTTTGCCACCTGTTCGGGCGGTGGCACGACCGCGTCGCCCACGACCACCTCGACCGGTGCCGGCGGGGCTCCCGGGTCACCGTCGGCCCGGGTGACCGGACCCGACTCCATCGAAGCCGGGGTCGAGCCCTGGCAGATGAACGCGCCGATCTCGCGTGAGTCGGTGGTGGCCAACGGCGCAGGGCTCACCGTGCTCGGAGGGATCACGCCGTCGGGATCGTCGCTGTCGACCGTGTCCGTCGTCACCCCGTCGACCGGAGCGGTGGTCGCGGCCGGCTCGCTGGCCGACCCGGTGCACGACGCGGCCGGATCGACCATCGGCGGGCGGATCTTCGATTTCGGAGGCGGATCACCCGACACGTTCGCCACGGTGCAAT
>DASZIO010000007.1:0-60359 GCA_035949055.1 Acidimicrobiales bacterium
CGAAAGCTCCAGCCGGCTGGTCGGCTGCCCTGGAGGGTGGTGCAGACACCGCCGGCGGCGATGGAGCCTCGGACGACGTCGAAGCCTTGTATCGGGTGAGCCAGGCTGGCAGGGCCTGGTCGAGGTAGGCGGCCTGGCCCGGGGTAACGGCGTCCGCCGGCAGCAGGAAGCGGATCGACTGGCCGCCCGAGGTCAGCTCCATGACCGCCGCATCCCGTCCGTCCGGCAACACGATCTTCTCGCCGCAGGTGGCCGTGTCGAGCCCGGACCACACCAGTAGCCGCTCGATCTGGGGTTGTGGCCCCTGAACAGTGATCCCGGCGGTGGTGAAGAGCAGGCTGAGCCCCTCGGTGGTCCTGGTGCCCCGATCGGCGTCGCCGGCCAGCGCCACGCCGCCGAGCTGCATACCTTCGGGGGGTAGTTCGCTTATTCCGACGGTCATGAACTACTCCTCTGTGGTCAGGACCCTCTCCGGCGCGCTCTCCCCCCGTCAATCCTGTCGCCGCAACCCGGGCCGGGCAAGGCTATCGGTACTTCGGGCCCGTTTGGAGTCCTCTGCTGGGCGCTGGTCGAGATGGTGCCTTCGGAATCCCGGTCTGGCCGGGCCCACCGGTGGTCGCCAGGCGTCACGAACGCCCGGGGGTCAGGCCTCGGCACTCGATCCCCCGGCCGCCACCCGTTGCTCGAAAGTGGCGATGGGAGCGCTGAGGGCAGCTGACGGGATCTGACCGCCGATGGCCAGTGCCTGGATATTGGCCTCGGTCCGGTCATGCCCCACCGAGACCGTCTCCACCTCGACCGGCACCGACACCGACCGGTCGGAGACGGAGAAGGACACGAGCAGACCAGAGACCTGCTCGCCGGCTGGCGCGATCAAGTTGACCGGCGTGACGGAGGACGGGCTCGGTTTCTCGTTCCTCCCCGAGGCGCTGTCTGCTCCGAGCTGGGTCTCTGATGCCAGCGCTGCGCCGAAACACTGTGGATAGCGCGCATCGGCCAAGGGGGCGAGGTCAACCTGCTCGTCCTGGTGACTGCGCACGATGCTGGCTGCCGTCTGGAGCTCCAGCGCGAAGCCTGGCTGGTCCGGAGCCGGGGGGCCGACGAACACGGGGGAGCTGGCTTGTGCCGTCTGGTCGGACGCACTTCCACCCAGGACCAGTGCCGCCTCTGTCTGGCTGATCCCCATGCAGCCGGCAAAGGCTCTCGTGATCTTGGACTCGCCGGTTTGGATCCGCGGCGAATTTCCGGTCCCGGAGCCGCCCGAGTTGACCGTCCACCCGGTGGGCAGGTCGCCCCGGTTGAGCATCAACTGGTTGGCCAGGACCTGGTCCGGCTGGGAGACGGAGGTCGGCGGACGACCGGCGGTCATCGGCGATCCGCCCGAGCCAGACAGCGCGATGGCGAGCCCGGCCCCCGAGGCCAGTAGGACCAGAGCCACCAGGAGGACGGGAATGCGCCGGGTACGCCGCTTGCGCTCGGGCGGCGGGGGATCCGAGCTGGTCCAGGTCGCGGGCGGCTCGGGAAGGACGGGGAGACCGGGTTCGACGGCCGGTGCGGCGTTCGGGGCCAGGGTCGCCACCACCAGCGCCGACCGCTCCGGCGACTTCTCGGGCGGCCCGGGCTCCGAGGGCTCCGCACCCCCCGATGGTTCGCTCCCGGCGTCGGGGTCGCGTTGGGCTGGCGCCGGGTGGGAAGGCTCCAGCCCCGAAGGCTCAGGCTCGCCATCCGGCCGGCGGGGCGGGGGCACGAGGCCGGGAAGCGGGGCGACCGGCGTGGCCGCGGCGGTCCACCGCCGAACCTGCTCGCTCAGGGCGGTGAGCTGGATCGGGTCCCGGCGGTCCGAGGCCACCGCGAACCGCATGATCCGACCGGGTGACTCGATCCCGATCACGGTGACGCTGCCGCCCTCCGGCATTGCCTCCGTGGCACCCCGGGACACGCGGGTCACCGACGCCCACGGCAGGTGGCTGTGCTCCCCACGCCGCTCGCCGTTGATCTCGATGCCCGTCTGGTCGAACGTCAGGGAAAGCTCGGCGGAACCCCACGGCAGTCGGCGACTGCCCCCGGCGACCTGCTGCACGGTGCCGAACACGAAGACGTTGGCCTCGGGAACCCGCCACGGAGCGGGGTCGGATTGCGCCGGTGCGCCGACTGGTCGGTCCGCTCCTGGTTGGGGATCTCGTCCATCCCGCGGTTCACGGTCCAAGGCCCGCCGGTCCCCCCGCTCGATCTCAGCCGACGGCGTCCATGATGGCATCGACGGCGACATCGAGGGTGCGGTCGAACTCGGTGTCCCCGTGGGACATCGAAGGGAAGGCCACCTCATAAGGCCCGGGCGCCAGGGCAACGCCCCGGTCGAGCATGGCGGTGAACAGACGCCCGTACAGGCCGGTCGCGGCCGAGGCGGTGGCACCGTCATGGTCGGTGACCGCCCCGGTGCCGGCCGGGACGAAGAACAGCCCGAACAGCGGGCCGACCGTGGGCACCTGGACTTCGAGCTGGCGCCCGTAACGGTCCTCGGTACCCGCCTTCACCAGCGCGGTGGTGAGCGCCTCCTCCAGTGCCGGTGCGAAGCGGGCCACCCGGTGCGAGAGGGCTGCGTAGGCCGCGCCGTCCAACTCCTCGAGCACGGCCAGGCCGGCTGCGGTGGCCAGCGGGTTTCCCGACAGGGTGCCGGCCTGGTACACCGGCCCGTCCGGGGCCAGTGAGCCCAGCACATCCGCCCGACCGCCGAATGCGCCCACCGGCAGACCACCACCGATGACCTTCCCGAAGCACCACAGATCGGGTTGCACGCCCGCCCAACCCGAGGCCCCGCCCTCGCCGATCCGGAACCCGGTGATGACCTCGTCGAAGATGAGCAGCGCGCCTGCCTCGTCGCACGCGGTGCGCAGCCCGGCCAGGAATCCGCCGACCGGTGGCACGAGACCCATGTTGGCGGCGACGGCCTCGACGATCACGCAGGCCACCCGGTCATCGATGGCCGGCACCCGGTTGTAGGGCACCACCACGGTCTCGGCCACCGCCGCCTCGGGCACGCCGGCCGAATCGGGAAGCCCGAGCGTGGCCAGTCCGCTGCCGCCGCCGGCCAGGAGCCCGTCGGAATGCCCGTGGTAGCAGCCGGAGAACTTGATGATGCGGGACCGCCCGGTGGAGCCCCTCGCCACCCGAATGGCGCTCATGGCGGCCTCGGTCCCGGACGACACCAGCCGCACCCGCTCGCATCCGGTGACCCGGGAGCAGATCGCCTCGGCCAGGAGCACCTCCCCCTCGGTGGGCGCACCGAACGTGGTGCCCCGGGAGGCGGCATCGGCGACGGCCCGGACCACGGAGGGATGGGCGTGCCCGAGGATGGTGGCACCGTAGGACTGCACGAAGTCGAGCAGTCGGTTGCCGTCCACGTCCCACACGTAGGGCCCCTCCCCGCGGGCCACGAAGTAGGGGTGACCGCCCACCGACCGGAACGATCGGACGGGCGAATTGACGCCGCCGGGGATCACCTTCGTCGCTCGCTCCCACAGGGCGCCCGACCGGGCCCGTTCAGCCATCGAGCCCGTCCGCCAGTTCGGCGGCGAAATAGGTGAGCACGAAATCGGCGCCGGCCCGCTTGACCGCGGTGAGCTGCTCCAGGGCCACCGCCGGCCCGTCGAGCCAACCGCGTTCGGCAGCCGCTTTGACCATGGCGTACTCGCCGCTCACGTGGTAGGCGCCGACGGGCAGGTCGAAGGCGGCCCGCACGTCGGCGATCACGTCCAGGCAGGTGAGCGCCGGCTTGACCATGACCATGTCGGCGCCTTCGCCCACGTCGAGTGCCACCTCACGCCGCGCTTCCCGTCTGTTGTGCACATCCTGCTGGTAGCCCTTCCGATCACCACCGTCGGCGATGCTCACCTCGGCGGCCTCACGGAACGGCCCGTAGAGGGCAGAGGCGTACTTGGCCGCGTAGGCCAGGATGGCGGTGTCACCGAATCCCGCCCCGTCGAGAGCACCGCGGATGGCGCCCACCTGTCCGTCCATCATTCCGCTCGGGGCCACCACGTCGGCGCCGGCCTCGGCCTGGGTCACGGCCAGCTCGGCGTAGAGGGACAGGGTGGCATCGTTGTCGACGGTGCCGATCGCGTCCACCACCCCACAATGCCCGTGGTCGGTGAATTCGTCGAGACAGCAATCCGCCATGATCACCAGGCTGTCGCCGACCGCGTCGCGCACCGACCGCAACGCTTGCTGTGTGATGCCGTCGGGTCGGAGGGCGGCGGACCCGGTCGCATCCTTGTCCTCGGGTCGGGGTACGCCGAAGAGGATCACCGCGGGCAACCCGAGAGCGGCCAGTCGCTTGACCTCGACGGTGAGCGAGTCGACCGTGTGTTGGACCACGCCTGGCAGCGAGGTGACCGGCCGCGGCTCGGCGATGCCCCCGGTCACGAACAACGGCGCCACCAGGTCGTCCGGGGACAACCGGGTCTCCGCCACCAGCCGCCGGAGCGCGGGGGTCCGTCGGAGCCGCCGCATACGGGTCGCCGGGAACCCCGGGACTGACCCTCGCCGGAGATCGCTTTCGGAGAGGTCACGGGACACTGCCTGCCAGCCTATGGCAGCAGGCCGGGCCGGCCTCAGAGCGGGGGCCGGTACGGCGTCGGGGCCCGCCCGGAGCATCTCCTCCTCACGTGGTCGGAGGGCGTTCGGCGTGACCGAGCGTGGCGACGAGAGCATCCACCAGGCCGTCGAGGGTGTGGGGGTCGGCTTCGACCGATACGTCCACCCCGGCCGAACGGACCGACGATGAGGTCACCGGACCGATGGAGGCCACCGCCGGTGGCAGCCCGCCCGGGCCGAGGAGCTCGGCCGTTCGCTCCACCGTGGACGACGAGGTGAAGGCCACGGCATCGGCCCGGCCGGCCGCGTCCAAGGCCTCGGGACCCGGGTCCCCGGGCAAGGTCCGGTAGGCGATGACTTCGTCCACCTGCCAGCCCTTGGCCCGAAGGCCTTCAGCCAGACCGCCTCGGACCTTCTCGGCCCTCGGGAACAACACGGTACCGGCGGCCCCCGCGGGGTCGGGGTTACCGGGGACGCGGAAGATGGGGGCGTGATCGCCCGGGCCGGAACGGCCGGGGTCGGGCGACCCGGGGCGGGGGGCGGGAAAGGCATCGGCCAGGGACTCGGCCAGTGAGACTGTCGGGACCAGGTCGGCGGCGACTCCGGCGTCCCCGAGGGCGCGGGCGGTCCCGGCACCCACTGCGGCCCAGCGCACGGAGCCGGGGACTCGGCGCCCCTCGAGAGCTGAGAGCAGGCGGGCGGCGGCGTTTGGCGACGTGAGGGCCACCCAGTCGTAGGCGCCGGTGGCCAGGCGGTCAGCCGCGGCCGCTAGGGCCACACCGCCGTCGGCAGCATCGCCGATGACGATGACCG
Organism: Acidimicrobiales bacterium; assembly: GCA_035949055.1. Taxonomy (GTDB): domain Bacteria; phylum Actinomycetota; class Acidimicrobiia; order Acidimicrobiales; family RAAP-2; genus Bog-756. The sequence continues at coordinate 5,407 of DASZIO010000007.1, forward strand.
GAAGCTCGACCACCGTCGCCCCCAGGCGCTCGAGCCGACCGACCAGGGCCGCCGACTGGGTGCGGGCCCGGGTGACGACGATGCTCTTCCCGGCCAGCGGGCGTGCTGTCACCGGGGCACCGGGCTCTGTCCGGGCGGCGACGCGGGCCGCGAGGCCGGCCCTGGTCGCGGCCTCCTGGGCCTGAGGTCCAGGGCGGCCACCGGCCCGATCACGATGGCCGCGGGAGGTGGCAGGTCGACGGCAGCCAACCGGTCCAGAGTCGAGCGCACCACCTGCTGGCGGGAGGTGGCCCCCCAGTGCACGACAGCCACCGGCGTGTCGGGCGGACGGCCACCTTCCATGAGCTCGCGGGCGATGTCGGCCCGCTCCGACATGCCCATGAGGATGACCAACGTGCCGCCCGCCTGCCCCAGCGAGCGCCAGTCGACGACCTTGCCGGGCGGGCTCCCGCCGACCGTGCCGGTGACCACCGTGACCGAGGTGGCCAGACCCCGGTGGGTCACGGGTATCCCTGCGGCAGCCGGCGCCGCGAACGCGGAGCTCACCCCCGGGACGATCTCGTAGTCGATCCCGGCGTGCCGCAACGCCTCGGCTTCCTCCCCGCCGCGGCCCAGCACGAAGGGGTCACCCCCTTTGAGCCGGACCACCCGCCGCCCGGCCCGGCCGTGCTCGATGAGCATGGCGTTGATCTCCTCCTGCCGGGACGGGCTCCCGGGCGACTTCCCGACATCGACGAGGAGGGCGCCGGTAGGAGCTCTTTCAAGGAGCTCACGGGCGATCAGCCGGTCGTGGACGACGACGTCGGCTCCGGCCAGGAGCTCGGCGCCGCGCACGGTGAGGAGCCCGGGATCCCCTGGACCGGCCCCGACCAGGAAGACGGTCACGCCACTACTCCCCTGGGGGCATCGCCCCACTCGCCCAGCTCTCGACCGCCCGCCTCATCGAGCAGGTACCGGGCCACCTCCCGCCCGAGGGCCTCGGGGTCGGCTCCGGAATGAATGTGGCGCAGCACCACCCGACCGTCGGCCGAGGCGATCATGCCGCACAGCCGGATCTCCCGCCCCGCGTCTCGACCTTCCGGCTGACGACGTCCCTCGGGCTCAGGGCGATGGACGGGCTGGGTCGACCATTCCGCGTAGGCGCCCACGGGCAAGGTGCAACCCCCGCCCAGAGCGGCCAGGTAGGCCCGTTCGGCGGCGACCATCGGACCGGCGAAGGCATCATCGATGGCCACCAGCATGGACCGCGTGGCGGCGTCGTCCGGGCGGCACTCGACGGCCAACGCGCCTTGCCCCACCTGGGGAACCATGATGCCTGGTTCGAGGACCTCGGTCCGGAGCCCGACCGGGGGCCGCCAGTCCAGCCGGTCGGCGGCCGCCTTCGCCACCACCACGGCGGCGATCCCGCTGGAGCCCACGGCGGCCAGGCGGGTGGCGAGGTTGCCGCGCAGGCCGGTGAAGGTGAGGTCCGGTCGAAGATTGGCGAGTTGGGCCCGGCGACGGGCCGAGCCGGTGGCCACCGTGGCGCCGGCGGGCAGCGAGGACAGCGCGCCCCCGACCAGCAGGTCGCGGGGATCGGCGCGCTCGGGCACGGCGGCCAGCATGAGCGGGGAGGTGCCGGGCGCGGCAGGTAGATCCTTGGCCGAGTGCACCGCCGCATCCGCGTCGCCCCGGGCCACCGCGGCCTGCACCTCCTTCACGAACACCCCCTGCCCGCCGAGGCGGTCGATGGGCACGTCGAGCCGCCGATCCCCGTCGGACTCCACCACCACGAGGGACGGGCGACAACCGGTCTCGGCCAGTAGGTCGGCCACCCGACTTGCCTGCCACCGGGCCAGCGGGGACCCCCGCGTGGCCAGCCTGATCGTCCGGTCAGCCACTCGGGAGCACGACCGGAGCGACGCGACCGCGCCTACAGGTCGAACAGTGTGCGGAGTGCCTCGACAAGGCGCTCACCCCTCGGCGTTCCCGCCGTATCCTTCACCGCCACCGTCGGTTGATGGAGCAGCTTGGCCGCCATCGACCTGGTCACCGCGTCGACCTGCTCCCATTGCTCCTCCGAGAGCCCCGAACGCTTGGATCGTTGCCGGTCGAGCTCGGTCCGCCGGGCTTCTTCGACGCGGGCCCGGAGGGCCGACACCATCGGAGCGGCGTCGCGTGCCCGCAGGACCGCCCGGTACCGCTCCACCTCGTCGGAGACGATGGCGGCCGCGCCGGTCACTTCCTCGTGGCGTCCCGACACGGCGCCGTCCACGGCTGCTCGTAGGTCCTCGATGTCGAAGAGGACCACTCCGCCCACCCCGGAAGCGTCGGGCTCCACGTTGCGGGGTACACCGAGGTCGACCACCACCATCGGATCGCCCGGGTCGCGTCCGGACGCAGCCGCCTCGACCATCGACCGGTCGATGATCGGGTGGGTGGTGCCGACCGACGTGAAGACGACGTCGGACCCGGTCAAAAGATCGTCCAGGCGGTCGAGGGGCTGGGCGCTCAGCTGATCGCTCAGCCTGTCAGGCAGGCCGGCCATGACCGCCTCGGTCCGATCCGACGTGCGGTTGGCGATGACCACCTTCTCGGTGTCATGCCCCGCCAGGGCCTGGGCGACTCCTTCGCCCATCTCCCCGGCCCCGACCACCACCACCCGGGCGCCGGCCAATCCCCCGTCGCGGCGGCGGGCGGCCAAGTCCACCGCTCCGTGGGAGAACGACGTTATGCCGCGGGCGATGGCTGTCTCCGACCGCACCCGTTTGCCCGTCTCCACCGCGTGCCGGAACAGTCCACCGAGGACCGGACCCGACACGCGCTCGTCGCGCGCCCGCTCCCAGGCCCGGCGCACTTGGCCCAGCACCTCCGATTCCCCGAGGACGGCCGAGTCCAGACCAGCGGCCACGGTGAACAGATGGTGGGTCACGTCGTCGTCGAAGCGGACGCTCAGGTGTTCGGCCAGCGTGTCCAGTTGGCAGTCACCCACGGTGGCGAGGAACTCCTGGAGCTCGGCAACACCATCGTGGAACCGGTCGACCACCGCATAGATCTCAGTGCGCAGACAGGTCGACAGGATCACCGCCTCGGACAGGTTGGACCGGTCACGCAGACCACCGAGCGCCTTGGGCAGCGCGGCGTCGCTCACCGCGACCCGCTCCAGCAGCTCGAGCGGGGCATTGCGCTGCTCGAGGCCCACCACGATCACCGACATGCCGGGCGCTCCTCCGTCCTACCTGCTGCTTTGCTCATCCCGTGCGCAGCTGGCGCTCTCCGGACAACGGCTCGGGTCCGACCAGGCTGTGGCGTCACGACACCGGTAAGCGTAGGGCGGATCCGACGGCGTCCACACCTTCGGCCCATGGTCACCCAGCATGGCGGTCCCCGGCCCTCGGGCGCCAGTCGCCCCCGGTCGGCGGCCACGTCAGTCCGACGAGCCGGTGGTGAGGCCGACTGACCGGATGATGGGCATGCGCTCGCCGTCGGCATCGCCCAGGAGCCGGGACTGGTAGAAGCTGATGACCTGCAGCTCGATGCTCAGGTCCACGTACCGCAACAGGATGTCGGGAGGGACCTCGAGCACGCGGGGTGCGAAGTTGAGGATCGAACGGACCCCGGCGCCCACCATCAGATCGGCGACCCGTTGCGCCACCGAAGCCGGGGTCGTGATCACGCCGATGGCCAACGGCGCGGCCGCGGCGATGCCCGGCAGCTCGTCGGGATGGCGGACCTCCACGCCGTCGACCCTCTCGCCGATGATGGTCGGGTCGGTGTCGAGCAGTGCCGTGACGTCGAAGTTGCGCGCCGCGAAGCCCTGCGAGCGGGCCAAGGCCCGACCCAGGTTCCCGATGCCGGCGATGACCACCGGCCACGCTCGGTCCAGCCCGAGCTGACGGTCGATCTGCTCGATGAGGAAGGCCGTGTCGTACCCGGCGCCACGGGTGCCGAAGGAGCCGAGCAGCGAGAGGTCCTTCCGGACCTTCGCCGCGTTGACCTGCGCCGCCGACGCCAGCAGTTCGGAGGAGACGGTGGTGGTCCCCGAACGCAAGAGCTCCTCGAGGATGCGCTGGTAGACGGGCAAGCGGGCGACGGTCGCCTCGGGGATCCGCCGGTGGTTCGCCCCTGGCGTGGGGGCCTTGCCGCGTCTCGACGGCGGGGAAGGGTCCTTCGACACTGCCCGGATCGTAGGACCACCCCGTCCCGGCCGGAAAGCCAGGCGCCTGGCCGGGCACCCGCACCCTCGAGCTCCGGCCAACGGGCGCGGACTACTCCGGGGAGATGCGAACCGTGTCCCCCACGACCAGCGGCTGGAGTCGGGCGGCCGCCGAGGCCTGGCGGAGCACCAGCGCCACCCGCCCGTTGCTGTCGGCCATCAGACCGAGCTCATCCTCGTCCAGATCCTCGAAGGCGCCCACCCGTCTCGCCGGCTCCGATCGGACCGGCCCGCCGGCGGGTGAACCGAAGACGGTCAGGCGCGCTGTTCCCCCGCCCGCCACCCCGATCGCCGCCAGCGCCTCGGGTCCGGTCCCGAGCTGGATGTTGCCGAAGCGGTCGATCCAGGTGACCGGGACCTCGAGGTCCGATCCGCGCCGCAGCGTCGTTGGTGGGTCGGTGCCGACCGCTTCGTCTCGGGTCGTCCCCCCGGATCTCCACCCCGTGTCGCCCGATCCATCGGCTCCGGATGAGACCAGCGACTCCGGGTCGGCGTCGGTGCCGAGCTCCGACGGCGGCAGGCCGAGGACCAGGTGGGCAGCGGCGGGCGCGAAGACATCCCGCCCGTCGAAGGTACGGGCGGTCGGCCTGGCTGATGCCGGCCCGCCACCGACCGTCCGTGGCCGGAGCGCGACGACCCGTTGGACGCCGCCGAGCGCGGCGGCCAGCGGCACGAGCAGCCCGTTGTCCGGACCGACCAACCACCGTGGCCCGTCTCCGGCCGTCTCGACCGCGACGCCCCGACGATCGGTGCCGACACCGGGGTCGACCACCGCCAGCACGACGCCCGCACCGAGGTGCGGCGCACAGCGCCCGAGCATGGCCGCGCCCGCCTCGATGTCGAAGGGTGGGATCTGATGGCCGAGGTCGATGACCGGGACCGCCGGCGCCCGTCGGTGCAGGACGGCATGGACGATCCCCACGAACTCATCGGCGGTCCCGTAGTCGGAGAGGAAGTAGACGGCCGGCAGCTGTTCGTCCTCGTTCATCGAGCGCGGCCCGCCCCGCTAGCGGCCCAGTTGCTTCGAACGTTCCGTGGCCGCCGCCACCGCCTCGATGAAAGCCGAACGGACCGCCTTGAACTCGAGGGTGCGGACCGCCGCCGCGGTGGTCCCGCCCGGGGACGTCACCGCGGCGCGCAGCTCATCCGGATCGTCCCCGGTTTCGGCCATCATCCGGGCCGATCCGAGCACGGTGCGGACGACGAGCTCCCGGCTCACCTCGCGGCTGAGCCCGGCCGTCACCCCCGCCTCGATCATCGCCTCGGCCACCAAGAAAACGTAGGCCGGACCCGATCCCGAAACGGCGGTGACCGCATCGAGGTGCCGCTCGGGCAGACGCACCACCGTACCGACCGAACCCAGAATGCCCTCGGCCCACTCGAGGTCGGCCGAGGTCACCGCGCTCCCACCCGACATGGCGGCCACCCCCGCCCCGATGAGGGCGGGCGTATTGGGCATGGCCCGGACCACCGCGCTGCCCGGCGGCAGCGCGGCCTCGAGTCGGGCCGAGGAGAGCCCGGCCACAATGGAGAGCACCCGGGTGATCCCGACGCCGGACAACGTGCGCAGGACCGCCTCGGCGACGTCGGGCTTGACGGCCAGCACCGCTCCGTCGGCTGGCCCGGGCCCATCCCCGACAGCCACGCCGGGATGGGCCTCGGCCAAGGCCTCTCGGCGAGCACCATCCGGCTCGCTCACGGCCAGCTCCGCCTCGGCGGCCCACCCCCCGGTGATCAGCCCCTCGAGCAGGGCCGAGCCCATCTTCCCGCCCCCCACGATGAGCAGCCTCGGCGTCATCAGCGTCTCCCTGCGGCGCGCCACGCCGGTCGGCCACCAGTACCAAGATCTGCCGAAACGCTACCAGCGGGCCTCGCTGACCAGTGGCGGGGCCTTGCCCTACCGGGCGGGAGGCCGGCGCCGGTAGCGCCCCTCGTAGCCGAGGGTCATGGCCGTCGGGAAGCACTCGTCGGTGTAGGCCAGCGAGGCCCCGATGACCCGGTCCAGCTCCGCGTCGTCGACGCGCTCGACGGGGACCCGACCCACCAGGTAGACGGCGTCCTCAGGTCCGAGCGCAAAGCTCATGCCCAGCAGATCGGCGTTGCGCTTGAGCAGGTACTCCCACGTGCGCTCGATGTTGGTCTCGGGAGCCGGCATGAATTGCGTCTCGTGATGCAGGGTCCGCTGCCGCAAGGTGAGCCACACCGTCACGAATTCCTTCTCGTCCCCGCGCAGCCGCAGATACCAGCGCGGGGCACCGGTCACCGGGTCGCCGCCGGGCTGGCGGTCCACCGCCACCAAAGCCCCTTCCGTGGCGAGCTCCCCAGCCGCCCAGTCGTCGATCAGATGACACACCGCCTGACGCTCGACGTCACCGAGGAGGCCGCTCCATCGGTCGTTCACGAGCACTCGACGAGACGACCCACCGTCAGCTCGGCGTAGATCTCACGGAGCAGGTGGGCAGCCCGGGCCCAGGTGTAGCGCCTGGCCCGCAGGACTGCGCCGGTACCCAGCCGCTCACCGAGCAACGGCTCGGCCAGGATCTGGCGGACCCAGGCAGCGAACGCCTCGGCGGTCGGGTCGTCCACCAGGTACCCGGTCCGGCCGTGGTCGACCAGGGTCCGCAACCCTCCGACATCCGAGGCCACCACCGGGGTACCGCAGGCGGCCGACTCCAGCGCCACCAGACCGAAGGACTCGGATCGGCTGGGCACCAGGCACACGTCGGCGGCTCGGTAGTAGGTCGAGAGCAGTTCGTGGGGACGGGGCGCGACGAAGACCACCCGTTCCCGCACGCCCAGGTCGTGCGCCAGCCGCTCCAGCCGCTCGACTTCGGCCTCGCCGCGGGGTCCGCTCGGCCCGCCCACCACGACCAGCCGGGCGTCGGCATGGTCCGGGCCCAGGGCGGCCAGCACCCGCACCGCCACGGACACACCCTTCAGCGGTTGGATCCGGCCCACGAAGAGCAGGAGCGGTCCCGCCACCGGCAGCCCGAGCGCCCGCCTCGCCTGAGGACGGTCGCCGGGCCCGAAGAAGGCATGGTCGACACCGGGAGCCACGATCCGGATGCGGGAGGGATCGGCGCCGTAGAGCTCGGTGATCTGCGCCGCCTCGACCGAGCACGAGGCCAGCACGGTGTCCGAACAGCGGATGATGGTCGCCTCCGCCTCCGCCCGCTGGTGCGGCGCGTCCGCTTCGACCTCCTCGGGACTTGCCTCCGCCTTCACCCGGTCGAGCGTATGAAAGGTGGAGACGAGGGGGAGGTTGAGCTGATGCTTGATCCTGTGGCCGGCCACGCCGCTCAGCCAATAGTTGGCGTGGACGGCATCGAAGGGAAGGTCCTCGTCGGTGCCGAACACCTCCGAGGTCTGCATCCGCTTCAGCACACCGTCGGCGAACTCCTCGATGACCCCGGGCAGTGCCTCCTTGGCCATCGGACGCGGGGGGCCGGCCGAGACGTGGTGCACCCGGAGGCCCGGTTCAATGCTGACCGTCGCGGGCAGGTCGTCGTCCCAGGCCCGGGTGAAGACGTCGCAGACCACGCCGGCCCGGGCCAGCGCCGAGGACAGCTCGCGTACGTAGACGTTCATGCCGCCGCCGTCACCGGTACCGGGTTGGGCCAGCGGCGAGGTGTGGAGTGTCAGGACAGCCAGGCGCCTCATTCGCCGCCGATCCTACTGGGAGGCCCCGATTACCCCGCGGCGCTCACCGAGCCCCTGCCACCAGGGGAGACGGCGATGTCGGTACCCGCATCCTCCGCTTCCGCCGGCTCGGTTGGGCCACTCTCGGGGACGACGACCCGACTCCCGTTGGCCAGGTCGTCGTTCTCGTGGCGGAACGAGAGGTAGATGCGCATCATGGCCTGGCGCTGTTCCTCGGTCAGGTGGTGGTCGGCGAAGATGTGCCGGGACAGATCGGTGTCCCCGTCCGGCTTCTCGAGTATCCCGGCTTGCACGTAGAGTGTCTCGGCCGAGATGCGGAGGGCCTTGGCGATCTGCTGGAGGATCTCGGCCGAGGGCCGGCGGAGGCCGCGTTCGATCTGACTCAGGTAGGGATTCGAGATCCCGGCCAGCTCCGAGAGCCGGCGCAGTGAGAGACGGGCAGAGCTCCGTTGCTCTCGTATGAACGAGCCCAGCTCGTTGAACCGCTCGGGGAGCTCCTTGACGAAATGGGCGCCTTCGCTCCGAACCGGGTCCTTCATGACAGCAGACCGTCCACGGTGGCCCGGCCGGTCTTGTGCCGTTCGACGAGCTCCGCCTGCAGCACGTCGATGCGTTCGTGCAGGGCCCGGCGGTCCGAGGACAAGCGTTGTTCGATGGCTTCCAGACGAGTGGCGATGTCCCTCAGCTGGTCGACTCCGAGGTCGGCCAGCGACGCGATCTGATCGGGCCCGAGCACGGCGTCGAGCTCGGCGGTGAGGTCCGACTCCTCGGTGTCGGGCGTGAACAGCTGGGGCAGGTGCCCGGGCCCAGGGGGGCGGCCCGGTCCCGAGGACAGGATGTCGGGGAGCTCCTCCACCAGGGCAGACAAGTCAGGCGGCTGGTCCGATCCGGGGTGCTCGAGGTAAGCGTGCACGATGTCGAGTCGACCCTGGACCAGGCGCCGCAGGTAGGACAGCGCCACCTCGGCCTCCTGGCATTCGGTGCGCATCGCCCGGATGTCGCCGAGCGACCGGTCCTCGATCCCATCGAGATAGGTGCTGGTCAGGATGCGGTCGAACTCGTCCTTGTGGCTGGTCATCAGGCTCGATGGTACTCCCCAGGGGGGCGGAAGAGGGCCCCGACGGGCGCTCGGGCCATATCGGTACACGGCCCGGCCGACGATCAAGGAGCGAGAGACGGCCCCGAAGGTCCGACTGTCCGTGCTCGCCGTCTGCTCGTCCCCCACCACCTCGACGGTGCCGGCGGCACGGTTGACGTCCCCCACCCTCTTGATGAGGATGCGGTCGGGTTGGCGCGGATCCCGGACGGCGACGATGTGCCCCGGCTTCGGCCAGGGTGGTGGTCCCAGAGGAGGAGCGACGACCACCAGCCGGTCGCCGGGCCGGAGGGTCGGGCTCATCGAGGAGCCGGTCACCTCCACCCGCCGGAACGAGCGCCACAGACCGGCGGCCGACACGGCGAGGCCCGCCCAGGCCGTCAGGCGTCGGGTGCGCATCGCGACCCTCTCAACCTCGGCACCGCCGGGCTTACCGCCGATCCCCGGCGACGGCGAGCGGCGAGTGCCCGGACACGGGGTCTCCGGCGGGGAGGCTTCCGAAGAGGGGCTCCCCCGGCTTTGATCGTGCCCAGATGGGTAAGGTGAGCGGAGGGCGGCACTGGGCCCCAGTCTGTACCAGGACATCCTGCACCCGAAGACCAGCCGGACCACTGGAAGACGGGCCCGACCGTCGGTGCCCGTCGAAACAGCCAACCGAGAAAAGGACAACGCCCATGCGAATTGCAGACCACCTGATCGCCACTCTCGACCGTGTGTCCCCGCCCCGGCTGGTGCATGCTCACTGCGATCTGCCCTGTGGTGTCTACGATCCGGCCCAGGCCCGCATCGAAGCCGAGTCCGTAAAGGGTGTGGTCGAGAAGTACAACGACTCCGACGACGGTGCCTTCAGGACCCGCGCCATCCTCATCAAAGAGGAGCGGGCCGAGCTGGTGAAGCACCATCTCTGGGTGCTGTGGACCGACTACTTCAAGCCCGAGCACCTGGAGAAGTACCCCCAGCTCCACGATCTGTTCTGGAAGGCCACGAAGAAGGCGGGCGAGGCCAAGAAGAGCACCGACGTGGCCGTGGCCAACGAGCTGTTGGCACAGATCGCCGAGATCGACAAGATCTTCTGGGAGACCAAGAAGTAACCGAGAAGTTGTCGTCAGTCGCTAGGTCGGCGGCTACGTTCAGCCGTTCGGTCAGCCGTCGTCCCGTGAGACGCAGCTGGCACACTCCGACGCCGTTGGGTCGTCGCTCAGGCGGGTGTCGCCAATCGGCTCACCGCACGACGAGCATTGCCCATAGGTGCCGTCGTCGAGCCGGCTGAGCGCGTGCTCCACCTCGTAAAGGAGGTGGTCGACCGCGTCGACGGAGGCCTCTGAGGCCTCGGGCGCCGTGGAACCGACCGGCTCCATCGGACCATCGGTTTCCGGGTTGATGACCACACCGTCTGGTGGTGCTGAATGGGTCTCCTCACCTGTCTGCACGTCGGGAGCGTACCCTCCGTTCGCGCCGGATCACCGTAGGGTGAGTCCATGGGCTCACCGCAGAGTGCCGATCCTCCCAGTCCTCCCAGTCCTCCCAGTCCTCCCAGTCCTCCCAGCGACGATGGAGTTGCGCTGGCTCGGCTGGTGGGGTCGGGACAACTGGTGCCCTGTGTCGACGGTATCGAACGCCCGGCCGTAGAGCTCGATCAGGCCGCCTCCACCCAGGCGCACCCCGATGCCGCGGCCCGGGTGGACGAGTTCCTCCCCTGGTATTCGAGCGTGCACCGCGGCGCGGGGTTCCGCTCACGGCGTGCCACGGCGGCCTACGAGAGCGCTCGGGGAGCTGTTCTGGCTTTTGCCGGCCGGGACCCCGATGGTCCAGATGTGGCCATCCTCTGCCGCAACACCACCGAGGCCATCAATCATCTGGCCTACCGCTTGCGCCTCGAACCGACCGACGTGGTCCTCACCACCGAGGTCGAGCACCACGCCAATCTGCTGCCGTGGGGACGGGTGGCTCAGCGGCGCTACGTCACGTGCTCGACGGAGGGGACGTTTGCCCTGGGTGACGTGGAGGAGGCGCTCGACAGCCGTCCCCGACCGGCGCTGCTGGCGATCACCGGGGCATCGAATGTCACCGGGTGGCTGCCTCCGCTGGTCGCGATCATCGACGCGGCCCACGAACGCGACGTCCGGGTGGTCGTTGACGCGGCCCAACTGGCGCCCCACCGGCCCCTCCCGACCGGAGCCGACTTCATCGCCTTCAGCGGTCACAAGCTCTACGCGCCGTTCGGGTCCGGTGCGCTGATCGGACCGCGCTCCCAGTTCGAGGAGGGTGACCCATTTCTGGCCGGGGGAGGCGCCGTCGACCTGGTCGGGCTGGACGAAGTGGTGTGGACCGCTCCCCCGGATCGAGAGGAGGCCGGATCGCCCAACGTCATCGGTGCGGTGGCCATGCACGCGGCCATCGATGCCCTCGGTCGGATCGGGTGGGACAGGATCCGAGCCCACGAGCGACACCTGGCCCGGCGCCTGGTGGACGGCCTCCGTTCCATCGACGGCGTACGGCTCCTCGGACCGTGGGGTGGCGGAACCGGTCCGGCCAAACCGGCCGGCGCCATCGACTCCTTACCGGTTGCGGCTTTCACCGTCGAAGGAATGCACCACGCGCTGGTCGCAGCTCGACTCAGCGCCGAGTACGGGATCGCCGTGCGTCACGGGTGCTTCTGCGCCCATCCCTATGTCATCCGGCTGTTGGGCCTGGGCGAAGAGGCTGTGGACGCCTACCGGGGCGAAGTGCTCCTCGGTGACCATCGCCGCGTCCCGGGTGCCGTCCGGGCCAGCGCCGGTCTGGGGTCATCGGACCGTGACATCGACGCGCTGCTGGCGGCCGTGGGCCAGCTGGCCGCCGGTGCCGAGCCGCAGGTGCCCTATCGCCAGGACCCGGCCACGGGCGACTACTTTCCGGTGACCGACGAGCCGGGGTGGCGGGACGCCGCATCCGAGCAGGGCGCGGCCTGCGCCCGGGGCTGACGCATGGACCGAATGCGGCTGACCCAGAGCACGCAGCGCGGGTTGAAGCGCGTCGGTACCGTCAGCGGGATGAATCACCGTCGCCGAGTGGTGCGGTCCACCGGCTGGCGCGGGCCGACGGCATGTGGGCTGGCCTTGGTGTCGAGCTGTCTTCTGGCCGGCTGTGGGTCGGGCTCCGCCGCAGCCTCGTCGACGACTCCCACCGCCTACGTGGCCACAGGGGCCAACGTCGTCAACCCCGGTGACAGCGTGGCCGTGGTCGACACCATGACCTCGAAGGCGCAGACGCCCATCAGCACCGGCACCCTGCCCACCGGACTGGCGGTCACCCCGGATGGGCGGGACCTGTTGGTGGCCAACAAGGGCGACGACACCGTGGCCGAGGTCGATGTCGAGTCGGGCCACGTCGTGAGGCGGGCCACGGTGGGTCTCGAACCCGACGCGGTGGCGGTAACACCCGACGGGGCGGAGGGCCTCATCGCCAATTTCGGCGACGACACCGTCACCCCGCTGGCCCTTCCTTCGTTTCGGGTGGGAAGGCCCATCCCGGTCGGCCGGCAGCCCGTCGCCCTGGCCGTCTCACCCGCAGGGAATCTGGCGCTGGTTTCGGACTACCAGGACGGAACGGTGACCCCGATCGAGCTGCCGAGCCTCACGGCCGGGACTCCGGTCGCGGCGGGAACGGAGCCCGATGCTCTCTACATCACGCCCGACGGGCGCACGGCTCTGGTGGCCGATTTCGAGACGAGTCAGGTAACCACCATCGACCTTCGGTCCTTGACCCCGGCGGCGGTGATTCCGGTCGGGGGGAATCCGACCGGGATCGCCGGCTCCCGGTCGTCCACGACGGTCTATGTGAGTGGCGGTGCCGCGGTGACCCCGATCAGCCCGGGAACGAACCGGACCGGGGCGCAGATCGGCATCGGAACGATCGCCGAGGGCCTAGCACTGAGCAAAGCGGGGACGTCCGCCTGGGTCTGCGGCGGGGACGGGACGCTGGTCCGTGTGAACCTGGCGAGCCGCTCGGTCGTCGGCCACGTCGTTGTGGGTGGGCATCCCTCGGCGGTGGTCATCGCCAATCAGCGTGGATGACCGCGCCGCGGCGGACGAATCCGCTCGCCATCTCGGACCCGCGGCGCACCCCAGCGTCTCGCCGATACGCCAGGATCGTCCCGCCGAGGGGCGGTCGGTGAGCCGGGTACGCTCACCCCGGGCCGTTAGCTCATCAGGTAGAGCAGGGGACTTTTAATCCCAAGGTGGCGGGATCGAGACCCGCACGGCCCACCTGGTCAGCACCTCGGGGCGATGTGACAGTGGGCCACACAACTACTTTTCGGCTACCGTCTGGTGGCCGTGAAAGGTACGAAGGCGGAGACGAGTCCGGGCGTGTGGCGCCTGCGCGTCTACGCCGGCCGTCGGGAGTCGGGATCGCCGATCCAAGTGACGAAGACCGTCAGAGGACCCCACCGCAAGCCAGGATCCGGTGCGCGCCTGGCCGACCGAGAACTCGCGGGGATGGTCGCCGCGGTGTCGAAGGGCAACACGGCCACCGGGACCGAAACGTTCGGCGAACTATTGACCTTGTGGCTGGATCACATCGAAGCTGACCGGTCCCCGACGACCATGCGCAAGTACAGAGATATGGCCGACCGGGTGGTCGACCCCGAACTCGGGCGGATCAAGCTCCGGGCTCTCACCGTCCGTCACCTTGACACCCTCTACGGCAAGCTGACAGCTCAGGGCAAGAAGGCCACGACGGTGCGGCGGGTCCACGCCCTGATCGGCGCTGCACTTCACCAGGGCGAGAAGTGGGACATGGTCGATCGCAACGTTGCCAGGAAGGCCAGTCCCCCACAGCTCCCCGCCGCGGTGATCGAAGCGCCGTCCCCCGAGCAGGTGCAAGCCATCCTGGCGGCCGCCGAAGGGGTGGAACCGACCCTTGCGGTCCTACTCCTGATGGCGGCACTGACCGGGGCCCGCCGTGGCGAACTCTGCGCCCTCCGCTGGACGGACCTCGACTGGCAGGCCAACACGCTCACTATCGCTCGGTCGGTCCATGAGACGGCCGGAGGCGGCTGGGCCGAGAGGTCCACGAAGTCCCACCAGGCCCGGACGATCGGGCTGGACGACCTCGGCATCGAGGCCCTACGCCGTCACCGTGCCTCTGTCGACCAACTGGCCGGCCAGCTGGGTCTCGAGGTGCTGCCTGACGGGTTCATGTTCAGCCGGTCGCCCGCGGGATCCGAGCCGTTCCGGCCCGACTTGGTGACGAAGTTCACCAAGCGAGTGGCAGCCAAGGCCAAGGTCGACACGCATCTCCAGGCCTTGCGCCACTTCAGTGCCAGCCAGGCCATCGCCGCCGGGTTCGATCCCGCGACCGTGGGGGCACGGCTGGGCCATGCTGACCTGTCGGTCACCTTGAGGGTGTACAGCCCAGTCCTCGAGCAGCGGGACCGAGATCTCGCCGCGTCGCTGGGCCAGGCACTGACGCCCTGACTACTTGTGACAGCGAGTTATGAGTGGGCTCGCTAGCCGGCGACCAGGGATCGCAGCCTGCGGGGGCCAGATCGGAAATGCTGCGGGGACGGCTGAAATAGACCGAGGCATTACGAGCCACTGACGCAGCGGTTGACCCGTTCCCCTGGAGCACCGCCATGCCGGTAGGGTCTTCCCCGAACGAAAGCACCCTCCGAGCCCCCCCTGGCCCTGGGGGTCCGGCAGGGGCCTGCTCAGGCGACCCCGGCCGGCTGAGCCGGGCTCTGGATCAGCCGACGGGCGCCCCGCGGCCGGCCCTCGGCGACCGGCGGCCTGCACCACTGGTTCAGCTGGTTTGAGCCGACACCGAGTTCACGGCGCCGTCGACGGCACCGATCGCCGAAGACAGCTGCGAGCGGAACTGATTGGCGGAGCCGAACCCGATCGACAGCTGCGCCTCTTCGATGACCGCGGTCAGCTTGCCCAGGTTCTCGTTGAGGCTCTGGGTGTCGGGCTGTGTCCTGGCGGGCCATTGCAGATTGACCAGCTGGGCCTGGAACGTCGTCGCCGCGGTCATCAGCGGCGCGACCGTCGGGGCGATGTCCTTCGCGGAGGCGCTCGACGGAAGTTGCCCGACTGCTTGCTGAGCCGAGGTGGCGGCGGACTTGAACGACGTCACATCGGCGTTGAACTGCTCCGAGAGGCTGGGCAGCGTGACGTTCGTCCCCCCGGTAGTGGGATGGCTCCCGGAGGTGCCTGAGCCGCCGGACCCCGAGGAGCCCGAGCCGCTTCTGCCGGACGAGCCGGAGCCGCCGGACCCGGAGGACCCGCCCGAGGTCGGGGGCGAACTCGATCCGCTCGAGGTCCCGCTGCTGGGGCCGGTGCCCGAGGAGGAACCGGACGCATGCTGGCCAGCCCCGCCGCTCGTCCCCTTCGATGCGCTCGTCGTCGCCGGGGAGGACGACGACGTACCCGACGAGCAGGCGCTGGCGGTCAGCGCCAACAGCGCAACGGCTCCTGCGAGCCACAAGCAGCGGCGGAAGTTCGTCATCGAGACGGGAAGGCCAAGGGTAGGCGTTCGTCAGCCGTTCCGGAGTTCATGGGCCCGAGAAAGACCGAAGCGGGGGCACCTCGTCTCTCGACGAAGTGCCCCCGCTCCCTGTGGTCTGTCGTTGCCTAGAGGCCGGGGAGGGCGGCCGTGTTGATGAAGTTCACGTCGGTGATCCCCTCCAGGCTGTTCAGCACCTCATTCGGGGAGTTCGACCCACCGGTGCCGACCAGATGGTTGGGCGGCGCCGCCGCGCTCACCACCGTGTCGGGGCCCTGCACCATCACGTTCGTGAGGGTGGCGAGGGGAACCGGCACCGTTCCCTCGAAGATCGAGATCTGAACCGGGGTGAGCGTGGGCGTCAGCGTGGGCACGGTGATCGTGTTCGTGCACTGCGTCGGCTTGAGGTTGACAGTCACCGGCGCCGGCCCACCTGTCCACGAATAGGTGAGGGGGAACTGGGTCTGGGCAAAAGCGCTGCCGTCGGTGTCCACCTGCTTGCAGACCTGGAGCTGCCCGGAGTTGATCTCGTTGTCGAAGGTGACCTTGTTCTCGGTGTTGAAGGGAACCGTCACCGTCGCACTCGTCCCGGTACCGCCCTCACCTTGGGTGTCGGTCCACGTCGTCGAGACGTGGTTGACCGGGGTCTCCCTGATCGTCACCGTGCCCACCGGCAATGTGAAGGACAGCGAGCAGAATGTATTGACGCCGGCCTGGGTCGGGCCCACACCGCCACCGATCGTGAAGTTGAACACAGTCCCAGTGGCGATGGTGCTCGAGCTCTTGCAGACCTTGATCCGGCCGAGTCCCTCGTTGGTGAAGGTGGCCTGGGTCACCGTTCCAGCCCCGAGGTTGCCCGCCCCGCTTGTACCACTGTTCCCGACGAAGAACACGGCCGTGCCCGGCGTGCTCCCGTTGTCGAGGTTGGACGGGCTGATCGTGGTCGCGGTCACGGCTGCGTCACTCGGCACAACCTCGGTCGCCGTCACGATGGTGCCCAGCGGCAGGCGCAGCAGTCGCCCACGCGAATCGGTCAGGAACGTGCACGGCACGTTGGGGAACGACTGCGCGGTGACCGTGACCGTCGAAGGCACGCCTGGAACCGGCGAGCCGTTGAACGTGGCCGACACGTTGAACGTGAACGTCTGGCCGGCCAGCCCGTTGTCCACCGCGCTGCGCAGGACCTTGCAGATCTTGGCGTACCCGGTGAGGGTGGCGTTGGTGAAGAAGACCGTTGTTATCTGGTTCGGCAAGGTGGTCACCACCGCGCTCAGGGTCTGGGGGCTCGAGCTCACCAGCGCGTTCGACGGGAGCGTGGCCACACTGGTCAGCTCGTAGGGGAACTTCTGCGTTTCGGTGATCGTAACGGGCCCGGGAGCCGGAACGTTGTTGATGTCGTTGCAGCTTCCCGGTCCGGCGACCACGCTCTGCGAGGCCGAGTAGCCGGGAGCGGTTACCGTGAAGTTGAAGAGCTGTCCGGTCACGAAGTTGTCGGCGGGCGACTTGCAGAGTTCCAGGGTCCCGATGCCGGGTGGGATCGCCGTGTCGTCGTCGACGGTCACGATCGTCAGCCCGGATGAGGCGACCCGCGCCACCACCAGGTCGATGCTCGGGACCGAAGCGGCGAGCGTACCAGGGGACTGAGTGATCGTCACGTTCACACTCGGATCACCCACGCCCGCGCCCAGCGTTCCCTGCTCGACACCGACCAGGGCGCCGGCGGCGAACGCGTGCGCCCCTCCGCAAGTGCCGGGCGCAGGTTCGGCGGTCAACGGATAGCTCAGGAAGCCGCCACCGGCCCACAGGCCCTCTTGAATGGTGCGCACGCTACCGTTCTGACCGGGGTCGCTCGAGACGTTGCAGACCTCGAGCTGCGGTCCGGATGTTGTGCTCACCGCGTTCGCGCTGAGGCGATGCCCTACAGCACCACTCCCCAGGGATGTCAGAGCCAACGCGCTCAGTGTCGTCGCGATGACAACGAGCGCAGCCAACAACAGTGAAACGACCGATCGCGGTCTTTGAACTCTCATGGAGCATTCCTTCCGCCTGATCCGAGCCCCTCTTGCGATTCACCCCCGCGCGGGTGGATCCCGCCGCCCCAATGTTCACCGCTTACGGTTGGTCTAACACGGAGGAGGCGACCTGACAACTGGAAATGCAGCAAGATCCGCCGAAACGACCGAAAATGCATCGGGACCTCGCGGGGAACAAACGGAATGCCACAGAGGGAAGCAACTCGGCTGCGCTCAGTGAACGTCGCACTTTGTGGCGTGTGCCCACCGCGAGCGCTCTTCGGCCTGGGACGCCGAGCGGCAGCGGACTGCGCCGGACCGGCCGCCGCCGAGGATGTCCCGGCACCCTAAGCGACGGTCTGGCGACACTGTGGTGCCACATCCTCATTTTTGACGATGATGCGACCGTCGACTTCCAGATACGCGCCACCCACCGGTCATCCGTGCGAGACCGTGTGCGTCGGCGAGGACACGATCCGACGGACGAAACGCGATCCGACCGACCAGCGGTGTGCCGTTCCTTGGGGGGGCGTCTTGGGCCCGCGTCTTGCTGGCCCCGACGGGCCCTGGACGGAGGCAGGGGCAGCGCGTCCCGAAGTCGCTCGTAGCTCGTGTCGGGCCGCACCCCCTCGTCACAGGGGGTGGCCGGTCAGGGGGTGGTCCGGTCGGGCCCTCAGCAGGCGACCCGGCCGCCTGAGCCCGACTCTGGATCAGCCGACGGGCGCCGGGCGGCCCTCCTCGACCGACGGCCTCCACCACTGGTTCAGCTGGTCTCGGCCGACACCGAGCTCACGGCGCCGTCGACGGCACCGATCGCCGAAGACAGCTGCGAGCGGAACTGATTGGCCGAGCCGAACCCGATCGACAGCTGCGCCCTTTCGATGACCGCTGTCAATGGCCCGCCGAGACGCATCCGGACACACGCTCGCGCCCCTCGATGCACTCGTCGTCGACGAGGAGCTTCGATGCACTCGTCGTCGCGGAGGAGGAGGACGACAGCCCTTCCGGAGTTCATGGGCCCGCGAAAGACCGGAGCGGGGGTGCTTCGTCCCTCGACGATGCACCCCCGCTCCCTTTGGTCTGCTGATTGCCTAACCGGGGATGATGATCCCGTTGATGAAGTTGACGTCGGTCGTGCCCTCCAGGCTGAGGAGCACCTGATTGGGCGAGTTGGACCCGCCAATGCCCACCAGGTGTGGGGGCGGCGCCGCTGACTGGAGCACCGTATCTGGACCCTGCATCGTCACGTTCTCGAGGTTCACGTAATAGAACGGCACCGTTCCCTCGAAGACCGTGATCTGCACCGGGCTGAGCGTGGGTGTCAGCGTCGGCACGGTGACCGAGTTCGTGCATTGGCCGGGCTTGAGGCTGACCGTCACCGGCGCCGGCCCCCCAGTCCACGAATAGGTGAGATTGAAGGAGACGTTGTCGAGTATGTGCTCCTCAGGCGAGATCTGCTGCTTGCAGACCTCGAGCTTCCCGGTGTTGATCTCGTTGTCGAAGGTCACCTGGTTCTCATCGTTGAACGGCACCGTCACCGTCGCGGTCGTCCCCTTCCCGGACTCGTTCTGGGTGTCCGACCACGTCGTCGAGACGTGGGCGACCGGGGTCTCGCTGATGCTCACCGGCCCCACCGGCAAGGTGAAGGACAGCGAGCAGAACGAATTGACGCCGGCCGAGACCGGGCCCACGCCGTCGCCGACCGTGAAGTTGAACACAGTCCCGGTGGTGATGGTGTTCGAGGTCTTGCAGAGCTTGATCCGGCCGAGTCCCTCGTTGGTGAAGGTGGCCTGGGTCACCGTTCCGGCCCCGAGGTTGCCCGCCCCGCTCGTTCCGCTGTTCCCGACGAAGAACACGGCCCTGCCCGGCGTGCTCCCGTTGTCGAGGTTGGACGGGCTGATCGTGGTCGCGGTCACGGCTGCGTCACTCGGCACAACCTCGGTCGCCGTCACGATGGTGCCCAGCGGCAGGGGCAGCGGGTGACCATTCCTATTGTTGATCAGGAAGGTGCACGGCACGTTGCCGTACGACTGCGCGGTGACCGAGACCGTCGAAGGCACACGTGGGACCGGCGAACCGTTGAACGTGGCCGACACGTTGAACGTGAACGTCTGGCCGGCGAGCCCGTTGTCCACCGCGCTGCGCAAGACCTTGCAGATCTTGGCGTACCCGGTCAGGGTGGCGTTGGTGAAGAAGACCGTGGTCGTCTGCGACGGCAAGGTGGTCACCACCGCGCTCAGGGTCTGGGGGCTCGAGCTCACCAGCGCGTTCGACGGGATCGTGGCCACACTGGTCAGCCGGTAGGGGAACTTCTGCGTTTCAGTGATCGTAACGGGCCCAGGAGCCGGAACGTTGGGCACGTCGTTGCAGCTACCCGGTTCGGCGACGACGCTCTGCGAGGCCGAATAGCCGGGAGCGGTGATCGTGAAGTTGAAGACCTGCCCGGTCACGAAGCCGTCGGCGGGCGACTTGCAGAGCTCAAGGGTTCCTTTGGCGGGAGGTGGCGGCGTGGCGTCGTCGACGGTCACCGTCGTCAGCCCGGATGAGCCGACCCGCACCACGGCCAGGGCGATGCTCGGGACCGAAGCGGCGATCGTGCCGTTGGACGCAGTGATCGCCACGTTCACACCCGGACCCGGGCCCGCGCCCAGCGTCCCCTGCTCGACGCCGATGAGGGCGCCGGCGGAGAACGAGTGCGGCCCTGCGCAATTGCCCGGGCTAGGCGCGGCGGTCAACGGATACGTTGTGAAGAAACCACCGGCCCACAGACCCTCTTGAATGGGGCGCGTAATACCGTTCTGACCGGTGTCGCCCGAGATGTTGCAGACCTCGAGCTGCGGTTCGGTTGCTGTGTTTCCGGCGATCGCGCTGTGGCGATGCCCTACAGCACCACTCGCCACGGATGTCAAAGCCAACACGCCCAACGTCGTCGCGATGGCAATGAGCGCAGCCAACAACAGTGAGACAACCGACCGCGGTCTATGCGGCCTATCAGCTCGCATGGAACATTCCTTCCCCTCGGTCCGACACCCGCTCGCGATTTACCCCCGCCCCCGGACTGGATTTCGCTACCCCGACGTTCCTTACGTGGGCTCTGTGTAACACGCAGGAAGCGACCTGACAACTGGAAATGCAGCAAGGTCCGGCCAAGATCGACCGGTACAGGCATCGAGACCTCGGGGAAACAAATGGGTTACCACAGAGGGGAGCGGTTCGGCTGCGTTCGGTGAACATCGCGGGTACTTCGTGACGCATACCCGACGGGAGTCTCAGACGGTGAACGTCCGCAATCGTTCGTTCGTCACGGGCGCCCGAATGGACATTCCATCCCCGGGCGCAAGCGGCGTGCTCTTCGTCCACGGAGCACCTTAGGGACACGCGCTATATACACTTTGGGGGAACTCGCTATATAAAAGGAATACGCCTACCAATACAAGAGAATACGCCTACAACTTGCGCCGATTTCTCGACGGATTCGCTTCCTGGGCGGGCTGAGGAGTAGGCAAGCCCTCGGTGACGACCGGCTGGGATGTCCGTCACGGGCTGGTAGCGGCGACGGCCGTGAAGAGCACAGAGATCGTCGATGCGCTCGGCGTCCTGGACGAGAAGGCCCTGGGCGAGCCGTCCCATCTGCCGGGTTGGAGCCGTTTGACGATCGCCTGCCACCTCCGGTACGGGGCGGAAGCCCTCTGCCGGATGACCGAGGCCGCGATCGCAGGCCAACCCACCTCCTACTACCCGGACCGTCGCGAGGTGCAGCGATCGCAGACACTGCGCCCCCTCCCGGCCGAAAGCCCGATGGATGTCGTGACTTCGCTGGGTGAGCGCAGCACCGAGCTGGATCGGGCATGGCGGACGGTGGACGATCAAACCTGGAAGATCGACGTCGTGGAACCTCGAGACAACCCCGATCTGGGGACCATCGAGCTTGCCCGCCTTCCCCTGCTCAGGCTCACCGAGGTGGAAGTGCACGGATCGGACCTCGGGCTGGGCCTGGACGATTGGAGTGAGCTGTTCGTTCGGGTGGCGCTTCCGATGCGCCTGGAGTGGATCAACACCCGGCGATCCAACCATCGAGACTTCGATGCCGACCTCGACGGCTCATGGCTGATCGTTGCCACCGATGGGCCCATCTACAAGGTCACGGTCAAGGGAACGAGGGTCGAGTCTCGGCCCGCCGAGTCGACTTCTTCGGCCCGGGCAACCATCGAAGCGTCAAGCCGGGACCTGTTGGCCCTGATGGTGGGTCGACGCCTCCGACATGACCCGGGCCTGAGCGGCGACATCGAGTTCGCCGAAGCGTTCCGCCGGGCCTTCCCCGGTCCGTAGGGAAGAAGTGTCTAGATCCGCATTAGGAGTAGCAACAGACACTGAGCGCGGCCTGGTGATATGGGCAGATCCCGCGAGCCTCGATCTCGTCGCGGACCTCGTCGAGGTCAGCGAGGAGTCGTTCGAAGTCCCGTCGGTCGTTGCTTTCGATCCGCCGGCACCTGCTCAGCCGTTCCTGGGCGTCGGCTAGCAGCTGGAAGAGCTCCACCAGGCCGTGGTCGAGATATCGATCGGTCCTGCGGCGCTTGACCTCTGCGAGGTGCTTGTCGGCGAGCCGTCGATCCACCGCGGAGGTGTCGGCACGTTCGGCGTCCTCCTTGAACCCCGCACAGTCCCCTTCAGACCTGGCCAACGGGGAGTGGAGTACTACGAGGAGGCCGGCCCCACCTCGATGCGCCGGGCCAGGTTCACAGCATGGTCGCCCAGGCGTTCATAGAAACGAGCCAGCAGGGTCACCTGAGCGGCGATGGCGGTCGGCATGGCCTCATCTGCGATCTCCTGCATCAACCGGTCATGAAGCCGGTCGATCTCCTCGTCGTCTTCCGCCAATCCCTTCGCCTCGTTCCCTCCCTCGCCGTAGGCGTCTGCTGCCGTACGCCACATGGCCAGGGCCACCTCGGCCATACGCTGGACGATCCCGCGGCTCAGAGGGGACATGTCGACCCCGAGGTTGTCGACAGCCCGCTGCGCCACGTGTTCGGCGAGGTCGGCGCTCCGCTCCAGCTCGGGCAGGATCAGGAGAATGGCGATCAGCCGGCGGAGCTCAGGGGCGCCGGTCGGAAGGTCGATCTGCTCCCACACCAGCCTCTCGACGTCGGCGGCGAGGTCGTCCACGTCCTGGTCCCCGGCCACCACCCGGCGTCCCATCTCGAGATCCCCATTGAGCAGGGCGTGAGTCGATTGGGCCAGTGCTTCCGATACCAGGGCGAACAGTTGGCTGACCTTGCGGTCGATGAGAACGAGCTGGTCTGGGGTGTCCATGGTGCCGGCCCACCATACCCACGCCGGCCCGCGGAATTCGCGGTCTGATCACGCTGTGTTCACCTGAAAATCACGTCTCGTTCATTTTGACCTGCGGACAAAGCGCCCGCGGCTGAGCCGAAGCGGCCGCCCCATCAGGCAGTCAGGGGTCAGCCGACGGCGATCGAGCACCGGCGCACCTGATGCGGTCCGGCCTGGTCCGGATACCCTGACGGTGATGTGCCTCCTCGTGTTCGCCTGGCAGACCGAACCGGGCTACCCCCTGGTGGTGGCGGCCAACCGAGACGAGCGGCTCGACCGGCCTGCCCGCTCGATGTGCGTCTTGAGAGAGCGGCATCCGAGGGTCCTCGGTGGACGGGACGACATGGCCGGTGGAACATGGCTGGCCGTCAACGAGCACGGGGTGGTGGCGGGGCTCACCAACCGCCCGTCACCCGGCGGGCGCGACCCGGCCAAACGATCCAGAGGTGCCCTTCCGCTGATCGCGGTGGACCAACGGAGGGCAGCCGACGCGGTCCGCGAGCTCTGCCGACGGGTCCAGCCGGGCGAGTACAACCCTGCCTGGCTGTTGGTCGGCGACCGCCGGTCGCTCTACTACGTCGAACTGGCGCTCCATAGAGGGCCGGTCGTTCGGGAGCTCGAGCCCGGCGTCTACGTGCTCGAGAACGCGGCTCTGGGCGAGCCGTCCCGCAAGGTCGAGAGGGTTCACTCCCTGATCTCATCGGAGCGGCCCGGCCCCACCCGGTGGGCGGCGCTGCCCTCGGTGCTGGCCGACCACACCCTGCCGGATCCCGCCGTGCTCCGCGGCTACGCGAATGACAACATCGAGCGCCGACTGGCCACCCTGGCGTCGTGTGTCCATACCGACGACTACGGCACGCGTTCCGCCGCGCTGATTCGCGTGGCGTCGGAACAGGATGCGATACCGATCGTCATGGTGGCCGACGGCCCACCCTGCATCACCGCGTTCGTCGACGCCGGCGGTTATTGGGACATCGATAGGCGGGGACCGCGGCTGGACGTGACCCTCAGCGCTGAGCAGTGAACCCGGCCTCGTCGACTGACCGCTCGACGGACCAGCGGTCTACTGCTCTCCGAGGTCGGTGTCGTGCCGTGGGCCAGATGTCCGCCCCAGATTCCGGAGCGGGCGGACACCGGAGACCGGGGAACCGGCTCCGACTCGGTCATCGGCCTTCAACAACTGTTTGACTCCGTCCTCGATGCCTCGGCACAGCACATCGATGTCGGCGGTGGTGTCGTAGTCACCGGTGACTCCGAAGTTCACCTCACCGTTGTAGGAGAAGATGGCGACGCCGATCCGGACCTGGCCGGCAAGTGGCACGTAGGGGAAGGCCTTCAGCATCCGGCGACCACACACATAGAGCGGGACCTGCGGTCCCGGTACGTTCGTGGTGACGGTGTTCACGTTTCGTTGGGCGAGATGGCCGCTCAATCGCATGCCCAAGGCCAGCAACATCGGCGGAGCAAACCCCGACATCGAGGTGAGGGCCTCTCCGGCCAGGGCCTGTTTGGACTCCTTCAATCCGTCCATCTGCCGGCTGATCGCGTGCAGTCGATCTGCCGCATCGGAAATGGAGACCGGAAGCTCGGCGAACATGGCGGAAACCTTGTTCTGCAGGGTCCCATCCCCAATGGCGCGCCCTCGGTCGTCGCGTGGTCTGACTGAAACCGGAACCAGGGAACGCACCACGCGGTCGACCGACTCACCTCGGGTGAGCAGCAGCTCTCTGAACCCGTTGGTGATGGCGGCCAGCACGACATCGTTGAAGGTCCCGCCCAGCTTCCGGCGGACGGCCTTGATGTCAGCCACCGACGTCGACGCCCAGGCATATCGCCGATGGGGTCCGACGGGTCCGTTGAGGCTCGACGGTGGCGTTCGTCGGACCAATCCGAGCAAGGAGGACAGGCCCTGGACCACCTCCCGCATCTGCGTCAACGCCTGGAGCGGAACCGCAGCTGCGGAACGAACGGCCTGAACCTGCTCATACGGGCTGGTCAGCAGCCCGATCGACGCCTCGGAAGCCAGTCGCACCGCCGACGGCGCCGGTTCCGGCGACCACTCGACGGGAAGGGGGATGACCGGCTCGGGTGAGACATCCATGATCAATGCCAATAGGTCCGTGCCCGAGACTCCGTCGACCATCGCATGGTGAGTCTTCGCCAACAGGGCCCAGTGACCGTCCTCGAGACCCTGGACCACCCAGATCTCCCAGAGGGGCCTCGAACGATCCAACTGCTGGGACATCACCCGGCCGACCAGCTTTCGGAGCTCGGCCTCGCCTCCCGGTGCCGGGAGTGCCGTGTGGCGCAGGTGATAGTCGATATTGAAATGGGGATCATCCACCCACACGGGTCGCCCCAACTCGAAGGGAACATGCCGGACCACCCGGCGGTAGCGGGGAACCAGGGCGAGCTTGCTCTCGATCATCGCCACGATGTCCGCAAATGGGGGCTCGGTACCCTCGAAGATGCCGACCGATGCGATGTGCATCTGACTCACATCGTTCTCGACATGCAAGAAGGTCGCATCTAGAGGGCTCATCCGGTCAAGACTCACGGGGACACCTCCCGACTGGAACTGGTTCGCGCCCGACGCTACTACCGTGTCTTTCTGGTTGCCCCGGAGCGCCGGGGCCGGTCAGCCGGTCCGAACGGTGTCGACGGCCGACCCCGCGGGCAAGTGGATACCGCCTCCGGCAATGAGGCGCACCACCTCCTGGTACGCCTCCCCCGTCACCCGCTTCGAGCGTTCGCTGCTCATGGGTTGCAGACCCATCGCCCTCAGCGACGACTCGCCCGGCTCGATGCGAATGACCGTGCAACCCGCCCGTTCGAGTCGGCGCGACTCTCGGTCCAGCCGGCGCCGGGCTGCCCACCTGAGCAACGCGTCCGGCGTGCCCACCGGGAACTGCGCGGTCGACATGGGCGAGACGACGACGACCACGTCCGGCTCGCTTCGCCTGAGCACGTCCGCATTCGTGGCGGAGTGAACTCCCCCGTCGAAGTACTCGACTCCGCCAATGGTGACCGGAGCGAAGTAGCCGGGAATAGCGCAAGACGCCCGAATCGCAGCCGCCAGCGGTGCAGCGGGCGAACCTGCACGCCCGAATGCGACCCGGCCGCCGTCGGACCTGCGGGTGGCGCACACCCAGAGGCCGGCAGGCCAGGCGTGGCCGACCATCTCGTGGAGCGGAGCCGCTCGCGCGGTCAGGTCGATGCGCCCGGCCGGGAGCATGGTCATGGCCGCGACGTCAGGCCGGAATGCCCAAGGGCGGCGGGCGGTGCGGGCCAGCAAGGCCAACGACGGAAGTCGCCACAGCCTCAGCCAGTCACCGGGCGGCGGTGACGGCAGATCAGAGGCATCGGGCAGGATGCGCTGGACCAGCGAGGCGCTCTCAGGGGAGAGAGGCGACCCCGTGGCGATGGCGACGAGATCGGAGCCGGCCACCCCGAGTCGCAGGAGCGTCCCGGTGATCGATCCGGCCGAGGAGCCGACCACCACCGCGGCCGAGCGCGGGTCCCAGCTGAGCTCGTCGTGGAGCGCCGCCAGCACGCCGGCGTGGTAGGCCTGTCCGACGAGGCCACCTGCACCGAGTACCAACCCGATCCGAGTCTCAGGCCAGCCGCGTTGCCCCCCCGGCCTTCGTGGACCCGACCCATTGTTCGCGCTCTGCATTGCTCCCCCAGGACTTGGTGGGGATGAGCGTACCGGGAATGCGCAAGGACATGCACCCTTTGAACGGTCCGAACCAGCTCAAACGTCTCCGATTACGCCGGGCCTGGCGGCACTCGAGCCGGCTACCTGCTTGGCCCAGTCGTAATCGGGCTTTCCCGACGGCGACCGCGGAACTCGGTCGACGACAACGACCTGGCGCGGCACCTTGTGGCCAGCCAGAACGGCGCGGCAATGGTCCTGGACTTCGACGAGGCTCGGCGTCGCTCCCGGTCCGGTCGGTTGCAGCACCGCGGCGACCAGCTCTCCGAACCGTGGATCGGGTACGCCCACGACGACCGCGTCGACAATCTTCGGGTGAGCCTTCAACACCGCCTCCACCTCCTCGGGATAGACCTTCTCCCCACCGGTGTTGATGCACATCGCTCCGCGCCCGAGCAGACGGATGCTCCCATCGGCTTCGATGGTGGCCATGTCACCGGGAAGCGCCCACCGGGACCCGTCGACAGTCACGAATGTCCGAGCAGACTTCTCGGCATCGTTGAAATACCCGACTGGCACTCGTCCCTTGGTGGCCAGCCGGCCGACAACACCAGAACCAGGCTCCACCGGACGAAGCCCCTCGTCGAACACCGTCGTCCGGTCATCAGCGCTGAACCGGAGGACTGGGGCTACTGGCTGCCCGCGCATCGTGACGGCAAGAGCCTGCGCCGGCGACTCGGACGAACCGATGGCCTCGGTCAGCACCATGGCCGACGGGAATCCCTCGAACAGCCGATTCTTGACGTCCGCCGACAGGATGCTCCCGCCCGAGCCCAGCATGAGCACCGACGTCCGGTCGTGCCGCCCGGGGCTCGCCTCGATCGCCTCCACGATCGGGCGACCCATCGAGTCACCGACGATGGTCAGCATGGTCACTCGTTCACCCTCGACCACCTCGAGGACCCTGTCGGCGTCCATCTGGCGGTCCGGGTGCAGGACCGCGCGCCCGCCGCTGAGCATCGCACCCCAGGCCGACCAGTGCCCGCTCACATGCATGAGCGGGCCGAGGGCGTAGGAGACGAAGATGTCGGGGACCGCGACACCCATCTCGGCCAGCGCCAGCAATCTGGGGTGAACGGGCGCCAGTGCATTGTCGCCGACGTCTTGAGGTCGCGTCACAACGACGCCCGGAGTCATGGTGGCAAAGAAGATGTCCTCCTGCCGCCACACGACGCCTTTGGGAAGCCCGGTCGTCCCGCCGGTGTAGGCGATATAGAGGTCGTCACCGGACCGGGGTTCAAAATCCGGATGGTCCGGGCTCGAGGCAAGCACCTTCTCGTACGCCACAGCGCCCGGAAGTGCGGCATCTCCATCCGATCCGTCGCTCACGATGATCAGGTGCTCGAGTTGCGGCAGACGCCCCAGAGTCGATGTCACTACCGGGGCGAAGCTGGCTTCGAGCACCAACGCCCGCAGTTGGGCATCGCCGAAGAGATAGGCCAGCTCCTCGGCCACGTAGCGATAGTTGACGTTGATGGGAACGGCACGGATCTTGTAGGAGGCGATCATGGCCTCCAGGTATTCGGGCCGGCTGTACGTCAGGATCCCGACGTGGTCCCCGACTCCGATGCCCCTGGCCTCGAGTCCGTGTGCAAGCCGGTTCGCCCGTTCGTCGAGACGGCGGTAGGTCAGCCTCGAATCGCGCCATACGACGACCTCGCGGTCGGGGACGGCGCCCGCGACGCACTCGAAGAGGTCTGCCAGGTTGAACTCCACGCTCTTCCTTCCGACGGCCTTCCGGTGCGCCCGATCAGCGAATGGTGTCTCGGAACGGTATGTCCCTGTCGACCTGGACGTCATGCGGGAGGCCGAGCACCCGTTCACCGATGACATTCCGCTGAACCTCGTCGGAGCCTGCGGCTATGCGGAGCGAGGGAGCGCTCAGGAACTGGCGCTGCCAGTAACCGTCCTCCGGTGCGTCGCCGCCGGTGAGCATCCCTCCAGGTCCCTCGATCGCCAAGGCCAGCTCCGTGGTCTCCCTGGCCATCTGCGAGTAGACCAGCTTGATGAGGGAGGTCTCCGCGGAGGACAGGCCTTTGGCCAGAGCGGTCTGAACGCGGAACCCGAGATATTTGATGATCTGCTCCTCGACAAAGCAGCGGGCGAGCCGCTGACGGATGGCCGGATGGCCGCTCGCCCCACCCTCCCTGGCCAGCTTCAGTACTTGCTCGAAATCCGAGGTGCCCCCTCTCAAGCCCCGCTCGTTCGAAAGCGTGGTCATCGTCGCCCGCCAGCCGCCGTTCACCTCTCCGACGACGTTCGCAGCCGGAATCCTCACGTCGGTGAAGAACACCTCGTTGAACGTCGCTCCTCCGGTCATCTGCCGGAGCGGGCGCGCGTCGATGCCCTCTGTGTGCATATCGACGATGAAGAAGGTGATGCCACGGTGCTTTGGCAGGTCCTGGCTGGTCCGGGCGAGCAGGATCCCCTTGTCGGCGTGGTGAGCTCCCGAGCTCCAAACCTTTTGGCCGTTCACGACCCATTGGTCGCCGTCAGGATCAGCCCGGGTGGCCAGACTGGCAAGGTCCGAGCCGGCCCCGGGCTCGCTGAAGAGCTGGCACCAGACCTCCTCGCCGCGAAGCATCGGTGGAAGGTACCGGGCACGCTGCTCATCGGTGCCATGGCCGATGATCGTCGGGCCGGCCATCCCGATGGCCACGGCAAAGAGCCCGGAGGTCACGTCGAAGTTGGCCTCCTCCTGGCGGAAGATCATCGCCTGGACGACGTCACCGCCCCGCCCGCCGAACCGGACCGGCCAGGTGATCCCGGCCCAACCTCCGTCGTAGAGGCGGCGCTGCCAGGCCTTGCCCTCCGTGACGAAGACCTCGTCGAAGTCATAGAAGGAATGAGAGGTCGAGAGCTGACCCTGCTCCTTCTCCTTGGCCTGGGCTCTCAACCAGCGACGCGCTTCGAGTCGGAACGCAGCCTCCTCCGGCGAATCGTCAAAGTCCATCGTGGGTCCCGATGGCCATCACCCGGCGGCCGGCCGCCAGAACGGTAGGCCCACATCGTCCGCGGCCTTCAGGATCACGACGTCGAGCCTCATCCCGACATGTAGTGATTCGACGTCGCAGTCGACGATATTGGACATCATCCTCACGCCCTCCTCGAGCTCGACCATTCCCACGGCGTAGGGAACGAGGGGAGCGAATGCCCGCGATCGGTTCTGCCTGATGATCGTGTAGGTGTACAGAGTGCCCCGACCGGAAGCGTCCACCCATTCGGTCTCACCTGCGCACGAGGCGCACAGCGAGCGAGGGTAGAACTGGAATTCCCCGCAATCGGTGCATCGCTGCACTACCAGCCGGCCGTCTGCCGCGCTCTGCCAGTAATGAGCCGATGCATGATCAGGTTCCGGCAACGCTCGCAGTTCCAACGTCTCGCGCAACTCGTCGATTGTCACGACCGTCCCTCCCCACCGAGTACGACCGTGCCGATGCAGGAGAGCGACCCTCCCGATCCGCAGGCCACGGCGATCTGCGCCCCGGGGACCTGCGCATCGCCCCCTTCGCCTCGGAGCTGGCGCACCGCTTCATTGATCAGGAAGACCCCCCTCATCCCGGGATGGCAAGCCGACAGTCCCCCGCCGTCGGTATTGAGTGGCTGACGGCCCCCGCGTCGGAGGGCGCCGGTCTCCACGAACGCGCCACCTTCTCCCTTCGGGCAGAAACCCATGTCCTCCAGCAGCATCAAGACGGTGATGGTGAAGCTGTCATAGCACTGGACCGTGTCGACCTCCTCGGGACGGACGCCGGCCCGGCCAAAGGCCTCGGGTCCGCATCGAGCCGCGGCGGTCGTGGTGAAGTCGGGCATCTGGCTGATCGTCCAGTGGGTCTGGGCTCCGGCCGCGCCGAGCACGAACACCGGAGGTCTGGACAGGTCCCGCGCTCGCTCACGCGTCGTCATGATGAAGGCTCCACCGCCATCGGAAATGACACAGCAATCGAGCTTGTGCAGCGGATCGGCGATCATGCGCGACGAGAGGACGTCCTCGACGGTGATCGGATCTCGGTACTGTGCCGATGGGTTCAGTCCCGCATACTCGCGGACACCGACGGCGATGTCGGCCAGCTGTTCGGGCGTCGTACCGTATTCGTGCATGTGGCGACGGGCAGCCATCGCATACGCTCCGGCCAGCACATTCCCCCAAGAGCACTCGAATTGTGACGGCCCGGCCACCCGCCTGGACCCGCTCGACATGGTGGAGGTGCCGAGTACGCGGCCCATCCGGGACAGCATGTCGGACCCGTAGGTCACCGCGATCACGTCGCACATCCCCGCCTCGATGGCGGCTGATGCGTGCTGGACGAAGAACTCGAAGGTCCCGCCCCCGACCATGGTGCCGTCGAGCCAGCGGTGGTCGATCCGTAGGTACTCGGCCATGTTCGGCGCGTCGTCGACGTTTGGTCTGAATCCCGTACCGGCACACATGTAGCCGTCGATCTCGGACTTCCGCAGCCCCGAGTCGGCCAACGCCCGGCGCAGGGCCATGGCATGGTGCTCCATGGCATCGAGCTCGGGGGCGACGGGGTAGTCGCTCCACCCGATGCCCACGATGACCGGATCACGCGACCCCATGCGACCTCCGTGTCCCGGTAGCGCTCATCGGCCAGACCAGTCGGTCAACGTGCCGGCCGGACGCCGGGCTTTCGGACGGTGCCGGGTCCACTTACACGCGTCTGGCTCGATGCGCACGGTCACCGGTGTCGGACCGCCCCCGAAGCTCGCCGGCGAGCGCCGGAGGCGTGCCGTGGCACCATCCGCGAAACGTACGACATCCGATCACGACGAGCACAGGTACTCGTCGATGACCTCGTGCACGTGGATGACATTGTGCTCTTGGCGGGGGTTCATCCGGAGTCCGGTGCATCCGCGCGACTTCATTCCGGCCTGCACGTGGGCCATGTTGGCGTAGTCCTGGTTGGTCACGAGGCCCCAGTTCTTCTGTGTCCAGTCCGCATAGAATTTTCGCTCGCACATCTCGCGGTGGTCGTCCGGCAGGGCCCATTCGAGGGTCCAGAGGTCCTTGATGGTGCTGTCGGGATCCAGCCCGTTCGGTCGAACCCGGAACAGCGTGGTGCTCCCGGGGTAGATCGGCCCCACCACGTTCGGAAACAGATGAATGTCGTCGGAGCTGAGGAGCTGTTCATCGGTGAGGTCGTCGACGTTGCCCTTGCTCCGGAGCATCCGCACACGGACCTCGTTGTACGCCTCCATGGCGGACTTGCCTTCGGGAAGGGGGTTGCTCCTCAGCGCCTCGATCTGCTGACGCTCCTCTTTGAGGAACAATCCGCCGAGCTCGTCGATCATGATGGCGAGCAGTTCCCGCTCGTCGTAGTCCCCGGGCTCCAGACCGAGCCTGGGACTGGGCCGGATCTCGCGCTTGACCTCACCCAGGCTGCCCATGTGATTGTGCTTGCCCAGAGGTCCGTAGCGGATCGTCGTGTCATCGGACCACCGGAGCAGCTGGGGATGCGTCCCTTGGACGTGATAGCTCTCGTTGAACGCGTCGAGGACGCATTTCCAGTTCGCCGGGAGGATGACGGAGCGGTAGGAGCGGTACCGCATCTTCTCGAAACGGTACGGTTGGAGGAGTTCGGGGAGTGGCGCGAGGAAGTCGTCCAGCGACTCGGAATTCGGGTCCATGTTGATGAAGACGAAGCCTCCCCATCGAGCGACCTTTACCTGGTTCAGGCAGACGTCGGCGTCGGTCATGCTCGATGGGAAATCGAAGCGATCGACCACCTCTTTGTTCGAGCCGTCCAGGTCGAACCGCCAGGCGTGATACCGGCACCGGATCTCACCGGTGGAGAAGTTGCCCGTACCTGTGGCCAGACGGGTGCCGCGATGGGGGCAGGTGTTGTAGAAGGCCCGGATCGTCTCGGGCTCGCTCCGTGTCACCACTATGGACTGGTCGCCGATTATGTATTCGAGGAAGTCGCCCACCCGGGGCACCTCCTCCTCTCGGCAGGCGATCTGCCACACGCGCGGCCATAGGCGCTCCATCTCCAGGTCGAAGAAGTCCTGTGAGACGTAACGCTCTTTCGGAATGATGTTGTGTCGTCCTGATTCGATCAACTCGCCGTCGCGCGCAATCGTCATGACCATCGGCGTCGGCCCTCCCGTCCGGGCTCTGTGCAACCCGGGGCGCTCTTGACTGCGACTTCAACGTAACAGGATACTGTTCGCCTACCGAGTCCGGCGCCGCACCGGAGGCAGCGGTCATGCACGAACGCGTGTGCGCGCCACCGCAAGGAGAACGTCGGGGTGGTCCTGCCAACGCTCGAAGATCGGGATGGTACCCAGGGCGCCGCGGCGGGCGGCCGTGCTCGGGGTGTCGCAGGGGCGTCGACGCGTGGTTGCACCGGTAGCGGCACCCTGGCCCCTCCAGCCGATCCGGTGACCGTGCCGTGAGCGGCGGGCCGCTCTCCGGCCTCCGCGGGCTGCAGGTCCTCGATCTGTCCGGCGACGTCGCCGGGGCCTACTGCGCCAAGCTGCTGGCCGACGCGGGTGCGGACGTCACGAAGGTGGAACCGCCGGAGGGTCACCGGCTGCGGCGCTGGTCGGTGTCCGGAGGGGTCGGGCTCGACGGCGACTCGGACAGCGTCCTGTTCCGGTTTCTGGCCTCGTCGCACCAAAGCCGGGTGGTCGATCCCGCCCTCATGGCGGCGGGCAACGGCCTCGACGGACTGGCCACGACGTCGGATGTCATCATCGCCTCGACGTTCGGAGGTCGGATGACCGGTGAAGCGCCGCCGGTCGACGTGCGCGCTCTTTCCGAACGGCACCCGGAGCTCGTCGTCGTCAGCCTCTCGGCGTTTGGATTGAGTGGGCCCCGGGGTGGCGAACACTCCTCCGACTTTCTTCTCCAGGCCCTGGCCGGCTCGCTCTTCAGCCACGGAGAACCCGACCGCCTGCCGCTGGCGGTCGGCGGCGGACTGGCAGAGTGGACCGTCGGGACCTTTGGGGCCCTCGGCGCGCTAACTGCCCTGACCGCTCGGCGGCAATCGGGACGAGGGGAGCTGGTCGACGTGTCGGCTCTCGAATGCCTGGCCGTCACGTTCATCTGCTATCCGTCGGTGGTGTCGAAGATGCCGGGAGGCCAGCGACAGCGTTCCACCTTCGTGATGGTCCCGGGAATCGAGCCCTGCATCGACGGCTACGTGGGGTTCGCCACCATCACCACGGCCCAGTGGCACTCCTTCCTGGACATGATCGGGAGACCGGACCTCGCCGACGACGTCACCCTGTTCAACCAGTTGAAGCGCGGCCGCCCGGACGTGCTGTCGGCCATAGAGGGATGGACCCGCCAGCACACGGTCGAGGATGCCGTCGAGCGCGGCTCGATGTACAGGATCCCCACGGTGCCGATCGGCAACGGCGAGACGTTCCCCGGCCTGGAACACGTGGTGGCCCGCCACCTCTACGGTCGGAACCCGCGCGGCGGGTTTCCCCATCCTCGCCCTCCGTTCCGCTCGAGCGTCACCGACCCCCAACCGCCGCAACCTGCCCCGACCCTCGCTGGACGACCAGGCGGTTCGGCCCCGTCTCCCCAAGGCGCACCGAGCGCAAGTCGGGCCGTACGGCCGTTCCGCGCCGGTCGGCCACCGGCCGAGGGCACTGGCTCACTTCCCCTGACCGGCGTGCGGGTCCTCGACTTCACCGCGTTCCTCGCCGGACCCATGTGCACGCAGTACCTGGCCTCGGTCGGAGCCGATGTCGTGAAGATCGAGTCCGTCCAGCGTCCAGACCCGATGCGCTACACGGTTCGCGTGGATGCGGCGGTCGACCAATGGTACGAGCTCGGCGGGATCTTCCAATCGGCCAATCTCAACAAACGGAGCGTGACGCTGAACCTCGCAGACCCGCGGGGGCGCGAGGCTGCACTTCGCCTCGTCGCAACGGCCGACGTCGTCGTCGAGAACTTCACCCCGCGCGTGATGGACCAATTCGGCCTGGACTTCGATGATCTGGTGGCGGCGAACCCCGGGATCATCATGGTCCGGATGCCCGGCTTCGGGCTTGACGGACCCTGGCGCGATCGTCCGGGTTTCGCGGCGACCATGGAGCAGGTCTCGGGTCTCGCCTGGATAACCGGCTACTCCGACCGCCTTCCGACCATTCCGGGAATCTGCGATCCCCTGGCTGGGATGCATGCGGCATTCGCCGTGCTCAGCGCCCTCGAGCACCGGGAACAGACCGGAGAGGGCCAAATGATCGAGTTGGCCATGATCGACCTCGCCGCCCATCTCACTGTTGAGCAGGTCCTCGAGCGTTCCGTGTACGGCCACTTGATGGCTCGTCAGGGAAACCGGCTGCCCGGTCTGGCCCATCAGGGCGTATACGC
Organism: Acidimicrobiales bacterium; assembly: GCA_035949055.1. Taxonomy (GTDB): domain Bacteria; phylum Actinomycetota; class Acidimicrobiia; order Acidimicrobiales; family RAAP-2; genus Bog-756. The sequence continues at coordinate 40,249 of DASZIO010000007.1, forward strand.
CTGCATCGAGGGGGACCAGTGGATCGCTCTCCAGGTGGCCACCGACGTCCAGTGGGGGGCATTGCGGGCGGTCATCGGCTCCCCAGCCTGGTCGCTCGATCCGAGGCTCGACACCGTCGGTGGACGGGCCGACCGCGCCGACCTCATCGACCGGGAGCTCAAGGCGTGGTTCGCCCAGCTGGGCCAGAAGGACGCGCTCTCCGCTCTGCGCTCGGGTGGAGTGGAGGCTGAACCGGTCATCCACGCCTATGACGTAGACCTCGACGAGCAGATGAACGCCCGTCGGTTCTGGGAGGAGGTCGCCCATCCCCTGGTGGGCCCGATGCGCTTTCCCGGGTGGCCGATGCGCTATGCCTCTCGAACCGCGCCGTGGCACCAACGCCCGGCGCCGCTCCTCGGTCAGCACAACGACGAGGTGCTGAGCGAGCTGGGCACGACCGGCGAGGAACTGGCGACGTTGCGGAGGGACGGCATCGTCGGCAACAGACCGGCAGCCCTCTGATCCGAGCCGTGGCCGACCCCGGAACGATCGACTGGGTCCTCACGACGACCAGGACCGTCCGCCGACGGCTGGACCTCAGTCGGCCGGTCGACCTCGACGTGGTGCTCGAGTGTCTCGAGGTGGCTCTGCAGGCTCCGACCGGCGGTGACCTGCAGCTGTGGAGATGGATCGTGGTCACCAACGCCGCCACGAAGTCACACATCCGTCAGCTCTATCACTCGGCCCTGCTCAGGGCGTCGGGAGGTCGTCGGCCCGAGGCGGTGGAAGGACCCGGTAGCGGCCTGCTCGAGGGCGCCTGGCACCTGGCCACCCACCTCGACGAGGTCCCAGTCATCGTCGTCGCGTGCATCATGGGCCGTCCGGCCAGGGCGGACACCCAGGCGCGCCTGGCGGCACGCTACGGGTCCATCTTCCCGGCGGTATGGAGTTTCCAGCTGGCCCTTCGAAGTCGCCATTTGGCCTCGGCGATGACCACCGTGCATCTCGAGGAGGATCGGGCCATGGCCGAATTGCTCGGCATTCCGGACAATGTGACGCAGGCGGCCCTGGTGCCCATCGCCCATCTGATCGGCACCGACCTCCACCCCGCCCGGCGACGGTCGGTCCGGGAGGTGGCGTTCCCCGACCGGTGGGGTGCATCGTGGGACGGTTGACGACGGTTTCCGCGGCCCGGGCGTTCCGATCCTCGACCACCGGTTCCGCCGGTATCGGCGGTTGGCCGACGCGTCAGGTCGTCTAAGCGAACCCACCACCGTCAACCACGAGGCGCTGCCCCGTGATGTTCGATCCACCGGCACCAACGAGAAACCGCACTGCGCCCGCGACGTCCTCGGGCTCGCACACCCGGCCGAGGGGAAACCGGTTGTCGAGATCGTGGATGTCGTCGACTTTCATCGCCGCTTTCACCAAACGCCGTCCCATGTCAGTGTTGGACAGGCCGGGGACGACGACATTCACCCGGATCCCAGATCGCGCCTCTTCCTTGGCCAGGGTGAAGGCCAGCGCCTCCTGGGCGGCCTTGGCCATGTTGTAAGGACCACCGTACGGGTCGGCCGTTACGGCCGACTGGCTCGAGATCATCACGATGTCCCCCCGCGGCTGCTCCCTCATGCTGGTGAGCACCAGCTGGGACATATGATGAGACCCGAGAGCCATGGTCGCCATCACGCGCTCGAGCTCCTCGACGGGTGTCTTGGCGACCGGTGAACCGCGATTTGTGATTCCGGCATTGTTGACGAGTATGTCGACCTGCCCGAAGTCGGCCAGGATCCGGTCGACCATCTCGGTCGCCTCCTCGTAGGAGGCGACCGATCCCTGATAAGCCGTCGCGGTGCCACCGGCCGCCTCGATGTCGGCCACGGTCTGCTGGGCCGCCGCCTCATCCTTGCGGAAATTCACTGCGACCCGCGCTCCGTCAGCGGCCAAGCCGAGGGAGACGGCCCGGCCGATGCCTCGCCCCCCTCCCGTGACGATGGCCGTTCGTCCTGCAAGGCTCATCGAAACTGCTCCTTTCCCCAATGAGGTCGAGGTTTGCGCCGATCCTGGGCTGTGACGGGACGGGGCGAGCCATCCGCACGACCGGCGACCGGTAACCGGTGACTGCGGAACCCGCGGCCCCGACACTACCGATCGGGTGAGTGGCTCACCCGCTGGACCCGACGGGGCCGCTACTTCCCACTCCCGGCGGCGTCGAATCCGACCAGGTGTAAGAAGCCTGGATCTGGCGGAGCCGCTCCCGGGTCTCGTCGTCACAGAGCGCGCCGGCGAGCCCGGCGGTGTAGGCCTGCTCCGGTGTACAACCCGCCTCGGCGGCCGCTTGATAGTCACGAGCGAGATCGGTTTCGAACATGGCCGGATCATCGGTAGAGATCGAACACATCACGCCGGCTTCCAGCATCGTGGCCAGTGGGTGCACCCCGATCGAGTCGACCACGCGGGTCCGGACGTTGGATATCGGGCAGACATCGCAGACGATGCGCCGGGACACGAGCTCGTCCAATAGGCCGCGGTCCTCCACCGACCGGACACCGTGGCGGATGCGGTCAGCCTGGAGCGCATCGAGCGCGCCGCGCACTGATTCGGGACCGGCTGCTTCGCCTGCGTGGGGCACCGATCCGAGGCCCCCCTCCTTGGCCAGCCGGAAGGCGGGCTCGAAGGGCTCCGGTGGGAACTGGGCCTCCGGTCCGCCAAGGCCTAGTCCTACGACTCCTCGCTCACGGTATTTGACCGCGTAGCGAGCGGTCTGCAAGGCGGCCTCGAGGTCACGATTGCGTGGGATGTCAGGGGTGAGGCGGACCTCCACGCCAAGACGCTCCCTGGCCTCGGTGGCGCCGTCGCAGAACCCCGAGAAGACCTCGTCCCATCCGGCCCCGCCGGCGGTCCGCTCGACCGGGGTGAAGATGCCCTCGATGTAGACGGCGCCAAAGGTGGCCGCTTCCTGCGCGTAGGCCACGACGATGCGCCTGAAGTCCTCCTCGGTCTGGAGCGCCGGTGTCGTCGCCAACCAGAGCGCCAGGAAGTGGTCGAAATCCCTGAACTCGAACAGCTTGGCCAGCTCGGCCTCGCCCTCAGCGGGCAGGTGGAACCCATTTCGCTTGGCGATCTCGAACAGGAGCGGGGGTCGCACCGACCCCTCCAGGTGAACGTGAAGCTCGATCTTCGGCGTAACTGGGATTGACATGGCGACTCCTCGGGCGCGTCGAACGGATCGTCGACACGAGCCGGAGCCCTCTGGCCCTTCCCGTCTGGTCAGCTCATGACGACGTGATGATACCCGGGTCACCGACCCGCCGACCGGTGGCTGGAACGGAAGGGCCCGGTCGGCGACCGGGAGGCGGGGCGGACGCGGATGTCGTTATCCAGCGCCTCTCGACCCGGCGCTCAGCAAGTGCGCCCAATCGAAGACGCGCCGGGCAACCGCAGGCGGTGGGTCAGGCGGCGCCGACCTGACGCCCGGCGCGCTCGGGGTCTCGCCGCACCTGCTGGCGGAACCGCCGGCGGCGATAGAGATAGACCATGCACAGGATGAGCATCAGGCCGGGGCCCAACAGGCTGGCCACCGACCGGCTGGCCGCCCACAGCCCGAGGTCGGCCAAGGCGGGTAACAGGAAGAGGCACGCCACACTCAGGAACAGGCGGTCGGCCCACTGGCCGTAGACCACGGCCGCTTCGGCCTTGACTGGATCCTCGAAGTCGTCGCCCCAACCACCGAAGACTTCCATCTTCGTCGGTTTGACGCGCGGAAGTGACGGCAGCCTCGAGCGCCTCAGCAGCGGCACGCGCCCACTGTACCCCGGGCCGCGGGTGCCCCAAACCCGCCCGCTCGCCAGCTCGCGGTGGCGACGGGCCGGACCGGTCGGTGGGGCGGCTCCCGCGAGCCCGCCCGGCTCGCCGGGAACCGGCCCGAGTTGGCGGCCACGACCGTGCCCAATCGGCTGCTCCTGGCCACTCCGACCCCACTCTTTTGGATTTCAGCCGGTGAGGGCGGTGCCCAGTCCTCCCCTCTATACCCGTATGCACACCGAGCTGGCCGGGTCGGGACGTAGCTTGGAGCCATGGTCGGCAACGCCATCGGTTCAGGCGCCGCAGGCGTGGGCATCGCGTTTTTGATCGTGGTCTATGCCGCCGTGATCGTGGGTTCGCTCACCATGCTCGTGGTCGCCCTCGTCGACATCGTGAGGCGGCCGGACTGGCAGTGGAAGTTGGCCGGGCAGGAGAAGGTGCTCTGGATCCTGCTGGTCGTGCTGGTCAACTTCCTGGCCGTCCCGTCCCTGATCTACTGGTTCAACATCCGCAAGAAGCTGATTGCTGTGGAACGGGCCGCTACGGCCGGACAATTCGGACCCGGCTACATCACCTACTCGGGTTGGCAGCCGAGCCTCTACCACCCATATCCAGTTGTCCCGCCCGGCTGGCACCCGGATCCGAGCGGGCACCATCGGCTTCGCTGGTGGGACGGCGCCCGCTGGACCGAGCACACCTGGAACGAAGCTCCCGGAACACGCACCGAGGGATGGTCGGCCGCGGGGCGATGACGAAATGCGCGAGCGAGCGCCTTGGCGATGGCTTCCTCGGTCGGCTGAGCGTTGAGATACGGCTCCGGGGCATGGGCACGGTGACCGTTGTCGATGAGAAACTCGAGCCCGCCGCGGCCGCGTCGAGGGGTCAATGCCCCCGCGACGATGCGCCGGCGCCCCGACGCCCATTGATGGGCAGCGTTCTAGAGATCGGCCGCGCTCTGGAGGTGGGCCGCGCTATAGAGTCATGTGCGAGTCGCAAAGCCCGGTCGTCGCCCGTCCGACCCGGCAGGATGGCGGGCCAGGGCTATGCGGTCCGGAGATGTGGTCTCGGCTGGGAAGAAGGACGATCGAGGCCCTGCCCGTCGGAGCGACCATGGCACTGATTCGATGAAGGCATGGGCGGTGGGGACCCCCGGACCGGCCGCCTCCCGGCCGCTCCGTGCCCTCGACCGCCCGATTCCCGAACCCCGCGCCGGTCAGGTGCGGGTACGGGTCCGGGCCTGCGGAGTCTGTCGCACCGATCTCCATCTGGCCGAAGGAGACCTCGCGCCGAGACACCCCGAGGTTGTTCCGGGCCACGAGGTGGTCGGCACCGTCGACCGTTTGGGACCCGGTACGGACCGCTTCGACGTCGGTGAACGGATCGGCATCCCCTGGTTGGCGCACACCTGCGGAGTCTGCCGGTTCTGCCGCACTGGTCGTGAGAACCTCTGCGTGAGCCCTCTCTTCACCGGTTGGGATCTCGACGGGGGCTACGCCGAATACGCGGTGGTAGACGAGCAGTTCGCCTACCGCCTTCCTGACGTATTCACTGACGAGGAGGCGGCGCCACTCCTGTGTGCCGGCATCATCGGTTATCGGGCGCTCCGGCGTTCCGAGCTTCCCGCGGGTGGCCGACTGGGCATCTATGGATTCGGAGGCTCGGCCCATCTGACCGCCCAGATCGCCCTGGCCGAGGGAGCCACGGTCCATGTGATGACGCGCGCCCCTGAGGCCCGACGCCTGGCCCTGGCCCTCGGCGCGTCGAGCGCCGCCCGTGCCGACGAGCCGCCACCCGAACCCCTCGACGCCGCCATCCTCTTCGCCCCCGTGGGCGATCTGGTGCTCCCCGCCCTCGAGGCTCTGGACCGGGGCGGCACTCTGGCCATCGCGGGGATCCATCTCAGCGACATCCCCTCCCTCAACTATCAGCGCCATCTCTTCGAGGAGCGGAACCTGCGGAGCGTGACGGCGAACACCCGGCAGGACGGGGCTGCATTCCTCGAAGCCGCGGCCCGCCACAGGATCAAGGTCTCCACCGTGGCCTACCCTTTCGAGGCCGCGGGCCAGGCGCTCATCGACCTGGCTGCCGACCGGGTCAACGGAGCCGCCGTGCTGATGCATGAGCCCGGGCCGACCACCGGCTGAGCCTCGGGCCGGTCTGGCCCTGACGGCTCGGGCGCCCCCGGTCGTCTCCCGGGATCCACCGGGATTGCACCCCCCCCGGTCGGCTCCGAACCTGGTCGATAAGCACGGAATGTGGGCCGCCGGGAGCCTCGCCGGGACTCAAGACGGCGGCCTGAACGGTCGATGCCAAGGGATGGCCGACGGGGATAGCAAGTCGCTCTGCGCTGCCCCGACGCCGTTCGATGAGCGATCCGAGGCGCGGTTGCTCAACGAGCTTCCCGACGCCGTGATCGTCATCGACGCAGACGGCCGCCTCCAGTGGTTCAACCGATCAGCCGAGGCAATGTTCGGTCGCCCGCTGGGCGACTCGATCGGCCTGCCCGGCCTCGACTTGGTCCATCCGGAGGACTTGGAGTTCGCGCTGCTCGCCATGGACAGCGTGCAGGGCAAGGATGTCGGCACGCCCATCGAGCTCCGGCTCCGGTCCGTGGGCGGGTGGCGCCTCGTCGAATTGGTGGGCTCGCCGATCCCTTGGTCTGAACGCGGCGCGGTGGTGCTGGCGCTGCGTGACCTGACCGAACGCCGTCGCTTCGAGCTCGCCCACGACCAGGACGCCCGGTTCAGATCCCTGGTGCAGAACTCGGCCGCCCTCACCATGCTCGTATCGCCGGACGGCGTCGTCGAGTCGGTCTCCGGCGCGCTCCCGCGCCTACTCGGCCAAGATCCCGAGCTGGTAGAGGGACGGCCCCTGTCCGACCTGGTGGCGGCCGCGGACCGGTTCGTTCTGGCGCTGGCCCTTCGACGGGCAGGCGCGGGCGCGACGGCGGCGAACCCGGTGACCACCTCATTGGGCCTGATCCGCCGGGGGTCGTCACAACCGGTCCCGTTCGAACTCTCGATCGTGAACCTGACCGATGATCCGACCGTCGGCGGGTTGGTCGTGTCCGGCCATGACATCACCACCCGGGCGGTGGCCGAGCACGAGCAGCGTAAGGCCGTTTCCCTGCTGAAGGCGACACTGGAGGCGACCGCCGACGGCATCCTGGTCATCGACGAAGCTGGTCGTCCGGCCAGTTTCAACCGTCAGTTCGCCGTCATGTGGCGTCTACCCGCTGCCCTGGCGGTTGCCCGGGGCGACGCATCGGTGGTCACCTTCATGCGCGATCAGTTGGTGCGGCCCGACCAGCTCGAGGTCGATCTCGGGGGCGGCGCGGGGCGTGGAGAGGAGAGCTTCGACGTCCTCGAGCTGACGGACGGTCGCGTCTTCGAGCGTTGCGTCAAGCTGCAGCGAGTCGACCGAGACGTCGTTGGACGGGTTTGGAGCTTCCGGGATATGACCGACCGAAAGCGACTGGAGGACCGGCTCTCATACCAGGCGTTCCACGATTCGCTCACCGGGCTTGGCAACCGGGCTCTCTTCCACGACCGCCTGGAGCATGCCATCGCCCGCATCGGGCGCACCGGCGGCAATCTGGCCGTGCTCTTCCTGGACGTGGACAACTTCAAGATCGTGAACGACAGCCTCGGGCACTCCGCGGGTGATGCCCTGCTCGAGTCGATGGCCGGCGTGCTCCTCGGGTGCCTCCGCCGAGCAGACACCGCGGCCCGGCTGGGCGGTGACGAGTTCGGCGTCGTCATCGAGGAGTTCAAGCATCCATCCGAAATCTTCGAGCTGGTCGATCGCATGATCGCCACCCTCCGCCGGCCGCTGCGGGTCAATGACCAGGACCTGTCGGCCTCGGTCAGTGTCGGTATCGCCTTCGACGTCCCCGGCGACTCCAGTGACGACCTTCTCTGCAAGGCTGATCTGGCCATGTACTCGGCCAAGGAAGGTGGCGGCAATCGCTTCGCCACGTTCGAGGTGTCCATGCTGGACGCAGTGGGCGGCTCCTGACCCGTTGACGAGCGAGTCCGCCCGGAACGCCTACGCCCGTTCCCACTCGCGGGAGAAGAACCCGTGGCTGCTCTCCCGGTCACCGGTCGCCCCGGTGACCCAGGTTGCCTCCGCGACGGATGGACGTCAGGTGCGGAGAGCCGGATGGCGGCTGGCCACCATCGGCACGACGACGCTCCTCGGAGACAGCCAGCCCGCCGCAGCCCCCACCCGATTGGCCACTCCGGGGATGACCACGGCCTTGTTGGCATCCATTCCCTTCACCCCGGCCCGGGCCACTTCGGCGGCCGGCACCCACATGATCCTGGGCATGGACTCGGCCGCCTCGGCATCGGAGATGCCCGCGGCGGCGGCAAAGCCCGTCTCCACCGGACCCGGACACAGGGCGGTCACCGTCACCCCGGTGGGCCTGAGCTCACCACGAAGACCGTGGCTGTACGAAAGCACGAAGGCCTTGCTCGCTCCGTAAGCGGCCTGGCCCGGCAGTGGCTGAAAGGCCGCCGTCGACGCCACGTTGAGGACGGCCCCGCTGCGACGCTCCACCATCCCCGGCAGGAAGAGGGTGCACAGGTGCACGACTGCTTCCACGTTGGTCCGGACCATGGCCAGTTCTTTGTCGACATCGGCGCGGTAGACCGGACCGACAGTGGTTCCGCCCGCGTTGTTCACGAGCACGTTGACGAGCAAGGAGCGGTGCCCGAGCTCGGTGGCGATAGCGTCCCGGGATGCCTCGTCGGTGAGGTCGGCGGTGATGACCTCGACCCGGACCGCATGCCGGGACGAGAGCCGATCGGCGAGCTGGCGCAGCTTGGCCTCGCTGCGCGCCACCAGGGTGACCCCGAGGCCGCGACCGGCGAGCACCGTGGCGATTTCCGCCCCGATACCGGACGAGGCGCCGGTGACCACGCAGGTGCGATCGGGGTTTGGGGCAGGGAGGCTCATGGCTCCCGAGCGTAGATCCGGAGGATCGACGCCGCCCCGGCCTCCGCGTCAGCGGTGCGGCGAGGCGTACACCGCACGGGCTCGATAGCGCAGCGGCCGCTCCTCGAGCTCTTCCAGGTAGTGGGCGACCCAACCGGCCAGCCGGGCCACCGCGAACAGTGTCGACCCCGCGTCCGGCGGCATCCCGGTGGCCCAGGCCACCGACGCCAGGGCCAGATCGACGTTGGGAGGCGGGATCGAGTGCTGCTCGGCCAGGGCGATGAGCGAGTCGACCAACCCGATCTTCTCCGGCGGGGCGACCACCCCGAAGAGCCCATGAAGCACGCCGAAGCGGGCATCGCCGTGCTTGTACACCGAATGGCCGAAGCCGGGCAGCACTCCCTGCCAACGCAGGGTGTCATCGAGCGCCCGTTCCACGCCGCGCCGCTCGGCCTCGACCAACAGGGAGTAGGCGAGCTGGCTGGCCCCGCCGTGCAGCGGCCCCGACAGGGTGCCGAGGCCGGCCAACAACGAGTCGCAGACGTCGGCCCGCGTCGACGCGGCCACCCGCACCGCCACGGTGGAGGTGGCCAGCTCGTGGTCGGCGAGCAGCACCATGCCCGCGTTCACCCACCGGACGAGTGGCTCGCTCGGAGCCGAAGTAAGACGGAGCGCCAGCCGAGCGGCCATGGAACCGGGAGGGAGCGGCGGCCCCTGGCCGGATGGGCCAGCCGTCGAATCGGTTCGGCGGTTCCCAGCGCTGGCCGGTGGCAGGACGTCGACCAAGGACGCCGCCACCTGGCGTGCCGTACGGGTCACCGCTTCGGGTCTGAGGTCGGCCCGCAAGGGGTTGTGGGCACCAGCCATGACCACGGCCCAGCGCATCCGGTCCGAGGACCCGACCGAAGGTGGCGCCCCGAGCGACAGGGGTGCCCACGTGGCCGCACCGGTCGGTCCGCCGTGCCCGGATCCATCGCCGATCGACTCGAAGGGAGCCGCTCCCCACAGCCAGGCGGCCACCTCCTCGTAGGCCGTCGACATGGCGAGCTCGGTGGCCAGCCGACCCCGGTAGACCGGACCCTCGTCCGAAAGCTGGGTGATGCCCGTGGTGATGGTGGCCATCCTGGTCTCGACGGTCTTCCCCTGGCGCGATCGGCGGGCCAGCCGCTCGACCTCGTCGACGTCGAACTGGCTCCGTCGGCCGACGGATGAGGGGTGGGAGGCCAGCAGCCCGCGGCTCACATAGGCATAGAGGGTGGTCAGCTTGACCCCCAACCGGCGGGCGGCTTCCTCGCTGTCCAGCATGCGAGCCATGCCTCTTGAGCCTAGCCAGGTCTTTGCATTGACTTGATCAATGTTTACAAGACGGGCCTGGACGGCCACACTGAAGGGTGCAGGACGGTGCGGCCGGGGCGCCCGGTCGGCCGTAGGGCCCGGTCGGGACCCATGGCATGAGGACCCCGGCACGAAGGAGAGCGAAATGGCCACCGCGGTGCACGACCTCATGTCCTCCCCGGCGGTCACCTGTCCGGCCGACGCGCGGCTGGCCGAGGCCACCGCCCTCATGGACGATCGTCAGATCGGTTCGGTCGTCGTGACCGACCACGCGGCCGTCATCGGCATCCTCACCGAGCGCGACCTGCTGCGGGCGACGGCCACGTATGCCGACCCACGCACCGAGTCGGTGCGGCGTTGGATGACTGCCGACCCGGACGTGCTGGGATTGGATGACGAAGTCGGGGCCGCGTGGGCCGGTCTCACGCACCACCACTACCGGCACCTTCCCGTTGTCGACCATGGAGACCTGGTCGGTGTGGTGTCCATCCGTGATCTGCTGACGGTGGCCCAGATCCGGCCGGCCGAGGAGACCGGCGCCGACGTCCCCCGGGGCCTCGAAGGCGTGGTGGCCGCGGAGACCTCGGTCGGCGATGTGCGTGGGGCACAGGGCTTCTTCCACTACCGGCAATACGCGGCGACCGACCTGGCGGCCAAGCGCTCGCTCGAGGACGTGTGGAAGCTGCTGTTCGACGGCGAGCTCCCCGACCGGTCCGAAGGCGCCAGGTTCGCCGTCGAGGTCGCCGACCTCCGGGAGATACCCGAGGGCGTCGCCGCCCTCCTGCCGGTGCTGGCCACGACCGGGCCGCCGCTCGATGTGCTGCGCACCGCGGTGTCGGTACTCGGGGCCGAACTGGGCTGGCGGCCGAGCCACGACATCGGTCACGACGAGCTGCGACTGCAGGCTCTCAGGCTCTGTGCGGTGGTACCGACGATTCTGGCCGCGGCGTACCGCCTCCGGATGGGCGAGGATCCCGTCCCGCCCCGTCGAGACCTCTCCTACGCGGCCAACTATCTCTGGATGCTGTTGGGCGAAGAGGCACCGCCGGAGCACGTCCGGGCCATCGAGCAGTACCTGATCCTGACCATCGACCACGGGTTCAACGCATCCACGTTCACGGCCCGCGTCATCGCATCGACCGGCGCCGACCTGGCCGCGGCCGTCACCGGGGCGGTCGGCGCGCTCTCCGGGCCGCTCCATGGAGGCGCACCGAGCCGAGCCCTCGACATGCTCGACGACATCGGGACACCGGACCGGGCCGAGGCCTGGATTCGCCAGGCCGTAGCCCGTGGTGACCGGATCATGGGCTTCGGTCACCGGGTCTACAAGACCGACGACCCCCGATCGCTGTTCCTGCGCGACGTGGCGCGCTCCCTCGGCGGAAGCCTGGTCGAGTTCGCCGAGCAGATCGAGCGCACCGCGGTGGACGTCCTGGCCGAAGTCAAGCCTGGGCGCCGGTTGTACACCAACGTCGAGTTCTTCGCCGGAGTGGTGATGCACACCTGCGGCATTCCCCGCGAGATGTTCACCCCGACATTCGCCTCCGGCCGCACCATCGGTTGGGCCACCCATGTCATGGAACAGGCCGGCGACAACCGGCTGATCCGGCCGGCGGCCCGGTATGTCGGCCCGCCGCCCCCCCAAGAGGTTCCGAGCACCTGATCGGCCGGTCAACGTCGGGCAAGGGCAATCGGTCCGGCGCGGTCACCGCCACGGTTACGGACGCGTATGGTGCGAATCCGATCCGAGGCCCGGAGACGGGTCGAGGCGCTCGGTCTGGGCGCCGGTGGGCAGCACCGATACCGGGTGCTCCTCGACCCATTGCAGGTACAGCGACCGCCGTTCGAACCGCCAACCCCCATCGGTCCGGACGTAGCGGTCGAGATAGCGGATGAACCACACCGTGTCGAGGCCTGGCTCGCCGGCGCCCTCGGCGGTGGTGGTCAGGACGTGATGGGCAACGCACAGCACCTCGCCCTTGGCCCGATCCCCCTGGATGGCGAATCGATGGTTGGAGACCTGGTGGAAGGTCCGTTCATACCGGCGCAGCCCGTCGGGCACCCGCCGGAGGGCCTCATGGCCGACGTGGTGGCTGGCCGGACGGGCCTCGCCCGGTCCGACCGCCACCACGAGCTCGCCCGAGTCGAGGAAGAGGGCGGCGAACCGCTCCCCGTCCCGGTCGTCGGCAGCAGAGGCATAGGCCGTCGACAAGGACCGCAGCTCCTCGGCGTCGGACCGCCGCTCGGGCCCGGTCCCGTCCGGAGTGGCCATCACCCGCCGGTACCGTGCCGGCCGCCGGCGGAGCCGAGGCCGAACCGCACCGCAAACTCGGACATCTCGTCACGGACCTGGTCGAGGTCGCCGCTGATGGAGGCCGACACCACCAAGCGGACAGCACCGGCCGCTTCCGCTTCGGCGACGTCGTCTTCGGTGAGTGTCGGGAGATAGCCGGAGAGGGTCAGCTCCACACCGCCGGGATCGCGACCGGACCGCGCCGCTTCATCACGCATCTCGGCGACCCGCGTGGTCAGCTCGTCGCCGGCCAGTCCGAGCGGCTGGAACCCGTCCCCGAGCCGACCGGCCCGCCGGGCCGCGGCCTCGCTGTGGCCGCCGATGTGGATGGGGACACCGCCCGGCCGTACGGGTTTGGGGAAGGAATGCGCCCGGTGGAAGGAGAAGAACTCACCATCGAAGTCGGCGCCGTCGGGGCCCGCATCGGACCACAGCGTCCGCATGGCGACGATGGCCTCGTCGGTACGGCGTCCACGGGAGCGCGGATCCGCGCCGGTGGCTCGGAGCTCCTCGTCCATCCAGCCCACCCCCACGCACATGCGGACCCGGCCCGCCGACAGCACGTCGACCGTGGCGATGCGCTTGGCCAGGACCACCGCCTGATGGTTGGGCAGGACGAGGACTCCCGTGGCCAGAGTGATCCGCGTGGTCACACCGGCCAGGTACGCCATCAGGTCGAGCGGGTCCGGGATCCGGCAGTCGTCGGGCAAGGGCATGCGCCCAGACGGCGCGTAGGGATATGTGCTCGTGTAGCCGGAGATGACCACCGCGTGCTCCACCAGGACCACGGACTCGAAGCCGGAGGTCTCGGCGTGTTGCGAGAACGAGGCGATCCAGTCAGGGTCGGCGGTCACCCCGGATCGGACCGGCGGAATGATTCCGAACTGCATGACTGCTCGCTTTCGTGGAGTCGGACGGGAGGGCTCGCCCGGCATCAGCAGCGCACGGCACGCCGGGAACGGCACGGCACGGCGGGCTCGGCGGGCGCGCCGGACGCCGAGCGTAAGCGGGCGCCGCAGCCGGTGCCAGCATCGACACCCTTCGCGGGCCGGGAATCACTAGTGTGACCAGGCGGACGGCACCGTCACGGTGACGGCCGGCGGAGCGCCGAGGTCGGCCTCCGGGTCCTCGTCTTCTTTCGAACGAGCCATGGGTCAGCACTCGCCACATCAGCCGGACAGGCGCACGAGCAGGTCGGATGCCGAGCGCGTCGACGGGGGACCGAGGATCAACCGGCGCCGGTTCATCGGGTGGGGCGCGGCCGGGGGCGCCGCCGCCGCAGCTGTCGCCCTCGGCATCTCCGAGGCCGTCCCCGGCAGCAGCGAGGCCAAGGGGCATCCCGCCGACCACCACCGCGCCCCGCGGTCGGCATCCAACCAGGTCTCCACCACCAAGCTGTCGGACGGCGTCACCCTGCCCACTTCGGCCGCCATCAGGGCCGAGAACGCCAAGACCGGTACGGCGTGGTGGGTCACCACCCCTCAGAGCGCCGGTGACATCGAGGGCTATGCCAGCACGGTCAGCGCAATCGTCGGGGACAAGGTCACACTGTTCGTCAGCACCAAGGCGGCGCAGTTCCACGTCGAGGCCTACCGGGTGGGCTACTACCAGGGAATCGGCGCCCGCAAGGTCTGGCAGTCGGCCGAGCTCCCCGGGACCCGGCAGCCACCGCCGGCCCTGATCGCCCCGACCAACACCATCCAATGCGATTGGACCCCGTCGCTGACCGTCACCATCGACCGCGCCTGGCCGCCCGGTGTGTACCTGCTCAAGCTGGTCGGCACGTCCGGGGAGCAGCAGTTCGTGCCCCTGTGCGTCCGGGACGACGCGTCGCGGGCCGCCATCGTTATCCAACAGAGTGTCACCACCTGGCAGGCCTACAACCGGTGGGGCGGCTACAGCCTCTACGACGGCAACGTGAACGGTGAGCTCTCCTACGTGCACGCGCCGACCGACAGTACCTTCGAGCACCGGGCCCGCATCGTCTCGTTCGACCGCCCCTACGACCACGACTGGGCGTCGGGCGCCGCCGACCTCGTGGGCAACGAGCTCCCGATCATCTTCGACGCAGAACGGCTGGGGCTCGATGTCACGTACTGGACAGACATCGACCTGCACACCCAACCCCAGCTGCTTCACAATCACAAGGCTCTGCTCAGCCTGGGTCACGACGAGTACTGGTCGTCGGAGATGCGGGACGGGGCCGCGCAGGCGTTGGCCCAGGGCGTCAACCTGGCGTTCCTCGGGGCCAACGCCTCCTATCGGCAGATCCGGCTCGAGCCCTCGCCGCTGGGGCCCAATCGACACCAGGTCTGCTACAAGTCGGCGGCTGAGGATCCCATGACCGGTCAGAACAACGCGCTGGTGACCGTCAACTGGCCCGACCCGCCGGTCTCCAGACCCGAGGCCCAGCTGATCGGCAGCACCTACCAGGACGTCCAGGCCTCAGCCGACATGGTGATCGCCGATCCGGCATCATGGGCCCTTGCCGGGGTCGGGCTGGCGGCCAACCAGGTTCTGCCGAAGGCCGTCGAGGGCGAGTTCGACCGTTATGTTCCCGGCGGCGTTGGCCCGGCCAACCTCGACGTCATCGCACACTCCATCGTCCGAAACCGGAACAACAACTACTCCGATGTCACCTGGTACACGATGCCGGGAGGCGGGGGCGTCTTCGCCACGGGAAACGCCTCTTGGATCGGCCAGATGTCCAACAGTCCACTGATTCCGCCCAACGTGCTGCCGAGCGCGGTCCCCGGGGTCACCGCGCCGCTTCTCCGGATCATGGAGAACGTCTACTCGGTCCTGGGTTCGGGCCCGGGGGCCGCTTCCCATCCTTCGCAGGGGAACTGGAGCTCCGTCTACACGCGGAACTCGGCCTCGCTCGCTGCGCCCAACCCCACCAACTCCGCCTAACCGCTGCGGTCGAAGTGCTCGCGCCACCTCTTCGGCATTGAGGAGTCCGGCGGCATTCCGCTCCGGAGTCAACGGCCAGTGATGATCACCCTGCCGGTTGGCCTGCTGGACCTGGTAGGCGGCCGGACCGCATCGGCAGGATGCCTCGATGGCGCCTGTGTCTACATTGTGTCCACCCTGGTCCGACACGGTCCAAGGGTCGCAGCACCGGGGCGGAATGGCAAGGGCGCCGGCCGACGCGCAGATCGTCGGAATGACCGAGGCTCGCTCGATGCCCCATCCGGACTGAATCTCCGCCCTCGAACGCAGCAGCCCGGGACGCGCAAACGCGTCCCGGGCCGGCGAATTGGTTTGACTACCGGTTCATTGTCGGCAGAAAACCCGGCGGCCGTAGGCCGCCGGGTGACCTAGGTCAGCCCGGCTCACTCATTGAGCGTGATGGGCTGGTCGTCGAGCGCGAAGTCGTCGCCGGCCCCGGCCGGTCCGGGCTCCGGGTCGGTGGCGGCCGCGTTCTGGGCAGCCAGGTGCTCTCGGATCCGTTCATCGATTTCGGCCATCAGCTGGGGGTTCTCGGTCAAGAAGGTCTTGACGTTCTCGCGGCCCTGACCCAATTGCTCGCCTTCGTAGGTGAACCAGGCTCCCGACTTCTTGATGAACCCGAGTTCGACACCCACATCGAGGAGCGATCCCTCACGGCTGATGCCCCGGCCGAAGGTGATGTCGAACTCCGCCTGCTTGAACGGCGGCGAGCACTTGTTCTTGACCACTTTGACGCGGGTCCGGTTGCCCACTTGGTCGGCTCCGTCCTTGATGGTCTCGATCCGGCGGATGTCGAGCCGAACGGAGGAGTAGAACTTGAGCGCCCTGCCTCCCGGAGTGACTTCGGGTGAGCCGTAGATGACGCCGATCTTCTCCCGTAGCTGGTTGATGAAGATGGCGACGGTTCCCGACTTGGACAGGGTACCGGTCAGCTTGCGCAGGGCCTGGGACATCAACCGGGCCTGCAGGCCCACGTGGGAGTCACCCATCTCGCCCTCGATCTCCGCCCGTGGAGTCAGTGCGGCCACGGAGTCGATGACCAGGGCGTCGAGCGCCCCGGACCGGATGAGCATGTCGGAGATCTCCAGTGCCTGCTCGCCGGTGTCGGGTTGGGAGATCAGCAGGTCGTCGATGTTGACCCCGATGGCCTTGGCGTACACGGGGTCCATGGCGTGCTCGGCATCCACGTAGGCGCAGATACCCCCGTTGCGCTGTGCCTCGGCCACTACGTGCATGGCCAGGGTGGATTTGCCGGAGGACTCCGGCCCGAAGATCTCCACGACCCGGCCCCGCGGCAGGCCGCCGATGCCGAGGGCGAGGTCGAGGGCCAGCGCTCCGGTCGGGATGGCCCCGATGTTCATGTGGAGGTTCTCACCCATCCGCATGATCGATCCCTTGCCGAATTGCTTCTCGATCTGACCCAGGGCCACGTCGAGTGCCTTGTCACGTTCCATGTCTCTCGTCTCTCCTCGGTGCTGTCGCTCACTTGACCGGGCCGACCCTACGGGGCGGGTGTGACACCCGATCTTGCCCGCACCGACCAGGTTCCGGCCTCGACCGACCCCGATATCGGCCCGGGCTGCGCTGCTCCTCACCCGCAATGCCGTCGGCACATACTTTATGCCCGAACGCATGTTCGATGAGGGATGCCCGGGTCGACCAACCCGACGAGGGCGCGGACTAGCCTCCCCCGTCAAATGCCCCACGATTCCCCGCCATCCGGATCAGGGCCGGATGACGCACACGGGCCCGGCCCCACCGGGGAGGGACCACCGGTCCTGTCCCGTAGTGACCTCCGACGCCAGGCGCGCCGCAACAGGAGCGGTTGGGTCCGGGCGGGGTGGTACGGGCTCGGCGTCGCCGTGGTCATCGGGGCCGCGCTGGTCGTCGTCGGGCTCAACCAGGGGAAGAAGGCGGCGGCCAAGGCTCCCACCACGACGACCACGACCGCACCCGTACCGGTGGTGCTCTGCCCGCTGACCGGGGCGCCGGCCCCGGGCGGGACGGTGCCGGCGCGTCCCGCCCTCGGGGTGAAGATCGGGAACTACTCCGGGGACCGGCCGTCGGCCGGTCTCAACCAGGCCGACATCGTGTTCGAGGAGCCGGTCGAGGGGGCCATCACCCGGCTCGTGGCCGTCTTCCAGTGCCGGGGCACCTCTCTGGTGGGCGACCTCCGATCAGCCCGCCAGCCCGATGCCGGCATCCTCTCGCAGTTCTCCGAGCCGATCTTCGTCCACGCCGGCGGGATCAACCCGGTGCTCAACCTGCTCGCCTCGTCGCCGCTCATCGACAAGAACCTGCTGTTCGCCAGCGGATCGACGATGATCCATCCGGCGGGACGGGTGGCCCCCTACGCCACCTTCGCCGACACCTCAACGCTGTGGGCCCTCGATCCGGGGGACACCACACCGCCCGCGCCCATCTTCCCCTACTCGGCGGCCCTGCCCGGCGGCGCCGTCCCGGGGTCGGGGGCCAGCGTGCACATCCCGTTCTCGGCCTCCTCGGATGTGACCTGGCAGTGGAGCGCGTCGGCGGGCGCCTATCTCCGGTCCTACTCGGGAACGCCCGACAAGCTGCTCGACGGGAGCCAGACCGCGGCGGCCAACGTGGTGGTCATGACGGTACCGACCTTTATCGGGTACTGGGTCGAGAACGAGCAGGGTGGACGCGAGGTCAACGTCACGGCCACGGGTTCGGGCCCTCTGGTCGTGATGCGGAACGGCACGGCCATCGCCGGCACGTGGAGCCGCGCCGCCCTCACCCAGCCGGCGACGCTCACCGCAGCTGGTGGGACCCCGATCACCCTGCAGCCCGGCAACACCTGGGTCGAATTAGTGCCCGACGGCATCCCGGTGACGACGGCCCCGGTCCCGGCCGCAGCACCGGCGCCATCGACGACCACCCGGTGAGCCAGGCGGACCGACCGCTCCAGACGTCGCGTTGGCCGGCCATCCATGGGGACCGCACAGAGGTGTACCGGTGGCGGCGCGGCGAGGGCTAGCCAGAGGCCGCTCCCGCCGGATCCGCGGGGGAGGCATGCAGCCTGCGGCGCAGGAGGTCCAGTGCCCCAATGGTGGCGTACTGCCGGACGCGGTCACGGTCGCCCGGCACGTTGAAACCGACGGATTCAGTCGGATGGCCAGGTCGCGACAGGCCGACGAACACCGTGCCCGGCGGTTGCCCGTCCTGGGGATCGGGACCCGCCACCCCGGTGATGGACAGGCCGACGTCTGACCCGAGGACCCGGCGGGCTCCTTCGGCCATGGCCCGGGCCGCCACCTCGGACACCACCGGGCCCTCCGGCACGCCGAGCACCTTGTACTTGACGTCCGAGGCGTAGGAGACGACCGAGCCGCGGAACCACCGGCTGGCACCGGGCACGTTGACCAGCCGCGACGCGGCGAGCCCCCCGGTGAGCGACTCGGCCAGCCCGAGGGACAGGCCGTCGGAAGCCAATGCCGCGGCCACCGCGTCCTCGATGGCGGCGTCGTCGATGCCGAAGACCACGTCCCCGGCCGCGGCATCGAGAATCCGCCGGATCTCCGCCTCCTGCCGGTCGAGCAGCTCGGCCGCCCGGGGCTCGTCCGCCGCCCGCACCGTGACCCGTATCTTGATCCCCTCGATGCCACTGGCCAGAAACGCGACCGTGGCGGTCTCGGTCGTGCCGGTGGGGGCGCCGGCGTGATCGGCGGACGACCCCCGATCCCGGTCGAGCTCCTCGATGTGGCCGGCCAACGCCTCGGCCAGGCCGGACTCGGTCATGCCCCAGGTTCGGATGACCCGGCTGGCGATGACCCCGGAGGCCTCGCCGCGTTCGGCCATCCGCCGTTGCAGATCCGGCACGATGGCCCGTTCGAACATGTCGGACATCTCGTACGGCACGCCGGGAACCGCATAGATCACCTTGTGTCCCACCGGGCAGATGAGGCCCGGGGCGGTGCCCTTGGTCTGGGGGATGATCGTGGCTCCCTCGGGCACATCGGCCTGGCGGAGATTTGATTCGGACATCGCCCGTCCGCGGCTCGAGAACATGGCGCGGATCCGGTCGACGACCGCCTCGTCGCGACGCAGCGGGACGTTCATGACCTCGGCGATGGCCTCCCGGGTTATGTCGTCGTGGGTGGGGCCGAGACCGCCGCAGACGATGACCCCGTCGCTCCGGGCCAGCGCGGTGCGGAAGGCCAGCACCATACGCTCCTGGTTGTCGCCGACCGCCTGGTGGAAGTGGGACGAGACCCCGGCCGCGGCGAGGTGCTCCCCCATCCAGACCGAGTTGGTGTCGGTGATCTGGCCGAGCAGTAGCTCGGTGCCCACCGCGACGATCTCGACGCGCACCTGGGTCAGGCGGCCGAGCTCGGGCGGTCGGCGGGGTCAGCCTCGTGCGAGGCGCCAGCTCCGTGTATAAGGGACGCCCGCCGGCCGTCCAGAAGGTACTGCCCGCCGGTGAACAGGGTCATGGCGGTGGCCACCCAGATCGCCGTCGATAGGACCGCCCGGTGGCCGGCCAAGGGGGGTGCCAGGCACAGGCCGATGGCCAGGTCCTGGAGAAGCGTCTTCCATTTGGCCGTGGTGCGGGCCGGGATCGACACGCCGTGACGGCCGACCACCGAGCGGTAGACGCTCATGGCCACTTCACGTACCGCGATGAGGGCGACCGGTAGCCACCAAACGATCCCTTTCGCCACCAGGGCGAACAGTGCCCCGAGCACCACGACCTTGTCCGCCAGGGGATCGAGGAACGCTCCCGAGTTGGTGGTTCCCTGCTTGCGGGCGAGCCAGCCGTCGACCCCATCGGACAGGGCCAACACA
>DASZIO010000008.1:0-4481 GCA_035949055.1 Acidimicrobiales bacterium
CTCTACGAGAAGGAGCTCCTCGCCCTGCAAGGTGAGCTGGCCAACATGGCCGAATGGATCCGACACGAGGGCGAGCGGGTGATCGTCGTGTTCGAAGGCAGGGACGCGGCCGGCAAGGGAGGGGCCATCAAGAGGATCTCGCAGTACCTGAGCCCGAGGGTCTGCCGGATCGTGGCCCTACCCACCCCGACCGAGCGAGAGCGGGGCCAGTGGTACTTCCAGCGCTACGTGAACCAGCTCCCCGCGGCCGGCGAGATGGCGCTGTTCGACCGCAGTTGGTACAACCGGGCCGGAGTCGAGCGGGTGATGGGATTCTGCACCGACGAGGAGTACCGGCGGTTCCTCCGCCAGTGTCCGGTTTTCGAGCACCAGCTGCTGGAGGACGGCATCATCCTCGTCAAGTACTGGTTCTCGGTAAGTGACGAGGAGCAGGAGCGGAGGTTCCATAGCCGGCTCGACGACCCGCTGCGCCGGTGGAAGCTGAGCCCTATCGACCTCGAGGCCCGGCAACGCTGGGTCGACTATTCACGGGCCAAGGACGCCATGTTCGAGGCCACCGACACCCCCGACTCACCCTGGTTCGTGGTCGAGGCCGACGACAAGCGCCGGGCCAGGCTCAACTGCATCGCCCACCTGTTGAGCCGCGTCCCCTATCAGCTGGTCCGCACGGCCAAGCCGACACTGCCCAAACGCAGGCTGGAGGAACACTACGTGCGCCCGCCGCGGGATCTCTTCACGTACGTCCCCGACTACGCCGCCACCATGGAGAAGTAGCGCGGGGCCGGTGACCGGTGGCGGTCAGCCGGGTAGTCGCCGCCAGAGTGTCCGGGGAAGCACTCGCATCACCGCGAAGACCCAGCGCAGAAGGCTCGGGACGTAGACGACCGAGGCGCCGCGGGCAATGCCCGCCACCACCGCGTCGGCCACCGCCTCCGGTGTGGTCGGGAAGGGGGCCGGAGCCATCCCCTCGGTCATGCGCCCGACCACGAAACCGGGACGCACGATCATCACCCGGGCGCCGCTGCCCTCCAGCGCGTCACCGAGGCCCTGGGAGAAGGCGTCCAGTCCGGCCTTGGAGGACCCGTAGACGAAATTGGCCCGGCGCGCCCGAACGCCGGCCACCGAGGAGAGCACGATGAGCCGGCCGTGTCCCTGATGGCGGAGACGGTCAGCCACCGCCAACATGGCGGACGCCAGGCCGGTGAAGTTGGTGTCGATCACCCTGGCCGCGGCCACAGGATCGGCCTCGTCGTGCTCCTGGTCGCCGAGCACGCCGGCGGCCACGACAACCAGATCGAAGTCACCGAAGCGCTCGAATACCCGGTCGACGAAAGTGCGGTGGCCCGTCACATCGGTGGCATCGAAGGCCACCGACTCGGCCACCTCGGCCCCATTGGCCTTGGCCCGGTCCACCGCCTCGGCGAGCCGTATTCCCCCCCGCCCGGCCAGCACCACGGTGCGGCAGCGGCCCGGCACCAGTCGGGCCACGATGGCCTGGCCGATCTCGGAGGACCCCCCGAGCACGAGGACCGACTGTGGTCTTCCGATGGCGTCGATCATGGCTCGGTCCGTCCTGTCTTCGGTGCCGCGTTCGGCTTGGTGCCCGCCTTGGCCTTCTTCTGGTTCACCCCGGTGGCTCTGGTCCTCGCGGAGCCGTCCCGCTTCGATCCGTCCCGCTTCGATCCAGCCGGCTTCGATCTGGCCGGCTTGGCCGCAACCTTTGGGTCGCCGCGGCTGGCGCGCGTCCGCACGGTGGGCTCTGGCCGAGCCGCCCGGCACAACCCGAGCCGCCGGCCGAGGTCCGATTGCATGACCCCGTCGGGATCGACCCGGTCCCGGACGGCGAGCCACTCGTCGACCCGCGGGTACATGCGCCGGAACGCAGCCGGAGAGACCCGTGAATCCTTGGCCAGATAGATCCGCCCCCCGGCGTCGATGACATCGTGGTCGAGCTCGTCGAGCAGATCGGGGAGCGCGGCGTGGCCGACCGGAAGGTCGAGGGCCAGCGTCCAGCCCGGTGCCGGGAACGAGAGCGGACCGGGGTTGCCGGGGCCGAACCGCTTGAGTACGGCCAGGAAGCTGGCCAGTCGGAGACGGCTGAGCCGCTCGATGATCCGGCGGATGGTGTCGCCCTGCTCGTCCGGTACGACCAACTGGTACTGGAGGAACCCTCTCGTCCCGTAGAGGCGGTTCCACTCGGCCACCCCGTCGAGGGGGTGGAAGAAGGCGGCCATGTGGATCGGACGGCCCACCTGGTGGCGGGGGGCCTTGCGGAACCAGACCTCGTTGAACACCCCGACGGTGAGTGGGTTGAGCAGGCCGCTCGGCGGGGTGAGCGGCACGCGGGCCCGGGTCCGGGGGGCGAAGTCGCGGGTCCGGCCCGGGTCACCGCGCAGCCGGTCGGGCAGGGCGGCGAGGGGTGCGTGATCACCGCGGGTGAGCACCGACCGTCCCAACCGGCGCCCGGTCGACTGGCAGTCGATCCACGCCACCGAGTACCGGTAGGCATCGTCGCCGGTGATCATCAGGTCCATCACCGTGTCCAGGTCGGGAGCGCGCTCGGTGTCGACCAGTATGTAGCTGGTCTCGACGGGAATCAGCTGGAGCGTTGCGTCGAGGATCACCCCGGTGAGGCCCATGCCGCCGGCCGTGGCCCAGAAGAGATCGGGTTCGGTCGTCTTCGAGATGACGACCGTCCCGATGGGGGTGGCCAGGGTGAGCTCGGTCACATGGCGGCAGAAGCTGCCGTCCAGGTGGTGGTTCTTGCCGTGGATGTCAGAAGCGATGGCTCCGCCGACCGTGACCATCCGGGTGCCCGGCGTCACCGGAACGAACCAGCCCATCGGGACCAGGCGCTCCATCAGCGTCTGCAGGCTCACGCCGGCGCCCACCGTCACCACACCCTGGTCGAGGTCAACCCCGAGCATGCCGTCGAGGCAGGTGGCGTCGAGCACCGTCCCGCCCGCGTTTTGGGCGGCGTCGCCGTAGCTGCGGCCGAGACCCCGGGCGATGATCCCCCGGTCGGCCCCCCGCATCTCGACCGCCCGCCCGAGGGCCTGGTCCACGACCAGGGGATGGACGGCCGGGATGACGTCGGCCGCTGACGGTGCGGTGCGGCCCCAGCCGGTCAGGAGGGTTCGTCGTCCCCGTGGCGCGTTCATATGGCGTAGACGCCGATGGCGAACAGGACGACCCAACACAGGCCGTAGACCTGGAGGCGGTGGTCCTTCAAGGCCAGCTCCTCGGGGGCGGCCCCGACACCGGAGTCGAGGATGAGGACCACATGCAAGAGCGCGATGGTGAAGGGCACGACGGTCAGCTGGAACCAGATGGGGTCGTGACCGGGATGCAGCTGGGCCGCCCGCTCGAAGGCCCAGAGGCAGTAGGCGGTGACGGTGACCGCGGCCGACATGGTCCGTACCGACCGCAGGAAGGTCGGCGTGTAGGAGCCGAGCGTCTGGCGCACCGAGTCGGGGTCGGTGTCGTGCTCGTCGAGCAGCTGCATCTCCCCCGACCGCTTTCCGGTCACGACGAGCAGCGACCCGAACGAGGTCACGATGAGGAACCAGTTCGACAGCGACACGCCGGTGGCCACGCCGCCGGCCACCGCCCGCAGGACGAACCCGGCACTAACGGCCACCAGGTCGACCACCGGCTCGTTCTTGAGCTCGAGCGAGTAGGCGATGTTGATAGCCGCATAGATGGCGATGACGAGGGTGAGATGCCAGCCGGCGAGCAGGGCGGCCAGCCCGGTCGAGATGGCCAGCAGGGCCAACCCGAGGGTGACCGCCAGCGGGATCGAGACCAGCCCGGCTGCAATCGGCCGCTGCCGCTTCCTCGGGTGCCGCCGGTCCGAATCGGCGTCGATGGCGTCGTTGAGGAAGTAGGTGCCAGAGGCAGCCAGGCAGAAGAGGCCGAAGGCCGCGATGGCATGCAGCAGGACTGTCCGGTGGAACAGTACGCCGGCGGCGGCCGGGGCCACGAAGACCAGGACGTTCTTGATCCACTGGCGCGGACGCGACAGGCGGAGCAACTCGAGGGGCAGCGGCAGGGGTACCCGGGGACCCGACGGAGCACGTGGTTCGTCGGGTCGGCCCACGGCCTCAGCCGGCGTGGTCACGGTGTCCTAGGGGCCATGGTCCTCGGAGCCTGGACATGCGGGGGGCGCCGGCGGAGCACCGCCGGGAAGATATCACGGACTCCCAGGGTAGGGCCTGATCGGGGCCCGGTTAGGCCGTGAGGGCGGGAGCCAGCTCCCTCCAGGTCCTCCGCGGGAACATGCCCTCCCCGCCGAGCACCTGGATGCACACGTGGTCGGCGCCGGCGTCACGGTGTTGGGCCACCCGGGCGACGATCGCCCGGACGTCCCCCCAGGCCACCAGGGCGTCGATGAGCCTGTCGCTGCCGCCCGACGCCAAGTCGTCGTCGCCGAAGCCCATGCGCCGAAAGTTGTTGCTGTAGTTGGGGAAGGTCAGGTAGGC
>DASZIO010000009.1:0-47237 GCA_035949055.1 Acidimicrobiales bacterium
ACCGCCTAGTGGCTGGATAGTGGCTAGTGATTCGGAGATACCCGCTTTGACCTAGAGCCTGGGAGGAGAATCGAACTCCTGACCTACGCATTACGAGTGCGTTGCTCTACCGACTGAGCTACCCAGGCGCGGTGGAACACGCTACCGGACCGACGACGACCCACCCGTGGGAGCCGCGGACCGAGGGGTCGGCCGGGAGCGCGCCCGACCAACCCCACGGTCGGAGCCGGGCGGCCGCGTCCCGACTCAGCCGATCATGCCCGACAGCTCGACCATCAACGCCTCCATCATGAGGGACTCGTTGGCGTTGCGGCCCAATGCCACCGAGGCGTCCCCGATGGCCTCCACCTGGCGCGCCACCCGCCGGCTCTCGGCTGCACGGCCCGTGGAGGTGGACTCCCCCCCGGCGGCCACCATGGCGGACAGCCGGTCGCGGTACACCTCGGCCAGCGCGGCCAATCCGAACCGGAGGTCGTCGGTGCGCCAGCGCCGCTCCTCGCGCTTGTGACGCTCTTCGATCTGCCGCCGGCCGGTGATGCCGCGGGCCCCGGTCATCTCGGCCTGCTCGGTCAGGGCGGCGAGCTCCTCTGCGTGCCGCTCCCGGAGCGGCTCGAGGGCCCCGTCAGCCGACGCCAGGAGCTCGGAAGCCACCACCGCCGCCGACGCCCCGGTCCCATCCAGCCGGGAAGGTACCGACCGCCACTGCTCCTGGCGGGCGCGATAGCCGGGATCGTTCACCAGCAGGCTGGCTCGATCCAAGCGGCCACCCGACGCCCGGGCCACCGACTCGGCCTGGTCGCCGGCCACACCGCGGCCTTTCAACCATTCGGCGACAGCATCCTCGGAAACCGGGTCGAAGGCGATCTGCACGCACCGGCTGGCGATGGTGGTCAGGATGGACGGAAGATCGTCGGCGACCAGCACGAACACGGTGGCCGGAGGTGGCTCCTCCACCGTCTTGAGCAGCGCGGGAACGGCCCGTTCGGCCAAATGGAGATCGGTGATCATCAACACCTGGCGCGCCGACTCGAACGGGCGACGCTGGGCCCGGCCCACGATCAGCCGGGCCTCGTCCACATCGAGGGCGGCACCGGACCGCTCGACCACCACCAGGTCGGGATGGGTCCCAGCCAGGGCCCTGCGACACGTGTTGCAGGTTCCGCATCCCCCCGACGGGCACAGCAGCGAGGCGGCCAGGCCGCGGGCCGCGGCGCGCTTCCCCGAGCCGGGGGGACCGTGCAACAGATAGGCGTGCACCGGCCGGCGGGCTGCGGCCGACAGTTGGGACACAGCACGGTCCTGGCCGACCACCTCGGCGAAGAGCGCCGCCGAGGGCAGGGGACTCGACGCCGCCACGTCGTCGCCCGGCTCCGAGCGCGGACTGGGGGCGTTATCGGGCATGCTGCGGTGCCGAACCGATGGTGGTCGACACGCCAGTCCACACTGCCGCCGCCACCGCTTCCACCGAGCCCGTGCCGTCGACCACGATCCAGGGTGTGGTGGCCTCGGCCGACAACCGGCGGTAGCCGTCGGCCACCCGTTGCAGGAAACCGTTGCCCTGGCGCTCGAGACGGTCGTCGGGCGATCCCTTCCGGCGCGAGGCGGCCACTGACACCGGGACGTCGATGAGGACGGTCACGTCGGGGGTCACCCCACCGGTTGCCCATTCGATGAGCCGCTCCAGCACCGCGAGATCCAGTCCCCGCCCGTACCCCTGGTAGGCGAGTGTGGAGGCTGCATACCGGTCGGTGACGACCCAGGTGCCCGCGTCCAGCGCCGGCCGCACCACCTCGGCCACATGCTGGGCCCGGTCCGCGGCCATCAGCAACGCTTCGGTCCTTCCGGCCACCGGCGCCTCACCCGGGTCGAGCAGCAACTGCCGGAGCGAGGCCCCGAGGTCGGTCGCGCCGGGCTCGAACGTGAGCCGCGCCCCGAGACGGTCGGCCAACCGCTGGGCTTGGGTGGACTTGCCGCAGCCGTCGATGCCTTCGAGTGCGATCAGGCGACCCCGTCCGGTCTGGCTCACGCGGGGTCGTCGGCCCCCGGCGCGGCACCCAGCGCCGCGTCGTCCTCTGCTGCCGTGTCGGACCCCGTCGTAGGCGCCACCGCTGTGTGGGATGTGGCCGGGTTGGCCGGCCTCCGCTTCGTCCCGGCCGTCGCCGTGGCCTTCTTCCTAGTCGAGGCAGTCTTCGCGGTTGTCTTCCTCGCCGTGGCTTTCTTCGCCGTGGCTTTCTTCGCCGTGGCTTTCTTCGCCGCGGCTTTCTTCGCCGTGGCTTTCTTGGCCGCGGCCTTCTTCGCGGACTGCTTCCGGGTCGCCGGTCCCGCGGCGCGGCGCTCGGCCAGCAACTCGGCCGCCCGCTCGTCGGTCAGGCTCTCCACGTCGTCGCCGCGGCGCAACGAGGCGTTGGTCGTTCCGTCGGTGACATACGGTCCGAAGCGACCGTCCTTGACCACCATGGTGACCCCGGTGCCCGGGTCGGCGCCCAGCTCGCGCAGCGGGCCCTTGGCATTGCGGCCCCGGGTCTTCGGCTGAGCGAAGAGCGCCATCGCCTCGTCCAGGTCCACCGTCAGGATCTGGTCCTCGGTCACCAGGCTCCTGGTGTCGGACCCCCGTTTGAGGTAGGGCCCGAATCGGCCGTTATGAGCCACGATCTCCTCACCTGTCGCGGGGTCGGTGCCGACCACCCGAGGGATGCGCAGCAGGTCGAGTGCCTGGTCGAACGTAAGCGTGGCCGGCGACATCGAGGCGAACAACGACGACGTCCGGGGTTTTGGGCCCCCATCGACCAACTCCCCGAGCTGCACGTAGGGCCCGAACCGGCCGGCGCGCACCTGCACCGGCAACCCGGTCTCGGGGTCCTCGCCGAGCACCCGGTCCGAAGAGGGCGCCGCGAGCAGCTCCTCGGCTCGTCCGACCGTCAACTCGTCGGGGGCCAGGTCATCGGGCACCGACACCCGGTCGTCGCCGCGTTGGAGGTACGGCCCGTAGCGACCGACCCGAGCCACGATGGCCACGCCGTCCGTACCGGTGCCGATGGGGATGGAGTTGATTTCGCGGGCGTCGATCTCCCCGAGATAGGTGCTCACCTCCCGCTTGAGACCGAGCCCCTGCCCGTTGCGGGCCGACCCGGCCTTGCCGTCGGACATCCCGTCCTTGGCTGCATCGGAGGCACCGTCGCCGAAGTAGAAGCGGGTGAGCCAGGGGAGGGACTCCTCGTCCCCGGCCGCGATGGCGTCGAGGTCGTCCTCCATCGAAGCCGTGAACCCGTAGTCGACCAGATCGGAGAAGTACCGCTCGAGCAGCCCGACCACGGCGAACGCGGTGAACGACGGTACGAGGGCCGTGCCCTTCTTCCAGACGTAGCCGCGGTCGAGGATGGTGGCGATGACACTCGCATAGGTGGACGGCCGCCCCACGCCGAGCTCCTCCATGGCCTTCACCAGCGATGCCTCGGTGTAACGGGCCGGCGGCTGGGTGGTGTGCGAACCGGGCTCGAGGTCGGACACCGACACCGGGTCGCCCTCGGCCATGGGCGGCAGGTGCACCTCGCGGTCGGCCAGCTCGGCCTCGGGGTCGTCCTCGCCCTCGACGTAGGCCCGCAGGAAGCCCGGGAACTGGATGACCTTGCCCGAGGCGGAGAACTCGGCTTCGCGACGGCCCGCGCCGGCGGTGTCCGTCGACGTGCCCACCAGCCGGACCTGGGCGCTCGTGCCGGTGGCGTCGTTCATCTGTGAGGCCACGGTGCGCTTCCAGATGAGCTCGTAGAGCCGCAACTCGTCACCGGAGAGCGAGCGGGCCGCCTCGTCCGGGGTGCGGAACGTGTCTCCGGCCGGTCGGATGGCCTCGTGGGCCTCCTGGGCGTTCTTGACCTTCCGCTCGTAGCGTCGCGGTTGGGCCGGCACGAAGTCCGGACCGTAGAGCGCAGCGGCCTGGGTCCGTGCCGCAGAGAGCGCCTCGCTCGACAACGTGGTCGAGTCGGTCCGCATGTAGGTGATCCAGCCGTCCTCGTAGAGGCGCTGGGCGACCTGCATGGCCCGCCGGGAGCCGAACCGGAGCTTTCGACCCGCCTCCTGCTGCAGCGTCGAGGTCATGAAGGGCGCGGCCGGTGAGCGGCGGAATGGCTTCTCGGTCAGCGACTTGACGGTGAAGTGCGCGCCGTCGAGACCGGTGGCGAGCGTCCGGGCCGCGTCCTCGTCGAGCACGACCACCGAACCGGGCGAGGCCAGGGTGCCGGTCTGCTCGAAGTCGCGTCCCGAGGCCAGGGGCACCCCGTCCACCGCGGCCAGGGATGCCGAGAACGAGCTGGGGGCGCCTTCGGCCGCGGGCGTGGCGGCGGTGGTGAAGGTGGCATCGATCCCCCACCACCCGGCGGGGCGGAACGCGATCCGCGACCGTTCCCGCTCGACCACCATCCGGGTGGCGACGCTCTGCACCCGGCCCGCCGACAGCCGGGGCATGATCTTCTTCCACAGGACCGGCGATACCTCGTAGCCGTACAGGCGGTCGAGGATCCGACGGGCCTCCTGGGCGTCGACCAGCCGGCGGTCGAGGTCTCGCCACTCGTTGACGGCGCGCTCGATGGCCGGGCGGGTGATCTCGTGGAAGACCATCCGCTTCACCGGCACCCGGGGGGCCAGCACCTCGAGCAGGTGCCAGGCGATCGACTCGCCTTCGCGGTCCTCGTCCGAGGCCAGATAGACCTCACTGGCCTGCTTCACCAGCTGCTTCAACTTGGCCACCTGGGACTTCTTGTCGGAGGAGACCACATACAGGGGCTTGAAGCCGTTGTCGACATCGACCCCGAGCCGGGACCAGGCCTCGCCCTTGTAAGCGGCGGGAACCTCGTCCGCCCGGCGGGGGAGGTCCCGGATGTGCCCGATGGAGGACTCGACCACGTACCCGGACCCGAGCAGGCCGGCGATGGTCTTGGCCTTGGCCGGAGACTCGACGATGACCAGGGGTTTTGCTCCGTTGCCCGGTCGCGTCCCACCCCCCCGGGCACCGTTTCTGGTGCCGGTGTCGGTGGTGGTCGGGGTGACGTCGGTCGGTGCCATGGCTTGTGGGCAAGGGTGAACGGTGGTGCGAGCCGTTGTCAACCTGCGGGTCCGGTCACCGGCCCGGAACGGGCCGGTGAGCTGGGCGGTAGCCCTCAGTCGTGGGCGGCTTCCACTGCCACCGTAGCGGCCTGCTCGAGTGCGGTGGCCTCGGCCGCCGGGAGCTCGCTGTCCATGGCATCGGTCTTGCGCTTGGAGAAGGCGATGGCCGCCAGGAGCACGACCAGGGCCACCCCGGCGATGGCCAGGCGTGCCCCGGTGTGGACGCGCAAGGTGATGACCGCCGGCAGGATGAGCAGGGAGACCAGGTTCATCACCTTGATCAGCGGGTTGAGGGCGGGGCCGGCGGTGTCCTTGAAGGGGTCGCCGATGGTGTCACCGATGACCGCCGCCTTGTGGGCGTCCGATCCCTTGCCGCCTTCGTTGCCGTCTTCGATGAACTTCTTGGCGTTGTCCCACGCCCCGCCGGAGTTGGACAGGAAATTGGCCATGAGCTGCCCGGTGAGGATGGCCCCGACCAGGAACGCCCCGAGCGCCAGATAGTTGATGCCGAATCCCACGATGACCGGCGAGAGCACGGCAAGCAGGGCGGGTGTGGCCAGCTCGCGCTGGGCGGCGGTGGTGCAGATGGCGATGACCTTCCCGTATTCGGGCTTTTCCGTGTAGTCCATGATGCCGGGGTGCTCACGGAACTGGCGGCGGACCTCCTGGACGACCGTGCCGGCCGAGCGCCCGACCGCCCGGATGGCCAGCGCCGAGAAGATGAATGCGATCGAACCGCCGATGAGCAAGCCGATGAAGACGGTCGGGTGTGAGACGTTGATCGACGTCTGGGGAAGGTCGAAGAGCCAGTTGACCGGGGCGAACGCGGGGGCATGGAGCCCGAGTTGCGAGCCGATGGTCTCGATGAACGAGGCGAACAGGGCGATCGAGGCGATCACGGCCGAGCCGATGGCCACCCCCTTCGTCACCGCCTTGGTGGTGTTGCCCACGGCGTCGAGACTGACCATGACCCGCTCGGCGTCGCCGGTGAACTCCCCGGACATCTCGGCCACCCCGGCGGCATTGTCCGACACCGGGCCGAAGCTGTCCTCCGACACGATCATCCCTGCGGTGGACAAAAGACCGATGCCGGTGAGGGAGATGAGGTACAGCGAGAGCTCGATGTTGCCACCGGCCAGCCCGATGGACACTGCGATGGCCAGCACGATGGCGATGATGGCCCACACCGATGACTCGAGTCCGAGTGAGATGCCGGCCAGAGTCAGGGTGGCCGGCCCGGTCCGGGCGGTCTCGGCCACCTCCTTCACCGGGCTCCGTTCGGTCGAGGTGAAGTGCTCGGTGATCTGGCTGGCCACCAGCATGAGGATCACGCCGGTGAGCACCGCATAGAACGCCTTCCAGTAGTGAAGGTAGGCCCCGGCCACCACCGCGGTGCCGGCGATGGTGAGGAGGCCCGCCGTCCACACGCCCCGGTTGATCGGGGCCATAGCGTTGCGGTCGTTGCGACCGGCCCGCACCACCAGCACGCCCACGATGGTGGCGAGGATGCCGATGGCCGGTACGGCGATGGGGAAGACGACCGTTTTGGCCGCGTCGGCGCCGCGGTGGATCGACGAGAAGGCGGTAACGCCGAGGATGATCGAGGCGATGATCGTGATGACGTACGACTCGAAGAGGTCGGCAGCCATGCCGGCGCAGTCGCCCACGTTGTCCCCCACATTGTCGGCGATGGTGGCGGCGTTGCGGGGGTCGTCCTCGGGGATCCCCGCTTCCACCTTGCCGACCAGGTCGGCCCCAACGTCGGCCGCCTTGGTGAAGATGCCGCCGCCGACTCGCATGAACAGGGCGAGCAGTGAGGCGCCGAAGCCGAACCCGATGAGCACCGAGGTGGCGGTGTTCTGGAAGACGAGCACGATGACGGTGGCCCCGAGCAGGCCGAGCCCTACGCAGAGCAGCCCAGTGATGGCGCCGGTGCGGAAGGCGACCCGAAGGGCGGGTGGCATGCGGCCCTCTCGCGCCGCCGCCGCGGTGCGGACGTTGCCACGGACGGCCAGGCTCATGCCGATGAACCCGGTGAGCCCCGAGCACAGGGCGCCGGCCAGAAAGCAGATCACCCGATAGATCCCGGCCTCGGCGAAGGTGAGGTCGGTGACCGTCTGGTGGGCCACCACCACGTGGCCCCCACCCAGCAGCAGCACGTGGGTGACGGTATGGGTGACCTTGGTGGCGGTGAAGAAGATGAGCACGGCGAGGGGGATGATGATGATCCCGATGGTCTTGAACTGCCGCGACAAGAAGGCCTCGGCTCCCTCCTGGATGGCCTTGGCGATGTCCTTCATCGACGCCGTCCCCTGGTCGGCAGCGAGCACGCCCCGCACGAGCAGCAGGCCGGCCGTGATCGAGGCCAATGCGCAGGCCAGCGCGAAGTACAACCAGACCTTTTCGGAGCTCGAAAGGAGAAAAGCCTGGTAACCCCCTTCAGCCAGGAGGTGGGTCATCGGTGGGGCTCCCTTCGGTTCACTGCGTCATTTCGATTCGCTGCGTGGTTAGGTTCGGACACGCCGGTGCCGCGGCCGCCCACGACCAGAGACATTGTCCCCCTGCGAGCAACAGCCATGCGGCCTGGGCCGAGGCGCGCCTTATCAGTGCGCCCAATCCGGCAACGGGGCCAGAAGATACTGACAATTGGGGGCGCCGGGCAAGGTAGGCGCCAAGCTGGGTGGGCCAGGGCGAAGCCGGGCGGGCGGGGCTGGGGCAGAGCCGACCCTCTCCGGCCCGGCCCGGGTCAGGTCGGCTCGACCCCGGCCTCGGGACCGGCGATGAGCTCGTAGTCCGGGTTGAGGATGGCCTGGCGCCGGGCCCAGTCCCCCACCATCCCCTCGACCACCAGGCGCGCTCCGGGCTGGATGCCCGGAATGCGGCGGCGTCCCTGGAACACCAGCAGGAGACGACCGGTCTCATCGGCCAGGACACACTCGAGGTTGGACGTGCCGGCCCGGGGCTGGACACGCACCGACTTCACCCGGCCGACCACCCGGACCCGGTGTCGCCACTCGGCCTCGCTGATCGGGATGGTGCCGGCGCCGCGCTCGCCGAAGGCGGCCCGGTCGAACGCGGCCCGGGCCCCGTCCCGGTCGGCCTCGCGGGATTCGGTCCGGGCCGACCCCCGGCCGGTCCGGACGCCCGCCACCACCCGGCGCTCCGGTCGCTGCTTCAACCGCCGCTTGGACAGCCACCCCCCGGTCAGCTGGTAGGGCACCACGGTGGCGTTGACATGGGCGAGCTGGCCCACCGCGGCGGCAATCTGGTCGGCCGTGCCGTCATGGAGCACCCGGTGCCACCCGGCGGCGAACCCGCGGCGGGGCAAGAGGATGGTGAGCTCGGTCTCGTGGTCGGCTACCGTCTCGGCGGCCAGCTCCAGGGCGGCGCGGGTCAGCCGGCGGTCCTCGCACTCCTCGACGTCGAGGGGGAGCCGGGTGAGCCCGAGACGACCCCACTCGGCTTCGAGGTCGGCGGCCACTCTGTTGTCGAGCGTGAAGTGCACGGCCCGAAGTTCGTCGGGATGGAGGGTCCTGGCGTATTGAAGGGCGCGGGCGGTCGCCATGTCCAGCCGGTCGACCAGGACCACCACCACGTGGCGGTTGAGCACGGGCGCCTCGGCCGCCTCCGCCGCCCCCTCTTCCAGCTGGTCCTCCTCGTTGACATACTGCCGGTGTAACCCGAGGAGGCCCACGACACCGAGCGGCAGGATGACCAGGATGACCCAGGCCCCCTCGGTGAATTTGGCCACCGCGATGATCACGAGGACGATGAAGGACAGCACCGAAGCGGTGCCGTTGATGACCAGGCGGCGGCGCCAGTGGTCCTCCCGGTGGGTCAGGTGGTACTTGGCCATCCCGGCGCCGGCCATGGTGAACCCAGTGAAGACGCCGATGGCGTACAGCGGGATGAGCTTGTCCACCTTGGCTCGGGTGACGGCCAGGAGGATGACCGACACCACGGTGAGCACGATGATCCCGGTCGAGAACACCAGCCGGTGGCCACGCTTTGTCAGCTGGCGGGGCAGGTAGGAGTCCTCGGCGGCGAAGCTGGCCAGGAAGGGGAAGCCGGTGAAGCTGGTGTTGGCCGCCAGGATGAGGATGAGGGTGGTACCG
The DNA here is from genome assembly GCA_035949055.1 of Acidimicrobiales bacterium. Taxonomy (GTDB): domain Bacteria; phylum Actinomycetota; class Acidimicrobiia; order Acidimicrobiales; family RAAP-2; genus Bog-756. Next base: position 9,213 of record DASZIO010000009.1, read on the forward strand.
ATCTGCAGCAGCACATAGAAGAAGTTGCCAAGGCCGTGGGCGCCGTAGACGTCCTTCGCGATCTGGGAGATGACCGTCGGGGTGCCGGAGAGGTAGGGGACGGGGTGGGTGAGGGCGGCCAGGGACGAGACCCCGAGCACCAGTGAGCCCAGGATGACCGCCATCATGACCATGGTGATCCGGGCATTGCGTGATTCGGGCCGTCGGAAGATGCTGACGCCGTTGGAGATGGCCTCGGTGCCGGTAAGGGCCGAACCACCGGAGGCGAAGGCCTTGAGGACCACGAAGATGCCGGCGCCGTAGAGCAGCCCGCTCCCGCCGGTGCCGATGTGCTCGGCCCCTGCGTGCCCGAAGATCGGCTGGGCGTGCAGGGTGCCGGTGATCGCCTTGAACGTCCCGACGGCCAGGAGGATGACCATGTTGGCCACGAAGAAATAGGTGGGGACGGCGAACATCCGGCCCGCCTCGCGGATGCCACGCAGGTTGCCGTAGGCGATCACCAGCACGAACAGGATGGCGATCCAGGTGGCGTCCGGAGTGAGGCCCGGGAAGACCGAGGTCACCGCGGCCACTCCGGCGGCCACCGACACGGCGACGGTCAAGGTGTAGTCGATAAGCAGGGACATGGCCGCCACCTGGGCCACGGTGAGACCGAAATTCTCCCGCGCCACCACGTAGGCGCCGCCCGCCTTCGTGTACACCCTCACCACCTCGAGATAGGAGAGGGTGACGAACAGGAGGACGAAGATCACCGCGATGCTCACCGGGATCACCAGTGAGAACGCGGCCACCCCGACCGCCGCCACCAGCGGGATGAGCATCTGCTCAGTGGCGTAGGCCGATGAGGAGATCACGTCCGAGGAGAGGACGGCGAGCGCGGTGGGTTTGCCCAGCCGCTCCGAGGACTGGCGGTCGGACGAGATGGGCGGGCCGAGCAACCGGTTCTTGAGCCGGTAGCGCAGGGTCTCGGGCAGATCGACCTGGCCGAGCGGGGTGGCCGTGGGCACCATTCGGGAGGGGGCGGCCACCGTCGGGGAGGTGGTCACCCCGGCCCCGTCCCCAGTCGGCCGAGCCGGGTCGACGCCGCCGGCTACCGATGGGTCCACCCCCTCAGTAAACCATGGGCGTCGCGCCGGCCTGAAGCGCAGGCCAGCTGCGCTAGGGCCCCGGTGGAAGCCCCACCCCGGCATGAGGCCCGTGGGCCCGGAGGACCGGGGGTGAGTTGTGATCCGGTGGCGATCCGTGTTGCATGGTCGGGTGCATATCGTCATCGTGGGCTGCGGCCGGGTCGGCTCGGGGCTCGGCGTCGGGTTGGTCGCCCAGGGCCATACGGTCGCCATCATCGATCGCAACCCCAAGGCCTTCCGTCGGCTCCCCGCCGATTGGCCCGGCACCACCGTGATCGGTTCGGGCTTCGACCGGGACGACCTGGACCGGGCCCGGGCCACGGAGGCGACCGCCCTGGCCGCGGTGACGAGTGGAGACAACTCCAACATCCTCACCGCTCGCATCGCCCGCGAGACTTATGAGATCCCGAACGTGGTGGCCCGCATCTACGACCCCCGCCGGGCCCAGATCTACCTGCGCCTCGGCATCCCGACCGTCGCCACCGTGTCGTGGACCATCGACCAGGTGCGCCGACGCCTCATCCCCGGCGAGGTGGAGTCCGACTGGTCCGATCCCACGGGGACCCTCTCGTTGGTCGAGCGCGAGCTACCGGAGCGGTGGGCCGGCAAGCGGCTGCTCGATCTGAGCAGACCCGGCGAGGTCACCGTGGTGGCCGTGACCCGGGCCGGCGTGCCCCGCCTGGACTTCGAGGATCTGGTGGGCCAGGACGGGGACGTCGTCCACCTGATGGTCACGAGCGACGCCCTCGAGCAGTTCAACGCCCGGCTGGCCGGTCCGGCCGCCAGGGAGGCACGCCACCCCATCGTGCCCGTCGGCAGCCCGGACGTGGACCGCGCCAGCGGGGGCCGGGGATGAAGGTGGCCATCGCCGGGGCCGGCAGCGTGGGCACGGCCATCGCCTCCGACCTCCACGGGGGCGGTCACGAGGTCCTGGTCATCGAGCGGGACCCCGATGTGGTGGACCGGGTCCGGGGCGACCTCGACGTGACCTGGGTGGTGGCCGACGCCTGCGAGGTGGCCTCGCTCGACTCGGCCGGGCTGGCCACCACCGACGTGGTGGTGGCGGCCACCGGGGACGACGAGGACAACCTGGTCGTCTCCCTGCTGGCCAAGCAGGAGTTCGCCGTGCCCCGCGTGGTGGCCCGGGTCAACCACCCGAAGAACCAGTGGCTGTTCACCGAGACCTGGGGTGTCGACGTCTCGGTGTCCACCCCCCAGTTGCTGACCGCCCTGGTCGAGGAGGCTGTCTCGGTCGGCAGCCTGGTCCGCCTCCTCCGCTTCGAAGGGGGCAACGCCCACCTGGTCGAGGTCACCCTGGCGGAGGACTCCCCGGCCGCGGGAGTCTCGCTGGCCGACCTCGGCGTGCCGCGCGAGGCCACGGTGGTGGCGGTGGTGCGCAGCGACCGCCTGATCGTCCCGCGAGGCGACACCCGGCTCGCCACCGGGGACGAGGTCCTCGTCCTGGTCACGTCCGATGCCGAGGATGTGGTGCAACAGCTGCTGGTGGGGCACTGACCGGTGCGAGCGGCCTTCTTCGACCTTGACAAGACGGTCATCGCCAAGGCTTCGCTCGCCGCCTTCGGCCGGCCGTTCTACCGGGGTGGGCTGATCAACCGTCGGTTGGTGGCCCGGGCCCTGGTCTCCCAGATCATCTACCTGCACCTCGGCGCCAGCGAGCAAAAGCTGGCCCGAGTCCGCGAGTCGATGCTGATGCTGACCAAGGGCTGGGACCGCGAACAGATCCGGGAGATCGTACGGGAGGCGCTGGAGGACATCGTCGAGCCGATCATCTACGCCGAGGCCCTCGACCTCATCGAGGCCCACCGGGCCGCCGGGCACAAGGTCTTCCTCGTGTCGGCCTCACCCGAGGAGATCGTGCAGCCGCTCGCCGAGCATCTGGGCGTCGACGGGGCTATCGCCAGCCGGGCGGTCGTCGACGACGACGGTCGCTACACCGGTGAGATGGAGTTCTACGCCTACGGCGTCTTCAAAGCCGAGGCCATGCAGGAGCTCGCCGACAAGATGGGGCTCGACCTCCAACAGTCCTCGGCCTACTCCGACTCCTACACCGACCTCCCGATGCTCGAGGCGGTGGGCCACCCCGTGGCCATCAATCCCGACCGGGTCCTGGCCAAAGTGGTCCGAGAGCGCAATTGGGACGTGATGCAATTCACCAAGCCGGTCCGGCTCCGCGACCGGGTGAGTGTGCCGAACCTGCCCGTCACGGCGACCGCGGCCGGCGTCACTGCCGCCGCCTCGCTCGGCGCCCTGGTGGCGTGGCGCCTGGCCCGACGAGCCCAGACATGAGGCCCGAGGCCCAATCATGGACCGGGCGGCCGATCGGGCCCCGACGCGCAAAGGGCTGACCACCCGGCAGGTGGTCAGCGCTTCGGCGGGTACGGCGGTGGGTTGCTCAGGAAGGACGCAGCCGCTTGGCGGCGACGACCCCGAGGGCGACGATGATGGCGAGGATCAGGAGCTTCTTCATGAGCCTGATCGTACTCCGTCGGTCGGGGGTGTGTCCCCGGTGGACGTCAACCGGCGGGGCCAACCCCGAGGGCCCCCCTGGGCTCAGACGGTCAGGAGATCCCGCGCCCCCGTGTCGGACGAGGGATGGCGGAGCTTCGACATGGCCCGGGCCTCGATCTGACGGATGCGCTCGCGAGTGAGGTTGAAATGCTCGCCCACCTCTTCGAGCGTACGAGGCTCGCCCCGGTCGAGCCCGAAGCGCAATCGCAGGATCTCCCGCTCCCGCTCGTCGAGCGGTGACAAGAGCCGACCGATCTCCTCGGGCAGGAGCGAAACGGCGGCCACTTCGAAAGGTGACTCGGCCGACCGGTCCTCGACCACGTCGCCGAGCTCGGCGTCACCGTCCTCCCGCAGGGGCTCGGACAACGACAGCGGCTCGGCCCGGAATCGCAGCGCCTCGACCAATTTGTCCTCGGGCATCTCCACCTCGGCCCCCAGCTCGGCCAAGGTGGCCGGTCGCCCGTACTTGAGCTCGAGTCGTGCCTGCGCCTTCTGTACCCGGGCCAGCGTGTCCCCCGCGTGCACCGGCAGGCGGATGGTGCGGCCGGTGTTGGCGATGCCGCGGGTGATGGCCTGGCGTATCCACCACGTGGCGTAGGTGGAGAACTTGAACCCCTTCCGCCAGTCGAACTTCTCGACAGCATGCATCAGCCCGAGGTTCCCCTCCTGGATGAGGTCGAGGAGCGGCAGTCCGGACGCCTGGTACTTCTTGGCGATGGACACAACCAGCCTGAGGTTGGACTGGACGAAGGTCTGCTGGGCCGCTTCCCCCTGGAGGGTGGTGCGTCGCAGCTCCCGCCGCTTGGCCGGCGTCAGTCCCTTCGGCGCCGATGCCAGCTGGCCATCCGCCTCGCGTCCGGCCTCGATGGCCTGGGCCAGGCGTACCTCGTCATCTTTGGTGAGCAGCGGATACTGGCCGATGTCGGTGAGGTACAACCGGACCAGATCTTCGTCGTCTCGCTCGAGGCGCTCCTTTGCCAACTTCACCGGGTCCTTCGTTTTCCCCACGAGGGTGGGGGACGGCCAACCCGCTCGGCGCCCCTCTGGGCTCGCTGAACTGGGTATGGCGTGTTCGGGCGCAACGATTGCTGCTCTCGAAGTTTACCGGACCCGTCAACCCCTCCGAGCGCAGGCGAAGGAAAATCGCCTGTCCCGAGGGCACGGGCATCAATCCCCGGGCACCGAGGCGGGAAGGGTGACGAGGCCGGAAACGGCCCCGGCCGCTACCACCGCCGATTCGAGCCGCTGCAGGAACTGGTGCACGGCGACCACATCGTGCGGCCGGGTCACGAGACGCTGGACGAGGCGCTCGCCGGCCCGCCAGTCGTCGATCTCGTCGTTGAGCACCAGGCGCAGGGCCCTCGCAACGGGCGCGTCGGTCACCTGCGCCACCGCCCCGAGGTGTCGCTCATAGCTCGTAACCAGCCGGGGCAGGGCCACCCGGTAGAGCCCGGCCAGCCGGGGCAGGGCGCCGGGGTGGCTGAGAGGGTCCTCGGTGTTGGGCGGCACCGCCGGGCCGGCCGCCCCGACCTCGGAGCCGGACAGAGCGGCCACGAGCACCCGGCTCGGGGAGGAAGGGACGGTCAGCGCGTCCGGGTCGACGCCGTCGCGGACGGGCAGTCGGTCCGCCCACAGCTCCGCGTGCCAGGCGTGACGCATGCTCTGGCTGTCGAGATGGACCTTCACCGCGTCCAGTGGCATGTCGATCACCCACTGGCCGAGCAGCCGGTAGAGCGCGTTCTCGACCCAACGGTACTCACCGACCAGCGCGGCCGTGTCGGCCAGCGCGAAGGGAAGTACCTCGTCCGTGGCCAACGTGGCTCGGTCGCCATGCCCGACGGGGACGTCGCCGATCGACGGCGGGCCGGCGACCGATGGCGCGCTGCCCTGTGGGGGCGCGCTCCCAACCGGGGGCGCCCCCGGGCCCGGGACTCCGGATGGCGGTGTATCGGACTCGGCCGGCTCGGGCCACCCGGACGGCATCACCGTCGTCGGCGGCTGGGTCGCGCCGGACGGCCCGTCCGAGAACGGAGAAGTCTCAGACAACGGCCGCCTCCCCACTCGGCTGTTCACCGGTCTGTGGTGCACCGCTCTGTTGTTCACCGGTTGGCTGCTCACTGCTCGCTTGCTCGGGCGTCGGCTGCTCTCGGGCCTGCGCTTCCCGCGTCGCGCCGGGACGGTAGTGGTTGGTGATGGGCATACGGCGGTCCTTGCCGAAGGCCTTCCCCGAGATCCGCACACCCGGAGGCATCTGACGACGCTTGTATTCAGCCCGGTCGACCAAGGCGACCACCCGGCTGACCGCGTCGGGATCGAACCCGTCGGCTGCCAGCTCCTCGGCCGACCGGTCCCCCACCACATAGCCGTCGATCACAGGGTCGAGGACCGCATACGGCGGGAGCGACTCGTCGTCGCGCTGGTCGGGGCGAAGTTCGGCCGATGGGGCCTTCGTCAGCACCGGACCGGGGATGAGGTCGAACCCGGCCACCCGGTTGCGGTAGTTGCACAATTCGTAGACCAGCGTCTTCGGCACGTCCTTGATCACGGCGAACCCACCGGCCGAGTCACCGTAGAGCGTCGAGTATCCCGTCGCCATCTCGCTTTTGTTCCCGGTGGTGAGCACAATCCACCCGGTGGCGTTGGACACCGCCATGAGCAGCACGCCGCGGATGCGCGACTGCAGGTTCTCGTCGGTGAGCCCGGTCGGATCCTCACCGAGGATCGGCGACAGCGTGGCGGACAGGGCGCGATGGGCATCTTCGATGGCTGCAGTGGCCAGGCGGATGCCGAGGTTGGCCGACAGCGTCGCCGCATCGGCCACCGAGCCGTGGCTCGAGTACCGCGAGGGCATGGTCACCCCGTGCACCCACTCGGGGCCGAGCGCATCGACCGCCACCGCCGCCACCAACGACGAGTCGATCCCCCCCGACAGGCCGATGAGCGCGCCGGCGAAGCCGTTCTTCGTCACGTAGTCGCGGGTTCCGAGCACCAGGGCCTGGTACACCTCGGCCTCGGGGCCGAGCACCGGTGCGACGGGGCCGGCCGCCGCCGACGCCGGGACCGAGCGTGCCCGCGGGCCGAGGCTGACCGTCACCGGCGGCGCAGCCGGCCCGGTCCGCGGTCGCACTGGAGGGGCCGGGATCTCGGAGTCGGTGGTCACGTCGGCCACCAGCACCGACTCGGAGAACTGTGGCGCAGACGCCACGATGTGACCTCGCGCGTCCATGACGAGGGACGCCCCGTCGAAGACCAGCTCGTCCTGGCCCCCGACCTGGTTCACGTAGACGATGGGGCAAGCCGTCTCGGACACCCGCGCGGAGAGCACCGCCAGGCGCTCGTCGCGGCGACCGCGGGAGTACGGCGAGGCATTGAGATTGACCAGCACCCGGGCTCCCGCTGCTACCTGGTCGACCATCGGGCCGCCGGCCGACCACATGTCCTCACAGATAGTCACGCCGACCGGGACACCGGCGACCAGGTAGCAGTCGGGTGGACCTTCGCCGGGGACGAACCAGCGCTGCTCGTCGAAGACCCCGTAGTTGGGCAGCAGGCGCTTGTGATAGCGACCGACGACGCGTCCACCGACGCACACCGCGGCGGCGTTGACCAACCGCCCCCGGACGTCGGTGTCGACGAAGCCGACGACCGCGGCACAAGAGCCCGCGCGGGTGGCGATCTCCTCGAGCACGGCCTGGTTGTCGGCGACGAATGCAGGCCGGCCCAGCAGGTCCTCGGGCGGGTATCCGGTGACCGTCAATTCCGGGAAGACCGCCAGGTCCGCCGCGGCCGCCTCCGCCTCGGCCAGGGCCGTACGGATCCGACCGGCATTTCCCCAGAGATCGCCGACGACGGTGTTGATCTGGCAGGCGGCTACCCGCACTCGACCCATGGAGCCAGCCTATCGGCCTCGCTGCCTGGCCTTTCGTGTCCGACGAGCGCCGCCCGGCCCCGGCGCGCCGCTCCCTGGCGGGGCCGTCCCTGTGTTCATCGACCGTTCACAGTGGGGTAATCGAGGGGAAACGGCTCCTTGCCATACTGGGCGCCCCGGTGTTGACGACCAGTGCCGGCGTGCCAGGTGGAAGACTCCCTGGATCACCGGCCCGGCGCCGAAGCCGGGCGTGGAGCAGCAACCACCACGAGCAACGAGGAGTGTACGTGCCTTACCAAGCTGAATACATCTGGATCGACGGGACCGAGCCTTCGCCGCTGCTCCGCAGCAAGACCAAGATCGTGGCCGACGGTGAGGAGCCCGGTATCTGGGGCTTCGACGGCTCGAGCACCAACCAGGCCCTCGGGCACGACTCCGACTGCGTGCTCCGCCCGGTCTTCAGCTGCCCCGACCCGCTGCGTGGGCCAGACGACAGGCTGGTCATGTGCGAGGTCGAGCTCACCGACTTCACGCCCCACCCGACCAACACCCGCGCCCGTCTCCGCCAATTGGTCGAGCAGTACGCCGACCAGGAGCCCATGTTCGGGATCGAGCAGGAGTACACCTTCTTCAAGGACGGCCGGCCGCTCGGATGGCCCGCGTCGGGCTACCCCGCCCCCCAGGGCCCTTACTACTGCGGCGTCGGTGGCGACAAGATGCCCGGCCGCGAGATCGTGGAGCTCCACACGGCGGCCTGCATCGACGCCGGGTTGGCCATCGAGGGCACCAACGCCGAGGTGATGATGGGCCAGTGGGAGTTCCAAGTCGGCGTGCTCTCCCCACTGGCGATCTCCGACCATCTGTGGGTGGCCCGCTGGTTGCTGTTCCGCATCGCCGAGGACTTCGACGTCTTCGCCACCCTCGAGCCGAAGCCCATCCTCGGCGATTGGAACGGGGCCGGCGCCCACACCAACTTCTCCACCAAGGCCATGCGCGAGGAGGGCGGCTGGGACGCCATCATCGCCGGCTGCGAAGCCATCGGGAAGCGGGTCGACGAGCACATCGCGGTGTACGGGGTGGGCATCGAGAGCCGGCTGACCGGGGCCCACGAGACCGCCCACTACACCAAGTTCACCTACGGCACATCGGACCGGGGCGCCTCCATCCGCATCCCCTGGGGCGTGGCCAAGGCCAAGAAGGGCTGGCTGGAGGACCGGCGGCCCAACGCCAACATGGACCCGTACCAGGTGACTGCCGTACTGATCGAGACGGTGTGCGGCGACGCGGCGGCTAGCTGACCGGGTCGCCCCCGCCGGGGCCGCGGGCACGGGGCTGGGGCCCGGCCCGAGGAGGGGCGCGCCGTCGACCAGGACCATCCGCTTGAACCTCTGGCCGGCCGCCGGTCGACCCTTTCCCTGCCGGCCTGCGACAATGACCGCATCCAACCACAAGATCCGCCCCACCCGGCCGTCACGATTCCCGAGGTTCCCGACCCGATGAGGAGCCAGGAGGAGTACGTCCTCCGGACCGTCGAGGAGCGCGGCATCCGGTTCGTCCAGTTGTGGTTCACTGACGTCCTCGGCACACCGAAGACCTTCAGCATCACGCCGGCCGAACTGGAGAACGCCCTCGACGAGGGGATGACATTCGACGGCTCGGCCATCGACGGCTTCAGCCGCGTCCAGGAGAGCGACGTGCTGGCTCGCCCGGACGCCAACACCTTCCAGTTGCTCCCCTGGCACGGCCACGGGCAGGCAGGCCTGCCGGGTGGGGCGCCCGAGGGCCAAGTGGTTGCCCAGGTGGCCCGGGTGTTCTGCGACATCGTCGACCTCGACGGATCGCCCTTCCAGGGGGACCCGCGCCATGTGCTCCGTCGCGCCCTCGATCGGGCCCACACGCTCGGGTTCACCTTCTACGCCGCGCCCGAGATCGAATTCTTCTACTTCGCCGACGCCGATCCCTCCCGCCGGCCGGTCGGGCTCGACAGCGGCTCGTACTTCGAGCTCACCGTGGCCGACCGGGCCAGCGACATCCGGCAACGCACAGTGCTCACCCTCGAGGAGATGGGCATCCCGGTGGAGCACGCCCAGCATGAGGACGCCCCGAGCCAGCACGAGATCGACCTGCGCTACACCGACGCGCTGACCATGGCGGACACGGTCATGACCGTGCGACTGGTGGTGAAAGAGATGGCCCGCCAGCAGGGGGTGTTCGCCAGCTTCATGCCCAAGCCGCTGGCCGGGGTGCAGGGTTCGGGCATGCACACCCACATGTCGCTGTTCCGCGGCGGCGAAAACGCCTTCGTCGACCGCGAACGGCCCGGCGGGCTGTCGGAGGTGGCCGAGGGCTTCATCGCCGGATTGCTTCGCCACGCTCCCGAGATCACCGCGCTGACCAACCAATGGGTCAACTCGTACAAGCGCCTGGTCGACGGGTACGAGGCCCCCATCCATGTCTCCTGGGCCCGCAACAACCGGTCCGCCCTGGTCCGGGTGCCGGTGGTCAAGCCGGGCAAGTTCGAGTCCACCCGGGTCGAGTTCCGCTCCCCCGACAGTGCCTGCAATCCCTACCTGGCCTTCGCCGTCGTCCTGGCCGCCGGATTGCAGGGCATCGAGCAGGGGTACGAGCTGCCACCCGAGGCGGACGCCAACCTGTTCACCCTGAGCGCCGAGGAGCTGGCCAACAAGGGCATCCTGCACCTGCCCGGCAGCCTCAACGAGGCGCTCGGGCTGATGGAGTCCTCGGAGCTGCTGGCCACCACTCTCGGCGAGCACGTCTTCGAGTGGTTCATCCGCAACAAGCGGGCGGAATGGGCCGAGTACAAGGCCCACGTCACCCAGTTCGAGCTGGACCGGTACCTGCCGCTGCTCTAATAGGGCGGCCGAGACCCTGAGCAAGCGGGCACAGAGACAGGAAGGGGAGAGACCAGCCGTGGAGCCGTTGCTGTGCTTCCCCGCGAGTCCGCCCGAGGCGGTGATCGCCGTCCTCGGCCGGGCCGGCTACCCCTGGCACGGTGTCGACACACCGGACGCCGCCGACTCGGACGAGCCCGAGGACGGATGGTCGGGCGCGGTTATCTCCAGCCGCGGGGACCCCGTCGCCGCCTTCCTGCTCTGCCGGCATCTGCGCAAGCGGGAGATTCCCCTGGCCCCGGTGATCGTGGTGGTCCCACCCGACCAGCTCAAGGAGCTCGAGCTGCGCGAGGACCTGTTCGACGACCTCTGTCTCGAACCGGTGAACCCCGACGAGCTCGCCGCCCGCCTGTCCCACCTGTTCTGGCGCACGGGGAGGGGCGTGGGCCCCGACCTGCTGGAGCACGGCTCCCTGGTGCTCAACCTGGAGACCTACCAGGCGGCGGTGTCCGGGCGCGTCCTCGACCTGACCTACATGGAGTACGAGCTGCTCCGCTTCCTGGCGGCCCGGCCCGGCAAGGTGTTCACCCGTGAGACCCTGTTGAGCCGGGTCTGGGGCTACGAGTACTACGGCGGAGCGCGCACGGTGGACGTCCACGTGCGGCGCTTGCGCGCCAAGCTCGGAGAGGAGCATGCCCACCTCATCCAGACGGTGCGCTCGGTCGGCTACCGGTTCGGCCTGACCGTCTGGATGCCCTGACCGCCGGTCGCCCGGCCGTCAGTCGTCGCGGTAGGCCCAGAGCTCGACCTCGACGGCCGCACCCATGGGTAGGGCGGCCACGCCGACGACCGAGCGGGCCGGCCTATGGCCGTCGAAAAACGACGCGTACGCCTCGTTGACCGCGCCATAGTCGTCCATGTCGATGACGAAGACGGTGGTCTTGACCACGTCGTCGGTGGTCGCCCCCTGCTCCGCGAGCAAGCCGGCCGCGTTGGCCAGGGCCCGGGTCAGTTGGCCGACCGTCCCGCCCTCGACCAGTGCGGGCGGCCGGCCGGGTGGGGTCGCGGTCAGGCCCAGCTGGCCCGAGCAGATCAACCAGGGGCCGGCGGCGACGATGGGGCTGTAAGGACCGACGGGCGTGGTCATCGAAAAGCTCCTCTGACGGGACGGGCGCGTGGACCGCCCGTCAGCCTACGGGTGGCGCCCCGGGCGGGGAGACGGGCTGGCCGTGGGCGCCACGGCCCGTCGGCCACCGGGCGACCAGCCCGTCAGCCAGCCAGGTGGCGGCGGCCACGGCCGCGAACACGGCGTCGGAGCCGTTGACGGGTGGGCCGTCCCCTCCACCGATGCGCACCCTGACGGGTGGCATGTCCCCGGCCCCGAGGATGCCGAACGAGCGCAGCGTGAGGTCACGGACGTCCCCGTCGGTGTCGACGGCGACGGCTTCGGAACGGACCCATCCGACCGCCTGATGGGTCGCGCCGATGCAGTAGGAGCGCAACACCACCTCGTCGAGCGCCGCTCCGGCTTCGACGGTCACGTCGATCGAACCGTCCGGGCGCCAGCATGCCTCCGCCCGACCCCCTCCCGGGGCCCGGACCGCGACTGGGACGTCGGTGACCGGATCGTGGGCCCGGGCGAAGGGTGCACAGGTGGCCAGCACTGCCGCCTCCACCCAAACCGCCCCCCTCAGCTCGAAGGAGACCACCGGTCCCGGGTGCGGCACCGGCTCGAGGGCAACTCGCGGAGCCACCGTGCCCACCGCCGCGACCACGCCGGACCAATCGGTGTCGGCCGTCCCGCCGGGGGGCACGGCCACCCGCAACACCCCCGTCCCGTCGGCATCGATGCCGCCGGCCACCGGTGGCCGTTTGGGCCCGCGGCGCACCACGTCCTCGCGCGACCAGAGCACCCGCACTGGTCGTCCGTGCTCGTCGGCCAGGCGTCGGGCGTCGCCCGCCACCGGAGAGTGCAGCTTCCCCCCGAAGGCACCCCCGTTGGCGCACGGTGACACAGGCTCGCCGCCGGGCACGCACCACGACGCGTCCGGCTCGAGGTAGGCGGGTTCGACATAGGTGGTCTGCAGGCTGAGGTCGAACGATCCGGGCGGGAGCTCCACCGGGTACACGGGAGGGAGCCCCGTGCTGCGTCCCTGCACCTTTCCGGAGAGGGCGCGTGCCGCGCCAATCGACTCGGACACTGCGTACCCGCCGTTCCGGTCGGGGATCGCCACGAGAGCGTCGGCCGGGCTGAGGTCGTCGGCAAATCCGGCCCGGCCGAGGACCACCGAGGGCCCGACCCGCTGGGCGACGCCCCCTTCCAGCCTGGCCCGCTCGGCGGCGCGGTCGAGGTCCCGGGGAGCCGACGGCCGGTCGGCCGCTCCGAGCGGATGGTCCCCGATGACCTGGCGCGCCGCCTCGGTGATGGTCTGCCATCCCGTGCACCGGCACAGGTGGGCGAGAAGGGCACGACCGATCCGTTCGTCGGAGGACCCGGGGTCGAGGGCGGACAACCGCATCACGATCCCCGGGGTGCAGAACCCGCACTGGCTGCCGCCGGAGGCCACCAGGGCCTGCGCCCATCGGTCCACCACGTCGTCGGGCAACCCGTCGAGCGTGGTCACCTCCCGTCCCCCGAGGCGGCGCACCGGTGTGACGCACGCCACCCGGGGCGACCCGTCGACCCACACCGTGCAGCACCCACACTGGCCCTGGGGGCTACACCCGTCCTTGGCCGACCGCACCCCGACCTGCTCGCGCAGCACGTCCAGTAGGGAGGACCTCTCGTCGGCGACCTCGACGTCGGCGCCGTCGATACGGAGCCGGATCAGCGGATCAGCGGCTCAGCTGAAGGAGGAGCCGCAGCCACAGGTCCGGGAGGCATTGGGATTGGTCACGTGGAACCCGGCGCCCTGGAGCCCGTCGCTGTAGTCGAGGGTGGAGCCCTTCAGCAGGTCGGCGCTCGCCGGGTCCACCACCACCTTCACCGTGCCGAACTCACGAACCACGTCGTCGTCGGCTACGTCGGCGTCGAAGAACATCTCGTAGCTGAACCCCGAGCAGCCTCCAGGCCGGACCGCCACCCGCAGGGCCAGCCCGTCCATGTCCTCCTCGGCCAGCAGCTCGGCAACCTTGGCCGAGGCCACATCGGTGAGGGTGACCGGGTTCGGCCGCTTTCCGATGCTGACTGACTGCATGGTGGCACTCATGGCGTCCTCCGGGATGACCAGCTTCGAACAAGACGTTGGCAACGCTCGCGCCCGGAAACCTTCTCCGGCACGGCGCCTGCGGACCAGCGTACCCGCGCCAGATGGGCGTCGACGCGTGCATCGGGTGGCCCCTGGAGGCCCCCGAGTAGAATTGCCGTCGTGACCAGGTCTGACCCCTCCGATCCCACTCGGGACGACCCGCCGAGCGAGGACTCGGTCCGCGCCGCGCTGGCCGGCGTCGTCGACCCCGAGCTCGGAGCGGACATCGTCGAGCTCGGCATGGTCAACGGGATTCGCATCGACGACCAGGGGGTGGTCGATGTCGAGGTGGCCCTCACGGTGGCCGGGTGCCCGCTCCGAACCCAGATCCAGTCGGACGTCGAGTCCCACGTCGGCGGGCTGCCCGGCGTCCGGTCGGTGACGGTCACCACCGGGGTGATGGACGCCGAACGACGCAAGGCGGTCATGGCCCGGGCCCGCCTGCTGGCCCGGGACCCGGCGCCGGCCACCGACATCCCCGACCGCACCCGGGTGATCGCGGTCGCATCGGGCAAGGGTGGGGTGGGCAAGAGCTCGGTCACGGTCAACCTGGCCGTGGCCATGGCCCGGCGGGGCCTGACCGTGGGCGTGCTCGACGCCGACATCTGGGGGTTCTCGGTGCCGCGCCTGCTCGGCATCCAGGGCGAGATCACCGCACGCGACAAGAAGATGGTCCCGCTCGAGCGCCGGGTGGGTGCAGGGATGCTCCGGGTCCTGTCCATGGGCTTCCTCACCGACGAGGACAACGCCATCATGTGGCGGGGGCTCATTCTCAACCGCGCCGTCCAGCAGTTCCTGGAGGACGTGCACTGGGGCGATCTCGACTACCTGTTGATCGACATGCCGCCCGGCACCGGTGACATCCAGATGGGCCTGGCCCGCATGCTGCCGCGCACCGAGGTCATCGTGGTCACCACTCCCCCGGTCGCGGCCCAGAAGGTGGCGGCCCGCACGGCCGACATGGCTCGCAAGGGCTACCTCCGCGTAGCCGGGGTCATCGAGAACATGAGCGACTTCACCTGCGAGCACGGCACCTCCTACGCCCTGTTCGGTTCGGGGGGCGGTGCCCGGCTGGCCGCCGAGGTCGGAGTCCCGCTCATCGGGCAGATCCCGCTCCACCCGGCGGTGGCCGCCGGTGGCGATGCCGGGACCCCCGTCGCCCTCGACGCGGGACAGCCGCTCGCCGAGGTGTTCGACGGCATCGCCGATTCCATCACCACCTCCATCGCGCCGCTGGTGCCGATGGAGGGCTGCAGCGTGCGACTCCTCGAGCGGGTCAACGCGGCGGTGGCCGCCGGACCGGCGGACGGCGCCGCCCTGTCGCCGACTGAGTCCGGCACGAGATAGGCGGACCGGTCCCCAGCCCGGTCGAGCGGTCAGCCCTGGTCGGTCTTCGGGCCCCAGAGCTGTCGGGCAGCTGCCGTCAGTTGCTGGTCGGGTGGGCCGTCGGAGGCGGCCAGGTCGGCGGCAGCTTCCTCGTACCCGGCGTCGCCCGGCCGGAGCACGAGCACGTGGCCGTCCTCGATGAGGACGATGGGCAGCACGGTGGGCACGTCGGTGACCTGGCGGGCCCAGGCCATCACTTCGTCGGTGGACCGGAAGGACTCGATGTTCCGCAGGTTGGCGAGGGTGGGGGGCAGAAGATCCACCTCGGCCAGCGCGCTGGCGGCGAGGGCCTGGCCCGGCCGCACCCAGACGGTGGCGATGGTCTCGCCCTCGTCGTGCTCGGCGACCTGACCGGGCGGGGCCGCGGTGATGAAGAACCGGGTGTCGTAGCGCCTCGGGGAGAGTTCGGGCGTGATCCAGTGGCTCACGTAGTGGACGGCGTCGGCCGCCAGCACCAGGTTCTCCTGCTCGCATACCCGGACCAGCCCGGTCAGCCCCCGGTTGAGGTCACGCCGGTGGACAGCCAGGCGCCGGACCATCTCGGGGTCGCGGGTGTCGAGCGGGGCGTAGCCGTCCGCACCGGCGTCGTCCGGTGTTCCGGCCACCATCACCCCCGCCTCCTCGAAGCACTCGCGCAGGGCGGCGACCCAGAAGGCCAGGCCGCCTGACTCGATGCCGAGCCTGGCACTGGCCTCGGCGTCGGTGCGGCCCCGGCAGAGGGCTGCGGCCGCCGGGGCCCGGTCCTCCGCGTCCACCGAGCCCCCGGGGAAGACGTAGGCCCCGGCTGAGAACTCGGCGGCCAGGTTCCGGCGGAGCATGCACACCTCGATGCCCGGCTCGCCCCGCTCGTCGCGGGAGTCGCGCACGAGGATGACGGTGGCGGCATCGCGCGGTGGCACGCTCATATCCGGTTCACGATAGCGGCGGGCTGCCGGCCGGCTTCCCGCACGGAAGGAGAACGCCACGGACCGGTCACCCGGGTGACCGACCAAGCGGCGGGTGGTCAGGCAGAGGACGCGGCCGAGCGCCGGGTGAGGGCTCCGGAGTCGACGAGGGCCGAGATGGCCAGCTCGCCGAACCGGACCGGGTCGGCGATGAGCCACGCGTGCGGGCCCTCGACCACCACGCCGTCCACGCCGGCAGCGCGCCGCAGCTCGTCGAAGGCCGAGCGTGACACCAGCCGGTCGCGATCGGACCAGACCACGGTGACCGGGATGCCGCGTTCGGCGATGAGCCGCACCTCACGCACCAGGTCGGCGCGTCGGATGAACTCACCGGTGCGGAACATCCCGAGCGGGTTGTTCAAGAGGTTGGGGATGAAGTCCTCGAGCAAGGTGGGTAGGAGACGGACGAGTTTCGGGGAGTGCAGCAGGTCGGTGGTGAAGTGCCGCCCCCAGTCCCACACCGGGCGCTGAACCATGGTGCGGACCTCGTCGGGGAACATGGCCCAGGTGGGGCTGCCGATGGTGTTGGCGAGCAGGAGGGCCGAGACCCGGTCGGGCTGCTGGTAGCTGAACGCGGTGGCGACCCCACCGCCGAACGAGTGACCGGCCACCAGCGCCACCTCGGCCTGTCCGACGGTGTCGAGGAACGCTCCGGTCCAGGCGGCGTAGCCGTCGAACGTACGGCGGCGGGCGGGGAGCTCGGGAGTCCCACCGAACCCGGGCAGCGCGGGCGCGTACACCCGACAGCCGGCACGTCCCATCGCCTCGATGGCCCCGCGGTAGGCGTTGGGCCGCAGCCCCCACCCATGGAGGAACAGCGCGGCCGGTCCCGACCCGACCGCCGCGTAGCTGACCCGGTGACCGCCGACGAGAGCGTGCTCCCATTCGACCCGCGGGGAGCCGGCGGGCGCGCCGACTTCAGCATCGTGGTCGGGCGATCCCTCGTCCCGGTCCGCCGACGCGCGCGCCCCTTCTTTCGACATGGGCGGTCAGTGTAGGCGTGATGACCAGCCCAGAGGCTGTTTTGCCACGGCGGGACGCCGAGCGGACGCCAGCCGTGGCGGGCCGACTCGGCCGACCGGGGACCGGCTCGGGAGCGGGCCCGAGGGGACGATTCGGACCCGGCCGACCACAGGCGCCCTGGCCGACACGTTACGCTCGGTCGACCCACCAAACGGATCGAGGACTCCCGCACCAGATGGCACCGGAACAGGAAAAGACCAAGACCGGGGGGAACAAGCCCAAGCCGCAGAACAGCCAAGCCCGCGCCGGTCAGAGTGCCAAGGACCGCAGCCGGGCCCAGAGCCGAGCGGTCTCCCCCAAGGCCCCGACCGGGAAGTCCGGGCGGGCCAAAGGCGCCCCGTCGTCCGGAAAGGGAGGGAACACACCGCGCCCGCCCGCCCCCGGCCGCCCGGCGCCGGCCCAACCGCAGAGGCGTGGCATCTCGGGCGCCATGATGGCCTGGGGTGCGGTCGGCCTGGTCGTGGTCATCGTCGTCGTGCTGGTCATCGTAAAAGTCACGACGTCGTCGACAAACAACTCCTACACGCCGACCACGGCGGCGCCCGCATCGGTGGTCCACGACGTGACCAACATCCCAGCCTCGGTCTACAACACCGTGGGCATCAATTCGCCGACCGTCCCGGTGAGCCCGCCAACCGTGCTGAGCAACCAGCCGCCCATGACACTCAACGGCAAGTCACCGGCCATGCTCTATTACGGCGCCGAGTACTGCCCGTACTGCGCCGCCGAACGCTGGGCCATGACCGCAGCCCTGTCCCGGTTCGGCACCTGGTCCAACCTCAAGATCACCGCATCGTCGCACACCGATGTTGCAGCCATGACCCATACTCTCAGCTACCGCGGGGCCACCTTCACCAGCCCCTACCTCAACTTCACCGGGATCGAGCAATTCAGCACGGTCCCGTCTTCGACGAGTTCGAGCGGGTTTGCCATCTTGGAGAACCCGACGGCAGAGGAGCAGGCCATCCTCGCCAAGTACAGCAGCTCGAAGTACAACCCCAACGCCACCACTCAAGGCGGCATCTCATTCCCCTTCGTCAACATCAACAACCAGGCCCTTATCTCGGGAGCCAGCTACAACCCGACCATCCTGGCCGGCCAGACGTGGAGCCAGATCGCCAGCGGCCTGAGCGACCCCACCAACCCGGCGACCCAGGCCATCGTGGCCACGGCCAACTACATCACCGCCGCCATCTGCGCCTCCACCAAGGGTGCGCCGGCTTCGGTGTGCCAGAGCCCCGGAGTCCAGGCTGCGGCCAGGGCCCTCAAACTGGGCTGACCCGCAGCAAGAGGTCAGCGTGTCGACACCGCGATGGCAGCCGGTCGCCACACTGCTGTTGGCCCTCTTCGGGCTCGGTGTATCCGTCTATCTGACGATCACCCATTTCGACAAGGTCGCACTGGTCTGCTCGGACAGCGGGACGATCAACTGCGCCAAGGTCACCACCAGCCCGCAGTCGGTCATCTTCGGTATTCCCGTGGCCATGCTCGGCCTCTTCTATTTCGTTCCGATGGTGCTCCTCTGCCTCCCGGCAGCCTGGCGCTCCAGCGACCGCCGGGTGCACCTGGCCCGACTGGGTCTCGCCGTCGTAGGTGTGGGGATGATCCTCTACCTGCTGATTGCTGAACTCTTCATCATCAAGGCCATCTGCCTGTGGTGCTCCTCGGTGCACGTGGTCACGTTCTTCCTGTTCGTGATCATCGCGACCGCCTCACCGATGGTGCTCTCGTCCGAGCACGCCCTGTCCGGCGGGGCGCACAGCACCCCGAGCGGCCGGGGCTAGACGCATCGGACGCCCAACGGTCCCGTGACCGACCCGGACCCCACCGGTCTGGAACCGGGCCACGCCGCCCCGTCGACCGAGGTCGACCCGCCACCGCCGGATGTGACCCCGAGGAGCCGGACCATCCGCTTCGCCTGGATCGCGGTGGTGGTCATCTTGGTGGCCGTGGTCGTCCTCGTGGCCTACGCCCTCACCAACCCACCCTCCACCCCGCGCACGGTGCACCGCCCGGCGACCGCCGACGACGTGATCTCGGCCCTCAACGGCGTCCCCTCCTCGGTGTTCGACACGGTGGGCGTGACGGCCCCGACCACGCCGTTGGTGGTTCCGACCGTGCTCGGCGGCCAGACACCGCTCGTGTCACACGGGAAGCCGGAGGTGCTCTACGTCGGCGGCGAATTCTGCCCTTTCTGTGCCGCCCAACGGTGGCCGCTCATCGTGGCGCTCGCCCGCTTCGGGCACTTCTCCCGGATGACCAACATGCAGTCGTCCCAGTCGTCGGCCTTTCCCGGCATCCAGACCTTCAGCTTCGTGGGGACCGTCTACACCAGCCGCTACCTGGCGTTCACCGGGATCGAGCTCTACTCGGCGGCGGTCGACGCCCAGGGCGTCTACACCCAGATCGCCACGCTCAGCCCGGTGCAGTCGCTCCTCGTCGCCCGCTACGGCACTCCCCCGGCGAAGCGTGGGTCACAGGTGGGCTCGTTCCCCTTCGTCGACATCGGCAACGTCATGGTCACGACGACGTCTCCGTTCAGCCCGGCGCTCCTCGTGGGCCAGTCGCAGGGGTCCATCGTCGACGACCTCAGCCAACCGTCCGATCCGATCGGTCAGGCCGTCGTGGCCTCGGCCAACTACCTGACCGCGGGAATCTGCTCAGCCACGGGCCAGCGCCCCACCGCCACGTGCACCGACAAGGGCGTCCGCGCCGCCGCGGCCGCCCTTGCGACGGATTGACCCGGCCGGGCGCCGGGCCTTACGTCGGTGGTGGCGCTCAGGCGGCTCGGTCGGTGGTCCGGCTGGTCAGCCGGCCCGGCGGTCCACCAACTGCTTGCGCTCCATCTCGTTGAGGCCGCCCCAGATGCCGTGCGGCTCGTGAATCCGGATGGCGTAGTCAAGGCACTCGCGCCGAACGACACATGTCCGACAGATCGACTTGGCCCGGTCCTCACGCTGCAGCTTCTCGTCCTTGCGCTCAGCGTGGGCGGGCGGGAAGAAGACTTCCGCCTGCGGCCCACGACACGACGCTTTCAGCTGCCACGTGTCAGGCGTCTGCTCCACCTTGCCCAACTCCCCCTTCGCACCCCTCGGGTTCCTCCCGCCAGGGAACGTACTCGCCCCCGTCCGCCGAGACAAGGGGTCTGACCAGGATTTCTGATCGGAAGTGCCCTCGTCGTCCGGGCGCCGGTCACGACTGGGCCCCCGCCCGGCCACGTCGGTGGATGGGGTAGTCGGGACGGGGTCGGACACTACGCTCCTGGGGGTCATGGACATCAGCGCCTTCTGCACCCAGAGCCGGGTCCTGATCGTGGCCGGGAAGGGCGGCGTGGGAAAGACGACCATGGTGGCGGCCCTGGCCCAGGTTGCCGCCCGGGCCGGGCTATCGGTCCTGGTGGTGGAGTTGGAGGGCCGGCCTGGGGTGGCCAGCGCCTTTGGCAGCACCGAACCCCTCGACTACGACGGAGCGGTCCTCAAGGCGGCGGGTGCCGAACACGCGGGCGGGAACGACGGGGCCAGCACCGACCCGGTCCCCAAAGGGGCGGTACGAGCCCGGGTCATCACGCCGGACGATGCGCTCCTCGAGTACCTGGCCGAGCACGGCCTGCGCCGAGTCTCGAAACGCCTCATGGCATCGGGGATCATCGACCTGGTGGCGGGGGCGATCCCCGGCATCCGGGACATCCTGGTGTTGGGCAAGGTCAAGCAGATCGAGCGGAACCGCTTGGCCGACCTGGTGCTGGTCGACGCCCCGGCGACCGGTCACACCATGACGTTCCTCTCGTCGGCGACCGGTCTGCTCGACGCGGCCCGGGGCGGCCCGATCCGGGCCCAAGCCGCCGACGTGGTGGCCCTCCTGTCAGACCCGGCCCGTTGCCAGGTGGCCCTCGTCACGCTGCCCGAGGAGATGCCGGTCAACGAGGCCGTCGAGGCCGCCTACCAGCTGGAGGACAAGGTCGGGATCGCGCTGGGCCCGGTGATCGTGAATGGTTGCTACCCGGACCTCGACGGCCTCGCCATACCCGCTGGTCGGGCCGCGGAGGCGGCGGGGGTGGTCCTTCCCGACGCACTCCTCACGTCGCTCGACCGGGCCCGGCAATTCAGGCGCACCCGACAGGAGCTCCAGCAGGAGCAGATCGAGCGGTTGGCCCACCAGCTGCCGCTGCCCCAGCTACAGGTGCCGTTCCTGTTCAGCGACTCGATCGGCCCACCCGAGCTCGAGGCGCTGAGCGATGCCCTCGCCGCCGGGGTGGTCGCGCTGCCCGATCCGGCCGGGGTGGCGTCGTGAACGTCAGCGGGGGCACGAGGCCATGACCGCGGCCGAGCCACTGTCGATCGAGCAGGTGGTGCGCGAACGGTCGATCATCATCTGCTGCGGGTCCGGCGGCGTGGGGAAGACAACCACGGCTGCGGCGCTGGCGTTGCAGGCGGCCCGGTCGGGCCGCTCGGTCTGCGTGGTGACCATCGACCCCGCCCGTCGATTGGCCAACGCGCTCGGGGTGGACACGCTGGCCAACCAACCCACCCGGATCGAAGGCCCCTGGCCCGGGCACCTCCACGCCCTCATGCTCGATCCCAAGGGGACCTTCGACGATCTGGTCCAGCGCTACTCGGACTCACCCGAGCAGGCGGAGGACATCAAGGTCAATCGCATCTACCGAAACCTCACCGGCACGCTCTCGGGCACCCAGGAGTACATGGCCATGGAGAAGCTTTACGAGCTGGTCGAAGAGGGCGGATTCGACCTGGTGGTGGTGGACACGCCCCCAACCCGCAACGCCCTGGACTTCCTCGACGCCCCACGCCGGCTCACCCGTTTTCTGGAGAACCGGGTGTTCCAAGCACTGATGAAGCCGACCCGGGCCGGCCTCAAGTTCATGGGCGTGGCCGCCCAGGCGTTGCTCCGCACCATCTCGCGCGTGGCGGGCGCTGACATCGTGCACGACGCGGTGGCCTTCTTCCAGGCATTCGAGGGGATGGAGGAAGGGTTCCGTACCAGGGCCGCCCGGGTGCGCGAGCTGTTGACCCAAGGGGACACCGCCTTCATCCTGGTGGCATCCCCCCGCGCCGACTCGGTCGACGAGGCCGTGCACTTCGCCGGCAAGCTGGCCGAGTCGCAGATGTCGGTGACCGGCCTGATCGTCAACCGCGTGCAGCCCCGATTCGCCGACGACGCCGAGCTGGCCGTCCTGGCCGACAAGGTACAAGTCGGCAGCGACAGCCCCCTCGGCCAGCTGGTCGAGAACCTCCAGGGCTACACCGCCGCCTCCGACCGGGAGGAGCGCACCTACGCCGAGTTGGTGGCCACGGTGGCGCCGGCGCCGGTCTACCGGGTCCCCCTGCTGAACAGCGATGTGCACGACCTCGTCGGCCTGGCCACGGTGGCCGACATCCTGTTCCCAGACGGATCGGACCACGCGGGGGCCCCGGTCGGGCCCGAGAGTGGGGTTCACCGCGAGCGCTAACCTGGTGGTCGTGCGGACCATCCTCGTGGCCAGCGACGCCCCGACGATGCGGGCCGAAGTCGCGTCGATTGCCGCCCGGCCGGACGTGACCATCCAGGAGGCCCGATCCGGCCCGGACGTGATGATGCAGGTGGCGGAATCCCTCCCCGACCTTGTCGTCGTCGACCTGCAGATGGGGAACATGGGAGGGATGGCCGTATGCCTCGAGCTCCGTCTCGAGGAGTCGTACGGAAAGATCGGCCACGTGCCGGTGCTCATGCTCCTCGACCGGCGCCCCGACGTCTTTCTGGCCAGACGGTCCGGTGCAGAGGGATGGGTGGTCAAGCCGCTCGACCCGATCCGGCTTCGCCAGGCGATGACCTCCCTGCTGGATGGGAGCACGTACCACGACGAGTCCTACGCACCGCTGTCAGTCGTGTCCGCCGGCGCCGTCGGCGCCTGATCGCTCAACGCCAAAGGGTCGCGTCCACGAATCATGTCCGTCTTCCGACGCAACGACGACGAACCTCCACCAGCCGGTGAGAAGGGCCGCCCCGGCCGGCGGCGACGGGCCCACGAGGGCGAGCGGGGCCAGCGGAGGGGGGAGCATCGCCGGGCCGGGGGCGGGGCCGACGCCCAGGAGCAATTCATCGTCGACGCCCTACACGACCTGCACGACACCGTGGTCCGGGAGGTCATGACCCCGCGGGTGGACGTTGTAGCCCTGTCCATCCCGCTGAGCGCCGATGCGGTGACCCAGGCGGTGCGCGAGTCGGGCCACAGCTGCTTCCCGGTATACGGCGACAACCTCGACGATCTGATCGGCGTCCTTTTCGTCAATGACCTCTTCCGGGCGGGGTGGACGATGGGCGGGGTCGGCGATGGCTCCGGATCATCCCGGGTGCCCGGCACGCCGCCCGACGGGACCCCGCCGGGCGACTCGGGGGCCATTCCCGCGCCGACGCCCATCGACATCTCGCGGCGGTTGCGCCAACCGTTCCTCGTACCGGAGTCGCAACTCGTGCTCGAGGTGCTGGCCGAGATGCGCCGCCAGAAGCGGGCGTTCGCCGTGGTCGTCGACGAGCACGGCGGCGTCGAGGGGGTCCTGACGGTGAAGGACCTGCTCGGCGCGCTGGTCGGCGACCTCCCTGACGAGTTCGACCCCGGGGATGAGCCGGAGGTGGTCCGCGTCGACGCCAGACGCTGGCTGGTCGACGGCCGGATGAGCGTGGACGACGTACGGGACCGACTGGACATCAACCTGCCCGAAGGCGAGTACGTGACCCTGGGTGGATTCCTCTTCGACGGCTTCGGGCACATCCCGAGCGAGGGAGAGGCGCTGTCCGTGGACGGGTGGGAGCTCCGGGTGACCGAGATGGACAAACGGCGCATCGCCAAGGTGGTGGCCAAGCGCCTCCAGCCCGTTCCGGACCCGTCCGAGCCCGAAACCTCCACCGACGACGCGGGGAGCCGGCAGACCGCGGTCGGGTAGCATCTGCGTGTCCGCAACGGGTCGAGTTCCACCCGCTGTGATCAACCAAACGGGCTGTGGCGCAGCTTGGTTAGCGCGCTGCGTTCGGGACGCAGAGGTCGCCGGTTCAAATCCGGCCAGCCCGACCAGTGTGATGTGTCGAGACATCGGAGACCGATGTGTCGGGACATCGTAGACAGCCTGCGTCTGCCGTGCTCAGGGCAGGGGTTGGTAGTCCGTGTTCGGATCGAGGGTCAGCTGACGCAGCGGCGAGCCGTCCGCGCCGATCACCTCCACCCTCGGCCCATTCACCAAAAGGATGACCCGCCAACCTCGATAGCCCGGCCGATGCCGATGTGGTGGAGCCGCCCCTGGTAGCGAAGCGTCACCCCACCGCCTTTGTCCACCTTGTCGCGCCGCACCCGGTGGCTCAGGGGTTGCGACATCGCCTACCGAAAGCACCGTCGTCATGCTACTTACTTGGCCAGGGCAGGCCCATGTTGTTCAGCTTCGGCACCCCGCCAAACGCCATGATCCGTTCAGCAAGTGGACGCAGCGCCTCCACCAATTCGACTGCCCGCGCGCCAAGGGAGGCCACGAAGGGTACTGCCAGTCGATCGGTAGCGGCTTCGATGGCATCGCGGGCCTTGGTGCCGGCCGGAGTGGGACGCTCGTTGTCGTCAAGCCATTCCCGCTCTCGAAGATGCATGACCGCCGTTCGCCACTCTTCATCGGACCATCCGCGGTTGGCACGGAGGCTTTCCCGTTCGGAGCGCCCGGTCGCCGCTTGCATGACGAGCGACTCGCACGGGTCGACCTCGTTGGCGACGAGGCACGTGACATGGCCGTCGCCGCGATGTTCACGCATCGCTCCGAGGGCCTGCCAGAGCTGGAGATGGGGCGCAGCGGGTTCGGCGAGGGCGGCGTTCGCGGCTCCCAGCGGTCGGCCCGAGAAGTCAGCTGAGTGGACCGCGGCCGAGGCGAGTGACGCGGCTCGCCGAACGTCGGGACCATCGATCGCCTCTCCCAACAGCCGAACGAGCGCGGCGTCCATCGCCGATAGTCGGGCGTCGATGAGCTGTCCTGGCCCGGCGTAGGCCCAAACGTCGGGGATGGCGCGCTCGACCCGTCGTGGGTGAAAGCCGTAGAAGATCGACGTCACGACGGCCGCCGGCACGGTGCCGAGAGGTGCGGCCCGGCAGCCGAAGTAGCTCATCCAGCCGCCCCTGAGGCCGAGTCCGTCCGTTGCCGTACGGGTCTCCGGGGCGAAGAAGACCACAGCGTGGATCGGTTCGCCGTACTGCCACACGAGGCGCGCCGCTTGCTCCTCCTGTAAGCCCACGTCGCCCTCCTCTCGAGGTGACCTCGGTGCGGAGCTCCTGATGCGTACGTTACCCACGCTGGGTCTCCCAGATCGCGGTTGGATGGGCACATTCCGGCCCACCTAGCGCCGGGTGCTCACATCGCGGTCGGGTTGATCGCTGAGTTCCGGACATGGAGACGTTCCAAGGGTCGTTGCAGTCCGAAGAGGCGGTTGCGCCAAGAGACGCTGGGGTCGCCACGGTCACTGTTGGCCGAGATCTTCGAAGGGGGCCCGGAGTTCGGCGACCTCACCGTGGTAGGCGAAGTGTTGCCCTAAAGGAGGCTGCCCGTCCCCGACGGTCCGGCCACCTCGGTTGAGTGCTCCCGGCGAGCAGCGCGGGCGTCGGTTCATCTCCTGTGGTGCCGCTGATCGACCGACCAAGGGCTCTTCAGGCCATCGGTCGTTCCTCGAGTCGATCGAAAAGGCCCTGCAGCCGGTCGAGATGGTCCGAGACCAGGTCGGGAAGGGGCTCCGCCCTGTCCGTCACCCCGTAGACGCGTCCGCAGGCGCGCAGGACACCGATCGAGGTGTTCGCCACGATCCGAATATCGAGGTCCTCGTCTGACCGATCCAGTCGACGAGCGAGCTCGTTCGCCACGGCTGTTTCGAGCTCGATGACGACCTGCAGCATCGGCAGGACTGGCAGGGTCATCGCGTAGTCGGCCATTGAAGCAGGGGGATTCTCCTCCACCGCTTGCTGTAGTCCCTCGGCGAAATTCTCCATCCCGGCCCGCACGACCTCGATGAGGGGTGCCCGGTACGCCTGTGACTGCATAGCTGTGCGCGAAGCGGCGGCGATGTGTTGCCAATTGGCCAGGAACACGTCGGATTTCGATGAGAAGTGCCGAAAGAAGGTGCGTTCACTCACCCCTGCCGCCTCGGCGATCTGAGCTGCAGTCGTTCCGGCGTAGCCCTGATCGGCGATCAGTCGACGGCCTGCCTCGATGAGGCGCTGCCGTGTGGCTTCGCCCTTTGCGTCCGGCGTCGCGTCGGCAGTAGCAGGCACGATGCACTCTCCATTGCTCGATGGACCTCCTCGTCGGGAGGCGTCATGTCAGTGTAGGACACGCTTGACGTCAGTTGGTGACATCCATATAATGTCAGTTACTGACCCTATTAGCGTCAGATAATGACGCCCTGGCGTCAGCCCCCGACCTGGAAGGAACCGACGTGTTGAACCCGCGCTTGTTGTTCGGCGCCGCCCTAGTGGTCGTCACGACCCTCGGGTGCGCCGCTTGCACCACGACCTCGTCATCGGATCAGTCCGCCGGATCGACCTCCTCGACCTCTGGCGCCGGGGGATCGCCTTCCGGCCCTCAGGAGATCCGCGATGTTCGGTACTGCGAGGTGATCCCGTCGGTCCAACAGGGGTCGACCGTGACTACGTCCGTCTACAACACGCTGGGTTACAACTATTGCCCGCCCCACAAGTGGAGCAAGCTCACCGAGGACCAGGTCGACCAGGAATACGGCTCTCAATCGGCAAAGCTCAATGGTCCTCGTCATTGGGTGATCGATGCCGCCCAGTCACTCGGAGGGAACTCCTCGAGCACCAAGACATTCACCTTCGGGGGCATCGAAACCGGCCTGAAAGGTGTCATCACCACCCAGGCCGGCCAACCCACGGTGGGAGACCAGTTCTACGCTCCGAACCAGGTGTCCCGGGACACCATATGGACGTACAAGGCGGGAAAACCGGTCTTCGAGCTCACGGGGCCCGACGGTTCCGTGTACATCATGCAGTCCTATGCGCAAATCGCTGACAAGACCCTTACGTACCACCAACTCGCCGATCTCGGGAGCACGTTGAAGCTCCCGGCCGGATGGGGTTACAGGTCGCAGACGCTCACGACGACGCTCAACCTCAACAGCAACGGACTCGCCACCGTGGTCAACGACAACCTCTACGACTCGTACCAGAGGATGATGTAGGCAAATCGGCCAGCCAGTGCGGGTTTCTGGCCCGCCGGAACCGGACCGGCGCAACCGTGCAACCTCAGTGCTCAGGATGCAGCCGTCTTGATGAGGTTGTCATTCAGGGTTCCGTGATGGCCGAAGAGCTCGGTGCGCCACCTATCGATCAGCTGGGTCATGTCGCGGTCGTCCGGGTGGAAGGTCGGAGCGTCGTACTCCCGTAAGCGTCCCCACATCCTGCGGGTCAGCAGCGGGGAGCGGCGAAGTCGTCGCAAGCTGCGCCACAAATTGCCGTCGCGATAGGTGGCGGGGTCGAGCAGCAGGGAGATGGCCGTCTGTACGAGCAGGTCGATCAGGAAAGCGGCTCGGATCACCTTCATGGTCAGCACCCGGGTACGCTCGCT
This sequence comes from Acidimicrobiales bacterium, assembly GCA_035949055.1. Lineage (GTDB taxonomy): Bacteria > Actinomycetota > Acidimicrobiia > Acidimicrobiales > RAAP-2 > Bog-756. The sequence goes on from DASZIO010000009.1 coordinate 36,788, forward strand.
GCCGCCCACGGCCCGGTATACGTCGAACGCCACGGCTTTGTGCTCGGCCTCTTCGAGGGCGTGCCACAGGAACAGATTTCTCATCGCCTCGTGCCCGACCATGGCGCGGGCATCGGGGTCGCTCAGTATCTGCTCGGCCAAGGTGGCGGTGAAATGCTCGAGCGCCGCCGTAGTAGCTAAGTTCGAATTGGCGGTCAAGAGCCGTTCCCGAAAGATCAGCAGCGTCCGCGTCATGCGTTCGATGCGCTTGGTCGGGTAGCCGATCCGAGCCAGGTGCTCATTGAGGGCACGGTGCTCGCGCCCATGGGTAGCCTCCTGGCCGATAAACCCGGCTACCTGGCGCTTCAGTTTGGGATCGGTAAGTTCGTCCCGGAAGTACCGGACCGACCTGACAAAGTAATCCTCCCCGTCAGGGAAGAAGGCCGACAGAACAGCGGCAAAGTGACTCAGGATGAGATCGCCGTCCAACGCGAAATGCCGCGGGATGTCTCCGAGCGACTCCTCGAAGGAGATCCGCCTGGTAGGCACGTCCCGATCGGGATAGCTGTTCTGGACATCCATGTTGTTCTCCATAGGCGGTCATCTCGGTAGATCCGCTGCTCTACCGGTCCATCGTGGGCTCGACAGGGACGAAGTCTCCCACGAGGAGCACCCACATGCGCGGCTGACCCCGACGACTGGGACAAACAAAGCGATGACCTAAGGAAGTCTGCACGTGGCCACACCAGCTGACAAGACGTGTGGATCAACCGTGCCTCCCGTCGATTCTGCTACTTATCCCGCTCACAGGTTGCAGCCTCACCGGTGGCATCCCTGGTGACCGGCTAGGAGCTCTCCGGCACGTCGCCAACGTACGGCGCTAGGTTCGGAGTGCCATGTACTGGGCCGCGGCCGTCGTGGTCTTCTCGTAGACGGGCTCCGATGCGGTCCCAGTCGACAAGCGGTAGCCCGTACAGTTCGGCAAGATTGGTTGCGTCCATGGACTCTCGACGTTGGGGGCCGTCGAAGGTCATCGGGGGCTCCCCGGGCCGATCAGCCGTCAGGCGGTGGCGTGGACGAGGGCACGGTAGAACGTGCTCGGCGCCGAGAGGCGATCCCGGTTCTCCAGGCGAGCCAGCCTGCGACCGACACGCGTCCGCAGGCGTTCGCCGGTACCGACCGGCGGCTCGGGGGGACCCACGACGGTGTCGACCGATGAGAAGCCGGCCGCCCGGCAGAGCGAGACGAGTCCGGTCAGCGTCGGGACGTACCAGTTCCCGTAGTCGTAGTTGAGATCGCGGGCGTCATGGAACTGAACCAGGCTGGCGTGCTCCAGATGCTGGAGGTGCACGGCCAATGTCTCGATGACGGCGACCCCACCCGTCACCGCTCGAAGCCGCTCGAGGCAGGTCAGGGGCTCCTTCATGTGGTAGAGGACCCCGAGATAGAGCACGACATCGAACGTCCCGAGCTCAGCGAGGTCGGCGGTGGTGAAGTCGGCCACCCGCGGTTCGACGGACGACCCCAACCTGGATGCCGCGAATTCGAAGCCGGCCCGGCCCGGTAGGCCGGACCGCCAGAACTCGGTGAGGTCGAGCGACAGGTCAGGGAGCGCCCCCCGAGCGGCGCAGTCCGTCCAGTATTCGCCCCGGGCTTCGATGTCCACGCCCCACGCGTAGTGGTCGAGCGCCACCACCCGCCGAGCGCCCAGGCGCTCGGCCATGAACGAGTAGTAGCCGTCCCAGGCCCCGATATCCAGGACGCTGCAACCGGCGAACGGGGGGAACCGATCCTCAGGGATCTGGAACTCCGACGCACCCGGGGTGACCACACCGTTCCCCAGGTCGATCGAATGGAACCACGGTATCGATTCCATCTGCCGCTGTTCTTCGTCCGAGAGGACCATCGGCCGCGAGGCTAGTCAATCGGCTGTTTAGCGCGAAGGGCCGATCGGCCGATCGGATACTCACTCGGCCAAGTCGGCCAACAGGTCGATGAGGCGCTGTTTGTGGGAGAAGAACGGTGAGTGGTCGCTCTCCCATTCCACCGTCATGCCGGCGCATCGCTTGGCCATCAGCCGTTGCAGCTCGGGGTGGACGATCTGGTCGTCGGCGCAGACGACATAGGTCGACGGCCGGTTTCGCCAGGCGACCGCATCCGGGGCCTGCTGAAGGGTGATGAGCGGCTGGGGTCCGAGCCGGGACACAGCCCAGGCCGTCGTGTCCGGGTCGCAACGATTGAAGAGCGCCGCCGCAGCCATCGACGGTTCGAGGTTGACGACTCCGTCGTCCGACACCACCATCCCCGACCCGAAGTCGGGTCGGCCGTCATGCGAGATCTCCGCCGCCCCGGGCCAGCCGACAGCCGCGCTCATGCATGTCTCACCGGCGTCGAGGGCCATGGCGCAGAGGTAGACGAGGTGGCTGACCATGGGATGGTCGCCGGCCTCGGTGATGACCGCACCGCCGTAGGAATGGCCGACGAGCACCACCGGACGCTTCTGAGTGACCAGCAGGTCCCGCACCCGCGCCGCATCCGAGTGCAGATCGCCGAGCGGCCCCTGATCCTCGCCATGACCCGGGAGGTCGATGGCCTCCGCGGCAACGCCACGATCAGCCAGACCGTCCACGATGTGGTCCCAGCACCAGGCCCCGTGCCACGCCCCGTGCACCAATACCACCGTAGAGGTCGCATCACCTGGCACGCCCGCGAGACCGTAGCCCATCGTGTGCGTGCCGGGCGGCCGACTGCCTCCCTTACGAAGGTCGGGGCGGCTACGCCGGGAGAAACGCCGTCACGGCGGGCCGTTGGCCGGGCCGGACCGGAATGGGTCGCGCAGCTGGAGCCACAGGAGGCGCGGGGGAAGCGGCGCCCCGGCGTCCTGCTCCACCGGCACCGGCCGGCCGGCCAGCCCGGTCCGGGCCGGCCACCCAGACCCGTCGGGGAACCGGGCTCGGCCGGCCAGCAGGTCCCACACCGTCAGCACCACCCCGAGGTTCTTCCCCGACCGGCCGTCGGCCGCGTGGTGCAGGCGATGGTATGCCGGGCTGACGACGAGCCTGCCGAGCGGCCCGTACGACCATCGCACGTTGGCATGCGGGATGGTCCCCAGGCAGACGTAGACGATGACCAGTTGGGGAGCGATGCCCCGGTGCCCCGTCAGGGCGAAGGCGGGAATCGACGCCAGAAGGAAGCCGGGCAGATGACTGAGGGGATGGGCCCGGAAGGAGGTGAGCACGCTCAGTTCCTCCTGCGAGTGATGAAGGGCATGCATGCGCCACAGGGCGGTGAAGCGATGGTCCGCCCAGTGGGCGATCCAGTTGGCGCCGTCCATCATCACGAGGGAAAGGCCGAAGACGAGCCCGACGGGGAGCCGGTCCGTCCAGGTGCCCGCCAGCCAGCCCGCCCGATGCTCGAGGAGGGAGGCAAAGGCCACGCTGAACAGCGTCATGAGCGCGACGACCACCGTCACGTGTAAGAGGAAGAAGCCGGCATCCTGCACGTGCCCGCGCGACAGCAGCCGTCGCCGCTCGGCCGGCCAGAGTCGTTCGGCGACCGTGACCGCCCCCACGACGGCGAGCACAGGTGGGGCGAGGAGCTCGGCCCGTCCGGCGGAGAGCCCGGAGAGCAGGCCCCCCGATCGCTGGAGGGCGGCCACCCCGACCCACGCCACGGTGGCGGCCGCGGCCAACAGCGCAAACGAGGCGGCCGGCGCGGTCGGGCGCCGACTGCCCGCGTCGGTTGCCCGTCGCACCACCACATCCGCGGGAAGTGCCCCCATCACCGGTTCCGCAGCCACGGTCAAGGTTCGGTCAGTATCCGTATCCGCCACCCATGGTGCTCGGCGGCGACGTGACTGGCGGTGATGTGACCGGCGGTGACGTGGCCGGCGGTGCTGTGGCGGGAGGCTCGGTCATCGGGGGCGCGGTGGCCGGGGGGGCCGTGGCCGCCGGAGCGGGCGGCACCGTGGCCCCGGAGCCCTGAGGCGCGACGGAGTGGCCCGGACTGGACGGCGTGGTGGGCGGAGAGGTGGACGGAGGCGGGGTGGCGGTCGTGGAGGTCGACGGTATCGGAGTCGCCGAGGCGGTGACGACGGACCAGCTCCCGGCCACTCCCTGCCCCATCGTGTCACCCGGCTTCGTGTCGCCCTTGAAGCGGTAGAGGGGCATGCCGTTGAACGTGACCTGGAGCGACCCGTCGGGCCGCATGATGGTGGCGAGCGCCGACGCCGTGACGCCCGCGCCGGCGGTGACGTGTGCGGTCGGCACCGTCAGTGGCGGCCACTCCGAGGCGCAGGCCCCGGTGCAGGTCGTCTTCCCGGTGCCGTCGGGTGTGAACCGGTAGAGCGTGAACCCGGACTGGTCGACCAGGATGGTCCCGAGCGCCCCGACGGTCGCAGTCGACACAACGGCGGCAGCCGTGTGCGAACTGGCCGGGCGGGGCTTGATCGCCGTCGAGGTCGGTGAAGACGCGGCCGAACCGCAGGCTGCCGCGATGAGCAGCACCGCACCCAGCGAGCCGGCCACGATCCACCGGCGGAGAGGTCGAGCCCGGAGCAAGGAGGATGGTGGGTCGTATCCGGTCGGTTCGGCCGTGGGCATGGGTATCGTTCCCTTCTCGCTGTCACCCGGTACTACGCCGGTCGACGGAATTGGGATTCCCGGCCCTCGGTCCCGTCACGATCGCTCCGAACCCCGCCCATCCCCGGCCGGGTGCGCCGACGGCGCGGCAGTTACGATTCGCCCGGCCCTCGGGACGAAATCCATTCGTCGCGGGGCCGAAGGAACAGAGAGGCCACCGGCCGTCGGTGGCCGGAATCGTGGGGATCATGAACACTGCGGAGCGGACACGGCCCGACATACGCCTGGTGATCGGCGGTGAGCTGGTGGTCGGTGCCGAGGGAAGCTATCCCGTACTGAACCCGGCCCACCCCGACGACATCGCCCTGGAGGCGCCGGCCGCCTCCCCAGCCCAGGTGGACCGGGCCATGGCTGCCGCGCGGAACGCCCAGCCGGGATGGGACTCGCTGGGGTTCGCAGGACGGCTGGAGTGCCTGCGGACGGCCTGCTCAAGGGCCCAGGAGGCCATCGACCTCGACGCCGCGGCGGCCCTCCTCACCCAGGAACACGGGAAGGTGCGGGTCGAGGCGCTTTTCGATCTGGCCACCACGGGCGGCATGCTGGAGGCGTTGGCGCCGCTCATGGCCGAGGCGCTCGAGCCGCGCCAGGCCGGGCCCTCGACGGTCCACCCCGTGGCGCACGGGGTCGTAGGGGCCGTCCTGCCGTTCAACTGGCCGGCCGCGGTGATGGGCAACAAGATCCTGCCCGCCCTGCTCGCCGGCAACACCGCCGTGGTGAAGACCCCGCCGACCTGCCCCGGGGCGGTGTTGGAACTGGCCGCCGCCATCGCCACCGGCCTGCCCGCCGGGGTCCTCAACACCCTCAACGGCCCGACGGCCGCGTTCGGCGCCCGTGTCGTGGCACACGCCGGTCTGGACATGGTGTCCTTCACCGGAGGGGTGGCGGCCGGGCGCTCGGTCCTATCGGCCTGCGCGCCCCATCTCCGACCGGTGGTGCTCGAGCTCGGCGGCAACGATCCGGCCATTATCGGCCCCGACCTCGAGCCCAGCGGGGAGGTGGCGGACCGGCTGCTCGAGGCGGCCTTCGCCACCTCCGGCCAGGTGTGCATGGCGATCAAGCGGCTGTACCTCCCGGCCGACCGCCTCGAGGGATGGCGGGACGCGCTGGTCGAGAGCCTGTCCAGCACCGTGGTCGGCGACGGCATGGACGAGGGGGTCACCATGGGACCGGTGCACACCGAGGCAGCGCGGGACCGGGTCGAGGGCATGATCGCCGATGCCGCCGCCGGCGCGACCGAAATCGTCCGCCCGGCCGCGGTCACCCAGCCCGGTGCCGGCTGGACCGTTTCGCCCGCTCTGGTCGTGGCGCCGGATCCGGACACCGCCCTGGTGCGGGAGGAGCAGTTCGCCCCGGCATTGCCCCTTCTCCCCTACCGGCAGGTGGACGAAGCGGTCTCGGCGGCCAATGACACCGCCTTCGGATTGTGCGCCTCGGTATGGACCGGCGATGCCGACCTGGCCGAGCGGGTGGCCGTCCGGCTCCGGGCCGGCACGGTGTGGACGAACGCCCACGGCATGGCGGCGATGGACCATCTCGCCCCCATGGGCGGCTGGGGCGAATCGGGACTCGGGGTCGAGATGGGCGTCGAGGGCATGGCCGCCTTCACCCGGCCCCGGGTTCACCGCCGGGGATCTCTGTGAGCGTCAGCTGAACCCTGGCGGGGGCGTGAACCCTGCGCCGGCGACGTCGTCGAGCAGCCGGGCCATCCCGAGGAGGCGCCGGTCGGAAAGGTACGGGCCGATGATCTGAACGCCCACCGGGAGGTTCGCCGGGGTCGGACGCACCGGGACGGTCACGACCGGGAGCAAAACCGAGCCGATAGCCCCCATCCAGGCCATCATGATCATGTGGGGGACGGCGGTGCCGTCGACGTCGACGACCCGATCGGTGATCTCGCCTTTGACGTCGTGGGGGAAGGCCGCGGTCGGCATGACCGGCGCCAGCACCAGGTCGTACCGCTCGAACAGCTCCGCCCACGCCGCGCGCTGGCGCTGGCGAACCTCGTCGGCCCGGGCCCAGGACCGGTAGCGGCCGGCCAGGGCCCGCCCCGCCACCAGCACGGGGTCGTCGCCCCCGGCCGATTCGAGCTCGGTGAACGCGTCATAGACCTCATCCGGCAACCCGAGCCCGATGATGGGGAGGACCAGCTCCTGCCAGGAGCGAAGCCCGTCGGCCAACGCGACGGGCAGGCCCACCGCCTCGACGGCTACGCCGGCGTCGACCAGCCGGACGGCGAAGTCATCCAGACCGGATCGGACGTCGGCGGCCAGCGGGAGCAGGTCGCGACCCTCGTCGAACACGGTGGCCACCCGCAGAGCGGCGAGGTCGGGGACCGGTCCGTCGCCGAGCTCGAGGCGCCAGCCGGCGGCGTCCTCGGGCAGGGGGCCGGCCACCACATCCAGCACCAGGCCGAGGTCATCGAGGCTACGGGCCAGAGGACCATTGCAATTGACGTCGGCTTCGAGCAAGGTGCCGGGCGGCCCCGGAATGTGACCCCGGCTGGGGACGACACCCCACGACGGTTTGAGCCCGTAGACGCCGTTGAAGTGCGCAGGGTTGCGGATCGAGCCACCGATGTCGCTGCCCAGCTCCACCGGTGTGAGGCCGGCGGCGACTGCCGCCGCGGCGCCTCCGGACGACCCGCCGGTGGTCCGCGTGACGTCCCAAGGGTTGTTGGTGACGCCGTACACGTCGTTGAAGGTCTGGAGGTCACCGGCGTACAGCGGTGTGTTCGTCTTGCCGAAGACGACGGCGCCGGCAGCCTTGAGTCGGCTCACGGCCAGAGCGTCGCGTTCGGGCACATAGTCCCGGAGCTCGGGCGCTCCCGAGGTGGTGACCAGCCCCTCCGTTTCCCACACGTCCTTCACCGTCATGGGCAGCCCGTGCAACGGGGGCAAATCACCTCCGGCGTTCGCGGCGGCGTCGGCGGCGTCGGCCACCGCGCGAGCGCGCTCGGCATCGAGGGCCACCACGGCATTGAGCGACGGGTTGTGCTCCTCGACCCGGGCCAGGGCGTGCTCGAGCAACTCGCGACTCGAGACACGTCGTTGGCGGAGGGCCCGGGTGAGTTCGGTGGCGGTGGCGAAGTCGAGGTCCACGGTGCCCCAAGCTATCCGCCCAGCTGCAGGTCCATTCGGGCTCCCGACCGTCCCAACCAGCGACTCCACCCTGGCCCGGACCGCGGGACGGGTCCCGGACGGAGGCAGGTACTCCGCGGCCGGATGTAGGGCTGACGCCGGATCCGGGCACGCACTGGGTACGCTCGGGGAGGCTTCGCCGCGCCGGAACAGCCGCCAACCCGATGGTCGAGTACCAGATCCTCAAGCCGCCCCCGCGGCGTCATCGCGCCGTATGGACGACCCTGCTCGTCGTCCTGGTGGTCGCCGCCGTCGGGATCGGGGCGTTCGTGCTTGGCCGGCATGCCCACGGCGTGAGCGCGGCCGGGCACGCCAGCACCACATCGACCCGCGCTCCGGGGGCTCTCACCATTCTGTCCACGACGCCACCCGACGGTGCCACCAGCGTGCCCTCGGACCAGGTGGTCACGGTCCGGTTGTCGGCGCCGGTGGCCGGGGCATCGGAGCTTCCGGCCTTCGATCCCGCGGTCGGAGGAGCCTGGACCCAGGTCGGCCCGAGCACGTTCACCTTCGCCGCCACCGCGCCATTCATCCCGACCTCCACCGAGGCACTCGTCTTCCCGGCCGGTGCCGGTGGTCCCCGCAGCCGGGCCGGAGCCGTGCTCGCCGCGCCGGTGACGGTCTCGTTCTCGGTGGCGCAGGCCAGTACCGAACGGCTGCAACAGCTGCTGGCCCAACTCAACTATCTGCCGGTCTCGTTCACGGCGGCCGGCGGACTCCCGTCTCCGATCGAAGCGGCCACCGCCCAGCCCGGCACCTTCGCCTGGCGCTGGCCGGGCACGCCCGTCACCCTCACATCGCTCTGGACCGAGGGATCCGAGGACGCCATCACCAAGGCGGCGGTGATGAGCTTCGAGAATCAGCACGGCCTGGCGGCGGACGGGCTGGCCGGCCGAAGGGTCTGGTCGGCGTTGCTCTCCGATCGGGCCGCCGGCCGGGTGAACGCCGACCCGTACAGCTATGTGGTCGTGTCCAAACAGCTGCCCGAAGCCTTGACCCTCTACGAGAACGGAGCCCCGGTCATGGTCAACACCGCGGTGAACACCGGCGCCCCGGGGGCCGACACCGTCGACGGTACCTATCCGGTCTTCGAGCACGTGCCCAGCTCCGAGATGAAGGGCACCAACCCCGACGGTAGCCACTATGACGACCCCAACGTCCCCTGGGCCAGCTACTTCAACGGGGGAGACGCCTTGCACGGGTTCGTGCGGGCGACGTATGGGTCACCCCAGAGCAACGGGTGCGTGGAGATGCCGATCGCCGTCGCCGCCCAGCTGTGGCCCCTCACGCCCATCGGCACACTGGTCACGGTGGTGGGACCGGCCACCTGAGTCCCACGACGGACCGGCACCGAGCGAACGGGTCCACACGACCGGACCGTAGGATTCGTCCGGAACGCGACCAGGAGGAGACCCATGGCCATGGAGTATCGGCGACTCGGTAGGACCGGCCTCAAGGTCAGCGTGCTGTCCTTCGGCTCGTGGGTCACGTTCGGACCACAACTTGCCGGCAGCCTGGCCGAGGACTGCCTGGCGGCGGCCCACGAAGGCGGTGTCAACTTCTTCGACAACGCCGAGGCGTACTCGGCCGGGGAGTCGGAGCGGATCATGGGCCAGGCCATCGCCTCGCTCGGCTGGCCGCGACACAGCTACGTACTGTCCACCAAGCTCTTCTGGGGTATCCACCGTGGTGTGAACATGCAGAACACCCTGAACCGCAAGTACCTGCTCCAAGCCATCGACGGGTCTCTGGAGCGATTCGGCCTCGACTTTGTCGACCTGGTCTACTGCCACCGATCGGACCCCGAGACCCCTATCGAGGAGACGGTATGGGCCATGTCCGACATCATCACCAGTGGCAAGGCCCACTACTGGGGCACCTCTGAATGGTCGGCGATGGAGCTTCGGGAGGCATGGGACATCGCCGACCGCCACCACCTCCACAAGCCGGTCGTGGAGCAACCGCAGTACAACTTGCTGTGGCGGGACCGGGTGGAGAAGGAGTATGCACCGCTCTACGAGAGCATGGGGCTCGGTCTCACCACCTGGAGCCCGCTGAGCTCGGGCCTGCTGTCCGGGAAGTACCTCGATGGCGTGCCCGAGGACTCGCGGGCGACGCTGGCCGGATACGAATGGCTGCGAGGGCTCCTGACCGATCCCAATCGAAACGACAAAGTGCGCTCACTGCAATTGGTCGCCGAGGAGCTGGAGTGCAGTCTCGCCCAGTTGTCGATCGCCTGGTGCGCTCGGAACCCCCACGTCTCATCGGTGATCACCGGAGCCAGCCGGGTGGAGCAGGTCCGCGAGAATCTCGGCGCGGTCGACGTCCTGCCCAAGCTCACCGACGATGTGCTGGCCCGCATCGACAAGGCCGTCGCCTGAAGCAATGACGCACCCGGCTGGCCATCAAGTCCCGGGGCGCCCTTGGGCGGGGGGATCGCCTCCAGGTCGGGGGAGGTCTCCTTCCACGCCCTGGGCCGCCACGGCCAGCTCCCAGACGCGCCGGTTGACCCGGTGGGCGAGGTAGAGGGAGAAGATGGCGGCGGGAATCTCCACAAACGACGCCAGCACCACGGCGGCCAGGAATTCGGAACGGCTGCTCGACGTGGTGACGTCGAACCACGCGTCGACGATGAGCAGGGTGGCGGTAGCGGTGGCGGAGAGCTGAACCCGCTCATCGATACGGAAGGCCATG
>DASZIO010000010.1:0-9474 GCA_035949055.1 Acidimicrobiales bacterium
CGGGCCAGGCCGCCTACCTCGACCAGGCCCTGCCAGCCTGGCTCACCCGATACAAGGCTTCGACGTCGTCCGAGGCTCCATCGCCGCCGGCGGTGTCTGCACCACCCTCCAGGGCAGCCGACCAGCCGGCTGGAGCTTTCGGAGGCCCGTCCTCGGTGCAGTCGGCACCTGCCCCTAATCAGGGCCGCGGCGTGGCTGCGGCGGCATCGGGGGTGGCGGCTGCGGCAGTGGCCGGCGCGATCGGCGCCAACGGAACGCCCGACGCCCACCGGCCGCCGGCGACCGCACCCAACGCGACGCCGAGCGCCAGCCCGTCCCCCTCTCCGCCGTGGGCATCGGCACCGTCCAGGCCGCCCCAGCCCGAACCCGGTTCGATGACCCCGCCAACGCCACCACCTCCGGTTCAACCTCTGGAGCCGGCCGTCGCACAGGCCGCGGCCCCAGCCCCTCCGTCGGTCCCAGCCCCTCCGCCGGCCCAGGCCCCGCCCCCGCCGGCCCAGGCCCCGCCCCCGCCGGCCCCAGCCCCTCCGCCGGCCCAGGCCCCGCCCCCGCCGGCCCCAGCCCCTCCGCCGGTCCCGGCCCCTCCGCCGGCCCAGTCCCCGCCTCCGCCGGTCCAGGCCCCTCCGGCGGCCCCGCCCCCGCCGCCGGCCCGGCACCCGGCCCCGCCGGCCCCAGCTCCTCCGGCGGCCCCGCCCCCGCCGTCCCCGGCCCCTCCGCTCCAAGGCACGGCCGGCTACCTCCTCTCTCCCCAGGGAGGTCCCCCGCCGGCTCCTCAGGGGGGTCCACCGCCGAGCCCGGCTGGGCGGCCAACGACCGCGGACACCCAGTCAGGTCAGATGAGCGGATGGGCCAACCCCCCCGGGCCGGCCACCTCCCCTCCCGGCCAGGGGCAGGCCATCCCGGCGCCGGGGCCGTCGATCCCGGCCCCCGGCACTCCCGGGCCGCCAGCGGCGCCGCCCGGCCAGGTTGGCGGACCGTTCTTCCAATCTCCCGGCGGGTCCGCGCCGGACAGCCTCGTCCCGACGAAAAAGACCAGGCGGTGGCGTAAAGCCGCCTCGCCGACCGGCACGGGGCCGGTTCCGCCTGCAGGGCCGTCGGCACCTCCACCCCCACCTCGACCGCCGCAGAACCCGGTACCGCTCACCTCCACCACGCTCCCGCCGCCCCCGGCAGAGGGAGCGGGCAGCGGAGGAACACCCGGCTCGGCCCTGACGGACCCGGGCGGGGCGACGCAGGGAGGGATTCCCGAGCCGGCTCCGTCGTCGGGCGGCTGGCGCCGCCGGAAGGCAGCCCGTTCCGGCGCGCTCGGTGCGGCTGGCGCTGCTGGTGCGGCCGGAGCGGTGGCCGCCGCGGGGAGCGCGAACGCCACGGGAGCGGCGGCCGCCCCGGTCGGGGCCCCACCCCAGCCCGGTCCCCCGGGAGCCGGTGTTCCTCCCATCGGACAGGTGGGCTCGATTCCGGCGGCCTCCCCGGGCGGCCTGTCCACCCAGGCCGGTCCGCTCACGTCGACAATTCCCCCCGGCCCCTCCACCGCCGGCCCGGGTGCGCCCCCCGGCCCGCTCACAACCGGCCCAAGCGGGATCGCCCCGCCCGGGCCTCCCGCCACCGGGACCAGCGCCCGCCGCCGCAATCGGCCGGTGGTGGTCGTCCTCTTCGTCGTCCTGCTGGTGGTCATCGGGGCCATCATCTTTGTCGCCGTCAAGAAGAACGGGTCGACGACCACCGCCACGACCCAACCGACGGTGACCAGCCCGCCGGCCGTCGCGACCGACACCGCGCTGGCCGCCTCGATCAACCTCCATCTGTCCGACCTGCCGAGCGGCTGGCAGACAACTCCGGTGGGGCGGACGGCAAGGCCACCCGTCACGCCGGCGACGGCCCAGTTGCAGGCCAGTCGGACCCTGGCGGCGTGTGTGGGCATCAGCTACACGACTGCCGCCGGGCTGTTCGGCGGCTCGCCCCTGCCCGGACAGACCTCAGCAGTTCGTTCGCCGAGCTACACCAGCACATCGGACCCCAACATCCAGATGTACTCGGTCACCACCATCATGAGCACGGCCGCCCAGGTCCAGGGCTTGGAGGCCCCGTTCAGCAACCCCAACTTCGCCACCTGCTATGGGGCCTATCAGAGTGCACTGGTCTCGGCGGCCGTGCCCGGAGCGACCGCCCAGGTGCAGGCCGTGACCTTGAACGCACCTCCCGGCGTGAAGTCCTTTGGCTACGTCACCACCTTGGCCATTCCCAATCAGGGCAGCCAGGTGATCGGCCAGGCCTTCATGTTCGGGGGTCGGATCGATTCCAGGCTCGAGCCCACCACCAATGGCGAGGCCATTCCATCGGACGACTTCAACCCTCCGTACAACGCGATGGTCGCCCGGATCGGCAGTGCGCTGAACAACTGATCGGCGGCGTCGACGGCGCGGGGGGCCGGAGCCCCGAGTGGGACCGGGAGAGGTCAGGCCGGCTCGGGGGCCAGGCGATCGATGAAGGCGGCCACGCGGTAGAGGGCCTCGGCCGGACCGGTCTCGTCCGGGCGAAGCAGGTTGGCCATGATGCGGAATATCCACTCCATCAACGACTGCGATCGCAATCCGGTGCCGACGCAAAGCTTCATGACCTCAGGATGGCTGATCATCCGGACGAAGGCCTGGGCCATGCGGAAGTAGAATCCGTAGGTCTCCTCGAGCAGCGTGTCGTAGCGCTCGAGTGCCTCGAACCCCTCGCCGCAGAGAGCCTCACCCAAGGCTGCCGCGGCCAGCCTGCCGCTCTCGTAGCCGTAGGCGATGCCCTCCCCGTTGAACGGGTTGATGGACGCCGTGGCGTCGCCGACCACCACTGTGGTGGGCCCGATCCTCGGACCCACGGACAGGCCCATCGGCAACTTGCCACCCGTCGGCGGACCGAGGCTCGTCGCCGGGGAGAGCTCCCACTCGCGAGGGGCCTGCTCCACGAAGTGCTCCATCAGCGTCGACGTGTTCACGCCCCTCCACCGTCGCTCGGTGGACAGCAGTCCGACGCCGGCGTTCACCCGCCCATCACCCATGGGGAAGATCCAGCCGTAGCCTGGTACCACCTCACCCACGTCGTTGCGGATGTCCAGATGGGACTCGATGAACGGCTGGTCGTGCCCGGGCGAGCGGTAGTAGCCGCGGAGAGCGAGCCCCATGGGCTGGCTGCGATCGCGGGCGGTGCCGAGTGCCCGGCCGAAGCGCGAGTTCGATCCGTCGGCCACTACGACATAGCGGGCCTCGATACGCCGGGTGGTCCCGCTGTCCTTTTCCTTGACCAGTGCGCCGACGCACGAGGGAAGCAACGGCCCGGCACCGCCGGGCTCGTCGGCGCCGCGAGCCCGGGCCCGGATGGTCCGGGCAGCCGGCTGATCGTCCGCCAGTAGCGGCTCGAGAGCCTCGGTGCCCTGCCATACCGTGGCCCCGGCCTTGTCGGCCCGCTCGTTCACGATGCCGTCGAGGTCGTGGCGCGAGATCACATACCCGTACGAGGGGAAGGTCGGGTGCTCGGGCCAGGCCATGTCGAGCACCCTCCCGTAGGCGTGGGTCCGCATCCCGCCGTACCGGTGCGCACCGGCCAGGGCCTCCTCGACGCCCATGTCGGCCAGCTGGCGCACCGACCGGGGGGTCAGCCCGTCGCCGCACGTCTTGTCTCGGGGAAACACCTTGGACTCGACCAGCGCCACGTCCCAGCCGGCCTCGGCGAGCCAATATGCGCAGGAAGACCCCGACGGCCCCCCGCCGACCACCAGGACGTCATGGACGTGGTTCACGACCGCTCATGCTAGGGGCGGTACGGCCGGGGCGGCGCGCCGGCACCGGAGCGCCTCAGCCCCATGTCAGGCGCCTGCGTCGATGTGCTTCGAGGAAGGGCTGCGTGGTAAAAACGGATCGCTGTGGACGACTATCTCCCCATCCTGGTGCTGCTCATTCTCGGCCTCCTGTTCGCCGGCCTCTCGTTTGTCGGGTCCGGGCTCCTGGCTCCGAAGAAGCGCCCCACTGCGGCCAAGGTCGCGCCCTATGAGTGCGGCATCGTCCCGGCCATCGAATCGCCCACCCGGTTCCCGGTCCGCTTCTACCTGATCGCCATGATCTTCATCATCTTCGACATCGAGATCGTGTTCCTCTACCCATGGGCGGTCATCTTCCGTCAGCTCCGGTCCTTCGGCCTGGTAGAGGTCGTCGTCTTCGCCGCTGTGGTGTTCGTCTCCTTCCTCTTCCTGATCAGCAACGGGGCCCTCAGCTGGGGTCCCGCCAAGCGGCTGGCGAGCGCCACGCCACCCCGCACCTCGGACTCGACCATCGAACGCATCACGGCCGGACCGGGGGGTCCCGGCCGCACACGGCGACCCGCGGCCTCGCCCACCGACCCGCTTGCGCCAGCCATCAGCGACCCGGACGCCCCGACGACAGGAGACCCGGCCCCCGTGCCGACCGGTCCCGGTCGAGCTGCGTAGATCAGGCGGACGGTCATGGGTCTGGAGGACCTGCAGCACAATTTCCTGACCGGGAGGCTCGAGGACCTGGTCAAGTGGGCCCGCCGGTACTCGATGTGGCCGGCGACCTTCGGATTGGCCTGCTGCGCCATCGAGATGATGTCGGCGGGCGCGGCCGACTTCGATCTCGCCCGGTTCGGCATGGAGGTGTTCCGAGCCTCCCCGAGGCAGGCCGACCTCATGATCGTCGCCGGCCGGGTCTCCCAGAAGATGGCACCGGTCCTGCGCCAGGTCTACGACCAGATGATGGAGCCCAAATGGGTGCTGTCGATGGGCGTCTGTGCCAGCACGGGCGGCATGTTCAACAACTACGCCATCGTGCAGGGGGTGGACCAGGTCGTCCCGGTGGACGTCTATGCCCCGGGCTGCCCTCCCACGCCCG
Source organism: Acidimicrobiales bacterium (assembly GCA_035949055.1). GTDB lineage: Bacteria > Actinomycetota > Acidimicrobiia > Acidimicrobiales > RAAP-2 > Bog-756. The sequence goes on from DASZIO010000010.1 coordinate 4,887, forward strand.
AGACGCTGATGCACGCCATCCTGACCCTGCACGAGAAGGTGCGTACCAACCACATCACCGTGCGCGAGTCGGACCCGGAACTGCGCCGTGCCGACCTGGCCGACGACGAGGGCGGTGACACTGACGACCGCCGCACCGGGGCGGACGAGACCACCTCGGGGTGGACACCCGACCGCTCCGATGCCCTCCATGTGGGGACCCCCAAGCGCAACCCGGTCATCGCCCGCAGTGTGGGTGAGCCTCTGTGACGGCCGTTGCCCAGGACGAAGTCGTCTTTCCCCCGCTCGATCGGTACGTCTCCCTGGTGGGTGCCTACCGTGACGGCGGGTTCGAGATGTGCTCCGATCTCTGCGCGGTCGACTACCTGGCCGCCCCACCCCGTCGCCTGCCCGACGGACTGCGGGCCGAGCGGTTCGAAGTCGTCGTCAACCTGCTGTCGCTCAGCCAGGCGCGTCGGGTGCGGGTGCGACTTCAAGTACCCGACTCGGACCCGGTGGTGCCGACCCTGTTCGACATCTACCCCGGCGTCGAGGCCATGGAGCGCGAGGCCTACGACCTGTTCGGCATCGTGTTCGCCGGCCACCCCGACATGACCCGCATCCTGATGCCCGAGGACTGGGAGGGCCATCCCCTTCGCAAGGACTACGGCGTCGGCCGGGTGCCGGTCCAGTTCAAGGGAGCCCCCGGGCCCCGATGAGCGACCAGACGCAGTCGGAGCCGGCGGACGGGGCCGAACGGCCGGCGACCGACGGACCGTCTCCCACGGCCGCCCCGTCGGCGACGGGTCTCCGCTTCCTCGACTCGCGGCCGATGGACGAGCCCGCCGGGCTCCTCGGCGAGACCTCGGAAGGGGTCCAGGAGCTGTTTCGCCGCTCCGAGACCGGCGCCGGCGAGTTGCGCCGCGAAGCCGGCGCCGTACTCCGGTTGCCCGAGGGAGTGGCGGTCGACGCCACCGACATCGACATCGAGCGGTCCGAGGACGAGACCATGATCATCAACATGGGTCCGCAACACCCCTCGACCCATGGGGTGCTGCGACTGATGCTCGAGCTCGACGGCGAGACCGTGCTGCGCACCAAGCCGGTCATCGGGTACCTCCACACCGGCATGGAGAAGACGGGCGAGGAACTGACCTACGTGCAGGGGTCGACCAACGTCACCCGCATGGACTATCTGGCCCCGCTCCACAACGAGCTGGTGTTCTCACTGGCCACGGAAGCACTGCTCGGGGTGGAGATGCCGCCGCGGTCGGACTGGATCCGCATGCTGCTGGTCGAGCTCAACCGGATCTCCTCCCACCTGATGTGGATGGCTACCAACGGGATGGACCTCGCGTCGACGTCGATGATGATCTACGGGTTCCGCGAGCGCGAGATGGTGCTCGCCTTCTTCGAGAAGACGACCGGCCTGCGCATGAACCACAACTTCATCCGCCCGGGGGGCACCGCCGCCGACCTGCCCGACGGCTGGGAGGACGACGTCACCGTGATCTGTGACACCGTCCTCGAGCGGACCGACGAGTACGACGAGCTCCTCACCGGCCAACCCGTGTTCCGCCAGCGCGTGGAGGGCATCGGCTCGCTGTCCGCCGAGGAGGCCCTCGCCCTCAGCCTCACCGGTCCGGTGTTGCGATCGACCGGCGTTCCCTGGGACCTGCGCCGCTCGATGCCCTACCTGCGGTACGACGAGGTCGATTTCGACGTGATCATCGGCACCTACGGCGACAACTTCGACCGGTACTCGGTCCGTCTGAACGAGATCCGGGAATCCGTCCGGATCGTCCGCCAGATCGTCGAGAAGATGCCGGCCGGCGACTACCGCGTGCAGGACAAGAAGGTCACGCCGCCCCCGCGCGGGCGCATCGACGAGTCGATGGAAGCCCTCATCCACCACTTCAAGGTGTTCACCGAGGGGTTCAAGGTGCCCGAGGGCGAGGTCTATGTCGCCGTCGAGTCGCCGCGGGGCGAACTCGGTTGTTACCTGGTCTCGGACGGGTCGCCCAAGCCCTACCGGATGCATATCCGCGGGCCGAGCTTCGTGAACCTCCAGGGCCTGCCGGTCATGCTGCGCGGCGGCCTGCTGGCCGACGCGGTGGCGGTGACCTCGAGCATCGACCCGGTGATGGGAGAGGTGGACCGGTGAGCGAGCCGGTCCATCCGGTGCCGGCCGCGAACGGGCGGCGCAACGCTCCGTCCACCGCCCACCTGACCCCGGATCGGCTGGCCCGGGCCCGCCAGCTCATCGACCTCTACCCCGAGCCCCGGTCCGCGCTCGTCCCCCTCTGCCACCTGGCCCAGGAGCAGGACGGCTGGCTGACCCCCGAGGCCATGGAGGACGTCGCCACCCTGGTCGGCGTGACCCCGGCCGAGGTGTTCGGGACCGCCTCGTTCTACGACATGCTGCACACCGAACCGGTCGGCAGGCACCTGGTGGCGGTGTGCACCAACATCGCCTGCCTCCTCGGGGGGGCCGCCGAGCTACTGGCTCATGCCGAGGCGTCGCTGGGGGTCAATACCGGGGGGACGACGCCGGACGGCGCCATCACGCTGGAGGAGGCCGAGTGCCTGGCCGACTGCGACCGGACCCCGTGCGTCCAGGTCAACCACCGCTTCGTCGGCGGCCAGACGCCGGAGTCGTTCGACCGGCTGATGGACGAGTTGCGGTCGGGCGCACACGGCGATGACATCCCGCCGCACGGGACGCTGAACCGGGTGGCGCGGTCGACCGGGCTCCAGGCGGACCGGTCCGAGGTGGTGGCAGAACGGGCGGCCATGGCCGAGGCCCAAGCCCAACGGGCGGCGGCCAGCCAGGCGGCCAAAGGCGAGGGCCCCTCCTAGTGGCCGTCACCGACCCCCCGAAGATCGTCACCAGCCGCCTCGAGCACGCCGACTCCCACACCCTCGAGCGCTACCTGGCCACGGGCGGCTACGAGGGCCTGCGCCAGGCCCTCACCATGACCCCCGAGGCGGTGGCCCACGAGGTGGACACGGCCAGCCTGCTCGGCCGGGGCGGTGCCGGCTTCCCGGCCGGGCGCAAGTGGGCCATGCTGCGGGCGGACCCGGTGACCTACCTGGTGGTGAACGGCGACGAGAGCGAGCCCGCCACGTTCAAGGACCACCTGCTGGTCGAGCGGGACCCCCACCAGCTGATCGAAGGCTCGCTGATCGCCGCCTACGCCTTGCAGGTGTCGCAGGTCTTCATCTACGTCCGCGGTGAGTTCGCCCTCGGGCTCGAACGGGTCGAGGCCGCCATCAACGACGCCTATGCCCACGGGGCGGTCGGCGCCGACATCTTCGGCTCGGGCTTCTCGGTCGACATCGTGGTGCACCCGGGGGCCGGCGCCTACATCTGCGGCGAGGAGACCGCGTTGCTCGAGTCTCTCGAGGGCAAACGCGGCTTCCCGCGCATCAAGCCCCCGTTCTTCCCGGCAGCCATCGGCCTCTACGGTCAGCCCACCGTGGTCAACAACGTGGAGACCATGTCCAACCTCCCCTGGATCGTGCGCAACGGTGGCGCGGCCTTCGCCGCCCTGGGTGAAGGCCGGTCGACGGGCACTCGCCTGTTCGCCCTGGCCGGGCACGTCAAGAACCCCGGCGTGTTCGAGCTCGAGATGGTCAAGACGACGTTCGGCGACCTGATCAACGCTCCGGTGCTCGGCGGGGGCATCCCCGGCGGCCGCAGCCTCAAGGCGTTCATCCCCGGTGGCGTCTCGGCCCCGTGGTTCGGCCCGGACCAGATAGACCTTCCCCTCGGCCAGGACGAGGTCGGCGCGGCCGGCTCCATGCTCGGCTCGGGCTCGGTGGTGGTCATGGACGACCACACCTGCGCGGTGCGGGCGTCGTGGCGGATCACCAAGTTCTTCGCTCGCGAGTCCTGCGGACAGTGCACGCCGTGCCGGGAGGGTTCAGGCTGGCTCGAGAAGATCATGAACCGCATCGAGACCGGTGAGGGGCGCGAGGAGGATCTCGACCTCCTGCTCGACGCCTCCGACAACATCTCTCCCGGGCTCAGCTGGCCGCCCCAACAGACGACCATCTGCGTCCTCGGGCCGTCGATCCCGTCGTCGATCGCCTCGGCCATCCAGATGTTCCGCGACGAGTTCCTCGTGCACATCAAGGAGGGGGGCTGCCCCTATGGCTGAGCCCGCCGCGCCGCCCGCCGAGGAGGTGACGTTCACCCTGGACGGGCGCGAGGTCACCGCGGTCAAGGGCGAGATGCTCATCGCCGCGGCCGAGCGGGCCGGCACGTTCATCCCGCGCTTCTGCTACCACCCCCGCATGAAGTCGGTCGGGGTGTGCCGGATGTGCCTGGTCGAGGTCAGCGGTCCACGCGGGGCGTCACTGCAACCGAGCTGCTTCGTCGAGGTCCAGGCGGGGTCGACGGTGGTCACCGGCTCGGAGAAGGTGAAGAAGGCCCAGGACGGCGTCCTCGAGTTCCTTCTCATCAACCATCCCCTCGACTGTCCGGTCTGCGACAAGGGTGGCGAGTGCCCCCTCCAGGACCAGACGCTCGCCTACGGCCCGGGCGAATCGCGCTTCGTCGAGGAGAAGCGCCACTTCGAAAAGCCGATCGCCATCTCCGAGCTGGT
>DASZIO010000011.1:0-2405 GCA_035949055.1 Acidimicrobiales bacterium
TTGGTGCGGCACGCCGGCGGAATCGAGCATCTCGTGGAGTGAGACGATCTTGGGCGCCAGGTCACTGAGCTCCTCGGTGCTGCTCACCGATGATTCGCCCCGGCGATCCGTTCCTCCCGGAGGCGGGCGAGCGGCGGGAACCGGAGCGGCTCCGGAGCACGGTCGGGTCCGAAGGGCTTGACCATTGCCACGAAATCGAGAAGCCCGATGAGGACGTCGCCGGGGTCGCGGCGTGCGTCGGTCGGCGGGATGCGCTCCACCGAGCGGGCCATACGGCGGGAAGCCTCGACGAACTCTCGCGTCTCAGGGCGGCCGTGATGGAGCGTGCCTTTCGGTGCAACTTCCGCCGCTCCGGTTCGCGCCTCGCGGGATCGGGCGGCGGCCCGGGCGGCGGCGGCCCGCACCGCATCCTGGTCGAAGGGACGGGTCGCCCGTTCGTTGGCACGAGCCAACACCTCGTCGCTGAGATGCGAAAAGTTGGCCAGAGACCGGGCCCGGGGGCCCTTGGGGGTGTGGATTGACTCCCGGATCTCGAAACGCCCTTTCGGACGCGCGACCACATACGCCATACCCACTATGTTACCCACTACATGATCGGTTGCTACTGCGGGCACCCTGAGCGGGCTGCCCCGAGCACGCAGGCCGCCGGCGGGTGGTGTCACCACGAGCGGGCTGTGCGGGGTGGCCACCTTGGTAACCCCTGTTGGCTTCGCCAAGCTGGCGGGTGACGGGAGGGATATTCCGTGGGAGCAGTCAGGCTGGTGTTCGAAGCCGAGTTACGCCGCCGCTGGCGGTCCTGGCTGGCCATCGCCCTTCTCGTCGGCGTGGTCGGCGGCCTCGTGCTGGCCGCCGCGGCTGCCGGTCGGAGGACCGAAAACGCGTTCCCCCGGTTCGTGGCGGCCCACGGGTTCGACACGATCGTCTACGCCACCAGACCGGTGCCCGCGGTTGCCCGCATTCCAGGAGTCGCCTCGGCTACAGAACTGGTCCTCGCCGACGCGGGGAATCCGACCTGTGACTGCGGACAGATCAACGACAACAACTTCGGCGTGGTCGTCGTGTCGGGCGGGGGCGCGTCGCCCTTCAAGCTCGTCTCCGGCCAGTTGCCCGACCCGTCGAGGCCGGACCAGGTTCTGGCATCGTCCACGTTGCAACAGAGCGGGGTGCGCGTGGGAACCGTGTTCCACGTCCCGTTCGAAGCACCGTCGCAGGCGGCCGACTACAACAACCCCAATACGGGGCTCCCTGACCCGCATGGCCCACACCTCGCCCTACACGTGGTCGGGATCGAAGCCAGCGAGGTTGAGTTCCCCTCCGGGACTGCCCCGGTCTACTTGCTGTATGCAGGCCCGGGTTTCACCCGTTCGGTGCTCCCGCATACGGCCCTGCAATACGAGTACCTGGTCCGCCTACGCCTCGGTGCGGCAGGCATCCCCCAGTTCGACGAGCAAGCCAACCGACTGAACCTGGGCATGGGCTCAGTCGGCGCCTCGAGCGAGGACGGAACGGCAGCCACGATCCAGTCGTCGATCCACCCCCAGGCCGTCGGCTGGTGGATCCTCGCCGCGCTCGCCGCGCTCGTCGGGCTGGCCGTCGTCGGGCAGGCGCTGGCCCGCCAGAGCGCCGTCGAGAGCCAGGACCATCCGACCCTTGTCGCCGTAGGCATGTCCGGGCGGGAGCTCTTCGCAGTCCACGTGGCGCGGAACCTGGTGGTGGGCCTGGCCGGCGCCGTGGGCGCCGTCGTGCTCGCCACGGCGTTGTCCCCCATCGCTCCCCTCGGCGAGGCCCGTCTGGCGGAAAGCTCCACCGGAATCGCGTTCGACTCGCTCGTGCTCCTGCTCGGAGCTCTCGTCACCGTGGCCGTCGTCCTCGCGCTCGGCATCTGGCCGGCACTGCGGGCGGCGCGCACCGGGCGGATGGACGAGCGGGCCGCCGCGTCCCGATCGTCGGCGGTGGTGCGGCATCTGGTGACCCTGGGAGCGCCACCCACCGCGGTGATCGGCGTCCGCAACGCCCTGGAGCGCCGATCCGACGGGTCTGCCGTTCCATTGGGCTCTGCGCTCCTCGGCATGGTGCTGGCGGTCATCGCGCTGTGCGGGACGGGGGTCTTCGGCGCCAGCCTGACCAACCTGACCGCGACGCCCCGGCTCTACGGCGACCCCGAGCAGGTCAGTTTCAGCCCGCCGAACCCCGCCCTGCTGGCCAGCCTGGAGCACAACCGGGCCGTCACCGCGGTCACCGAGGGTGTCGGCGCAGGGGACGTTACGGTCCACGGGAAGATCGTCGGCACCCTCGGCGCGACGTCGGTCAAGGGGCCGCTCCTCTTCTCGACGGTGGCCGGGGATCCCCCGGCCGGCGACGACCAGATCGGGCTCGGTGTCTCGACCATGCACCAGCTGGGAGCG
>DASZIO010000012.1:0-64545 GCA_035949055.1 Acidimicrobiales bacterium
CCGCTCCGGTTGCGGCTCGTCGGACTCGACCAGGCTCGTCCGCTGCTTCGGCCGGTAGGCGCGGGCCAGCGCCAAGGGGTGCCGCATGGTGCGGGTGGACGAGCCGGTGCTGAAGAAGGTGCTGCTGACTTCGAATTGCTCCCGCCCGCTGGGGATCGGACCGGTACCGGCCGGGCCGTGGCCGTTGCCGGCCAGCTCCCGGAAGCCGGTGAACGGATTCGTTTCGACGGCCACCGCGGCCGGTGCGGTCCGCTCGGTCTTCTCGGTCCGCTCGGGCTCCGGTTCCGTCATGGGCCAGGGATCGACCACCAGGGTGGGGGCGGCGCCTGCGCCCACGGCCGCGGTCACCTTGGGTCGGGCCCGGAACGCGTACATGCTCAGTCCGATCACCGGCAGGAGTAGATCGAGGATGAGGTAGGCGGGCTTGCTCTCCTCGGCCCGCTTCCACGCCCATCCCGGCTGGCGGATGATGTCGACGGCGCCGACCACCATGGAGGCCGCCACGATGACGGCCACCAGCTCGATGGGGAGGGTGCTGATCTGTCCGGTCATTGTTCACTCTCCTCTCGTTACGCCGGCCCGGTGGCGTCCGCAGCTCGGAGGGGACCGCCCCGAACACCATGGGTCCTGAAACGGCTTTCGCTGGTCGGCTGCGCCGGTACTGGTGGTGGTGTGCTCCCGATGGACTGGATCAGGGGTGGTATCGGTGCCCGGACTGTGCATCTTTAGCGGTCGGAGAACGCATCACGGGTCAGCGGAAGTCCCTCGAGGGGGGGACCGGGCCCAGCTCGAGGGGGTCGAATCGCTCGGCTACCAGGGTCATCGACCCCTCCGACCGCTCGACCCGGCCGCGTACCAGCAGGGCCGCGCACGATCTGGCCACCGGCTTCCATCGGAGCCAGGCGCCGCGGGAGCAGACGACGTTGACCATGCCGGTCTCGTCCTCGAGGTTCAAGAAGACGGCACCGTGCGCGCTCTCGGGCTGTTGGCGGTGGGTCACCACCCCTCCGACGGTGATCCGGTCGCCCGCCGGCCTCGATGCCAGCGCCGCGGCCGGGAGCACTCCTCGCTGGCTCAGCCGGCTGCGGGCCAACTGCATGGCGGTGGTGTCGGGGGCCATGCCGAGGGCCCACAGATCGTCGGCCACCCTCTCCCACTGGGTGGGGCTGGGGAGCGGAGGCGGATGCGAGCCGGTGACCACTCCGGGGAGCCGGTCGGGGGTGGCCTGGGAGGCCGCGCCCGCCTCCCAGACCAACGATCGCCGTCCCGTGTCCACACTCGGTCCGCACCGGGTGTCGCCGGAGACCAGGCTGTCGAGAGCCCCCGCCGTGGCCAGTGCTTCCAGCTGGGCCCGGGTCACGCCGGCCCGACGGACCAGGTCCTCCAGGTCCGCCCACGGCCCGCCTTCGGCGATCTGTTTCGCGGTCTCCGCCCCGACGCCCCGCACCGAGGACAGCCCGAGCCGCACGGCCGCCTGCACCGGCGCGCCGTCCGGTTCGTCGTCCTCCGGAGCCAACGCCTCGAGCCAGGCGTCGGCCTGGCCGGAATTCACATCGGGCCGGCGGACGGCCACCCCGTGACGCTTGGCGTCTGCCACCAGGCTGTCGGGCGACCAGAACCCCATGGGCTGAGCGTTCAACAGTCCGGCGGTGAAGGCGGCCGGATAGTGCACCTTGCACCAGGCGGTGGAGTAGACCAGATGGGCGAAGGCCACCGAATGGCTCTCGGGGAATCCGAAATTGGCGAATGCAGCCAGGGCCGCGTACACCTGTTCGGACACTTCGGCCGAGACCTGCCGGGCGGCCATGCCGGCGAACAGCCGGTCGCGCAGGCGGGCCATCCGCTGTCCGGAGCGCTTGGCGCTCATCGCCTGGCGCAGCTCGTCGGCCTCGGTCGGGGTGAACCCGGCCACGTCGATGGCGATCTGCATCAGCTGCTCCTGGAAGAGCGGTACCCCGAGCGTCCGCTCCAAGGCCGGCTGTAGCAGCGGGTGCAGGTAGGTGACGGGTTCGGTCCCGTTGCGCCGCCGGATATAGGGGTGCACGGCGTGGCCCTGGATGGGCCCGGGGCGGATGAGGGCGACCTCGATGGCCAGGTCGTAGAAGCACCGGGGCTGGACCCGGGGGAGGGTGTTCATCTGGGCCCGCGACTCCACCTGGAACACCCCGACGGTGTCGGCCCGGCACAGCAGGTCGTAGACCTCGGGCTCCTGTTCGAGCCGGGCCAGATCGATCGAGACGTGGTGGAACGTCCTCACCAGATCGACCATGTTGTGCAGTGCGGTCAGCATGCCGAGACCCAGTAGGTCGAACTTGACCAGCCCGGCCGCCGCGCAGTCGTCCTTGTCCCACTGGAGCACGGTGCGACCGGGCATCCGTCCCCACTCCACCGGGCAGACCTCGACCACCGGCCGGTCGCAGATGACCATGCCTCCGGAGTGGATGCCAAGGTGTCGTGGGAAGTCGGCCAGCTCGGTGGCCAGGTCGCGCACCAGGGGAGGGAGGTCCTCCCGCCGGTCGAGGGGCTCACCCCGGTCGACCGACTTCGACCAGGCGTCCACCTCCTCGATCGGATGGCCGAGCGCCTTGCCCATGTCGCGCAGGGCCGAGCGCGACCGGTACGTGATGACGTTGGCCACCTGGGCCGCGTGCAGCCGGCCGTAGCGCTCGTAGACGTACTGGATGACCTCTTCACGTCGCCCGGACTCGATGTCGACATCGATGTCCGGCGGGCCGTCCCGGGCGGGGGAGAGGAAGCGTTCGAACAGCAGCCCGAGGGAAACGGCGTCGACGTTGGTGATGCCGAGTGCGTAACAGACGGCAGAGGTGGCCGCCGACCCCCGCCCCTGGCAGAGGATGTCGTTGCGCCGGCAGAACGCCACGATGTCCCACACGGTGAGGAAGTAGCCGGGGAAGCCGAGGGCGCCGATGATGGTCAGCTCGCGCTCCAGCTGGGTCCAGGCCCCCGGGACCCGTTCCGCCCCGCGGGACCCGTACCGGTCGGTGGCGCCCCGGCGGACCAGCTCGACCAGCCAGGTCTGTTCGGTATGACCGGCAGGGACGGGAAAGTCGGGGAGCCGGGGTGCCACCAGCCGGAGGTCGAACGAGCACATGGCGGCTACCGCCGCGGCGTTGGCGACCACCCCGGGCCACCGTGCGAACCGGCGGAGCTGCTCGGCCTCACCGCGGAGGCAGGCGGTGGCCGATGAGGGGAGCCAGCCCTCGAGGTCCCCGAGCGCCCGCCGGGCCCGGACCGCGGCCAACGCGGTGGCCAGGGGGAACCGGGTCGGGGTGGCGTAGTGCACGTTGTTGGTGGCCACCGGGGTCACCCCCCGCTCGATGGCCACCACGGCCAGCGCGTCGTTGCGGGTGGCGTCGATCGGGTTGCCGTGATCCCAGAGCTCGACGGCCAGCTGTTCGCGACCAAACCGCTCGATCAGGTGGTCGAGGACCCGGCGGGTGGCGGCGGGGCCGTTGGTGGTGAGGGCGGCGGCGAGGGCGCCCTTGCGGCACCCGGTGAGGATGTGCCAATGGCCGCCATGACGCTCGGACAGCGCGTCGAGGGTGATGATCGGCTTCCCCTTCTCGCCACCCGCCAGGTGCGCCTCGGCGATGACCCGGCTGAGACGGGCATAGCCTTCGGGGTCCCGGGCCAGCACGACCAGGTGGGTGCCGTCCGGGTCCGGTACGCCGGTGCGGACATGGCCGGCACCCGTTCCGGTGACGGTGAGCTCGGCACCGAAGACGGTGGGTAGGCCGAAGGCCCGGGCTGCCTCGGCGAAGCGGACCACACCGTAGAGGCCGTTGTGGTCGGTCAGGGCGACGCCGGACAAGCCGAGCCGGGTCGCCTCGGCGGCCAGCTCTTCGGGATGGCTGGCACCGTCGAGGAACGAGAAGTTGGAATGGGCGTGCAGTTCGGCGTAGGCCATGTCGGTGCGGCGGTCATTCGTAGGTGGCTTCAATCCACCAACGACCCCCTTCGGCTACGAGCAGATGAGCTCCGGTGCCGGTCACTGTCTGCAGGCGTGCCCTCCTCCGGCGGGACCTCGACCACCATCGCTCGTCGGACGGCCATGGGCCGGCCCAGGCGGTCACCGCCGACCAGGGATGCTCCTCCACCGACAGTCGGCAGGGGAGCGCGGTGAGCAGGCCGCGCCCCGAGACCGAAACCGGGCCGCCACCGGCGTCGACCAGTTCGGCGGGGAGGGGGACCGGGTGCACGATGGTCGGGGCGGGGGGCGGGATCTGTCCGGGCCAGGGGGCGCCGAGGGTGGCGTCCCTGTGCCCCTCCCGGGCGTTCCAGGTGACGAACCGGGCCCGCTGGGCCGGCCCGCGTCCCCCCTGGAGTCGCGGGGTCACCACACCGTCCGGCCCGAGGAGGTCCTGTACCGCGGCGAGCGCTCGTCCCGCTCGGGCATCGGTGTCGCTCACCCCGCCCCAGAACCCCACCTCGCCCACTGCCCCCTGGGCGTGCCGGCTGGTCCGTCCGGCCGCCCGTTGCTCGTCCACCCGCCGGACCGCGGCCGGCTGGCGTAGATCCTCGAGTTCACCGCTTCGTCCTCCGGCCACTCGGTGGCAGGCGACTCCGTCGGCCCCGAGCCGGGCGAGCACATGGGACTCGGGGAGGGTGGCGAAATCGCCGAGGCTGCGGAGACCCAACCGGTGCAACAGCTCGGCCAGCTCGGGCCGGTCGAGGATGCTCACCGGGAACGGCGCCAGGAAGGCGGGGGTGCCCTCCGGCGGGACCACCCGGCCGTGTCGAGCGGCGAGTATCGCCGCGAACAGCCCGTCGGCCACTCCGACTTCGGCAGTGGTGATGGCGGAGGCGGCGTCGGCCACCGATCGGGCCAATGGGCCCTCGCCCCCGAAGTACCGGGCCGGGCCACGGGTCGGCAGGGAGCAGATGCCGGATCGCACAGTCGTGACCCACGGGCAGAACGCCTCCACCGCTCCGATCATCTCGACGAACGAGCGGAGGTTGTCTCCGCTCTCGTCTTCGTCGAGGAGGTCCGGACAGCGCACGACGAGGAGCCGGTCCATGCCGCTGATGCCCGGGCCACCGGTCATGCGGTGATCCCCACTGTCTCATCGACCGACGGCGTGTCATCGACCCTTGTCTCGGCGACGTCCAACACTGCCCCGGTGGTCCATGGCATCCACAGCCGGCGGTGACGGGACCGCGCCGCCGCCCGCCGCCCCGTGGCCGAGACCGATACCAGCCGCCGCTGCAGATATCCCTCACCGGTGCCGGCGCCGTCCCACTGCATGCTGTCGATGCTCAGGTGAATGTCGGGAGGCTCCGGCCATCCCGACCGTCCCCCCGCCACCACCAGCACGGACCGGCGTTCCCTGACCCTCGCCACCACCTTGGCCGCCATGGTGGGGCGGGGAGGGAACGGGGGATGGAGCACCACCAGGTCGACACCCCCGACCAGTACGGCGACGACCTCGGGCCAGGCCGCGCCGGGTCGGGGGATCACCGCCAAGCGGGTCAGATCGACGCCGATGTCATGGGCAGCCACGGCACCGAGACCCGCCATACCGACCAGCGCGCACCACGAGCCGGTACCCGACACCGCGGCCATCAGGGCCAGGGCCAGGGACACGCTGCCGCCGGCGGTCCCGTCCAAACCACTGATCACGATGCTGCTTCCCCGGCGCAGGCTCCCGTCGGGGAACAGCTCGACGAGGGATGGGAGCACCGGTAGGAGGCGGGACTGACTGGAGGAGACAGGTCGGGTGCGCTCGGCCAGCAGGGCCAGGGGCTCTCCGGCCCATCTCCGGGCCGGGCCGGCTCCCGGCCGCTGGTCGGTCGGTGATACGAACATATGTTCGTAGGTTACCGTGCCGGGTCCGGGTTTGCCCAGGGCCGCCGGAGCCCCTCACCCGGCCGGGCTTCTCTGCTCGCTACCATGGGATCACCAGAGAGAGGAGGTGGTCCAACTGAGCAGTCAACCTTTTGGGACCCTGGAGGTGGCTGGCCGCTGAGGCGGCTCGCTGTACCACCTGGCGAATCCCAGCCAGACACCCATCGGGCGACCCAGCCGGACCCAGGTCCCATCCGGCGCAGCACGGAGACCCGGTGCCTAAATCAGCAATTCGTACCTGCAGGGCGTCTCTTCGGAGGCGCCCTGCAGCGCGTTCAGGGCCGCATGGTGGTCTCGTCGATGTCGAGCGCGGCCCGTACCCCGTCCGCCACCCGGACCGTGACCTTCCGTCGGGCCAGCCACTGATCGAGCTCGTCCCGCTCCACCGCGATGAGCAACCGTCGGAGCTCGAGCTCGGCCTGCAACCTTTCGTTGCTACCGACCGTCGGGCCCGGTTGCCCACCCGAGCCGTCCCTGTCCGGGTGCCCCGAGGACATCGCCTCGAGCCGCCGGTCGATCCGGGCCAGCTGCGACTCGTAGCCGCTACGGATGCGCTTGGTCACGTCCTCGGGGACCCCGGCGCCGACGCTCAGGTCGTCGATGCGGGACAACGCGAGCACCGTCAGTCGCCGCCGCGCCTCGGCCACCAGCACCATGTCCTGCTCGTCGCGCGTCACCAGTCCCAACCGTCGGATGAGCGGGGGCAGGGTCAGGCCCTGGCCGACCAATGTGACGACGATGACCGCGAAGGTGACAAACACCAGCAGGTCCCGTTCCGGGAAGCTCTGCGGCAGCGCGAGTGACGCGGCCAGGCTCACCGCGCCGCGCATACCGGCCCACCCGACGATCGCTGTCTCCCGCCACGAACGCCCCGACTGCAGGCTCGCACCGAAGAGCCGCTCCCCCCCGGGCAGCGCGGTGGCGGCGAACATCCAAGCCATCCGCACCACGATGACCGCGCCCACCACCGCGATGGCCTCGAGGGCGAGCGAACCCGACTCTCGATTGACCAGGTTGTCGAGGATCGGCCGGAGCTCCAGGCCGACCAGCAGGAAGGACATCCCGGTCAGGAGGAAGACGATGAGGTCCCAGATCTCGCGCTGCTGCAGCCGGGCGGCGGCGGTGAGCGTCCGCGAGCCGTAGTGGCCGAAGTAGAGACCGGTGGCCACCACGGCCAGCACCCCGGATGCCCCCACCTTGTCGGCAGGCAGGTAGGCGGCGAAGGGCAGGATCAACAACATGGTGTTCTCGATCACCGGTGTCTCGGTGAGCCGTAGCATCCGGACTCCGAACCATCCGACGAAGAGGCCGATGGCCACCCCGACCACCACGGCGAACAGAAACCTCCCGAAAACATCGGCAAGCGTGAACCCTGCGCCGACCGCGGTCACCGCCACCGCGTAGGCGGTCAGCGCGGTGGCGTCGTTCATCAGGCCCTCGCCCCCGAGAATGGTCACCAGACGGCGCGGCAGCCCCAGCTTGCCGGCGATCTGGGTGGCGGCCACCGAGTCGGGCGGGGAGACGATGGCCCCGAGGGCGAAGGCCACCGCCCAGCTCATGCCGCTCACCACCGAGTGGATCACCACGGCGACCGCCACCATGGTGGCCACGACCAGGCCGACGGCTAGCAACAGGATGGGTCGCAGGTGGGAGCGGAGCTCGCGGGCGGAGGTGTCCAGCGAGGCGTCGTAGATGAGCGGGGGCAGGAAGACCAGCAGCACCAGGTCGGGCTGGAGCTCCACCCGGTGCTCGGTGGGGATCAGGGCCACGCCGATGCCGGCCAGGACCAACAGGATGGGGTAGGGGAGCCGCAGCCGGTCGGCGATGGTGGCGATGACCACGATACCGATGAGGAGGCCGATCCCGTCGGCGATGCTGATCATGGAGGGCAGTTCGAGCCGGCGCCGGGCGCGTGGTCAGGCGGGCACGTGCGAGACAGCCTCCACATTGTTGCCGTCGGGGTCGCGGACGAAGGCGCCGAAGTAGTTGGCGTGGTATTCGGGCCAGACTTTCGGCTGGTGCAACACCTCGGCATCGGCGGCGACAGCCGCGTCGAAGAAATCGATGACCGCCCGGCGGTCGGGCGCCATAAATGCGATGTGCGACTCGCGGAACCCCTCCCCGGTGGCCCGCGGGGCGATCCAAAACGTGGGTTGCGGCGGGACGCCGTACCCGATGACATCACCGAGGTCCATCACCCTCGTACCGCCCAGGGGAGCGAGGACCGCGTCGTAGAAGGAGGAGCTGGCTGCGGTGTCGGCGCACTGGATGGAGATGTGGTCGATCATCGGCCCATCTTGGCACCCGGTCCATGTCCCCTCACAGCATGGCGGCAAACCGCTTGGCGAAGGTGTGGACGTCGCCGGGCCATCGGGCTGAGAGGTAGTCCCCGTCCTGCACGACGAAGGCCGGCCGTTCGTCCGCCATCGTGTCCCGGGCCCGACCACTCTGCTTGAGCCGGGCGTGCGGGTCCTGGGGCTCGACATCGCAGAAGTCCTCCGCTCGAGCCAGCGCCCGGGTGACCTCCTGCTGGACCGACATGTAGCCGGGCGGCTGCCCGGCCTGCTCGCGGTAGGTGCGGTAGTAATCGGGGTCCCAGAACCGGGTGATCCGCGCCGCCTGCCAGGCGCGGCGTTCGAGCGACCAGGTGAGCGAAGTCGTCCGTCGGCCGTGGAGCACCGACCGGCCGCTGGCCGGGTCGATGCTCCGGGCCGCAAGCAGGACGCCGTGGCACACCGCCGCGGTGGGCAGCCCTCGACGGAAGGAGTCCACCACCAACGCGTGGAGGACGGGGCTCTCGAGGTAGCGCCGCATGCCGCGAGCCCGGTGGCCCCCGGGCAGGAGCAGGCCGTCCACCCGGTCGAGCTCGACGGCATCCCATGGCGTGGGCCGGAGGAATTCCCCGGACCGGGCCATCTCGGCATACGCGGCGACCGCGTCCGGTCGGGCCCGAAGCACACGGCCCGCGCCCACCAGACGGGATAGCCCCGGGATGAAACCCCAGGGGTCGAGGCCCCGACCGGTGAGCATCAGCTCGTCGCCGCCACCGGGCCGCCCGGCCGGGGTGGCGAAGACCACCCGATGACCCGATTGAGCCAGGACCTGCCAGCTCACCGCCACCTCGGTCGGGTCGAAGTCGAGGTCCGGGATGGGCACGAGGACGGTTGCCACGGTCGTCAACCCGTCACTGCAGCCGACCGGTCACGCTGGCCGACTGGTCACGCCGGCCCACTCGGTCGTTCCTCACCGGTCAGCCGGTGAGCTCTTCGGCCAGCAGGTCCATGAGGAGTGCGTCGTGCCACGAACCGTCGGGGCCGCGCTCGCTGCTCCGACGAATGCCGACCGGCCGAAAGCCGACCTTGGCATAACAGCGGATGGCGGGCTGGTTGTCGGCCGCCGGGTCGATCTCGATCCGGTGGTGGCCCAGGTCGGTGATCAGGTGCCCGGCCACGGTGCGAACCGCGTCGGTGCCCACGCCGCGCCCGTGGACCGCCGGGTCCACGTAGATGTCGATGGCCGCATGGCGGTAGTCGGGCTCCTCCTCCGCCGACCACTGGATCCACCCGACCACCCGTCCATACAACTCGATCACGAACGGCGTGGCACCTTGCTCTCGCATGTCCTCCTCCACCGACGCGGTCATGACCGGTCCGCCGCGCCAGCGCGCCATGACTTCGGGCGTCTGGCGGATCCGGGCCAGGGCGGGGATGTCGGCCGGTCGCGGTGGTCGCAGGTGCACGAAGGCTCCGTCCAGCGTGGTCACGCCGGCCAGGCTACGCCGGGGTTACCGAGGCGGAACGCGCTACTCCACCTCGGCTTTGATCCGCTCGAGGGTGGTGCGCATGCCGTCGCGGTTGGTCCGGCCCCGGGCCCAGCCGAGCAGCCGCCAGTACAGGCGGAGCGTCGCCGTGTCGGCCAGCTGGAACGACTCGGTCACGTCGGTCCCCTCGCCGGCCGGCTCCAGTTGGTATCGCCAGACGTTCAGCGGCTTGTCGCGCGGGCCGACCCCGAAGGAGAATTCGCGTCCGGGCTCGGAGGTGATCACCGTGCATGTCGACCAGTAGACGGGCCCTTTGCCATTGCGCTTCACGTGACCTCGGAAGCGCGCTCCGACCGCCGGACCCGTGGCGCCCTCCAGCCACTCGGCCTCGAACGTCTCGGGGCTGTACCGACCGATGCGTGTGACGTCGCTGACCAGCCCCCAGATCTTCTCGGGCGGTGCGTCCATGTGGACCGTGACCGAGTCGTGCACGGCCCCGACCCTAGTGGGCCATCACGCGCCGTGATCAGGCCACGGTCGCTTCGCGCCTCAAGCCGGAGCGGTCGGGGCGGCCGACGTCGGGGTGGCCGGAGAAGCCGGGGCGCCCGACGGAGGCGCATAGACCTTCGAGGCGGCCTACGGCGTGATGTCGTTGCGGGTGCACCACTGCTCGTACCGGGACGAGGTGCGCGGCGGCGTGTGCTCGGCGATCCCGCTCACCTTGACGCCCCAGGCATTTGCGTCACCTTCTGCTTGGCCCTGCTGCATGATCGGCGTCGCCGGCCGGCACCTCGAGCGGGGTGGGCGGCGTGGAGGGGCTGTGCGATGCTTGCCCCTTGGCCGCCACCGAGCCGGGGCCGCCCCCTGACCGCCGGGCCCTGCGTCCGCTGCCCCCCCAACCGACGGACGTTCCCTGGCCCACTGACGACTGGCCCCGGGCCGAGGTGCCGGTCGGTGTGGAGTTGGAGCCGCTCTTGGCCGAAGCCTTCGACCCGGCCGGACCCTTGCACCAGACCTACGCGGTGGTCGTCGTCCACCGCGGCCGGCTGGTGTTCGAGCAGTACGACGGCCTGTTGCCCCGATGGGACAAACCCGGCCAGCCCGTCGGCCGGGAGACCCCGCTGCTCTCGTGGTCGATGGCCAAGTCCATGCTCCACGCCGTCGTCGGCATGCTGGTGGACGAGGGTCGGCTGGCTCTGGACGGGCCGGCGCCGGTCGCCGGGTGGCACCGCTCCCGCGATCCCCGCCGGCGGATCACGCTGCAGCACCTGCTCGAGATGCGCGATGGGTTGCAGTTCAACGAGGACTATGTCGACGCCGAGGTGTCGGACGTCATCCAGATGCTGTTCGGGTCGGGCCAGGAGGACATGGCCCGATTCGCGGCCGATCGCCCGTTGGCGGCGGCGCCAGGCACCAGGTTCAACTACTCGAGCGGCACCAGCAATGTCATCTCAGGGATCGTGGCCCGCCAGGTGGGGCCGGGGGAAGGGTACCGGCGTTTTCTCGACGACCGCCTGTTTCGACCACTCGGGATGCGCTCGGCCACCGCCACCTTCGACGACGCCGGGACCTGGGTGGCCTCGTCCTACGTGTACTGCACGGCGAGCGACTTCGCCCGTTTCGGTTTGCTCTACCTGCGGGACGGGGTGTGGGCCGGCCATCGGTTGGTGCCGGCGGGGTGGGTGGACCACGGTCGCCGGCCTCGTTCGGTGGACCCCGACGACGGCGGCCTCTATGGCGCCCACTGGTGGATGGCCGACGACGATCACGGCACCTTCTGGGCGGCCGGACACGAGGGACAGTCCATCGACATCTGCCCGGCCCTCGATCTGGTGCTGGTGCGCCTGGGGCGCACCGACCGCGCACACTCCGAGCCCCTCAAGCATTGGCGTGCGGCCGTCATCGAGCGCTTCAACCGGGCAGGGGAGTGAGGCCCACTCCGGTTCCCTCAGGGCTTCGACGGCTCGACACCCTCCCAGAGCCCGACCGGTGCCTGGCCCACCGCGTAGTGGCCCGGCTGGCGCCGGCCCGAGGCCGCCTTCTCCAGCCGCTTCTGCATCCCTTCGGTCAACACCCCGCTGTTGATCATCTCCACGAAGGTGGCCGTGGCGTTGCCCACGTCGAAGAAGTCGCGCTGCCAGCTCCACATGAAGTCACCGCCGTATCGGAACCAGCTCCCACCCAGCCCGGCGATCTGGTAGGGGGTGCCGTCGGGCCGCGCCGCGTCCGCGACCTGCTTCCACAACCCGAGGATCTCACCCTGGTCCTCGTCGATGAGCACCCGCTGGTACGGATAGGTCCAGCCTCCGAGGCCCTCCATCTCGTACCCCAGCGCGAACTCGCGGATCTCCTCACGTCCGACCGCCATGAACTCGTCGTTCGGGCCGACGTTCCACCCGTAGGTGGCGTCCTCGGTGAACATGTCGGCCATGGGCCGCCAGTCCAGCTGCTCCTCGCACCGCCGGTTGAGCTCCAACCAACGATGCATCATCTCCTCGAGCTCCGAGCGGGGGAACGCGGGCATCGGCTACTCCTTGTCGGTCATACGAAGCGCGGAGGTGGGACAGAACCGCACGGCCGCTTCCACCATCGACCGCAACTCCTCGTCGGGCCGGTCGTCGAGGATGGTCACCTTGGTGTTCTTGGCCAGCTCGAAGACGGCTGGCGCCTCGGACTCGCACACCCCGTGTCCCTGGCACAGGTCGAGATCCACGCTCACCCGCATCAGCGGGCCCGCCGAAGGTAGCGGACCGCGCAGGGTTGCTGGAGCTGGACGACCATCTTCGAATGATCGTTGCGGTAGCTCTCCGGGGCCTGGGTCAACTCGAAGTCCCAGCCGGGGAGCAGCACGGAGAAGATGGCCTTGAGCTGCATCATGGCGAAGGCCGCCCCGACGCAGCGATGTCGCCCGGCCCCGAACGGTATCCACGTCCAGGGGTTCGAGCGGTCCTCCTCGCGTGGCATCAGATAGCGCGTCGGATCGAATGAGTCGGCGTCGGGGAAGTCCTCGGGGATCCGGTTGGAGACGGCCGGGCTGGCCCCCACCATCTGACCGGCCCGGACCGAGAACCGGCCCACATCGAGGTCCTCCTTGGCCACCCGGAGCAACAGGATGAGTGGCGGGTGGAGACGCAGTGCCTCCTTGATCGCCGACTCGAGGCGCGGCATCTCGCGCAGTGCCTGGTAGCTGACCTCGGTCCCGCCGGCGTACAGCTCCCCGAGTTCGGTCCGTACCGCATCGAGCTGCGCCGGGTGGCGCAAGAGCTCGATGAGCGTCCAGGCGGCGGTGCCCGAGGTGGTGTGGTGCCCGGCGAACATCATGGAGATGAACATGCCGGTGACCTGGTCGGCCGAGAAGCGTGGCGCGCCGTCTGCGTCGGTGACCGACATGAGCACGTCGAGCAGATCGCGCTCCTGGTCAGCCGCGGGGGGGTCCGACTTCCGGCGCTCCATGATGGCCTCTACCAACCGGACCAATCCGGCCCGGGCCGCATCGCGGCGTTCGAAGCTTTCGATAGGCGCGTAGGGGTCGACGTAGGCGATCGCATCGGTGCCCCGCTCGAGATCGTGGTAGAGCCCGGCAAAACGGCCGTCGAGCTCGCGGCGGAAGCGCATGCCGATGAGGCAGGCCGAGGACGTGTAGATGGTCAGCTCGGCGAACCAGTCGAGGAGATCGATGGTCCCCTCCCTGCCCCAGCCGGCGACCATGCCTCCGACCTCGTCGGCGATGGTGGCGGCATGGCCGCGCATGAACTTGTCCCGCAGAGCCTGGTTGTGGAGCATCTCGCGCCGTCGCTCGGGCGGTGCGTCGAAGACCACGCCCTCGCCGAAGATCGGCGTCATGAACGGGTACGCCTCGGCCTGGTCGAGCACCTCCTCGGGCGCCCGGAAGAACAGCTCGTTGGCGTCCGCCCCCGACAGCAGGACCACGTCGCGGTCGGCCAGCCGGAACACGCCGACGTCGCCGCATTCGTCCCGCACCCGGTTGAGCAACGCGATGGGGTCCGCCCTGAGCTCGTCGAGGTGGCCGTTGGCCTGCCCGCCTCCGGACACCCGCGGCGGCTCCTGGTGCTTCATGGTGGTGGTCATCGTTCGCTCCCGGGCTCGTCTCGGATCGGTGCCTCCGGCTGCAGCTCCACCACCGTGGCATGGGTGCCGCGAGGTAGCGCGACCACGGCCGCGATGGCCTCAGCCACCCCGGCCGGGCGCATGAAGTTCGAATGGCGGGCGAACCCCCAGGCCGCCCACTGCTCGATGACCTCGGCCGTCACCTCGGGGTCCCAGTCCATGCCCATGCCGGTCAACGTCGGGCCGGGGCGAACGATGGTGGCCCGAACGCCGGTGCCCTCGAGCTCCATCTGGAGCGAGCGGACATAACCCTCGAGGCCCCATTTGGAGGTCACGTAGGCGGCCATGGACGGGCGGGGTCGCTCGACCACGTCGGAGGTCACGAACACCACGTCACCTCGGCGCCTGGCCGTCATGGCCGGAACGAGGGCACGGACCAGGCGGTGGGTACCGCTCAGGTTGACTCCGAGCACGCGGTCGAACGCGTCAGGATCGGTGTCAACCACCGAGCCGGCCACGTTCTGGGCCGCGTTGGAGACCAGGATCTCGACCCGCTCGAAGGCGTCGCTCGCCGCCTTGGCGAACTGGTCGACCGACTCGCCGTCGGCCAGGTCGAGATGGAGGGCGACCGCCTCGCCGCCGCTCGCCCGGATGATCGCCGCCGTCTCCTCACATTCCGCCAGTCGCCGGGCCCCGAGCACCACCGGGTGTCCGGCCGCGGCCAGGGTTCTGGCCGTGGCGCTTCCGATGCCCGACGACGCCCCGGTCACCACCACCGGCCGCCGATCGGGGTGGGGCTCGAACCGTCCCATCAGCGGGGGGTCACCGTGGTGGGGAGGGCGGCCAACCCGCGGACATTGACCGAGTGGACCCGCTCGAGGCCGTCGGGGTGGACCTCGTAGTCCGAAACCCGGCTGACCAGCTCGCCGAGGGCCACCCGGGCTTCGAGCCGGGCGAGCGGGGCACCCATACAGAAATGCCGGCCGCTGCCGAAGCTCACCAGCTTGGAGGTATCCCGGTCGAGGTCGTAGCGGTCGGGGTCGGGGAAGACCGATTCGTCGCGGTTGGCCGAGCCGACCAAGAGGAGCACCCGGTCACCCGGGCCGATGCGGGCATCGTGGAGCTCGATGTCGGTCCGGGCCACCCGCAGCAGCATCTGGCTCGACGTGTCGAACCGCAGGGTCTCCTCCACCCAGTCGCTTACCCGGTCGACGTCCTCGAATGGCTTGGCCCGCTGGTCAGGATGGCGCCACGCCCAGTACCAGGCATTGCCGAGCAGTTTGGTCGTCGTCTCGTTGCCGGCCACCACCATGAGGAACAGGAAGGCGACGATCTCCTCGTCGGTGAGCCGTTCTCCGTCGAGCTCGGCCACGGCCAGGGCGGAGGTGAGATCGTCCCTCGGTGCCCCCCGCCGTTCGTCGACCATGCCCTGGTAGTACCCGACCAGGGTGAGAGCGGCATCCATCCCGGCTTGGGGAACGTCGAGGACGCCCTCCTCCCGGTGCACGACCAGGTCGGCCAGCCGTCGGATCTCGCCCCGGTCGACCGGCGGGACCCCGACCAGCTCGGAGATCACGTCCATAGGGACCTTGCCGGCGAAGTCGGCAATGAAATCGAAGGTGCCGCGCTCGAGGGCGGGCCCGAGATGCCCGACGGCGATAGCCCGGATGCCCTCCTCCATCTGTGCCACCTTGGATGGGGTGAAGCCCTTTCCGACCAGCGAGCGCATGCGGGTGTGGCGCGGCGGGTCGAGGGCGAGGAAGGACATCACCTTGTGGGCGTCGGGTCCGAAGGCGCTCGGGTCGAGGGAGACCCCGTGCGAGTTGGAGAAGACGTCGACGCTGCGGAAGGCGGCCAGCACGTCAGCGTGGCGGGACAGGGCCCAGAAGTCGAGTTCGTCGTTGCGGTAGACGGGCGCCTCGGCCCGCATCCTGGCGTAGACCGGATAGGGGTCCTCGTGTATCTCGTAGGCGTACGGGCTGTAGGTGAGCGGCGGGTGGGTGGTCGTCATCGGCTCGGCCCGCCCCGGGTGCGCCCGACCATCAGCGCGGCCGCGTCCGCCACGAACCCGGGGATGTCGCCCGACTCCATGTGCCCCATGCCGGCAGCCAGCAGCGCGCCCGAGAATGTGGTCTCGAGCACCCGGATCACGATCGGGTCCGCCTCGGGGCCGACCGCCGCGGTCAGCCGCCGGTGGATCGCCGCGCCGATCCGGTCACGGAGGTGCTTGACGTCCGGATTGGGGCTGAGGAGCGCCACCGTGCAGGCGTCGACCAGCGCGGCGCTCTCAGTGGTGAACACCATGGCGCGCACCGCATCCGTCAAACGTTCCTTCATCGGTCGCCCGTCCGCGGGCTCGACCGGCGTGAGGTGCTGCATCCTGCGCCACAGCACCTCCGACAGCAGGTGGTCCTTGGAGCTGAAGTAGTTGTAGGCGGTGGCCGGCGCGACGCCAGCGCGCCGCGCCACGCTGCGCACCGTCAACCCCGGATATCCCACCTCTTCGACCTCCGCCTCGGTGGCGCGCACCAGCGCCATGACCACCTCGGCCTGGCGCGGGGTGAGCCGGCGCCGGGTGGCCTCGAGCTGGTGGGCCCCGCCGGTAGCCAGGACGGCAACCGCTTCGCTCATCGCCGCGCTTCGCTCATCGTCGCGGGGCGTCTGCTGCGTCGGCCGTCACCGCCGGGCCGGGCACGTGGTGGGTCCCGTCGCGCATCGGTGGGAACTCGAAAGTGGCCGCGGTGGTCATCTTGGTGACCGTGGTGATCTCCGCCTCAGCCAGCGTCTCGTTGTCGTCGTCGATGACGAGTTCCCAGCGACAATGCGGGGCCCGATCAGATGGCACCCGGGGGGGACGGTGCACGTGGCGGATGTGGGCCTTCGGGTTGATGGCCTGGGCCGTGACGTCGAAGGTGCCGTCTTCGATGTGGTGGCACATGCCCGTGACCATCTTGTCCCCCCATGGCTCGGCGTCCATCAACGCGCCGCAGTAGGCCAGCTCGAAATAACCGTGCTTCTCGTCGACGACCTCGTAGCGCACGTCGAGATAGTGGTGGGGGAAGCCGGGATCGAGTTGGAGGATCTTGAAGATGGCCTCGACGTCGTCGCCCTCGACTCCCATGATCCGGCGCAGTCGTTGACCGTACACCGGGCTGGCGCCGCGCCACTCCTCGATGGCCAGCCGTTCCATCTCCTCCATCCCGTGCGACATGCCGATGGCCGCGCACATCGAGCGGTCGAGGATGTGGACAGCTTGGGCGTACTCGCGCACCAGGCGAACCAACGCGTGGTGGGACAGGTCCTCGTAGCGGAAGTCGGCTCGGAACGGGCCGGAGTAGTCCTCAAGCCCGCCCGCATCCAGATCGTCATTTCGCTCCGGCGGTCCACCGGGTCGCGCCCCGGTGCTGCCATCCGCCGGCCCCGGACCCGCGTTGCCGTGCTCCATGGTGTGGACTATAGTCTGGACAGCTGTCCAAGTACAGGGTCGATCGGCCGCAGGCCTTCGCCGCACCCGGCCCGTCGCCGACGTCGTGGTGGCCACATCGTCGGCGGGCCCGTCCGATGGAAGGGGGAGTCCAAGTGCCGAACCAACAGTCCTCCGGCGGGGACCCGGCCAGACCCGCGGTCGGGGTCATCGGGCTCGGCGACGTCGGCAACGGAGTGGCCCGGAGCCTCCTACGCGAAGGCTTCCCGCTCGTGGTCTGTGACGTGCGCGCCGAGGCCACCGAGCGCTATGCCGACACTGCGCACGTGGCCGGTTCGCCGGCCGAGCTGGTCCGGCGGTCGGATGTCGTCGTCGTCGCGGTGGTCGACGACAAACAGGTGCACACCGTCCTCTCCGGACCGGACGGCGGCTTGGCCGCAGCCGGGCCCGGGACGACCTTCGTGGTGGTGAGCACCATCTCGGGTGCGTGCGTCCAAGCCATCGGCGCCGAGGCCGCCGGGCTCGGGGTGGCCGTGCTCGACTGCGGCGTAAGTGGGGGCCCGACCGCGGCGGCCACCGGCGACCTGGTGTGCATGGTCGGCGGGGACCCGTCGGTGATCGAGCGAACCCAATCCGTGTTCGATGCCATCGGGTCGCTCACCGTGACCATGGGGCCCTTCGGTTCGGGCCTGGCGGCCAAGCTGGCGCGCAACCTCGTGCAGTACGGGTCGTGGCTGGCCGCGTACGAAGCCCAGCGCCTGGCCGAGGCGGCCGGCATCGTGCTCGCCGACCTGGCGACGGTCATCCGCGCCAGCGACGCCTACATCGGCGGCGCCTCGAGACTCATGTTCCGCTCGACGGCGGCGCCGTTCACCGACGCGGACGATCCCGGACTGGTCGGTGCCATGCGGGCGGGGGCGTCGCTGGCCCACAAGGACCTGACTGCGGCGCTCGAGATGGCCCGCTCGCTCGGCGTCGAGCTGCCGCTGGCCACCATGACCGATGACCGGTGCGATGAGATGTTCGGGCTGGGCCCGGCCGCGTCCTGACCCTGACCCGGCGTACGTCCTCATGACGAATCCCCTGTCGACGCCATGATTGAGAGGATGATCAGCCATGAATGAGCCCCATCCGGGCGAGACGGGTGCCGCCGGCGAGGACGACCCCGCCTCGGTGCGGGCCCGGGGCATGGCCAAGATGCACGAGGTCTACGGCTTCTCGGTCGATCCCGACGAGATCCCCGCCCCGTACGTGGCGTTCACCGTCGACCACCTCTTCGGGGAGGTCTGGACGAGGCCCGAGCTCGGTATCCGCGACCGGCGCCTAATGACCATCGGGGTGCTGGCCGCGCTGGGGCAGTCGCAGCTCGTCGAGATCCAGTTCCAGTCGGCCCTCGACCGCGGCGAACTGACCGAGGAGCAGGTCCGTGAGACCGTCGTGCACCTCACCCACTACATCGGCTGGCCCCTGTCCACCGGCGTCAACGAGGTGGCCGAACGGGTGATCGCGCGGCGTCACCGGGACGCGGGAACGTGAGCCCATCTCCGCCCGCCCCCATGGTCCGCTTCGACTTCAGCGACCGGGTGGCCATCGTCACCGGCTCGGGTGGCGGGATCGGGCAGGCCTACGCCGAGGCGCTGTCCGACGCCGGGGCCTCAGTGCTGGTGGCTGACATCGTCGAGGAACCCGCCGCCGCGGTAGCCAGCGCAATCCGGGCCGCGGGGGGTCGGGCCGAGTCGGTGCGGGTCGACGTGGCCGACCCCACCTCCACCGCGGCCATGGCGGCGGCGGCCGTTGAACGGTTCGGGGGGATCGACTACCTGGTGAACAACGCCGCCATCTTCGGGACGATGCAGCTCGACCTGCTGATCACCGTCGACTGGGAGTACCTCAACCGGTTCCTCTCGGTCAACCTGCTCGGCGCCCTCAATTGCGTGCGGGCGTGTTGGCCGGCCATGAAGGCGCGCGGCGGCGGGGCAGTGGTGAACCAGTCCTCGACCGCCGCCTATCTCTACGCCGGCTTCTACGGTCTGGCCAAGGCCGGGGTCAACTCGCTCACCCAGCAGCTCGCCCACGAGCTGGGCGGTGACCGCATCCGAGTCAACGCCATCGCCCCGGGACCCATCGACACCGAGGCGTCGAGAGCGGTGGTCCCCTCCGCGTTCATGGAGCCGATCGTCGCCTCGCTGGCCATCAAGCGGCAGGGCGATCCCTCGGACCTGGTCGGCATGTGCCTCTTCCTCCTGTCCGATGCGTCCGCCTGGATGACCGGCCACGTGGTCAACGTGGACGGTGGTCAGGTGTTTCGCCCGTGAGCGCCGGCCGGGTCGACATCGAGGACGACCAAGGTGTCCGGCTGGTGGCCTTCGACCGGCCCGAGGTCCTGAACGCCTTCGACGCCGCCATGTACGAGGCCACCAGTGCCGCCCTCACCGACGCCCTCGTCGACGACGGTGTCCGGGCCGTGGTGTTGTGTGGCCGCGGCCGGGCCTTCACCTCGGGCCAGGATCTGCGCGAGATGGCCGCTCTGGCCAGCGGGGCCACTGGCGCCCCGGCCCCGGGGTTGGGGTTCTCCCGCCTGCTCGACGCTGTGGTCTCCTTCGACAAGCCGCTGCTGGCCGCGGTCCACGGGGTGGCCGTCGGGCTCGGCTGCACCCTGCTCGGTCACGTCGACCTGGTGCTGGTGGAGGAAGGCAGCCGGCTGCGCGCCCCCTTCGCCGAGCTCGGTGTCCCGCCCGAGGCCGCCAGCAGCTGGCTCTTGCCCGAGCGCATGGGTTGGCAACGGGCGGCGGCTCTGTTGTTGGCCTCGGAGTGGATCGGCGCTGCCGAGGCGGTAGACGCCGGACTCGCCCTGCGGGTGTGCCCGGTCGGGACGGTGCTCGAGGAGACGCTGACCCTGGGCCGCCGCATCGCCTCGTTCCGTCCTGATGCCACCCGCCGGATCAAGCAGTTGATGACCGCGGCCCGCCGACCGGACGTCGAGGCGGCCCGGGCCCGGGAGGAAGCGGCGTTCGCCGCGCTGTTCGCCGACCCCGGCACTGATTTCGGTTCAGAGCTCACCGCCGGCCTCGGATCCTGAGCGATGCGCCTCGGCATCACCGCGTTCCTCACCGATCTGACCATGACCCCAGCCGAGCTGGCGATGGCGGCCGAGGAGCGCGGCTTCGACTCCCTGTTCGTCCCCGAGCACACCCACCTTCCCGTGCGGGCCGCCACGCCGCCGGGGCTGGTCGAAGGAGTCCGCCTCGAGGACTACCGGCGCAGCCTCGATCCCCTGGTGGCCCTGTCCACCGCGGCCTCGGTGACCGCGCGGATCGCCCTCGGCACCGGGGTGGTGCTGGTCGCCCAGCACGATCCCGTGGTGCTGGGCAAGCAGGTGGCGACCCTCGACCACCTGAGCGGCGGCCGGGTGGTGCTGGGCATCGGGTTCGGGTGGAACCAGGCTGAGGCGGCCGATCACGGCGTCCCCTTCGACTCGCGCCTCGAGATCGCCCGCGAGCACGTGCTGTGCATGCAGGCCCTCTGGTCGGAGGAGACCGCCGAATTCCACGGCCGCTACGTCTCGCTCGATCCCTGCTGGAGCTGGCCGAAGCCGCTGCAGCGCCCACGGGTCCCCACGCTGGTCGGCGGCCGGGCCACATCGGCCGTCTTCGCCGCCGTGGCCGAATACGGCGACGGGTGGATGCCGATCGGCGGATCGGGCCTGGGCGACGCCCTTCCCCGCCTCCATCGCGCCGTGGAGCAACGCGGCCGCGACCCGCAAGTGATCCGCGTCGTCCCCTTTGGCACGGTGCCGAGCGACCAGAAGCTCGACCACTACACGGGCCTCGGCATCCGAGAGGTCGTGCTGCGCGTGCCGTCCGGACCGGCCGATGACATGGTCGCCGCCCTTGACGGCCTTGTCCCGTACCTCGAACGGTTCCGGGGCGAGGCATGAGTCGGGAGGCGACGAAATGAGTGAGTACCCGGCCGAGCCGGCCGCACCGCCAGGTCGACCCGGGCCGACTGGGCCGCCGGGTCGCCCGTGGAGCGGGAACGGGCGAGAGGAGCTGGCCGACGCTGTCCGGCGGCTGATGGCGCTCACGGTGACGGCCGCGGCCCCGCCCGAGGTGCTGGCCGATGCGGCCCGCCGAGCGGGCGCGCTGGCCGGCGAGCTCGAGGGGCACGTACCACCGGCCGGGTCTGGGCCCGTGGCTCGCTACGCCGACCAATCGGCGATGCCCCAAGAGGCCGTCACGTTGGCCGCGGCCATGCCCTTCGATGTGGTCATCGGTTCCTGCAACCCGGTGGCCCCGCCCGTCGAGGTGTCCTTCGAACAGCCCTTGGCCGTCGGCCGGGTGTCATTCACCGCCCACTACGAAGGGGCACCTGGCTGTGTCCACGGCGCGGTGATCGCCGGCGCCTTCGACATCATGTTGACGGCGGCCAACGTAATGGCCGGGGCGGCCGGGCCCACCGTCAGCCTGTCCCTCCGCTACCGCAAGCCCACGCTCATCGACCAACCGGTCCGCTTCGAGGCATGGGTGACCGAACGCACCGCCCGACGCACCCACAGCCGGGGACGGTTGCTGCAAGGGGAGGTGGTGACGGTGGAGGCCGAGGGCGTGTTCGCCACCCTCGACCGCTCGAGGATCGAGTCGATGCACCGGCGCGGCCGCAGTAGCCGAGCGCGCCGGCCCGACAGTATCTAGAGTCACCCGTGGGAACCGCTGGGGGAGGACGGCAAGACGCTGTTCCGTGGCTGTTCACGCGACGAAGGGGAGGAGCAGTCATGAGCTTCACCACCCAGGGAAGGACACGTCTCCGCCGTTCGGCTCCGATCATCGCGGCACTGGGCGCCCTCGTGGTCGGAGCGACGCTCACCGCGTGCTCGTCGACCAAGGCGTCGCCCGCCACCAACTCGTCGTCCAACTCGACCATCCCGGCGTCGGCGTTCAACGACCACACCGGGATAACCCCGACCTCGGTCACCGTCTCGACCATCTCGTGGCAGCAGATCTTCAAGTCGGCGGTCGGGGTTCAGGCCTACGCCGACTATGTGAACTCGCAAGGTGGGGTCGGCGGCCGCAAGCTCATCGTCACCTCCGGCGATGACGGCGATTCCGGGGCCACCAACAAGCAGCTGACTCAGGCCGCGGTCAGCGGCGATTTCGCCACGGTCGGGAGCTTCTCGCTCCAGGACGGCTTCGGTGGCACCGTCCTGGCCACCAACCCGGGCGTCCCCAACGTTTCCCCGACGCTGGACCCGGCCGCCACCCGGCTGCCCAACAGCTTCAGCGCCGCCGTGTCGGCCGGCGGTTGGCAGCTCGGCCCGCTGGTCTACTTCAAGACCAAGTTCCCCAACGACGTGACCCACGCCGGAGCGCTGGTGGCCGACATCCAGCCCGCCCCCACCCTGTTCAACGGCGAGAAGGCGGCCATGAACCACCTCGGCTACAAGCTCGCCTACGAGCAGACCTTCGACGTCACCCAGCAGGACTTCAACCAGAACGTGATTGCCATGAGGAACGACGGGGTCAAGATCCTCTTCATCGAGCAGATGCCCCAGAACTACGCCGGCGCGGTGCTCAAGGCGCTCAATCAGCAGAATTTCCATCCCGTCGTGGTGCTCGGGGCGTCCACCTACAGCGAGGCGCTGGTGGGCTCCTCCGGCGGTGCCGCCAACATCGACGGGTCGTATCTCGAGCAGAACGCCGCGCTGTACCTCGGGGAGGATGCCTCCAGCCTGCCGGCGGTGAGCACCTTCCTGGCCTGGATACAGAAGGCGCAGCCGGGCTTCCAGGCCGATCTCTACTCCTTCTACGGGTGGATCAACGCCGAGCTGTTCGTCCAGGCCCTCAAGGCGGCGGGCCCGGACCCGAGCCGGGGATCGGTGTTGCAGGCGTTGCGCAACATCACCTCGTACTCCGCCGGAAACCTCGTCGCGACGTCCAACCCGGCCCACAAGACCCCGTCGAACTGCTACATCATCGGCCACATCGTCAGCGGGCAGATCCAGCGGCTGGACGACCCACCGATCAACGGGCCGACCCACGGCTATCGCTGCGATCAGCCGTACTACTACTTGCCGACCTGATGCGCGGGGCTGACCGGCCCCGACCTGGCTGACCGGCCCGACCTGGCTGACCGGCCTGCACCGCCCGTCGGGGCGGGCCCGAGGTCAGTCGTCGGCCGACAGCGCAGCCGCCCTCCTCATCAGCCGGGCCTTGCGGTTGGCTGCCTGGTTCTTGTGGATGACGCCCTTGGCCGCAGCCTTGTCGATGCGCTTGACCGCCAGCCGGAGGGCCTCCTCGCTGTCGTCGCTACCCTCCTCGAGCGCGGCGATGGCCCGCCGGGTGCGGGTGCGCAGCTCCGATCGGACCGACTTGTTACGGGCCTGGCGCTTGAGGGTCTGGCGATTGCGCTTGATCTGGCTCTTGATGTTGGCCACTTGCTGGGTCCTCGTAGATCTCGGGTGTCGGGCGCGTGCCCGGCCGGGTGAAGGCGACTGGGCTCCGGAGCGCCGACTCGGGCCGCTTCCGGAGACAGTGCAGGATAGCAGGGCCCTCCCGCCGGCTGTCCCCGGGGTGGCGGGGGAGGAGCGCCTGGGCGGCGGGGGAGGACTGCCGGGGTGCCTTGGGTACGCTGGCTTGCCCGTGCCGTCCGTCGAACACATCAGGAATTTCTCGATCATCAGCCATGTCGACCATGGCAAGTCGACCCTGTCCGATCGCATCCTGGAGCTGACCGGCGCGGTGGACCCGCGCCAGATGCGTGAGCAGTACCTGGACTCGATGGACATCGAGCGCGAGCGCGGCATCACCATCAAGGCCCAGAACGTGCGGGTTCCCTGGCACAGCCATACCCTCCACCTCATCGACACGCCCGGGC
Source organism: Acidimicrobiales bacterium (assembly GCA_035949055.1). Lineage (GTDB taxonomy): Bacteria > Actinomycetota > Acidimicrobiia > Acidimicrobiales > RAAP-2 > Bog-756. The sequence continues at coordinate 23,989 of DASZIO010000012.1, forward strand.
ACGTGGACTTCGGGTACGAGGTCAGCCGTTCGCTGGCCGCCTGCGAAGGTGCGGTCCTCCTGGTCGACGCGTCCCAGGGCATCCAGGCCCAGACCCTGGCCAATTGCTACCAGGCGCTCGAGCACGATCTCGAGATCGTGGCCGTCCTCAACAAGATCGACCTGCCGGCCGCCGATCCCGATCGGTACGGCGCCGAGATCGAACGGGTGCTCGGTCTGGACGCAGCCGACATCCTGCGCATTTCGGCCAAGACGGGCGCTGGCGTCCCCGAGCTGCTGGACGCCATCGTCGAGCGGATCCCGGCTCCGGCGGGGAACGCCGCCGCGCCCCTGCGGGCGCTGATCTTCGATTCCGCGTATGACCAGTACCGCGGGGTGGTGAGCTCGGTCAGGGTGATGGACGGCACGCTGACCGCTTCCGACCGGCTCAGGTTCATGCACGCCGCCACCAACCACGAGGTGGAGGAGATCGGCGTCCGAACGCCGGCGAACCGGCCGGTGGACCGGCTCGGCCCTGGCGAGGTGGGGTATCTGATCGCCGGCATCAAGGACGTCGGCGGTGCCCGCTCGGGCGAGACGGTGACCACCGCCTCCAACCCGGCGCACGAGCCGCTGGCCGGGTACCGCGACCCGAAGCCGATGGTCTTCTGCGGCCTCTTCCCGATCGACGGGGACGAGTTGCCCGCCCTACGCGACGCCCTGGAGAAGCTGCGCCTGAACGACGCCAGCTTCACCTACGAGCCGGAGTCGTCGCGGGCGCTCGGGTTCGGGTTCCGGTGCGGGTTCCTCGGTCTGCTGCACATGGAGATCGTCCGCGAGCGGCTCGAGCGCGAGTTCGATCTCTCGCTTATCGCCACGGCCCCGTCGGTGGCCTACCGCGCCTTTCTGGTCAACGGCACCGAGGTCGACGTGGAAAATCCCAGTGACCTGCCCGAGCCGGGCCAGCTCGAGCGGGTCGACGAGCCCATACTGCGGGCCACCATTCTCTCCCCGGCGGAGTACACCGGCACGATCATGGACCTGTGCCAGGGGCGGAGGGCCGAGATGGTCAAGATGGAGTATCTGTCGCCGGAGCGGGTCGAATTCGTCTACCTCATCCCGCTGGCCGAGGTGGTGGTCAACTTCTTCGACCAGCTGAAGAGCCGGACCAAGGGATATGCCAGCCTGGACTACGAGCCGCACGGCTACGCCACCTCAGAGCTGGTCAAGGTCGACCTGCTCATCAACCACACCCCGGTCGATGCCTTCTCCACCATCGTCCATCGGGCCGAGGCCGAGTCCTACGGCCGCCGGATGACCGAGAAGCTGGGCGAGCTCATCCCCCGCCAGCTGTTCGACGTGCCCATCCAGGCGGCCATCGGGGGCCGGATCCTGGCCCGCGAGACGGTCAAGGCCCGCCGCAAGGATGTCCTGGCCAAGTGCTACGGGGGGGACATCACCCGGAAGCGCAAGCTCCTCGAGAAGCAGAAGGAGGGCAAGCGGAAGATGAAGAACATCGGTCGGGTGGAGGTCCCCCAGGAGGCGTTCGTCTCCGCGCTCAAGCTGGACGACTGACGGGTCGATCCTTATCTCGTCGCAGTTCCGTCCGATCGAGGTCCATCGGTGCTCCAGCAGCTGGCGTCCAGTGTCTCCCCCGTGTCACAGGACACGTCCATCCGTGTGTCCGGGCTCTCGAAGACCTACCGCATCCTGCGGCGCGACGAGCAGGCGACTTCTGCCGCCGAGGCAGTCATCAAGCGGGTGCGGGAATCCAAGCGGGGAAAGAAGAAGGTCGAGCAGTTCGACGCCCTTCACGACGTGAGCTTCGATGTCCCCTGGGGACAGGTGGTGGGCATCATCGGCCGAAACGGCGCCGGGAAGTCGACACTGCTCAAGATCATCAACCGGATCACCGCGCCCACCCGGGGCCGCATCGAGCTCGGTGGCCGGGTCGGGAGCCTGCTCGAGGTGGGGACGGGGTTCCACCCGGAGTTGACCGGGCGGGAGAACGTCTATCTGAACGGAACCCTGCTCGGCATGCGGCGCCGGGAGATCAAGGAGCGCTTCGACGCCATCGTGGCCTTCGCCGGGACGGAGCGGTTCCTCGACACCCAAGTCAAGCGGTACTCGACCGGGATGTACATCCGGCTGGCCTTCGCCGTGGCCGCCCATCTCGACAGTGAGATCCTGGTAGTCGACGAGGTGCTGGCCGTCGGGGACTCGGACTTCCAGGCCAAGTGCCTGCGGAAGATGCGCGACGTGGCCCGCGACGGACGCACGGTGCTGCTGGTCAGTCATCAGTTGCAGACCGTCTCGGACCTGTGCAACTCGGCGCTGTACCTGGACGCCGGACACCTGGTCCTCCATGGCACGGTCGAGGAGGCGATGGAGCAATACAAGCGGAGCTTCGCCCGCTCCACTCCGGTAATGAAGGAGGCCACCCGTCGCCCGGGGACCGGCGAGCTCCGGTTCCTCGAGGCCTCCGTGGCCGAGGACATCACTCGGCCCGGGAACGAGGTGGTGGTGGAGTTCGCCATCGGCGCCAACCCCGGTTTCGGCAACCGATACCACGTCTCCTGTTTCGTGAACAACGAGGACGGCATGCTCATCGCCCAGTGCGACTCGCGGGTGGGGGACTTCTATCTCGACCCGTCGACCGATGTGGAGGCCCGGCTGCGGCTCCGGACCCCCTGGCTGAAGCCCGGGGCGTACACCGTGGACCTCTTCATCGTCGCCGGCGGCCGCGCCGCCGACATCTGGGAACAGGCCTGCCACTTCCAGGTGCTCCCGGTGAGCCCCTACCCCCACCCGACCACACCGGACGGAACCGACCGGGGGATCGTGTTCCCCGACTTCGACTACTCGCAGAACTGACCCATGGCCACCATCGTCATCACCCCACCGCGGAAGTTCTCACTGCCCAAGATCAAGCAGCTGTGGGAGGCGCGCGAGGTGCTCTACCGGTTCGGCGCCCGCGACGTGACCCTGCGCTACCGCCAGACGTTGCTCGGCGTGGTGTGGGTCATCCTCCAGCCCCTCCTCACCGCTCTGATCTTCGCCGTGGTCTTCGGCAAGGTGGCCAAACTGCCGTCTGGCGGGGTCCCGTATGTGGTCTTCGCCTTCGCCGGCCTGTTGGCCTGGAACCTGTTCAACGGAATCATCACCCGGGCCGCCACCTCTCTCGTCTCCAACCGCGACCTGGTGTCCAAAGTGTTCTTCCCCCGCATGCTGGTGCCGCTGTCGACGTCGGTCTCGACCATCACCGACTTCTTCGTCTCGGTGGTGTTCATGGCCGTCCTGTTGGTCGTCTACGGGATCCGGCCAGGCGTCGCCATCGTGCTCTTCCCGGTCTGGACGGTACTGGTCATCCTGCTGGCCAGCGGCTGCGGCCTGGTGGCCGGTGCCCTGCAGGTGCGCTACCGCGACATCGCCTATGTCGTCCCGTTCGCTCTGCAGTTCCTGCTCTACGCCAGCCCGGTCGGCTACGCCGTGCCCAAGCACTACGAGCTCATCTACAACCTCAATCCGCTGACGTGGATCCTGAACGAGTTCCGCTGGTCCTTTCTGCACCAACCAGCCCCGCCCAGCTGGCAGATCGTGGCGTCACTCGCGGTGGCCATCACCGTCTTCATCGCGGGCGTGCTCATCTTCGAACAGATGGAGCGCGGCTTCGCCGACGTGATCTGATCAGCCGTCGGATGTCTCGGCGCAGTGCGACAGGAGCCACCGGACGAGGATGGGGTAGGCGCGCCCCTGGCTGTCCACGGTGTAGAGGGAATGGTCACTGCCCGGCACGATCTCGACGTCCAGCAGGCCGCGCCGGTGCTGGCCTCTCCGCACGAACGACCAGTACAGGGACGGCTCGAACTGCTCGGCGTCAGCCTGACTGGCGATGAGCAGCACCGGAGTACCCCGCCGGCTCACGCCGACCACCCCGTCGGTGGCCGAGCGCTTGACCCACAGCTGCAGCAGGGCACGCCACGCCCCGGTGGCCACCCGCGAGTGCCGCACCGCCAAGGCCTGGAGGGCCGGTGGCATCGGCCGGTAGGCGAGCCGACGGGGGTCGATGTCCCCCCGGTCCACCTCCGGCACCCAACTGGTGAGGCCGGGGTTCACCGCACAGATCCCCGACAGGCGGAGCCGGAGCCCGGCCTCGATGGCGTGGTAGGCGCCCGACGACAGGCCCACGAGGATCACGTTGCGGCCATCCCGGTGGTCGAACGACTGGGCCAGTTCCACCACGTCGTCGATGGCCTCCGGCGCCTTGGGTACCTGCCGGGGTTGGCCGGGCCGGCCGAAGGACTCACCGATCCCGTCGACGTCCGCCCGGATGGACCGGATGCCCTCGACCGCCAGCTGCCGGGCCAATTCGACCCACATCCGACCCGGACCGGTGTGGTCGAGGGCGCCGGCCGAGAGGAAGACCACCGTGTTCGGCTCCGGTCGGCCCGGTCCGGCGGGATCGGTGATCATCCCGAACAGGCGGTGCGGCCCGAGCCACACCGGCTGCTCGACGATCGAACGCCCGTCTCCGGTGCGGGCCACCTCCGCCGAGTCCACCGGGCGGAAGGTGACTGGGGTGTGCGGGCCATCAACGGCCCGATCGGTCCACCTGCAGATGGTCTCGATGGTGGCGTCGGGCAGGGTCAGCATGTCGGGGGGGACATCGAGCAGCTCCGGTTGGCCGCCGATCTCGGCCCACTCGGCCGGGCTGTCGGCGAAGGCGCCTTGGCGGGACACCACCCGGCTGCCGGCGCGGGCCAGCACCACGGTGGCGTGGGTGGCGGTGGGCCCGGGTGGGATCAGGTCGAGGGTCGAGAGCTCAGCGACCGCGTCTTCGGCGAAGGTGAACGCCGGGCCGGCCACCGACCCGTCACCCGCCTGTCTCGCCCCGTAACCGGTGGCCGACAACGTTCGCTCGACACGGAGGAAGTCGCGCCCCGAAAGGCAGGGATCCCATTGCACCAGTCCCTCGACCTTGGCCCCGCGGGCGACAGCCTCGGCGGCCAGCAGGGCGCCCATCCGCAGGCCGATGAGGACGACCGCACCACCATGGGCGCGTCGGGCCAGCAGCACTGCCTCGTCCACGCTCGACAACCAGTCGGCCAACCTTCCCGTCTGGCCCCAGGACCCGGCCGAGTCACCGGTTCCGCCGTAGGAGAACCGGAGGGCGCCCACACCGCCGTCCGCCAACCGGTCACAGAGGCACTGCAGGGCCGGCAGCGCGTTGGCCTCCTCGTGTCCGAGCGGCGGGCACACGACGGCGATGCCCCGCACCCCTCGGTCGTCCGGCAGGTGCAGCCATCCGAACAACCGGCGGTCCGGGGGGCCGAACCACGTCGGTGTGCCGGTCATGTCAGACCGCGCCGATCGAGAGGGATGCCCGAGGCATGCCGTGGTATCGGCAATCATCGAGGCGGTATTGAGCGCCGTGTACGTTTTGTGAGGCCATGACCGACCGCTCTTCATCCGCCCCGGGCTCTGCCGGTGAACGGCCCCGGAACCGCCGACAGCTCCGGCTGGGCGCGTACCTGCTGCTCGGCGATCCTGCCTACCTCGAGCAGAGCATTCGCTCGCTCTATGGCATCGCCGAGCGGATCGTCGTGGTCTTCGACCAGGACGGGCTGAGCTGGACCAAACGGCCCCTCCCCGTCCAGCACTGCCTGTCGGTGGTGGAAGGCATCGACACCGGCGGCAAGGTGTCCTTGCTCCCCGGCAACTTCCATGACACCGGGCTGGCCCCCTTGGAAGCGGAGACGGTGGAGCGTAATGCGGGGATCGCCGCGCTGGGCCGGACGGTCGACTGGGTGGTCCAGATCGACACCGACGAGGTGCTCGGCAACCCAGCCCGCTTCGTGGAGTCCGTCAGCCGGGCGGACGCCGCCGGTCGCTCGTCGCTCGACTATCCGGCGCGCTGGCTCTATGGGCACGTCGGCGGGAGGACCTACCTCGAACGCTGTCGCCGGGCCTGGGGGATCTCGGCCGGCTACCCCGGCCCGGTGGCCGTACGCGCCGGTACCGCGCTACGCCTGGCCCGACAGTGTGACGTGCCGGTCTGGCGGGCCGACTTCCGGCCGCGCAACACCGACCCCTTCCACCCCGCCGACGTCCCCGTGGACGAGACGGTGGACCCGAATGATGCGATCTGGCACTTCTCGTGGGTGCGCTCGGAAGCTGAGATGCGGGCCAAGTCGACCTCTTCCGGCCATGTGGACGACCTCGACTGGGGCAAGGAGATCGACCGGTGGCTGGTGCGCTGCCGGCATCCCCGCGTCACAACCCTGTTGACCCCGTTGCGCCGGAGCCCGACGATCTCGGGCCCTCCGACCTGGCTCCGGTCGGTGAGGGTGCCGGCACCGGTCGTGGCCGGGGTGGGATGAGCCTCCCCCGGGCCTCGGTCGCAGTCGTCACCTACGAGCGGCCGACCTTCGTGACCCGCTGCCTCGACCACCTGCTGGCCCAGTCCGAGCCCCCATCGGAGATCATCGTGGTCGATTCGTCCACCACCGATGACACGGGACGGCTGGTCCGAGACCGTTACCCCACGGTGAGGTATGAGGTGTGCCCGGCCGGCCGCGGGGCGACCGCCACGGCTCGGAACATCGGCTACACCATGACCACCGGCGAGGTGCTCGCCTTCATCGACGACGACGCCTTCGCGGAGCCCAACTGGCTCGAGCGGCTGTTGCCCTTCTTCGAGGATCCGGCAGTGGGTGGCGTGGGTGGCCGGCAGATCCGACGCCAGCCTGGTGAGCTCGAAGAGGGCGTCGACGCCATCGGGCTCCTGAAGGAGGACGGCACGCTGACCGGCCACTTCGCCGCCGATCCCGGTGGCCCGGTGTCCGTCGACCACCTGCTCGGGGCCAACATGTCCTTCCGCCGGGCGGCCCTCGACCGGATCGGTGGGATCCGCGACGGGTATGCCGGCACGTGCATCCGGGAGGAGACCGACCTGTGCCTCCAGGTGTCGCAGGCCGGGTACCGGCTCATCTACACCCCCGACGCGGTGGTGGAGCACGTCGCCGCCCCCTACGCCAAGGGCGAGCGATTCGACCTGCGCTATGCCTACTGGGCCCAGAAGAACCACTTGATCCTGCTCATCAGGAACTTCGGTCTCCGAGCACCGATGGTCCGCGCTTACCTGGCGAGTTCGGTGCGCCAGGCCGGGCGGGACTCATCGGCCCGGTTCGGCACGGCGTGGGGCCGAGCCAAGGGCCGTGACCGCCGCGGGGCGGTCCGGGCGTCGGGCGCCGGGGTGGCCCGGGGGAGCGTGGCGCTCGTGGCCTCGGTGTCGGGTGTGGCCGCCGGGGTGCGGCTGGCCCGGGAGGACCGCCGGCGGACCGGCCGGGCCCGGCCCGGGGGAGTGGGGCGCTAGGCGACGGCGCGGAAGGCGCCTTCGATGCCGTCGACCATCTGAGCGAGGGTGAAGCCCTGGTGCACCCGCGACTCGCACAGGGCGCCGAGCCCGGGTTCCTCCTCCCGCCAACGCACGAGTGATCGCAGCTGTTCGACCAAGCCGTCGACGTCACCGCGCTCGAACAGGAACCGCTCGAAGGGGCCCTCGAGGATCTCGGGGATGCCCCCGACCCGCGAAGCCACGACCGGACGTCCCGTCGAGAGGCCCTCGATCACCGTGCGGCCAAAGGGCTCGTCCCAGATCGACGGGACGACGACCACGTCCGCCGCGTGGAGAGTGACCACCACGTCACGGCGGGCGGGCAGGAACCGCACGTCCTCACCGGCCAGCGCCTCGAGCTGGGCCTGGTACGCGCCCTCATCGTTGTCGACCATGGACGAGCCCACCACGAGGAGACGGGAGCCCTGCGGATCGAGGCTCAGGCGGCGCCATGCCTCCAGCAGCACGTGCACCCCCTTCTCCCGGTCGAGCCGCCCGAAGTAGGTGACGACGAAGCCGTCATCGGGGAGCTCGAGGATGCGGCGCGCCGCGGTGCGCTCCTCCATCCCCCCGAACGGGTATTCCGCCGGGTCGATGCCGTTGAAGACAACGACCGCTCTGGTCGGGTCGAGCCCGGCGGCCAGCCATTCGTCGGCCACGAACTGGGAGATGATGATGAATCGGTCGACATGCCGATTGAGGAAGGCCATGCGGTCGGGGCTCAGGTCGGTGTGACCGTGCAGATGGCAGACGACGGGAGCGCGCGCCAGCCGGCCTGCCGGCACCGCCCAGCCGTTGGAGAACACCCGGTTGCCGTAGATGACGTCCGGCCGCCGCCGGGCTGCCGCCCAGACGGCCGGGGCCATCTGCACCATGGCCCTCGGCCGGTCCCGGCGTCCTTCTGGGTACCAGTAGTCGACCGCCGGAACTCTGGTCACCGATCGGCAGAACTTCCGGTACTCGGGCTCGAACGAGCCCGGTTCGACATAGAGAAGATCGACCTCGTGTCCACGTCGGGCCAGTTCGCGGCTGGCCTGCAGCACGTGCATTTCGACGCCTCCGGTCGGAGTCGTCCCGTACACGTTGGTCACCAGCTTCACTCCGGCCTCCTAGTGATCCGCGGCAACCTAGCGCGCCCGGCGTGCGTTCCCGTCATCATGAGCACGGGTCAACTGACGGCGGATCGCCACAGGGCGGCGTGGGCCGCTGCGCTCGCCTCCCACGTGAAGGTGGCTGCGCGCTTCCGGCCCCGCTCCACCATCGCCGAGCCCTCGGCCCCACGGTCGAGCGCGGCGATCAGCCCCTCGGCCAGCCCGGGTCCGTCGGGTTCGACCAGCAGTGCGCCGTCGCCGCACACCTCGGGCAGCGAGCTCCTCGCCGCCGCCACGACCGGGACACCCGCCGCCATCGCTTCGAGCGCCGGCAGGCCGAATCCCTCGTAGGTGGATGGGACGACGACCGCCGCGGCCGCCGCCATCACGCCCGGTATCGCCGCGTCGTCGACCCGACCGGTGGTAACGGTGGCCGGCAGGGGACCGAACAGGCGGTCGCGGCGATCGTCGGGCGGCCCCACCAGCACCAGCTCGGTGCCGGGCCGGGCCTCCCGGACCAGGGGCCACGCCGCGGCCAGGCCGGCCAGGTTCTTCCGCGCGGTGGACCCGCCGGCGTGCAGGACGAACGGCTGACGGATACCGAGCCCGGCCAGTTGTGACTCGTCGAGGGCGGTGGCGCCGAAGAACCGGGGGTCGACACCGTTGTGGATGGCGACCGGCGAGTCCACCCCCAATTGGGAAGCCACTTCGTCAGCGGAGAATTGCGACGGGCAGATCACCACCGCGGCTCGCCGGGCGCTGTCCGCGGCATCCCTCGGGGCATGTCCTTCGTCGCCGAATCGCCAGGGAACCACGTCATGGATGGTCAGCGCCTCTGGGGGTGGCGCCGGGGGCAGCCGGAGGTCGAATCGGTGCACCAGGTCATGGCCGCGGTAGATGACGCGGCCCACGGCGCGCCGCAAGACGGGCGACGCGTCGGCGAGAAATCGGGACGGGACCCGCACCGTTCCGGCCAGCGGCGATCGCAGCGTCACCACCGTCACGTCGGATACCGACCATCGGTCATCGAGGGCACCGGGCGCCCGCCAGCGCAGCTCCCGCTCGTAGACCTGCTGTCCCATCGGCTCACCGGCGGCGAGCGTCGCGAAGGCCAACCGGGTCGTCATCGCCGGCCGCGGCGCGCCGGAGCGGGGTCGAAGACCGCGGCAAAGGTGATGGCTTCGGAGGCGATGGGCCAGGTTAAAGCGTGCGGCCGCCGATCGCCCGCCCCGGACCCGGCCACCCCAGCCGGTAGTTTTGTGGGGTGACACCCATTACCGGGACCGAGGGTCGTCCTGCGCCTGTTTCCCGCACGCCGGCCCGACGGGCCGCCCCGCCAGCCGCCCGCCGCGGACAGGAGGCCAAGCTCGAGCTGATGGCCGGAGCCGTGCTGGTGGGTGTCACCGCAGTCGGCGGGCTCTGGTTCGCGCTGCGACCAGCATCGGGGGTATTCGACCGGTGGCTCCTCGATCTGGTGGGCGCCAGCCGGAGCCGCTGGTTCATCGACGTGACGAACCTGCACCATCCTTGGGTGGTCGTCCTCGGTGCCGTCGTGGCCGCCGCGGTCACCTTCCCGAGGGACCGGCCCCGCAGCCTGGCTTGCTTGCTCGGGCCGCCCCTCGCCCTGCTGGTCTGCGAACTGGTGGTCAAGCCACTGGTGGGTCGCACGTTGGGTGGATCCCTCTCGTACCCCTCCGGTTCCACGGCTGGGGCGGCCGCCCTGGCGGTTGCGGCGGTGCTGGCCACCCCGGCTCGCTGGCGCCCGTTCACCGCCGTCATCGGCGCGGCGTACGCGGTCTGGATGGCGGTCGCCGTCGTGGCGCTCGGCTGGCACTACCCGACTGATGCGCTTGCCGGCCTCGCCTTCGGGGTCGGCGTGGTCCTGGTGACCGACGGCGCGTCGTGGACGGTCTTCGGCCGCCCGGACCGGGTTCAGGGCCGTCCGGCCGGACCTTCCACCCCCCCGCCCTCGCGGTCCTCGCCGTCCTCCCGGTTACGTACCTTCCTGTCCTCCCGGTGACGCACGACGGCCACGGTGCGGGTGGGGTCGTCCGGGTCGAAGTGGAGGTCGATCGGGTGATCGGGGTCGTCGGGCTCGCCCGGTGCCTCGATCACCAGGGCGGGACGCTGGCGCGGTAGCTCGAGTGCCTCCTTGAGACCGAGGGCGATGCCGGTCATCACCGCGCCGGTGGCCGACCGCTTCCTCCACTCGTTGAAGCGACGGGGATCCCGCCCACTGGCGCCGGCTTCTGCCTCGGTGGCGCCGTCCATTGAGCCTTCCGTCGTCCGATCCGCCGAGGCGTCCGTCGTCCGGTCCGCCGAGGCGTCGGGACCGCCGTCCGCCGGCCTCTCCGTCGCCTCGTCCGCCGCCCTGACCGGTTCGGATCCGTCCTCTGGTCGGGTAGGTCGTGCATCGTCCACCGTCCCACCGTACCGTCGGGGGCAAGCGCCCGAGACCGGGCCATCAGACGGACCGACCTGGCTGTGACGGGGGCGTCGGGAACCGGTCAGCCGCCCGTACCGTAGGATCGATCCCGTGCTTGACCGATTCCATCCGCCGGTCGAGGAGTACCTCGAGACCATCTTCGCGCTCCAGGAGGAAGGGATCCCGGTCATCCAGGCCCGGCTGGCCGAACGGCTCGACAAGGCCGCGCCGTCGGTCTCCGAGATGCTCGACCGGCTCGAGGCGGACGATCTCATCGAGCGGACTTCGAGACAGATCACCATGACCGACAAGGGGGCGGCCGTGGCGGAGGGCGTGGTCCGCAAGCACCGCTTGGCCGAGCGCCTCCTGGTGGACATCATCGGGCTCGACTGGGAGAAGGCCCACATCGAGGCGGGCCGCTGGGAGCACGTCATTTCCGACGACGTCGAGGAGCGGCTGGTCGTCCTCCTCGGCAACCCGACCACCTGCCCCCACGGGAACCCGATCCCCGGGGTCGAGCGCATCGGCCCGACCCAGCGCCGCCTGGACGAGGCCCGGCCCGGCGACCGGATCCGCCTCGAACGCATCACCGAGAGCGTCGAGCACGAGGCCGACTCCCTCTCCTACCTCGGGGCGAACGGCCTGACCCCGGGCACCACCGCGGTGGTCGGGGCCCGGGCCCCGGACGGCACCCTCACCCTGCTGGTCGGCGGGGCCACCATCGCCCTCGGACCGGCGATGACCCAGCGCATGTACGTCGCCTCGGCCTGAGGTCCGCGCGGCCGGCCACCGCCTTCACCCCCCCGGCACCGGTCGGACCCCGGCCCGTCAGCCGCGACCGGTTCAGCACTCACTAGAGTGGAGTGCCAACACCTGTGCGCACCGGACCTGCTGCCCACAGGGGCGGGGTGCCAGGGTCCAGCGAGACGCCCATGCCAGCCACTGACGACAGCCGAACAGAGCACAGCCCGGGATCGGGCCTGGATCTCGACGGCCGCAAGGCGGCCGTCCTCAACGCGGTGGTGAGCGAGTACATCGGCTCGGCCCAGCCGGTCGGGTCCCAGCACGTGGTCGACGCGCCGGGGGTGAGCGTCTCCTCGGCCACGGTGCGATCGGACATGGCCGCCCTCGAACGGGATGGGTACCTCACCCAGCCGCACACCAGTGCGGGCCGGATCCCGACCGACAAGGGCTACCGGTTCTTCGTCGACCACTTGGCCGGCCCGGGGACCCTCGACTCCTCGAGTCGGCACCAAGTGCGGAACTTCTTCGACCATGCCCACGGTGAGATCGAGTCGATGCTCGAGCGGACCTCGGGCCTCCTTGCCGACCTCACCGAGTGCACCGCCATGGTGGTCGGACCCTCGCACGACTCGGCGCCGATCCGTTCGGTCCAGTTGGTGGGCCTCGGACCGAGGGTGGCGCTGCTCGTGGTGGTACTGGCCGACGGAGCCGTCCAGAAGCAGTCCGTCGAGTTCGGGGTGGACGTGGATGACGCCCGCCTGTCCGACGCCGCCGCCCGGCTGGCCGCTCACTCCCTCGGCCTGCCCCTGGCCAGGGTGCCGGCCCGGGCGTCCACGACCGGTGACCGGTCCACCGACGCGGTGGTCTCCGCCGCGCTGCGGGTCCTTCGGTCGCTCGGCTCCCTCGAGGGAGGTGACCAGCTCTTCGTCGGCGGTTCCTCCAACATGGCCTCGGCATTCGACGCGGTCGAGACCGTCCGCTCGGTGCTCACCATCCTCGAGCAGCAGCTGGTGGTGGTGACGCTGCTGCGTGACATCCTCGACACCGGACTGTCGGTGGCCATCGGCACCGAGCATGGGGTGGAGCCCCTCGCCGCCTGCGCCATCGTGGTCATGCCGGTGTCGGTCGACGGCGTGGAGACGGGCACCATCGGGCTGCTCGGTCCGACCCGCATGAACTATCCCTTGGCCCTCGCCGCCGCTCGTGTGGTCGGCGGCCGGTTGGGCGAGCGGTTGAGCGAGGTCGTCCCGACGCCGTCGCGAGGGCGCTCGGCATGACCACCCCCGATCTCTACGAGGTGCTGGGCGTCCGGCGGGATGCGACCGATGACGAGTTGAAGCGCGCCTACCGGGTCAAGGCCCGCGAATACCATCCCGACGCCAACAGCGGGGATGCCGAGACCGAGGAACGGTTCAAGGAGGTGAGCCTGGCCTACGAGGTCTTGAAGGACCCCGAGCGCCGGGCCCGCTACGACCGGTTCGGGCCCGAGGGCGTATTTGGCGCGGGTGCGGGTGGGGGTGGCGCCGGTGACCCGTTCGCCGGGGGCCTCGGTGACCTCTTCGACGCGTTCTTCGGCGGCATGGGCGGGGCGACCGGGGGCCGCAGCCGCCGGGCCGGCCCGACGCCGGGGCCCGACGCCGAGCTGGTGTTGCGCCTCGCGTTCAAGGAGGCCGTCTTCGGCGTGCAGCGCGAGGTCGAGGTCGAGACCCCCGTGCACTGCACGGTGTGCGAAGGCTCGGGGGCCAGGCCCGGCACCAGTGCCGTGCGCTGTCCCGATTGCGACGGAGTCGGCGAGCTCCGCCGGGTGCGCCAGTCGATCCTTGGCCAAGTGATCACGGCGGTCCCCTGCGGTCGGTGCCAGGGGACGGGCCGGTCGGTCGAGAGTCCGTGCGAGGCGTGCCGCGGCGAGGGCCGCCGGAACGAGCGCCGCACGCTCACCGTCGACATCCCCGCCGGCGTGGACGACGGGTCGACGCTCCGCTTGGCCGGCCACGGCCCGGCCGGCTTCCGGGGCGGCCCGAACGGCGCCCTGTTCGTCCATCTCTCGGTGCCCGCCGACGGCCGGTTCGAACGTTCCGGCGTCGACCTGCACACCGCGGTCCACGTCCCCCTGACGCTCGCCTCCCTGGGCGGGAGCGTCACGTTCGAGACCCTGGATGACGTCCGGGACCTCCCCATCGTCGCCGGAACCCACAGCGGCACCGTCATCCCACTCAAGGGTCTGGGCGTCCCGAAGCTACGGGGCCGCGGCCGTGGTGACCTGTTCGTCCATGTGAACGTGGACACGCCCACCGATCTCGACGACCGCCAGCGGGAGCTCCTGTTCGCCCTGGCCGAGGCGCGCGGCGAGGAGCTCGGGGAGGCGCCGCACAACGAGGGCCTCTTCTCCAAGTTGCGCTCCGCCCTCAGCTGAGCCCGGTGGCCCGCTCCGATCCGGGCCGATCCCCGGCCCGAGGCGTTGGGCCCACCGGGCCGGATCCGGTCCTCATGGGGGCGGCAGCCATGGTGTTCGTCGAGGACCTGGGTTCACCCTCGCTGACCTCCGGCGATGCCCACCACTTGCTCGATGTGCTGCGGCTCCGGCCCGGAGCGCCCGTCGTGGCCTCGGACGGGGCCGGGCGGTGGGTCCCCTGCCGGGTGCCCGCCGGGGTCGGGCCGTCTGGACGGGCCCGCCCGGTCGACCGCGCCCGCCTCCTGGTGGTGGACGGTCCGGTCACCGCATCTCCCGCGCCGCGCCCCCCGTTGACCGTCGCGTTCGCGCCGACCAAGGGGGACCGGCCCGAGCGGGTCACCCGCACCCTCACCGAGTTGGGAGTGGACCGGATCGTCCCCATCCGGTCGGCCCGGTCGGTGGTCCGCTGGGAGGGACCGCGGGGCGACCGCGCCGTGGAGCGTCTCCGTCGGGTGGCCCGGGAGGCCGCGGCCCAGTGCCGTCGGCCCTGGCTGCCCGAGGTCTCGCCGCCGACCGACCTCGACGCCCTGGCCGTCCGGACCGGCGTGCCGATCTGCCTGGCCCAACCGGGCGGGCGCGCCCCGTCCCTCGACCCGCCGGGGCTGACGGTGGGACCGGAGGGGGGCTGGGACGCCGATGAGCTGGCCCGTTACGGCCCCGGTGTCGGCCTCGGGCCGACCGTGCTGCGGGCCGAGACGGCCGCCGTGGCCGCCGGCGCCGTCCTGTGCGCTCTCCGGTCGGGAATGGTCGGATCCCTTGCGTAACCACGCTCCGTGAGCAAGACTACACAGAGAGGCAGGGCTTTCCGATCAGGAGGGGCGGCCACTCCTAGTGAGTGGCCTGCAACAGCAGTACGCACCTGCGTCACATTGGCAATGCCGGAGCTCGGGGGGCATCGGCGGAGACGAGCGGAGGTGCAGGTGACCATGACCGACGACGGTGTCGGGGTATTCGACGACGATGACGAACGGGAGGTGGCGGCCCGGGTCGCCTATGCCCGTGCGGTGGGAGCCCGGCTGCGGGCCATGCGCAAACAGATGCGCCTCTCGCTCCAGGCGGTGGAGGCCATGTCGGAACAGGAGTTCAAGGCGTCGGTGCTCGGAGCCTACGAGCGGGGCGAACGGGCCATCTCGGTGCCCCGGCTCCAGCGGCTGGCCAAGCTCTACGACGTGCCCGTCGATCAGCTGCTGCCGCCCGACGAGGCCTCCATCACCAGATGGGGGGCGTCGTCCACCATGGAGGACGCCGCCGCCCTGAACGGTCGGCGGCCGGGCCATTCGGGCACCGGTGAGAAGGTCGCCATCGACTTGACCAAGCTGCACACGGTGAGCGGGCCCGAGCGGGACCTGTTGCGCCGGTTCCTGAGCATGATCCAGGTCCACCGCCAGGACTTCAACGGCCGGATGATCACCATCCGGGCCGAGGACGTCCGGGCCATCGCCTGCCTGTTCGGGGTGACCCCCGACAGCATGGGCTCACGCCTGGACGAGCTCGGGTTGCTGGTCGACGTCTGATGAGCGGGCGGTGTCCGCCATGACCGACGCCATCCGGTGGCTCAGCACCAAGCAGGCCTCCGAGCGGCTGGGCATCACCCTGCGCAGCCTGTACCGCTTCATCGACGAGGGCGACCTGGTGGCCTACAAGTTCGGCCGGGTCATCCGGATCCAGGAGGCCGACGTCGACCGGTTCATCGAGGCGAGCCGCATCGCGCCGGGCAGCCTCGATCACCTCTACCCCGAGGTGAAGGGCAACGGGCGCGCCCACGTCGCCGGAGACGGCTTGTCCGCCGGCGGGGGCGCGTGACGCTTGGCCGCTGACTGCCTGTTCTGCGGGATCGTGGCCGGAGACGTGCCGGCCGACATCGTGCGGTCGGACGAGTTGACGGTGGCATTCCGCGACCTCAACCCCCAGGCGCCGCTCCATGTGCTGGTCGTGCCGAGGCGGCACATCAGCAATGCGTCCAGCCTGACCGCGGCGGACGCGCCCGACCTGGCGGCCATGGTCACTGCGGCCAAGGCCGTTGCCGACGACGAGGGCTTCGGGGGCGATGACCGCGGCTACCGGCTCGTCTTCAACGTGGGGCCTGACGCGCTCAACTCGGTGCCCCACCTCCACCTGCACGTCCTCGGGGGTCGCACCTTCGGTTGGCCCCCGGGGTGACAGAGGCCACGGCAGGACAGACCCCGCTCCACGGGTCGGGGCCCGGGGCGGGCGGGTGGCCCGGATCACCCCTTCAGACCCACTGGTAGGGTCGCGTCCCAGAACGCACGTGGCAGGCACCCAGGTCAAGATTCTCGTTCCCGGCAACCACCTCATGGCCGGCCTGCTCGGTCAGCGCGACGAGCTGCTGCGCCTGGTCGAAGGGGCGTTCGACGACGTGCACATCGCGGTGCGCGGCAACGAGATCTCCATCGAGGGGGAGGGCGCCGAGCGGGTCGGTGCGCTGTTCGAAGAGCTGATCATCCTCCTCGAGTCGGGCCATGGACTCGACGCCGTCCAGGTGAACCGGACCATCGACATGATGCACGACGACCTCCGCCCCTCAGAGGTCCTGACCGCCGAGCTGCTCCGGTCGGCCCGCGGCCGGGCGGTCCGCCCCAAGACCGGCGGCCAGAAGACCTATGCCGACGCCATCGCCTCCAACGTCGTGACCTTCGCCATCGGCCCCGCCGGTACCGGCAAGTCGTACCTGGCGGTGGCCCTGGCCGTGCAGGCCCTCCAGGCCCACCAGGTCGACCGGATCATCCTCACCCGCCCGGCCGTCGAGGCCGGCGAGCGCCTGGGGTTCCTCCCCGGCGACCTGATGGCCAAGGTCGACCCCTACCTGCGACCGCTCTACGACGCCCTGCACGACATGCTGGGCGCCGAGGGTGGCCAGCGGATGATCGAACGGGGGACGGTCGAAGTCGCCCCGTTGGCCTTCATGCGTGGGCGCACCCTCAACAACAGCTTCATCATCCCCGACGAAGCCCAGAACGCCAGCCCGGAGCAGATGAAGATGTTCCTCACCCGGATCGGCTTCGGCTCGAAGGCCGTCATCACCGGCGACGTCACCCAGATCGACGTGGCCGGTGGCCGATCGGGCCTGGTCGGTCTGGAGCCGCTGCTCTCGTCCATCCCCGACCTTGCTTTCGTGCATCTCACGTCGCGCGACGTGGTGCGACACCGGATCGTGGCCGACATCGTCGCCGCCTATGAACGCGGGAAACCCTCCGGTGGTGGCGGTGAGCCTTGACGTCTATGCCGCCGACGAACAGACGGACCACCCGGTGGCCGTCGACCGGTGGTCGCGGCTGGCCCGCTCGGTGCTCGAGGCCGAGGGAATCGCTGGCGACACCGAGGTCTCATTGCTCTTCGTGGACGAGGCCTCCATGGCCGCTCTCAACGAACGATTCCTGGAGAAGGATGGCCCGACCGACGTCCTGGCCTTTCCCATCGAGGAGGAGGCCTCGCCGGGAGGGCGCTCTCCGGATGAGGGCGGCACCGGGCCCGGGCCGGACGACTCGGACACCGACCGGCTCCTCATGCTCGGCGACGTGGTGATCTGCCCGGCGGTGGCTGCGCGCAACGCCGTCGACCACGGCGTCACCTTCGACGACGAGATCGCGCTCCTCGTGGTCCACGGGATCCTCCACCTGATGGGCATGGACCACGAGGCGGAGGAGGAGGCCGAAAGGATGGAGCGGCGCGAGCAGCAGTTGCTGGCTCACTACTACCACCCGGTCTCGTGAGCCCCCCCTCGGTCATGCCGCTGGCCACCAGGTCGTTCACCTCGGGCGATGCGGTCCTGCTCATGGTGGTTCTGGTGCTGTTGGCCGCTTCGGCGGTGCTGGCCCT
Organism: Acidimicrobiales bacterium; assembly: GCA_035949055.1. Taxonomy (GTDB): domain Bacteria; phylum Actinomycetota; class Acidimicrobiia; order Acidimicrobiales; family RAAP-2; genus Bog-756. The sequence continues at coordinate 41,912 of DASZIO010000012.1, forward strand.
GGCCGAGACCAGCCTGGTTCGCACCAGCCGGGCCAAGGCGCTCGCCCTGGTGGACGACGGCCGGCGTGGTGCCAAGGTGCTGCTCAGGCTCACCGAGTACCCGCAGGGGTTCCTCAACCCGGTCCTGCTGCTCGTGCTCATCTGCCAACTGGTGGTGGCCACCCTGGTCGGCATCCTGGCCTCGGACTGGTTCGGCCCGTGGGGGGTGGTGGCGGCCACGGTGTTCGAAATCGTGGTGATCTTCGTCCTCGGCGAGGCGGTCCCGAAGAATTGGGCGGTGCAGCACCCGGAGCGGGCCGCCCTGTTCAGCGCACCGCTCGTCGCGGCCATCGTGGGTTTCTGGCCGGTGCGCATGCTGTCCCGGGGGCTTATCGGGCTGGCCAACCTGCTGATCGGCCAGGGGGGCCAGTACCTCGGGTCGGCCGTCACCGAGTCGGAGTTGCTGGCCATGGCCGACGTGGCGGTCGAGGGCGACGTCATCGAGACCGAGGAGCGCGCCCTCATCCACTCGATAATCGAATTCGGCGACACCGTGGTGCGCGAGGTCATGGTTCCCCGCCCGGACATGGTGACCATCGGTGCCGATGCATCGATCGAGGCCGTGCTCGAACGCGCCCTCGAGGCCGGGTTCAGCCGCATCCCGGTCATCGAGCAACAGGTCGACGACGTGGAAGGCATCGCGTACACCAAGGACATGATCCGGAAGGTGCAATCGGGCCAGGGCGGCGAGGCCGTCGCGGCCCACCTCCGGCCGGCCCATTTCGTCCCCGAGACCAAACGAGTGTCCGATCTGATGCGCGAGATGCAGGCCGACAAGTTCCACCTGGCGGTGGTGGTCAACGAGTACGGGGGAACCGCCGGGCTGGTGACCCTGGAGGACCTCATCGAGGAGCTGGTCGGCGAGATCGTCGACGAGTTCGACGTCGAGGAGGCGCCGGTCGAGGAGCTCGGCACCGGGGAGCTGCGGGTGAGCGCCCGGCTGGTCATCGACGAGGTCAACGAGCTCATCGATGCCGACCTGCCCACCGGGGCATGGGACACCGTAGGGGGCCTCGTGTTCGACCTCCTCGGCCACGTCCCCGAAGCGGGCGAGTCGGTGACCGTCGACGGGGTACGGCTCATCGCCGACCGGGTCAACAACCGGCGTATCGAGCGGGTCCTCATCGTCCCGGTGTCGAGGCGCGCCCCCGGCGGACCGGGATGACCGCCTTCCGCTCCGGGTTCGCGGCGGTGGTGGGCCGGCCCAACGTGGGCAAGTCGACCCTCGTGAACCGGATCGTCGGCACCAAGGTCTCCATCACCTCGCCCCGGCCGAACACCACCCGCTCCCAGGTGCGGGGCGTGCTCGACCGTCCCGACGCCCAGGTGGTGTTCGTCGACACCCCGGGCCTGCACAAGCCGCGCACCGCGCTCGGCGCACGGATGAACGAGTCGGCGTCGTCCTCGCTCGACGATGTCGACGTGGTGGTGGCCATGGTCGAGGCCACCGGCCCGGTGGGGATCGGGGACCGGATGGTGTTGTCCCAGTCGGTGCGGCGGGTCCGCTCGTCGGCCGAGACGGAGCCGGCGCTGATGGTGGTGGTCAACAAGATCGACCGGGTGGGCGCCAACAGCGTGCTCACCCAGCTCGCCTCGGTGGCCGAGGCGGTGGATTCGGTAGAGCCGGCGGGTGGGCCACCGGTCCCGGCCGAGTACTTCCCGGTGTCGGCCGCGAACGGCGACGGGGTCGCCGAGCTCGTCGAGTCGATCGTGACCCGCCTGCCCGAGGGGCCGCGGTACTACCCCGAGGGCATGGTCACCGACGTGGCCGAGGCCTTCTGGGTGGCGGACCTGGTGCGTGAGGAGCTGCTCCGGCGGGTCGAGGACGAGCTGCCCCACAGCATCGCCTGCCGGGTCACCGAATGGGAGTGGCCTCGGGTCCGTTGCGAGATCCTCGTCGAGCGGCCCTCGCAGAAGGGAATCGTCATCGGCCGGGGGGGCAACGTCTTGAAAGAGGTGGGCACCGCGGTTCGCCGGCAGATGCCCGACGGGGCCTTCCTCGAGCTGTTCGTACGGGTCGAGAGGCACTGGCAGCAGCGAGACGACGCGCTGGACCGGTTGGGACTCTGACCAGCCGCCAGCGCGGGTCCGGCGAGGTGCGCGCTGCTCGGCTCTGCCGTGCGCACACCGGCCGTGGCACCCTTCGCGGGGGTCTGGGACCCGCCGGGGGTCCTGTTCAATCCCGGCCGCCATGCTGCCGATAGACATCATGTGCGAAGCGCGCCCCGAGAGCAGACCGGTCGATGAGCCCGGATACGGCCCAGACCGTCGGTTTGAGCTCCGGTCTCCGCCCCGGGCACGTGGTCCCGACCGCGACGTTCGAGCCGGTCACCCACCGACCGATCTGGTTTGGACCTGACGAGCGCCCGCTCTTCGGGTTGTTCCACGAACCGGTGGGCGGGGGCGCCCGGTACGGCGTCGTGCTCTGCCCGCCGGTCGGGGATGAGGAGAGACGCGTCTACCTGACCTATCGCAAGCTGGCGGAGTCCCTCGCCGCCGCCGGACACGCGGTCCTCAGGTTCTCCTATGACGGTACCGGTGACTCGGCCGGCACCATGGACGACCCGGAGCGGATCGGGTCCTGGACCCGCAGCATCGCCCACGCCGTGGAGACGATGCGCGCCGTCGGCGTGCCGCAGGTGGCGGTGATCGGGATGCGCCTGGGTGCCACCCTCGCCACCCGCGCCGCCCGCGACATGGAATGTCCCCTCGACGCGCTCGTGCTCTGGGATCCATGTGTGACGGGACGGGAGTTCCTCCGCCACCAGCAGATCCTGCTCACGACGCTGTCCAGCGTGCCTTCGACCGCCGCCGCCGGCGTGGACACCCCCGGCTACCGCTTCTCACCCGAGCTGGCCGCGGAACTCCGTCAGTTGACGCTGACCCCGGTCACCACGCCACGGACGCGCCTGTTGGTCGTGGCCCGACCCGACCGACCCGCACCCGAGCGGCTCCACCGCGGGCTAGGACCGAGCTCCTTCGAGGAGCTGGACGCCATCGGCCAGGACCAGCTCCTGGACGTGCCGCCACTCAGCGCGGTGATCCCCTGGCGGTCCATCCATCAGATCACCACCTGGATCACGGCGGGGGCACCGCCGGCTGCTCCGATCCGCCCGCCGGGGCGACCCGAGGCAACGGTGAGCAACGATGCGGCCGGCCGGCCGATCCGCGAGCGGGCCGTCCGGTTCGGAGCGATCGGGCTCTTCGCCATCACCACCACACCTGAAGACGGCGGGTCCGGTCCGTGGATGATGTTCGTGAACGTCGCCACCGAACACCACATCGGTCCGGGACGACTCTGGGTCGACCTGGCTCGCGACTGGGCCGGTCATGGGATCCGATCGGTGCGCTTTGACCTGAGCGGCGTGGGGGACAGCCCGGTCCATCCCGCCCAACCGGAGAACCTCGCCTACGCCCCCGAATGGCTGGACGATCTCCCGGCGCTGGCGTCAGGAGTGTCGCCCGAAGACCCGTCCGACGTCGTCCTCATCGGGCTGTGTTCCGGCGGGTACGGCGCAATCGAAAGCGGGATGGTCCTCGGAGCGCGAGGTGCGTTCGTCTTCAATCCCGCACTGTCGGGTGACATCATGAACAAGCCCGCCGACGCCGATCCCCGACGCCGGGCGTGCCGCCCGCTGCCGGCCGCCTTGGCCAAGCTGGCCCGGAACCACGGGCGCACGGCGTGGTGGATCTGGCGGTCGTATCGCCAGTTCGCGGTGTGGCAGGCCCCGATGGCGGTCCTGGCCTCAGCCGTCAGGTCGGGCCTCGACGTGCTGGTCATCTGCGGTGAGGACGACATGCGCCCGCTCCGGGAGGTGCTGTTCTGGCGCCTCTTTCGGGAGCGGCGGCTGCGGCGCACGGGCCGTTTCGAACTGGCACTCGTCCCGACCATGGACCACGTGCTGCTCGTCAGCGAAGGGCGCCGGGTGGCGACGCGCCTGCTGACCGCTCATGTGCTGGACCGATTTGCCTCGGTGGGTCGGTGCGCCGACGGCGAGGGCGAGGCCGGAACCGGTCGTTGAGGCTCAAGGCACCCTTCGCGGACGGTTTCACCGGCGATCACCCCGGTGCCGTAGCGGCGGTGACCTCGCGGAGGAACGCCACCGCCTCGGCCCGCTGGACCGAGCGCCGCATCGGCGGCACTCTGGCCAGCAGGGCGGCGCGATAGGAGGCGGTGGCCAACCGGCTGTCGAGGACGGCCACCACCCCCCGGTCCTCCGACGAACGGATGAGCCGCCCCGCCCCTTGCGCCAGGAGCGTGCCGGCCCGCGGCAGGTCCACGGTGGCGAAGGCGCCCGGCCCGGCGCGTTCACGCCGGGCCTCGAGGACCGGCTCGTTGGGGCGCGGGAACGGAATGCGGTCGATGGCCACCAGGCTGAGGGTGCGCCCGGGGAGGTCGACTCCCTGCCAGAAGCCCAGCGTGGCGAACAGGCAGGTCGGCTCGCTGGCCCGGAACGCCTCGACCAGGGCCGGCTTGGGCAGGTCGGACTGGCTGAGCACGGGTACGGACAGCCGGTCCTGCAAGGCGTCGACCGCGGCGCGCATGGCCCGCCAGCTGGTGAACAGGGCCAACGTGCGCCCGCCGGCCGCCTCGATGAGCTGCTGGAGCTCGTCGTGGAGGGCCGGTTCCGATTCTGTCCGCCGCCGGTCGGGGAGAGACCGGGCCACGTACAACATGGCGTGATCCCGGAAGTCGAACGGGCTCCCCACGTCGAGCAGCTCGCCATCGGTGGCCGGCAGGCCGAGTCGCTCCGGCAGCCCCAGCGGGACGGTGGCCGAGGTGAGCACACCGGTGACCTCGCCCCAGAGGCGCTCCGAGAGGAGAGGGGCGACGTCGATGGGGGCGATGCGGAGGGAGGGGGCCGCCCCGCCCCCCTCGACCCAGGCGACCTCGTCGTCGGTGAGCGCGGCCAGCCGGGCGAGGTCGGCGGCCAAGTGCCCGGCGGCCAGCAGGACCCGGTCCCGGCGCGAGCGGACGGCCGTCGGCTCCCCGTCGTCGGCTTCCCGTTCAGCCCGGCGCAGGTGGTCGACCAGGCGACCGACCCTCCCCGACGCCAGGGCGACCATGTCGGCCAGGGCCGGGCCGTCGGCGCCGTCAGTTCCCCGCGCCGGAGGATCGTCCCCCCGGCCGCCCGGAGCTCCGCCTCCTTCGTCCGGCCCCGGGCCGCCCGGAGCTCCGCCTCCGTCGCCCGGCCCCGGGCCGGTCTGCAGTGCCTGGCGGGGAAGGCGCTGCCCGGTCAGGGGCCGGAGAGTCCGCTCGAGGGTGTCACCCACCTCGGCCAGCGCATCGGCGGCCTCCGCCGCGCCCGGCGTATCGGCGTCCAACAGGGGGCGACTGGAGGCGGCCAGGGCACGGAACCGGCCGGGGCCGACCTCGACACCGAGCGAGTCGGTCATGACGTCCTCGACCTCGTGGGCCTCGTCGAAGACGACTACCTCGTGCGGCGGCAGCACCGCCCCGCCGCTGGCCAGATGCGCGCCGTAGAGGTGGGTGTTGACCACGACCACGTCAACCTCGGCGGCCCGGGATCGGGCTCCCTCGGCGAAGCAGTCGTGCCCCGAGGGGCAGCGGAAGGCGCCGGGACACTCGCGGGCCGTGGTCGAGACCATGGCCCAGGCCCGCCCGCTCGGCTCGAACTCGAGCTCGGACCGGTCCCCGGACTCGGTCTCGCCGGCCCAGCGCACCAGCCGCCGGAGCTGCTCGCCCAGGCGCCCGGCCTCCGGGCCGTCGGCGGCCGGCCTGAGGGTGTCGTCGGAATCCGGTGGATCGCCGGGGTCGCCCTGGAGGGCCAGCTGCTCGCCGCCACCTCCGATCTCGCTGACCCGCTGGCGGCAGAGGTAGTTGCTCCGTCCCTTCAGCACGGCGAAGGAGAATTCGGGACCGACCGCGGCGGCCACCGCCGGCAGGTCCTGGCCGGCCAGCTGGTCCTGGAGGGCCTTGGTGGCGGTGGCCACCACCGTTCGCCGGCCGGACAGGGCGGCTGGGATCAGGTAAGCCAGCGACTTGCCCGTGCCCGTCCCGGCCTGGACCACGAGGTGGCGGTCCTCCGCCATCGAGCCGGCCACCGCCTCGGCCATGCGGCGCTGGCCCGGCCGTTGCTCACCGCCCCCCGGCAACCCGGCGGCCACCTTGGCCAGCACGGTGGCAACGTCATCGGACACCCTGCGACCCTACCGGCGGAGCTGCGTCAGGGGTTCCTCGGCAACGCACCGCCCGCCTAGTGCCATGCGACCGCCAGCGCCACGGCCACGCCCAGGCCCACGGTGACGATCACCCACCGGAGCACCGGCGGAGGGATGCGCCGCCCGTAGCGGCCGCCGACCTGCCCGCCGACGATCGAGCCGGCGGCGATGAGCCCGGCCACCGGCCACGAGACGGGAGTGGTGGCCACGAAGAACAGTCCCGAGACCGCGTTGACGGTGAGGGCGAGCGCGTTCTTCGTCCCGTTGAGGCGCTGGAGATCGTCGTCGATGAACACCGCGAGCAGGGCGATGAGGATCACTCCTTGGGCTGCGCCGAAGTACCCGCCGTAGACGCCGGCGAGGAACACCCCGACCAGCAGGACCACCCCACCGTGGGCGTGCCGAGAGCCGCGGTTGTCCAAGCCGGAACTCACCGTCGGCTGGACGGCCATCAGCACGACCGCCAGGCCGATGAGGGCGGGGACGGCGGCCTTAAACACGCTGTGGGGCAGGGCCAGCAGCAGCAGCGCCCCGATCAGGCCGCCCGCCACCGATGCCGGGCCGAGCTGAACGAGCCGACGGCCCTGACCCGACAGTTCGCGCCGGTAGGCGACGGTGGCGCTCACGCTCCCGGGGACCAGGCCGACCGTGTTGGACACGTTGGCCAGCACCGGTGGGTAGCCGAGGGCGAGCAGGGTGGGAAAGGTGATGAGGGAGCCGGAGCCGACGATGACATTCACCGTCCCGGCCGCCAGGCCGGCGGTGAAGATCGCCAGCGCGGCCTGCGGGGACATGGAGAGGGTCTAGCTGGTCCGGTAGCCGGACTCAATGACCGACATCGGTGCGGACGGCGTCCGGTGCCACCGCTCGGGGGGCGCGGGCGCCCGGGCCCAGGCCGTTCCGGGGAGCGGATAGGTTCGCAGCGTGCAACCGGACGACGCAGGCATGAGCGGGGCCACGCGCCCGCGCGCCGCCCCGTCTGTGGCCGACCTCTCCACCGGGCCGATCCCCACGCACGTGGCCTGCGTCATGGATGGTAACGGCCGGTGGGCTGCTCGCCGGGGTCTACCCCGGACCGAGGGCCACGCCGCCGGCGAGGCCGCCATGTTCGACGCGGTGGAGGGAGCCCTCGAGCTCGGCATCCCGTGGATCACCATGTACGCCTTCTCCACGGAGAACTGGCGGCGCCCGGCCGACGAGGTGCGTTACCTCATGGGGTTCAACGAGAGCCTGCTGCGTCGCCGACGCGACGAGCTGCACGAGAAAGGGGTCCGCATCCGTTTCGCCGGCCGCCGCGACTGGCGGGTGCCCAAGCGGGTGATCAGGCGCATGGACGAGTCCATCGAGCTCACCGCGTCCAACCGGCGCTGCACGCTGACCATGGCCTTCAACTACGGTGGACGGGCCGAGATCGTGGACGCCGTGCGGCGGCTCGTCGTTGACCGTGTGGCACCCGACAAGGTCGACGAGAAGGCCATCCGGTCGCGGCTCTACTTCCCCGACCAACCCGATCCAGACCTGGTCATCCGGACCTCCGGGGAGTACCGCATCTCGAACTTCCTACTCTGGCAGCTGGCCTACAGCGAACTGGTCTTCGATGAGGTGCTGTGGCCCGACTTCAGGCGGGAGCACCTGTTCGCCGCGGTGCGCGACTTCCAGCAGCGCCAGCGACGGTACGGCGGCGTGACATGAATGGTGGCCGTCCGGTCCACCGGGTCCGTCGGGTCCGCCCGGCCCGCCGGCGAGACGACCGCGGCGGGGTGTGGATCCGCACCGGCCTGGTGCTCGGTGCGCTGGTCTACGCGGGCGTGGTCGTCATGGCCGCAGCCGGGTTCACCGGGGCGGTCCCCTTGGTGGTCGTCCCGCCGGTGCTGGTGGCCATCATCGGGGCCAACAACCTGCTCGGAGGCGGGCGAACCCACGGTCGTAGCGCCGGTCGCCCGGCGGGTCACGGCCGGGCCCCGCTCTCCTCGAGTGGACCGAACGGACCCGTCGCCCCGGAGGTCCACTCCGACGCCCCGGGCCATGATGCGCCCGGCGGGGACCGATGAGCCTCTTCTCTGACCGCGGGATCGTGCTACGGACGATCCGGTTGGGTGAGGCCGACCGGATCGTGACCCTCATGACCGAACAGCACGGCAAAGTGCGCGCCGTGGCCAAGGGGGTGCGGAGGACCAGGTCCAAATTCGGCTCCCGGCTCGAACCGTTGAGTCACGTGGCCCTGCTCGGATGGCAGGGACGCGGCGACCTCGACATCGTCAACCAGGTGGAGGTGATCGACACCAACCGGGCGGTCCGCGAGGACCTCGACCGTATGGCCGCAGCTATGTCCATGCTGGAGGCGGTCGACCAGATCGGCCAGGAGCGCCACGCCAACCCGCGCCTCTACGAGATGCTGGTGGGGGCGGTGGCCGCCCTGGGTGAGCGGGATCGATCGCTGGTCACCGCGGCGTTCTTCCTCAAGGTCCTGGCGCTCGAGGGCTCGGCTCCGGTGCTCGACGCCTGCGTGGCCTGCGGCGAGGGGGACCCCGCCCAGCTGGTGGCGTTCGACCTGACCGAGGGCGGGGCGCTGTGCCGGCGCTGCCGGCGCGGGCGGCCGGTGTCGGCGGGGGCGCTCACTTTGATGCGCCGCATGCTCGGGGGGGACCTGGCCGGCGTGTTGGCCGGGCCACGCTCCCCGTTCACGAGCGAGGTGGGCGAACTGGCCACCGAGGCCATGGAGACCCACCTCGACCGGCGGCTGCGGTCGGTTCGCAGCGGCCAGGTCTCGTGACCGGCTGGGCGGGATCGACGAGCCGGGACGGGCGGTGATCAGGACCCGGACCTTCGGCGTCTACGTGCACGTGCCCTTCTGCCGGCTCCGGTGCGACTACTGCGCCTTCGCCACCTACACCGACCGGGACCACTTGATGGACCGCTACGTGGCGGCGTGCATCGCCGAGGTCAGCCGGGCGCGGTCCGACGAAGGCCTCCCCGCCGCCACCTCGGTCTACTTCGGGGGCGGCACGCCGTCGCGCCTGCCGGCCGATGTCCTGGTCGAGCTGCTTGCGGCCGTGCCCCGGACGGCTGGGGCGGAGGTCACCGTGGAGTGCAACCCCGAGGACGTGTCGCCGGAACGCTTGGCCACCTACCGCGCCGGTGGGGTCAACCGCATCTCCCTCGGCGTGCAGTCGACGGCCCCGAACGTGCTCGCCGGTCTCGGCCGGCACGGGTCGGAGCGCGCCGGCGAAGCGGCGGCTGCCGTGCACGACGCCGGCTTCGACAGCTGGAACGTGGACCTGATCATCGGTGGTCCGGGGGAGAGCGACCGGGATTGGGAGCGGTCCCTGACCGGGACCATCGGTCCCCCATGGTCACCACCCCACGTGAGTGCCTATGCCCTGACGGTCGAGCCGGGCACCAGGTTGGCGGCCGACCCCGCCCGGCATCCCGACGACGACACTCAGGCGGCTCGCTACGAGCGCACCGACGAGATGCTGGCCGCGGCCGGCTACCGGTGGGAGGAGATCTCCAGTTGGGCCCGTCCCGGTCACCGATGCCGGCACAACCGCCTCTACTGGGACCAGGGGGACTACCGCGGTATCGGCTCGGGTGCCCACTCGCACCGCGCCGGGCGGCGCTGGTGGAACATGAGGACGCCGGATCGCTATATCGCGGCCGTCACGTCGGGGCGGGTGGCGGCGGCCGGCGAGGAGGTCCTCAATCCCGAGCAGCGGCGGTTCGAGTCGCTCGCCCTGCAGTTGCGCACCCGCTCCGGGGTGGACTGGACGGCCCTGCCCGATGACCCGGACCTGGCCGGGCTGGTCCATCGCGTTGGCGACCGGGCGGTCCTCACCGTGCGGGGTCGGCTGCTGGCCAATCAGGTGACCGCCCGCCTCGTGCCCGGGCCGGGCGCCAGGGTACCAGCCGGTACGCTTCCCCCCTGTGCCTGATCCCGCGGCCTCTACTGACGCGCCCACCGATCTCATGGACAAGGTCGTCGGGCTGTGCAAGCGACGCGGGTTCGTCTTCCAGTCGGCCGAGATCTACGGGGGCTTCAGATCCGCCTACGACTTCGGCCCCCTCGGCGTCAACATGCTGCGCAATGTGAAGGACGCCTGGTGGAGGGCAATGGTGCAGGGGCGCGACGACGTGGTGGGCCTCGACGCATCCATCCTGTCCCCGCCGGCGGTGTGGCAGGCCTCTGGTCACCTGGCCAACTTCACCGACCCGCTGGTCGACTGCCGCCACTGCCACCAGCGGTGGCGGCAGGACAAGATCGAAGGGGTCTGCCCGGCCTGCGGGTCGACCGAGTTCACCGAGGCGCGTGCCTTCAATCTGATGTTCAAGACCCACGCCGGACCGGTCGAGGACGAGGGGGCGGTGGCCTACCTCCGCCCGGAGACGGCCCAGGGGATGTTCACCAACTTCGCCAACGTCCTCCAGACCACCCGCAAGCGGCCACCGTTCGGCATCGCCCAGGTCGGGAAGTCGTTCCGCAACGAGATCACGCCACAAAATTTCGTCTTCCGGACTCGGGAATTCGAGCAGATGGAGATGGAGTACTTCGTCCCGCCGTCCGCCGCGGACGAGTGGTTCCGGTACTGGTTGGACGAGCGTTACCGCTGGTACACCGACCTCGGTATCCCCGAGTCGGAGCTGCGGCTGCGCCATCACGGCCCTGACGAGCTCTCGCACTACGCGGCGGCCACCGCGGACGTCGAGTTCCAGTTCCCGTGGGGATGGGACGAGCTCGAGGGGATCGCCAACCGCACCGACTTCGACCTTCGGTCCCACAGCGAGGCGTCGGGGGAGCGGCTCGAGTACTTCGACCAGGCCTCCGGCGAGCGTTTCGTCCCGTACGTGATCGAGCCGGCGGCCGGCGCCACGCGCACCATGATGGCCTTCCTGCTGTCCGCCTACCACGAGGACGAGGTGGGTGGGGAGGCTCGGACCGTCCTCCGTCTGCACCCGAGGCTGGCCCCGTACCAGGTGGCGGTGCTCCCCCTGTCGAAGAAGGAGACCCTCGAGCCGCTGGCCCGGGAGGTCCTCGCCCTGCTGCAGCCCCATTTCATGTGCGACTACGACCTGACCCAGTCCATCGGCCGGCGCTACCGGCGCCAGGACGAAGTGGGCACCCCCTATTGCGTGACGGTCGACTTCGACTCCCTCGAGGACCGAGCGGTCACCGTTCGCGACCGCGATTCGACCGTTCAGGTCCGGGTGCCGATCGCCGGGCTGGTCTCCGAGCTGGCTGCCCGGATCGGTGGGTGCTGACCGGATCCCGGTCCGTCAGACCAGGTCCGGGAAGTGCGGATTGCCCTACCATCAGGCGATGTCGACCGGACCGGGCCCGCCTTTCCCGCAGCGATTCCGCGGTCGAGCCGCACTGGTGACGGGCGGCGCCTCCGGCATCGGCCGGGCCACCGTGCTGCGCCTGGCCGGCGAGGGTGCGGACGTGTTCGCCGCGGACGTGAACGCCGAGGCCCTGGCCACCGTGGGGGACGAGGCCGATGGGCTGAGCGGTTCGGTAGAGGCCCGAGTCGGTGACATCTCGACGGAGGCGGGCGTGAAGGCGATGGTCGCCAACGCGATCGGGCATCTGGGCCGGCTCGAGGTGGTCGCCAATGTCGCCGGGGTCCTTTCCTTCTCCCACACCCACGAGCTCGCCGCGGAGGAGTGGGATCGGTTGCTCGCCGTCAACCTGACGGGCACGTTCCTCGTCTGCCGCGAGACGCTGCCCCATCTGCTGGCCGGGGGGGGCTGCATCGTGAACCTGGCCTCGACCGCGGCCCACAAGGGACAGCCGTGGGCCTCGGCCTATGCCGCCTCGAAGGGCGGAGTGCTGGCCTTCACCCGGGCGCTGGCCGTGGAGTACGCCGCCCAGGGGGTCCGGGTCAACAGCATCAGCCCCGGTGCCATCGACACCCCGATCACCGCCGCCTTCCACCTGCCCGAGGGGGCCGACATCGCCCTCATCAACCGGGTCACGCCGATCGGCAAGTTCGGGACCCCCGAGGGGATCGCCGCCGCCATCGCCTATGTGGCCTCGGACGAGGCGTCCCACATGAACGGTGCCGACCTGCTGATCGACGGCGCCACCCTGGCATGACCGCTCAGGCGAGCGTGGAGCGTCCCGACGTGGCCCACCAGTCGGCGGTGAGCTTGAGGCCCTCGAGCGACGCCCGCGGCAGCAATTCCTCGTAGGTGCGGCGATAGCCGGTGTGGGCGATGCGCCATTCACCGTCGCGCTTGACGTAGCGATCGGTGTAGAAGGCGGCACCTTGGACATTGAGGCCCAGGTCGGTGAGGATCACGACGTCTTCGAGGGCCCAGGTGCCGGTGGCCTCGGCGGGGCCCGTGAGGTCGATCTCGGGATGGTGGCAGCGGTGGCTGCTCAGCATGGTGGTGGCACCCATGGAGGTGCGGAGGAACTCCATGATGGCGTCGCGTCCTTCGAACTCGTAGAGGCCCCCGCCATAGCGCGCCGTGGCATCGGGGGTGAAGCAGGGTTCGAGCTCGGTCCACAGCTTCTGGTCCAGGCAGCGGAGGTACCGGTACTTGAGCCGCTTGATGAGCTCGATCTGGACGAGGTCCTCGGGGGTCATGGTCGCTCCTCAGGGTCCGGCCGGACCGGACGGGCGAGCGTATCCCGAGCAGGGTCGTGCACGCCGAAGCATCCGGTCAGCGGATCGTCCCGAAACCCGGGATGAGCGGGAGGTCGAGCGCGGTGACCCATCCGGGCGGCAGCTCGTTGACGGCCGGCACGGCGTTGAGGGCCCGGAGCCCGGTGGCCAGACAACCGGCGGCGGCCGCGTCCCGGCCGCTCCCGTCGGAGAAGCGGAAGGCGGTCTCCTGGGTGATCGAGGGCGTCCCGTCGATCACCACCCGGTAGACGTCGTCCTGACCGCCCCGGGGCCAATCGGGTGCCGCGTCGGGACCGACCCGATTGACGTGCTCGAGGCAGATCCGGGGTGCACCGCCGTACATGCCGTTCACCGTGAAGCGGATGGCTGCGACCTCACCCGGGTTGATGACACCCTTGGCGGTCGCGATGGATTCATCGGTGACCCACTTCTCCCAGGTGGTGGTGATCTCGTCGAGCTCGACGCCGACGGCGTGGGCCATCATGGGCACCGTCGCTCCCCAGGACATGACCAGGATGTCGGTGTGCTCGAGCAGGGGGACGAAGTCGGCCGGGCGCCCGATGCCCATCTCCTCCTCGTAATCGCCCTCGTAGTTGATGTAGTCGAGGATCTCGAGGGCCCGGACCTGGCGGACCTCCGCGCACAGCCCCATGAGGGTCATCGGGAAGAGATCGTTGGCGAACCCGGGATCGATGCCGGTGGTGAAGCAGGAGGCGCCCCCGGCCTCGCACGCTTCGGTGATCGGGTCGACCCACGAGGGCGGGATCGCGGGCATCGACGGCCACACCCAGGGCGTCATGGCCGTCGAGCAGACGTCGATGCCGGCCCGGAGGAAGGCGCCGATGTCGCGGATGTTGTCGCCGGCATGGGCCGCGGTGGGGCCGAAGTGCACGAGCGCGTCGGGCGCCAGCGCGAGCAGGTCATCGACGTCGTGGCTGGCGGCTAACCCCACCGGGCCGATGCCGCAGAGCTCGCCCACGTCGCGGCCCACCTTGTCCGGGTCGTTCACGCCCACACCCACGAGCTCGAACGCGGGGTGGTGCAGGACCTCGGGGATGACCATCCTCCCGACGAAGCCGGTCCCCCACACCACGACCCGCTTGGTCTTCCCGGTCATCGGAGCATCTCGCCGGAGTTGACCAGCAGGTACTGGCCGGTGACCGCCTTGGCGTGGTCCGAGGCGAAGAACGCGGCGACGTCGGCCACCTCCCCGTCCTCGGTCATTCGGCGGAGCGGGAACTTGCTCACGATGTCACCCAGCACCTCGTGCTCGGTCCGGCCCTGGTTGGCCGCGGTGCCCGTGACGTACATCTCGACGTTCGGCCCCCACATCCACGACGGGACCACCATGTTGCACCGGATGTTGTCCGGGCCCAGCTCGTCACACAGGTAGTACATGGTGGAGAGGAGCGCGCCTTTGGACGCGGCGTAGCCGCTCTGCGGAAGCGCCGGTTGGAACATCGACTGGGACCCGATGAGCACGATGGAGCCGCCTCCACCGGACTTCATCGCCTCGGCCACTGGGCGGATGACGGTGAGCGCGCCGAGGACATTGGTCTCGAACGCCTTGCGCCACGCCTCGAACTTGAGGTCGTAGAGCCCGCCCCACACGTTCTCGTAGGCGGCCACCTGGATCAGGGCGTCGACCGACCCGAAGCGGCTCATGGCCGACTCCACCATGGCGGCGCAGGACTCCGGGTCGGTGATGTCGGTCACGTGGGTGGCCAACCGGCTCCCGTCGGGATCGAGCTCGGCCGCCGTGGAGGCCAGGGTGTCGGCGGTGCGGGCGGCGACCACCACGTTCGCCCCGTCGCGCAGGGCGCTCGTGGCGCATTCCCGTCCGAGGCCGGCCCCCACACCCGTGACCACGACGGTCTTCCCTTCGAGGATCATCCCCCTCTTCTATCGGTTGCCGCTCGGTCCTTCCAGTTTGCGCCACCGACTTTCTGGTGAGCGGCTGCCCGGCAGGTTGGTGGCACCGGTGGTCCCGGGTACGCTGGCCTCCCCACCCCGGAGTGGGCCGCGATGGCGCGCCTCGCTCCGATTTCCGTCCCAGGAGACCCCGCCCGAATGCCATTCGTCTTCGACTTCGACCACGCTCACCGCAAGCCGCCCATGGAGATGAAGGACCTACTCGGCGGCAAGGGGGCCAACCTGGCCGAGATGACGTCTGTGCTCGGCTTGCCGGTGCCACCCGGCTTCACCATCGGGACCACCGCCTGCCGAAGCTATATGGAGACCGGTTGGCCCGACGCGCTCACCGGTGAGGTGGCCCGGGCCCGGGCCCGGCTCGAGAAGGCCATGGGCAAGCGGATCGGTGACCCGAGCGACCCGCTGTTGGTGTCGGTGCGCTCGGGGGCGAAGTTCTCGATGCCGGGGATGATGGATACGGTTCTCAACCTCGGCCTCAACGACCAATCGGTCGAGGGTCTGGCCAAGCAGACCGACGACGAGCGGTTTGCCTTCGACTCCTACCGACGGTTCGTGGCCATGTACGGCCGCATCGTCTTGGACATCCCGGCCCACGAGTTCGACGGGCTCCTCGATGCGGCCAAGGAGCTGGCCGGGACCACCTCGGACGCGGGCATCCCGATCGAGCTTCTCCGCTACCTGGTCGACGCCTACCAGCAGATCGTCGAGCGGGCCACCGGGAAGCCCTTTCCCCAGGACCCCGACGAGCAGCTGCGCGGTGCCATCGAAGCGGTGTTCGCCTCCTGGAACGGCCCTCGGGCCGTGGCCTACCGGGTGCGGGAGCGCATCCCCCACGACCTGGGCACGGCCGTCAACGTACAAGCCATGGTGTTCGGGAACCGGGACGACAACTCGGGGACCGGGGTGGGCTTCACCCGCGACCCGGCCACCGGCACGCCCGGGGAGTACGGCGACTTCCTGCTGAACGCCCAAGGCGAGGACGTGGTAGCCGGCATCCGGAACACTGAGCCCCTCTCGGCCCTGAAGGAGAGCTTCCCGGCGGTCCACCGCCAACTCCTGGCCATCTTCCGGCGCCTCGAGGTTCACTACCGGGACATGTGCGATACGGAGTTCACCATCGAGCAGGGCAAGCTCTGGATGCTCCAGACCCGGGTGGGCAAGCGGACCGGCCTGGCGGCACTGCGCATGGCCGTGGACATGGTCAGGGAGAGGTCCATCAAGCTGACCAAGGACGAAGCGGTGCAGCGCATCACCGCCGAGCACCTCGAGCAGGTGCTCCACCCCCAGTTCTCCGGTTCAGGCCACGTCGTGCTGACCCGGGGCCTCGGGGCCTCCCCGGGCGCGGCGGTGGGGCGGGTCTACCTGACGGCCGACGACGCCCAGGCGGCAGCCGAGCGGGGCGAGAAGGTGGTTCTGGTCCGCAACGAGACGTCGCCGGAGGACGTTCACGGCATGCTGGCGGCCGAGGGCATCCTCACCGCCCGCGGGGGGCTGGTCAGCCACGCCGCCGTGGTGGCTCGCGGGTGGGGCAAGCCGGCCGTGGTTGGGGCCGAGGCCCTGCGCCTAGGCGGTACCTCGTTCTCCGTCGGCGACACCGAGGTCAGCGAAGGCGACTGGATCTCGGTGGACGGCACCAACGGCACGGTGATGCTCGGCCAGGTCCCGGTGACCGAAGGGGAGACGCCCGCCGAATTCGAGATCGTCCTCGGTTGGGCGGATGTGGCCCGGGCCGGTCACCTCGGCGTGCGGGCCAATGCCGACAACGGCCCCGATGCGGCCAATGCTCGCCGCCACGGTGCCGAGGGCATCGGCCTCTGTCGCACCGAGCACATGTTCCTCGGCGAGGACCGGCTGCCCATCGTCCGCCGCATGATCCTGGCCTCGAGCCCGGGGGAGGAGGAGTCGGCGCTCGAGGCCCTGCGCCAGGCCCAGCGGACCGACTTCCTCGAGATCCTCGAGGCCATGGACGGCCTGCCGGTGACCATCAGGTTGCTCGATCCACCCCTTCACGAGTTCCTGCCGAAGACGGAGGACCTGGCGATCAAGGAGGCGACGGAGGGCTTGACCCCCGAGGAGCAGCGTCTGTACCGGGCCGCGCTGGCCTGGCATGAGCACAACCCGATGCTCGGCACCCGGGGCGTGCGGCTCGGCGTGATCAAGCCCGGGCTGTACGCCATGCAGGTCCGGGCCCTCATGGAGGCGGCTCTGGCTCGGGCCAAGGCCGGAGGCCACCCGATCGTCGAGATCATGATCCCCCTGACCACATCGCGCGACGAGATGGCCCTGGCCCGGTCGTGGGTGGAGGCGGCCATCGCCGAGACGAAGGAGGCCTCGGCCACCACGCGCCCGCGGGCCAAGGGATCGCCGTCGGCCAAGAGCCGGACCGGATCACTCGAAGTGGTCATCGGCACGATGATCGAGACGCCCAGGGCGGCGCTGCGAGCCGGTGAGATCGCCGAAGTAGCCGACTTCTTCTCCTTCGGCACCAACGACCTGACCCAGATGACCTACGGGTTCAGTCGCGACGACGTCGAAGGACGGATGATGTCGGCCTACCTGGACCTCGGCTTGTTGACGAGGAACCCCTTCGAGGTGGTGGATCCGGACGGCGTGGGTGAGCTCGTCCGGCTGGCGGTGGAACGCGGCCGGTCGACCCGGCCCTCGCTCAAGGTGGGCGTCTGCGGTGAACACGGCGGCGATCCTGAGTCCATCGTCACCTTCGCCCGGGCCGGCGTGGACTATGTCAGCTGTTCGCCCTTCCGCGTGCCGATCGCTCGACTGGCCGCAGCCCAGGCCGTGCTGGCCGGTGGCACGACCGGCCCGCAGCCCAGCCGCCGGAAGGGCGCGGCCCGGGCCCGGGCTCGGGCCCGACGCCGGTGACCAGCGGGGGCACCACCCGGCCGGCGCCCGGTCGGCCCTCCGACTCCCTCCCGTCCGCTGCCCCCTGACGGCCGCCCCGGGTGACGCCGAATGGCCGCGGCCGGCCACGCGGTACCGTCGTCGTCCATGGGCATCCCCGATGAGGACGTCGCCCGGGTCCGGGCCGCAACCGACATCGTCGCCCTGATCGGAGAGCACGCCGCCCTCAAGCGCCAAGGCCGTCGCTGGGTCGGGCTGTGCCCGTTCCACAGCGAGAAGACCCCGTCGTTCAGCGTCAATGCCGAGGAGGGCTTCTACTACTGCTTCGGCTGCCAGGCCAAGGGGGACGCCATCAGCTTCGTGCGGGCCGTTGAGCACCTGGATTTTGTCGATGCTGTGCACCGCCTGGCTGACCGGTCAGGCATCACCGTGCACGAGGACGCCCAGTCGGGTCGGGACAGCCAGCGGCGCAAGGCCTTCCTAGAGGTGATGGAGAAGGCCGTCGACTGGTACCACCGGCGGCTGCTGGGGGGCCCCGACGGCGGACGGGCCCGGGACTACCTTCGCAGCCGCGGTTACGACGGTGAGGTGGTGCGCCGGTTCCGTCTCGGTTGGGCACCCGACGAGTGGGACGCGCTGTGCGTCGGTCTCGAGCTACCCCAAGAGAGCGCGGTCGGGAGTGGCCTCGGGTTCGTGAATCGACGGGGACGGTTGCAGGACGCGTTCCGGGCGCGGATCCTGTTCCCGATCTGCGATCCCTCCGGCCATCCGGTGGCGCTCGGGGGCCGGGTCCTGCCCGGCAGTGGCGATCCAGCCAAGTACAAGAACTCCTCGGAGACGCCCATCTACTCGAAGCGGCGGACGCTCTATGCGCTCAACTGGGCCAAGCAGGACATCATCAAGACCGGCGAGGTTGTCGTCTGCGAGGGGTACACCGATGTCATCGGGCTCTTCGGGGCCGGGGTGGAGCGCGCCGTGGCCACCTGTGGGACGGCACTCGCCGAAGAGCACGTGAAGCTCCTGCGCAACTTCGCCTCGAGGGTGGTTCTGGCCTTCGATGCCGATGGCGCAGGCCAATCGGCCGCCGGCCGCTTTTACGAGTGGGAACGACGGCTGGAGATCGATGTGGCGGTCGCCGACCTCCCGCCGGGCTCCGACCCCGGTGAGATGGCCCGGAGCGACCCGGAGGGACTTCGGGACGCCGTCGAGCAGGCCAAGCCGTTCCTACGTTTCCGGGTGGAGCGGATCCTCGATGCGGCCCAGCTCGACACGTCCGAGGGACGGGCGAAGGCGGCCGACGCCGCGCTGGTAGCCGTGGCCGAGCACCCGGACGACCTGGTCCGCGATCAGTACCTGATGCAGGTGGCCGAGCGCTGCCATCTCGAGCCGTCCCAGCTCCGCCTGCGGCTCGAGCGTCTCCGGAACGAGCGGGCCCGAACGCCGCCAGCCCATTCGAGAGCCGGATCGGAGACTCGGGGCCGACGGCGGAGCCGTCCCGCGGCCGGGGACGAGTCGTGGGTCCGCGAGCCCGACGGCGACGGCGACGGGCCGGTCCCCGCCGGGGACTCGACGGAGTGGCGCGGACGGCTCGGGAACGGGGGAGAGACCTCGGGGGGGCGGCGTACTCCGGACGGGCGGCGTCCCCCGGCCGGAAACGGGTCGGCCCGCGAGTTCCGACCGGGACTCGAGGCACTGCGGCTGGCCATCCACCGCCCGGACGATGTGGGGGATCGACTCGAGACCGCGTTGTTCCGCGACGACCTGCAGCGTGCCGCGTTCCAGTCCCTGGTCGACGCGGACGATCTCCATCAAGCCATCGACTCGGCCTCCCCGCCGGTTCAGGCCTTGCTGGTCCGCCTCACGGTGGAGGAGCCGACCAGCGAACCTGGCGATGTGGTGTTGCAGCTGGTCCGGGATGCAGCCCGTCGAGAGCTTCGGGTGATCACCGCTGAGGCGCGCACGTCGGCTGCCGCAGCTCAGGAGGCAGCTGACGTGACTGCCTGGGTTCAGGAGCTCGACGATCCCGCCGCCTCGGCCGCGGCGACGGCCAGGTTGGTAGCCTGGCTCGTAGTGAGAGCACGAACGAACAGTCCGGGGGAGGAGGGGTGATCGCTGAGCGGGGTTCGCGTCTCGTGACAGTGGAGGAGGAGCGCGTCGATGTTTCTCCCGCGGCGAACGCCGCCACCAGCGCAACGCTCGAAGTGCTTCCCGCCGATCAATTCGATGCGCTCATTCGCCTGGGACTGGCGCGCGGTGGCTTGACGCAGGACGATGTCATAACGGTGCTTCGATCGGTCGAGTTGAATGCTGATCTCATCTCCGACATCGTGGAACGGATCCGCGCCGCGGGCATCAAGTTCACGTACGACACCGGCGAGACCACCGTCGTCCCAATGGACAGTGCGACGACCGACGGCCTTGCCGACTCGCTGCTCGACGATGTGGCCCTGGCGCCGGATGGAACTGAACCAACCGCGGGCAGCGATCGGCGCCAGCCGGCGCGCCTCTTGGAGATGGAACCCCCCACCGCTCCCGTGCGGCGCAATGGACGGACACCGGTCCCCGATGAGGATGAGGCACCGGTCCGGACCCGGGCTCGACCCGAGCGCCCGGCCCGTCGTGGGCCCGACCGGGACGGATACGGCGACGGCGACGCGTTCAGAGGATCGGCCGCCGATCCGGTGCACATGTATCTCAAGGAGATCGGCAAGGTCAAGCTTCTCAACGCCGCCCTCGAGGTGGAGTTGGCCGAGCGGATCCTGGCCGGCAACATCGCGGCGGAACGGCTGGCGGCTTTCGAGGGCGGTCCCGGCGGGAGCTATCCCGACCGGGTGAAGGACCGGGTCATGGTGCGGAGGGGTCAGTCGGCCAAGGAGGCGTTGATCGAGGCCAACCTCCGGCTCGTGGTATCGATCGCCAAACGGTACCGAAACCGCGGGCTGGCTTTTCTGGATCTCATCCAAGAGGGAAACCTCGGACTGATGCGGGCGGTCGAGAAGTTCGACCACACCAAGGGGTTCAAGTTCTCGACGTACGCCACGTGGTGGATCCGACAGGCCATCACTCGTGCCATCGCCGATCAGGCTCGGACCATTCGCATTCCCGTGCACATGGTGGAGACGATCAACAAGGTTGTCTGGGCCCAACGCCAGCTCCTCCAGGAGCTCGGACGCGAGCCCAGCTCCGAAGAAGTGGCCGGCCGTGTGGACTTCTCCATCGAGCGCGTGCGGGAGATCCAACGCATCAACCAGGACACGGTCTCGCTCGAACAGCCGATGGGGGACGAGGACGATTTCAGCCTGTCGGATCTGATCGAGGACCGCGAGGCGGTGGTCCCCGATGACGCCGCCGCCCGGATCATGCTCGACGACGCGGTGAAGGAGGCGCTCGGCCATCTCGCGCCCCGTGAGCAGGACGTCGTGCGGCTCCGCTTCGGGTTGGAGGACGGCAAGATCAGGACGCTCGAAGAGGTCGGCAAGGCGTTCGGCGTGACCCGCGAACGGATCAGGCAGATCGAGGCCAAGACGTTGGCGAAACTACGCCGGCCGGAATCGGCACAGCTTCTGCGCGACTACCTCGACGAGGCCTGACCGGAGGCCCGCCCCAGGGTCGCCACCTGCCGGCGATGGTACCGAGTCGGCCGAGCGGGTGGTTCGGGCCGGTCGCGCCGGTGATTGAGGGCACTGGCCAGGTCCTCGGCGAGATCGACGGCGATGGCATCGGCCGCCTGATCACCGTTTCGCCATCCGAGCCGGACGCCGATTGTGTCCTTCAGCCTCTCGACCCCGAGGTTGGCCACCGCCCTTGACTTGGTGCCCACGAGCGCGGCAGTGCCTGAAACCGGCGCCGAACGGCCCACGTGGGTGACGGCCCGCACGATCTGGAGGTATCGGTCTCGACCGGCTTTCGCCCCCAAGGCGTAGCCGAGACCGAAGGCGATGACCGTGCCGACCCGAGGCTTCACCGGCCCATTCTGCACTGACCGAGGCTCCCTCGCCATTGCCAGCCGATTGGTGACCACCGGCTAGTGTCCTCAGGCGCGCCAGCGCAGCCCGGCGTCGCCGCGCCGCACGTTTCCGGGGTAGCTCAATCGGCAGAGCAAGCGGCTGTTAACCGCTAGGTTGAGAGTTCGAGTCTCTCCCCCGGAGCTTTCCCGAATCCGCTGTCCCCGGAGGTTCATTCGAATCGCGGTGGGTCAGGTGTGAACACTCCCGGCGATGTCGCCCCGGAGGGCCTGTCGGGGATCAGCGCACAAGCTCGCGGGTGGGTCTGCAGTCGACACGATGCAGGTTCGCGGGCCATCTCTGGCAAGATTGCGTCCGTGGGGATTCGCAACCAACCGGCGCGGATTGTCGTCGTCGTCGGACTATGGGCCATGTGGGTCCTCTGGACAGTCACGCGGTTCACCAGCACCATGATCGTGACCCTTCCGTCCACCTCCACCACCTGTCCAACCTTCCAGACCTGTGCGACCCCAGCTTCGGTGGCCGTGCAGCGAACGTTCTATTTCAGTTGGTGGCATCTCGTGTTCACGGTGATCGGCGCCGTACTGCTGGTGGCGGCCTCGGTCATGCTCCTACGCACGCCCAGGTCGATCGACGAGATCTGAATGGGTGGTCGCCGTCCGGCTCTTCCTCCCGCTTGGTGCTGGCGGACGCTGACCGGACAGAGCTCGCACCTCCGGGAGCTCGCGTGAGGGTCACGGCCAGGTCGTCGTCGTAACTCTCGGTCGTCGTAACTCTCGCCGGGGCGGTGCCCGTGGCGGTTGCCCGACCCCGTCGGTGGTACGCCGGGCAACCGACGCTGGGATTCCGAGACGGCCGGGGCCGGAGCCAGTTCTCTCCGGCCGGTGGGCACGCCCTGGTGCGCCCTCGCCCCGCGGCGGGCGGGTCGGCCCTAGCCGGCCAGCTCGGCGAGGGCCCGGTCGACGACCGTCCGGTGGTCGACCCCGGCCGCCCGGGCCGCCCGGGTGACCAGGTCGCAGAGGTAGGCGGC
>DASZIO010000013.1:0-40613 GCA_035949055.1 Acidimicrobiales bacterium
CGCTGACTGCCCCGGACTAGAGCGAAGCCAAGTGGGCGACCACAAGCTTCCCGATGAAGTCGTAACCCTTGGTGTTGGCATGGATGTTGCCCAGTGTGCAGAAGTAGGTGAGCTTGCAAATTTCCCAGACTGCGCTCGGGATGGTCCCGTAAGGACTCAGCTTCGTCGTGGTCGTGAGAGGTGTTTCGGCGCCGGCCGTGGCCTTCTTATAAGGCGCCTCGGTGACATTGACGAAGCTCCCGTTGGGAACGGAAGTGTAAGAGGCGTTGAGGGCGGGGTTCACGAAGGAGTGGAACGCGAGGACCGACAGATTGGCCAGGCTGGTGTTGGGCGAACCGGACGGGAACACGTAATCGCCGAGGATCACGTCCGGATAGGTGAGACCGATGATCTTGGCGCTGCCGTCCGCGTTCGCGCCCAACGCGGCGGCGAGGGTTCCCACCAGCGAGGTGACGTTGGTCTGGATGGTGGTCGAGGCGGTGAGGACGCACGTCACTGGATTCGTCGCGTTCGCGCAGGAGGTCACGTCGTTTCCCCCGATCGACACCGTGATGAGACCGACCTGGCCCGGATGAGAGTTGATGAATGCCACGGCTGCCGCTACCTGCGTGATCCCGCTGTACGGGGCGGCATCAGTGGCGGCCACCGGGCCGAAGCCAGATTCGGTACAGCCGAGGGCGGTCACGATTGACGTGGTTGTCGCCCCACCACACCCGAAATTCTCGAGCTGGTACTTGGTCTTCTTGGCCACATAGGCGGTGTAGCCGGCCGTGGCGCCCATGCCCGGCTGGAACCCGACCGAGTAGGAGTCGCCCAGCGAGAGGTAGAACTTCGGTGGTGGCTTGGCCGCCTGGCTCGTGCCGGGGGCCACGGCCAGGCCGATGACGGCGAGCGTGCCCGCCACCAGGACGGACAGGGTCACGGACAGAATTGGGCGTTGACGCATTGCGGATCCCCCGATGTTGAGCAGTTCACCTTGAAGACACAAGCTTGTGGCCTTTGTTACCACAAGGTCACAAGCTTCCGCTTCCGGGCCGGAGGCAAATTCCGGCTTCGTCCGGGTCTAAGAGACGGTGCGTGGCAGGCCGATGCAGATCCGCCACGCTCAGCGTTCGTCCCGCGGGCCGGCCGCGGAGACCATCCAGGGAGAGTCCGGGCCCTCAGATGTGGTGGACGACCCAGGTGACACCCTGGAAAGCCCGCCAGCCCAGGTAGACGACCGTCGCCACCAGCATGAACTTGAAGTACCAGGGGGCCTTGCGGTGGGCGAGGGGAACGCTGCCGCAGTCGGGGCAGGTCCCGTCCTCGGCGAGCTCCTCGTCGGCCACCCGTTGGTCACAGGTCTCACACCACGGCACGACTCGGCCCTCCCCGGCCCGCGGTGGTCACGGTTGCCACCGCCCCGGCGGTCGGCCCGTCCCCACCACCCCGGGCGGGTCGAGCGGCGCCGACACCGGTCATCGCCGTCTCCCACCCTGCCGCCCGCCGTTGGCCCGTACTCGGAGTTTGACGGGGGTCGGGCCCAGCCCGAAACGTTCACGGAGCCCGCGTTCGAGGTAGCGCAGATACGTTGGCTGCAGCCGGCCGTTGGTGAACAGGGTGAAGGTCGGTGGGTCACTGGCCCCCTGCACGCCGTAGCGGATCCGCGCCCCGACCGGAGGGTGGGCGGCCTGGATGGATACCAGCGCCCGGTTGAGCTCACCGGTCGGGATCCGGCGGCGGTACGCCTCCTCGGCCGCGGCCACCGCCGGGAGGATGTGCTGTACTCCGAGCCCCGAAAGGGCACTGACCTTGAGCACGGGGGCCTCGCCGAGGAACGCCAGCCGGTCCCCCACGTCGGCGAGGACCTCGGTACGGTCCTCGCTGGCGACGAGCTCCCATTTGTTGAGGACGACGACCGTGGGACACCCGGCCCCGCCGACCCGCTCGGCCAGGCGCTGATCCTGGTGGGTGACGCCCGCGGTGGCATCGATGACCAGGAGCGCGATGTCGGCCCGGTCGAGGGCCTCGAGGGCCCGAAGCACCGAGAAGTACTCAGTCCCCCGCTCGGTGCGGGACTTCCGACGCATGCCGGCCGTGTCCACGAAGCACACCGTTCCCTCCGGCGTCTCGACCACGGTGTCCACCGCGTCGCGGGTGGTGCCGGGGGCGTCGTGGGTCACCGAGCGCTCGTCACCGACCAGGCGGTTGAACAGCGTCGACTTGCCCACGTTGGGTCGGCCGACCACCGCCACCCTCGGGACGGCGGCACCCTCGGCGGACACCCCTGGGTCGGCCCCCGCCTCGTGCCGCTCAGCGTCCCGCGTCCCCTCCGCCGACGCGTCCCGGGGCGAATCGGCGATGAGCCCTACCACCTCGTCCAGGAGGTCGCCCGTCCCCCTCCCGTGGAGGGCACTGATCGGCCATGGTGTTCCGAGCCCGAGGTTCATGGCCTCCCAGGTGTCGAGCTCGCGTTGGGATGAGTCCACCTTGTTGACCACCACCCTGACCGGGCGGCCGGAACGCTTGAGGAAACGGGCCACCGCCATGTCCTCCTCGACGATCCCGACAGTGACATCGACCACCAGCAGGACCAGGTCCGCCTGCTCCACGGCCCGCTCGGCCTGGGCCGTCACCTGCGCATCGAGCACGTCCCCGGCGGACAACCAGCCTCCGGTGTCGACCACGGTGAAGGCTTGCCCTCCCCATTCGGCGTCGAGTTCCTTCCGGTCGCGGGTGACGCCGGGTTGCTCCTCGACCACGGCGGCCCGGCGCCCGACGATCCGGTTGACCAGGGTCGACTTACCTACATTGGGTCGACCAGCGATCACCACCAGGGGCGGCTCCGCCGTCGTCATGTGAGGCGTCCGAGGGATACGGGCACCGGTGTCGGGTCGCGCATGGTGCTGTCGAGCGCGAGGCGGAAGGAAAGCCCGTCGGTCGGGACGACTTCGACCGGGCGGGGCAGATCGGACACGGTGAGGTCGTCGAGGAAGCGGCCCTCAGAGAGGCACGAGTCAGGCAGCAGGTAACGGTGGCCGGGTGGCTCACCGTCCAGCACCCGGACGAGGTCGTGGCCGGTGAGCAGGCCGGCGACGCCGATGTTGCCACCGAAGAATTGGTTGCCCACCGCGATCACGCGGACGTCGGCCCGGTCGAGCGAGTCGACCAACGGCTCGACCACCCGCGCCCCGTATGCGCCGGTCAGGACGGCGATCGGCGCACTGCGCTCCCCCGGTGGATCCGTCCCCACGCCCCGGTTGGCCCGGTAACCCGAAGCGGGGGCGCCGTCCACCGCGGCGAAGAATCCGGGGCGGGCCCCCCGGGCTGCGTGCTGGTCACCAGCAAAGGCCGCTTCGAAGGCCCGGGCCATGCCGATCCCGTTCTCGTGCTGGGGGAACCCTTCGTAGGCGGCGGGCTCGGGGAACGTCTGCTCGGCCATCAGGTAGTACTCGTCGGCAGCGAAGACCATGCGTCGGCCGAGGGCGGCAACGAATGTGTCCTGCCACCGCTCCACCGTCTCACAGACCGCGACGGCCTCGGCGCGGGAGTGGGCGCGCATGGCGGGCTCGTGGGAGAAGCGGCTCACGCCGAGGGGGACACAGGCCACGGTGGCCAGCGCCGAATAGCGGTCGAGCACGCCGGCGAGTGTGTCCTCGAGCACTGCCCCGTCGTTGCGGTCCGGGCAGATGACGATCTGGCCGTGGACCTCGATGCCCGCCTCGAGCAACGCAGCGAGCCAGCGGAGACTGGTCGCCCCGCGCCGGTTGCGCAGCAAGCGGGCCCGGATCTCGGGATCGGTGGCGTGGATGGACACGAACAGCGGGCTCAGGTGCTCGCTGAGCACCCGCTCGAGGTCCATCTCGGTGAAGCGGGTGAGCGTGGTGAAGTTGCCGTAGAGGAACGAGAGGCGGTAGTCGTCGTCCTTGAGGGAGAGGCTCCGGCGCATCCCTTTGGGCAGCTGGTGGATGAAGCAGAACTCACAGTGGTTGTCACAGGTTCGGACCCGGTCGAAGACGGCCGAGGACACCTCGGCCCCGAGCGGCTCTCCGGCCTGCTTGGACACCCGGAGCGACACCGGCCCGCTCCGCGGTGGGCGCCGGATCACCAGGTCGAGCTCCGGCTCGTCGACCAGCAGGCTGTACTCGATGACATCCCGGGGGGACCGTCCGTTGAGGAACAGGAGCTCGTCCCCCGGAAGGAGACCGGCCCGCTCGGCGGGTGAGGACCCGGCCACCGCGACCACCTGCGGTGCCCTCG
This sequence comes from Acidimicrobiales bacterium, assembly GCA_035949055.1. GTDB lineage: Bacteria > Actinomycetota > Acidimicrobiia > Acidimicrobiales > RAAP-2 > Bog-756. Next base: position 4,240 of record DASZIO010000013.1, read on the forward strand.
TCACGATGGGCGCCGACATGCCACCAGGGTATCGGGTCCCACTTCGAGCTCGACGCCGCGGTCCGTCGTCCGGGAGGGACCCCGGTAGCCTGGGGCACGTGGCCGTCGACCGTGTCCTGCTGGCCGAGCCCCGGGGGTTCTGCGCCGGCGTCGAGAAGGCGATCAAGGCGCTGGCCTGGATGGTCAGGGTGTTCGAGCCGCCCGTGTACTGCTATCACGAGATCGTCCACAACCGGCACGTGGTCGACCAGTTCCGGGCCCAAGGCGTGGTGTTCGTGGACGACGTCGACGTGGTACCGCCGGGTGCCCCGCTCATGCTCTCGGCTCACGGTTCGGCCCCCGAAGTGGTGGACGCGGCGCGGGATCACGGCCGGGTGGTCGTCGACGCGGTATGCCCCCTGGTGACCAAGGTCCACCACGAGCTCCGGGTCCGGGCCCGGAAGGGGTACACCGTTCTGTACGTCGGCCACGAGGGGCACGAGGAGGCGGTCGGCACCATGGCGGTGGCGCCGGACTCTGTCCGGCTGCTCGAACGGGTGGAGGACGTGGACGCCATCGAAACGCCCGGCCGCGATGGGGAGGGCCCGACCCCTATGGCGTTGTTGGCCCAGACGACCTTGAGCCATGACGAGTGGGCGGGCATCGTCGACCGGGCCCGACAGCGCTTCCCCGACCTGTGGATGCCCAACCGGAGCGATCTCTGCTTCGCCACCACCAACCGTCAGGCTGCCCTCAAGGCGCTGGCCGGGCGGGCCGACGCGGTGGTCGTCATCGGGTCGCTGAACTCCTCCAACACCGTCGCCCTCGAGAAGGTGGCGACGTCGTTCGGCTGCCCGCGGGTGGTCCGGGTCAACGATGCCTCGGAACTGCCCGACGACCTCTCGGGGACGGTCGGGGTGACCGCCGGGGCATCGGCCCCCGAGGCGTTGGTGCGGGCCGTGGTGGACCACCTCGCCCCCGTCCATGGAGTGGTGAGCGCCCCGGTCACCGTCGAAGAGGAGTACTTCCCTCCCCCACCCGAACTGCGGGACCTGCTGCGCAGCCTCGAGGTGACGCTGGGACTCCTGACCGGTGCGCCAGGCGCAGCCGAAGGGACCGGGCCGGCCGGTGGCGGTCCACCGGAGCAGGTCCTGGCCGGTGACCGGGTGACGGTCGCCGCCGACGTCCTCGAGCGACTGGCCGGATGAGGCTGATGGTGCCGCGGCCCGGAATCGGCGCGAGACTGTTGGGATGACGACCTCGTTCACCAGCATGGATGTGTCGACACCGGAGCAGTGGGCGGTGATCGGCGCCGAGACCAGGCAGCACCAGGGCCGCTCAGCCGACAGCGTGCTGGCCATGCTCGACTCGCTGGCCGATGTGGTCGACGGATTCGCGGTCGACCAGCTCACCCACTGCCTGCAGACCGCCACCCGGGCTGAGCGGGCCGGGGCCGACGACGAATGGGTGGTGGCCTCCCTCTGCCACGACATCGGCAAGGCGGTGTCGGTGCCCAACCATCCGAAGATCGCGGCCGAGATCCTGCGACCCTACGTTCGGCCCGAGATCACCGCGGTCATCGCTACTCATCAGGATTTCCAGGGCCGCCATTACTACCAGCACTTCGGCCTCGATCCCGACGTGCGCCAACGGTACCGGGACGAGGACTGGTACGAGCTGGCCGAGCGGTTCGCCGACGAGTGGGACCAGAACAGCTTCGACCCGGACTACCCCACCGAGTCCCTCTCGCATTTCGAGCCGAAGGTCAGAGCCATCTTCGGCAATCCGCACGTCCTGTAGATGGCCCCGACCCAGCGTCATCGCTGGCTCGACCGACCCGACAGCAGCAACCGGCGGCGCACGGCGGCGCTGCTTCGCTTCTCGGTGGACCAGGCCCGGGCCGACTTCGAGTGGCGCTACCCGGAGGCACGGTTCGGGCCCGTCGTGACGGTGATCGCCGCCTACCAGGAAGCTGACAACATCGGCGACGTGCTGAAGGTCATGCCGGAGGCGGTGCACGGCCTCGAGGTCTCGACGCTGGTGGTGGTGGACGGCGGGAGCGACGGCACGGCCGCCGCCGCCATCGATGCGGGTGCCTTCACCTGTGTGTTGCCGGTCAATCTCGGCCAGGGTGCCGCCCTCCGCCTGGGCTACCGGTTGGCCGCGGCCCGTGGAGCCCGGTACGTGGTCACACTCGATGCCGATGGGCAGAACGATCCCTCCGAAATGGAGACCATGGTGCGGCCACTCGTCGAGGACGAGGCTGACTTCGTCATCGCCTCGCGGCGGCTCGGCGTCGACCAGACCACCGACCGGTTTCGCCAGGCGGGCGTCAAGCTCTACGCCGCCATCCTCAACCGGATGATCTCCCAGCCCCTGTCGGACTCGTCCAACGGCTACCGTGCCCTCCGGGTCGAGCTGCTCGAGGACATCCTCCCCCACCTGGTCGAGGACCAGTACCAGACCGCCGAAGTGGTCATCACCGCCGCCAGCCGCGGCTGGCGCATCACCGAGCGGCCGACCGTGTGGCACCCCCGGGCTTCCGGGTCCTCCAAGAAGGGCGGCAACCTCATCTTCGGGCTCCAGTACGCCCGGGTCATCGCCAGCACCTGGTACCACGTCACGGTGGGGAACCGGCGCCGCTGAGAGTCGGGCGGAGGCCGGGACCGCGGGCCGCTGACTGGCTCAGTAGCGCCCGGTGGCCGCTACTGAGCGGTCGTAGAGGTCCTGGAGGGTGCGGGTCAGCTCTTCGGTGACCTCCCTGGTGCGGCTACGCGATATGCGTCCGCCCCCGGTCCGTTCCGGAGGCGGGATGGGCTGGCCCACAATGACGTGGATGTGTCGCGGCCGCGGCAGCCTGGTGCCCTTGGGCATGACCGACGCCGATCCGCCGATGCCCACCGGCACCACTGTGGCCCCGGTCCGAGCGGCCAGGAAGGCGACGCCGTCGTGCAGGTCCTCGATCACCGGACCGGTCCGTCGCTCCCCCTCCGGGAAGAGCACCAGCGCCTCGCCCGCCTCGAGGACCTTCTGAGCCTGCCGGAGCGACTCGCGGTCGGCTGACTCGCGGTGCACCGGGAATGCGCCGAGGGTCGGGAGGATGCGGGCCAGCAGTCGGTTGTCCCACAGACTGTCCTTGCCCATGTAGTGGAGCTTGCGGCCAGTGACCTCCGACGCCACGAAGAAGTCGATGAACGACCGGTGCACCGGGGCGATGATCACCGGCCCGCTGGATGGGACCAGATCAGCACCCTCGACACTCGTGCGGAACAGGATGCGGTTCAGACCGTGGACCAACACCCGGAGGAACTGGTAGATGGAGGTGAAGGACGTGTCGGTCCCTCCCCTGTCAGCCGGGCGCTCCGCTGGGCCCGGCGGGTTCGCCGCCCTCACAGCCACGTGGCCACCTCCTCCACGATGTCCTCGACCGGTCGGTCGGTGGTGTCGATCACCTTCGCCCCGTCGGCCACCCCCAGCGGTGACGCCTCTCGGGTGCTGTCCAACCGGTCCCGCCGGGCCAGGGCGCCGGCCTCCTCCTCGGGTCTCCGGCCGGCCCGAACGCTCGCCGTCGCGGTCAGGTAGATCTTGAGGTCGGCATCGGGCAGTACCACCGAGCCGATGTCACGGCCTTCGACGATGCCCCCGCCGTGCTCGGCCGCCCACTGCCGTTGACGCTCCACCAGCACGGCACGGACCTCGGGGTGGGCGGCCACGGTGGAGACGGACCCGCTGACCTCCGGGCCCCGGATGGCGTCGGTGACGTCGGTCCCGTCGGCCACCACCCGCTCGCCCACCGTGATGGTGAGCTGGCGGGCCAGGCGCCCGACGGCGACGCGGTCGTCCGGTTGGATCCCGCGTTGGAGGGCAGCCCAGGTCAGCGCCCGGTACATGGCCCCGGTGTCGAGCCGGTCGAGCCCCAGCCGGCGGGCCAGGGCCTGCGACACGGTGGACTTGCCCGAGCCCGCCGGTCCGTCGATGGCGATGAGCGGAATGGGCCGGTCCGGTTCGTTGGAGCTGGTCATCCCCCGCTCCGCGCGCCACCGGCGAGCCGGGCCAGGTCCTCGGCGAAGCCCGGGTAGCTGGTGGCCACCGACTCCCATCCCGAGATGGTGGTCACATCGTCGGTTGCCGGGCACGCCGCCCCCGCGATCGCCGCGGCCATGGCCATGCGATGGTCGCCGTGGGCGTCGAATCGGGCCGGGCGGAGCGGTCCTCCCGTCCCCTGGACCACCAGATCGTCACCTTCGGCCTCGGCCACCCCCCCGAACGTCCGGATCAGCTCCAGCGTGCCCGCGAAGCGGTCCGACTCCTTCACCCGGAGCTCGCCCATCTGCCGGAACCGGGTCTGCCCTTCGGCTCCGGCCGCGGCCACCGCCAGGATGGGAACTTCGTCGAGCGACGGGATCTCCTCGGCTTCCACCACCGTGCCGTGCAGGCGGCAGCGGTAGGCGGTCACCGAGCCGATGGTGTTGCCCTCCTCCTCGACTTCGATGGTGGCCCCCATCCGGCGCAGCACTCCGAGGTAGCCGAGCCGCTCGATACCCAGCTGGACATCGGTCGCCGTCACCAGGCTGCCGGGAATGATGACGCTGCCGACCAGCCAGAATGCCGCCTGGGAGGGGTCGCCGGGCACGGTGAAGGTCCCGGGCGACAGCGGGCTCGCCCGCAGACGGATGACCCGGCCGCGGCCCTCCCTTCGGTACTCGATGTCGGCGCCGGCGGCAGCCAGCATCTCCTCGGTGTGGGCCCGGGTGGCCACGGTCTCGCGGACCACGGTGTCCCCCCGGGCGGTCAGACCGGCCAGGAGGACGGCCGACTTGACCTGGGCGCTGGCTATCGGAGTCGTGTAGTCGATGCCCTGCAGCTCGGCGCCGGTGACCGCGATGGGGGGCAGGCAGCGGGGCCCGGTGCCTGCCACCTCGGCTCCCATTCGGACGAGCGGCTCGGCCACCCGGTCCATGGGGCGCGCCCGGAGCGAGTCGTCACCGGTCAACGTGGTGACCCCGGGGAGGCCGGCGGCCAGGCCGGCCAGCAGGCGCATCGCCGTCCCGGCGTTGCCGAGGTCGATTGGCGCGGTCGGGGCGAGCAGGCGCGAGCGGCCGCCACGGACCCGGAGACCGGTGGACTCGGAGGTGACTTCGGCGCCGAGAGCGGACACTGCCGCGCCGGTTCGGGCCACGTCATCTCCGGGCGAGAGGCCCGTGATCGTCGACGTCCCCTCGGCCAGGGCGGCGAGCAGGAGGGCGCGGTGGGAGATCGACTTGTCACCGGGTACCCGGATGGTCCCGGTCAGCGCCCGCCCGCCCCGCACCACCTGCACGGCTCCGGCACCGGTGGCCGGTGGACCGTTCTCGGCCAGGCTCACCGGGTGCTCCCCACCGGCACGCTCGAGGACCGGTAGCCGCGCCCGGCCAGGGTGGACAGCAGCGTGGGTGCCGACAGCTTGTCCACCACGATGACCAGGACGCCGCGGTCGCCCTCCACCGAGTGGGCGATCTCGAGGTCCACGATGTTGATGCCGAGCTCGGTCACCAGCACCAGCACCTCGGCCACCACGCCGGGCCGGTCGGGCACCGGCACCCTGACCTCGACCAACTCCTCGGGGCGGGTAACCCGCTCGCTCAGGGCTCGCCGGGCTGCGGCCGCCCGGTCGAGGATCTCGAGCAGGGAGTCGTGGTCGCGCTTGGCCACCCGCCGGCGCATGGCCCCGAGGGCCTCGATGAGCAGGTCGAGGGTCTCGACGATGGCCACCGCGTTGTCGTCGCAGATGTCGGGCCAGATCGACGGTTGGCCGGCCGCGATGCGGGTCATGTCGCGAAAGCCCCCGGCGGCCAGCTGCAGCAGCGCGGCGTGCTCCTGGCCCAGCCCGGCGGCGAGATCCATGAGCGTGGCCGCGGTGAGGTGGGGAACATGGGACACCACGGCCACCAAGGAGTCGTGTTGTTGGGGGGTGAGGTCCATCACGTCGGCGCCCAGGTCGGCGAGCACCCCACGCACCCGCTCGTAGGCCGACGGATCGGTGGTGCCGGTCGGGGTGAGGACCCAGGTCGCCCCGACGAACAGCTCTCCGGTGGCGCCGTCGATGCCCATCTGCTCGGACCCGGCCATGGGATGGCCCCCCACGAAGCGTGGGTGGTCGATGGAGGCCACCAGGGCGCCCTTGACCCCACCCACATCGGTGATGGCCATGTCGGGGTTCCAGGCGTCAGAGGCGAGGATCTCCCCGACCACCTCGCCGGTGGCGCGGACCGGGGTGGCCACCACGGCCAGGTCGGCACGGTGGTCGATGCCCTCGGCGGTCAGGGCGCCGAGCTCGAGGGCCCGGGCGGACACGCTCCCGTCGGCGTCCACCCCGCTCACCGTCCAGCCCCGGCTGCGCAAGGCCAGCCCCACCGAGCCGCCGATGAGTCCCGTGCCGAAGATCATGGCCCGCCCGGCGACGGCGATCCGACCCCGGGCGGCCGCGGGGCGTGATGAGGCGGCCTCAGTCGGGGAGGTCGTCACGGAGTCCCTGGGCGCCCTCGAGGTAGACATGATGGATCCGGTCACGGGGACGATCCGAGGTCACGTGCAGCATGACCCGCACACAGTGCGGCACCGATCCGGCGACGGCCAGCTCACGGGCGCAGATCAGCGGGACCGCCCCGAGCCCCATGGACCGGGCGGCGGTGGCGGGGAAGGTGGAGACCAGGTCTTCGGTGGCCGTGAAGAGGATCGAGATGATGTCGTCCTCGGAGAGCTCGTTGCGGTCGAGGATCTGGCCGAGCAGGGCGACCACGCGGTCGGTGATGGCCTCGGGGGTGTCGGTTTCCACCGTGGTGGCGCCGCGGACGGCTCGGACAGCTGCGGGCATCAGCCAGGCATGTTACTCAGCGCCGTCGAGAATCCGACGGGGCCGGGCCGGCATCGGCCGGCGTGGCCGCGGCGGCCAGCGCCCGTACCTCGTCGAGCCCGAGGGCCCGGTGGGCACCCGGTGCGAGCGTGGGATCGCTGATCGGCCCCAGCCGGGTGCGGATCAGCCGGATCACCGGGTGGCCGACGACGTCGCACATGCGGCGCACCTGCCGGTTGCGCCCTTCGTGGATGACCATCCGGAGCAGACCAGGGCCGACCACCGACACCCGGGCCGGCGCCGTGAGCCCGTCTTCGAGGTCGACGCCGCGGCGGAGCCGCCGTACCGCGCCGGCCCCGGGCTGACCCTCCACCTGGACGAGGTACTCCTTCGGCACGCCGAAGGAAGGATGGGTCAGGCGGTGGGCGAGCTCCCCGTCGTTGGTCAGGACCAAGAGCCCCTCCGAGTCCATGTCCAGCCGACCCACGGGGAACACCCGTGGCTCTGCGGGCACGAGCGTGACCACCGTCGGGCGCCCGTGGGTGTCCTCGGCCGTGCTGACCACGCCGACCGGCTTGTTCACGAGGTAGTGGACCAAACCGGGCTGCACCGGGAGGGGTACCCCGTCGAGCTCGACCCGGTCGACCTCTGGGTTGACTCGGCGACCCGGCGCCGGGACCGCGCCGTTGACCGTGACGCGGCCCTCGGCGATCAACTCCTCACAGGCCCGACGGGAGCCGACGCCGATCCGGGCCAGCACCTTCTGCAACCGTTCTCCGCCGGATAGCGACGCCCGCGGCGCCTCAGCCATCGGCGACCGGGCGCATCTGCTCCTCCATGTCGGCCAGGGTCTCCGGACCCGGCAGCAGATCCTCGACCGGCGGCAGCTGGTCGAGACGGTCGAGGCCCAATCGCTCCAAGAAGGCGTCGGTGGTGGCATAGAGCACCGCCTGGCCCGGCCCCGGCGCCCGCCCGGCGGCGGCGATGTAGCCGCGGTGCTCGAGCAGCCGGACCACCCCGTCCACATTCACCCCACGGAGGGCGGCGATCTGGGCCCGCGACACTGGCTGCTTGTAGGCCACGATGGCGAGCGTCTCGAGGGCGGCGGCGGACAGCCGCGACGACACCCCGACGTTGGCGAACCGCTCCACGTAGGGCGCCAGCTCCGGGTGGGTCTGGACGCGGTAGCCACCGGCGATCCGGACCACCTCGAAACCGCGTCCTCCGTCCCGGCACGAAGCGGCCAGCTCTTCGCAGATGGGTTCGATCTGCTCCACCGGGAGCTCGAGCAGTTCGGCCAGCAGTCCGACCGGAACCGGCTCCACCGCCACCATCAGCACCGCCTCGACGGCCCGAGCCTCGGGTGACAGGCTCATCATCAGCCGTCGTACTCGTCGACGTCTCCGCGGACGCCGACGGCGACCGGCACCGACGCCCCCTCCACCCAGGCGACATCGAGATCCCCGAAGGTATGGCCCTGGTCGAGGGAGACCCGGCCCTGCTTGAACAGCTCGAGTAGGGCGAGGAAGCTCACGATGATCTCGATGCGGGCGGTCAGGTGGCGGGTCAGGGTCCGGAAGGTGGTGCGTCCCATGGTCACCATGCGCTGCCCGATCTCGGAGACGGCGTCGGCCACCGTCACCGTGTCGACCGTCACGTGGTAGAGGTCAACCATGGGTACCGGGCGCTCAGCCGTGGCGCGGTAGAAGGCCGAGGCCAGTTGGACCGGGGTCACGCCCTCGAGAAGGTCGGGAGCGTGCACGACGAACTCGGGATCGAGGCCGGCGGTGCGGGGCACCGAGCGCGCCGCCTGCTCGGCCAGGGCGGCGAAGGCGTCGGCGGCCGACGCGTAGGCCCGGCACTCGAGCAAGCGGGCCAGCAGGAGGTCGCGCTCCTCCCAACCGACCAGCTCCTCGTCGGGATCGATGTCGTCCGGGCCCGGCAGCAGCAGCCGGGACTTGAGCTCGATGAGCACGGCCGCGATCATGAGGAACTCCGACAGCGTGTGGAGATCCATCGTGTCCCATTCGGCCACCTCGGCCACGAAGGCGTCCACCACCGTGGCCAGGGGGATGTCGTAGAGGTCCACCTGGTGGGTGTTCACCAGGTGGAGCAGCAGGTCGATCGGGCCTTCGAAGGCCGGCGTGTTGACGGTGGCGCCCACGCCGAACGACCATACCGGCTGAGGCGCCTCATCTCGTGCACCTCCGGGCCCGACCTACGATGACCAGCCATGTCCCGAGTCCTGTCCGGCATCCAGCCCAGCGGCGACCTCCACCTGGGCAACTACCTGGGCGCCGTGCGGAACTGGGTAGCCGACCAGGAGGTCCACGACGCCTACTACTGCATCGTGGACCTCCACGCCCTCACCCTCGACATCGACCCCGCCGAGCTGCGCCGCCGGACCTACGAGACGGCGCTCGACCTGCTGGCGGCCGGCCTCGATCCGGAGCGGTGCACATTGTTCGCGCAGAGCCACGTGCCCGAGCATGCCCAGATGACCTGGTTGCTGGAGTGCACCGCCACCATGGGCGAGCTGCGCCGCATGACCCAGTTCAAGGACAAGAGCGCGGGGAAGGACTCGGTCCGTGCCGGGCTGTTCACCTACCCGGTCCTGCAGAGCGCAGACATCCTCCTCTACGACGCCGAGCGGGTGCCGGTCGGCGACGACCAGCGCCAACACCTCGAGCTCGCCCGTGAGCTGGCCATCCGCCTCAACCGCCGGTACGGGACCGGGTTGGTGGTCCCCGAGGCCGCGATCCCCAAGGTCGGGGCCAGGGTCATGGACCTCCAGCACCCCGAGCGGAAGATGTCGAAGTCGGTTGACTCCCCGCTCGGCACGGTCCGCATGCTCGACGATGACGAAGACATCGCCCACAAGGTCAAGCGGGCGGTGACCGATACCGACGGCGAGGTCCGCTACGACCCCGAGGCCAAGCCGGGGCTCTCCAATCTGTTAGAGCTGCTGGCCGTGGCCACCGCCCAGGACCCGGCCACGCTGGCCGGCACCTACCGGCGTTATGGCGACTTGAAGCACGACCTCACCGAGGCGCTCATCGACCTCCTCCGTCCGGTGCGCGAGCGGCGCGCCGCCCTGGCCGACGACCCGAGCGCGGTGTCGGCCATGCTGGCACTCGGGGCGGCCAAGGCGCATTCCGTCGCATCCGCCACCTACCGCCGGACGGCGGGGTCCATGGGACTGCTCATCCCCGATTGAGCTCGACGCGGCCGACCACCTGACCGGCCGCGCTGTCGGCGTCGCCAACCGCCGACCAGCTCGACCGCCCCCCACACCAGCAAGGCGCCGGCTGCGATCGCCGAGACGAGCAACCCGGCCCGGGCCGAGGTGGGTGCGTAGGTGAACGTCACCCGGTAGTCCCCCGCAGCGGGGATGTCCACCCGCTGGAGGATCCCGTCCGGCATGACGGTGGCAGGCTCGGGCGGGCCGGCCGGCCGGGCCGACCTCGCCGGGGACAGGGGCTGCAACGTGGCCTGCCAGCCCGGGGACCACGACTCGCTCCGATCGAGCACGACCGCCGACGTGGCATGCACCACGATGTCTTGGCCTCCCATGGACCCGGGCGCGGCGGCTGACACGGTGCTTCGGGCCGTGGGGGGCGCCCCGCTCGGCGGTTCGAGCCACGCCCACCCCCGGGCATCCGTGTTGTGGAAGACGCCGAACGCCCCGAGCGCCCCGGTGAAGACCCAGTGGGGCTCGGTCACGACCTGCTGCAGGCGACCGTCGAGCCTGACCGCCCCCATCTCGACGGTACGAACGGTCGGGGCCCCGACTGACAACGCCCCTGTCGCCCGGATCACTACCCCGCCGGCCATTACCGGGGTCGGGAGGGACACCTCGACGGTGCGTCCGCCGGAGCGCCCGGCCGGGCGGAGGTCCGCGGTGGGGAGCCACTGCACGCGACCGAGGGCGTCAACCACGCCGACCTGGGCGCTGCTGCCCCTTCCACGGTCGATCGGGACGGACCAGTTCTGCAGGGTCAGCTCGCCCCCGAAGTACCAGCGGTGGACAGCCCCTCGGGCCAGCGCGAACGGACCGTCCGGGTCCGGCCCGTCCGAGCCGCTGGCCGCAGAGCCCGGAGCCGGCGTGACGAAATAGCTCGGGACCGACAACAGCGTGGTGACGTTGAGTTCGTCCCAGACCGGGCCGGCCAGCGAGGTCGGGTCCAGGTCCTCCTGGAGATGGGCCCCGGTGGCCTGGTAATAGCGCCCATCGGTCAGCGCCGTGTACCCCTGGGCGCTGGGCACGCGGTTGAAGATGTTGAGATCGGTCTGCCCGAGCGCCAGGAGCTGGTCGCCCGCCAACCGGTCGGGGTCGAAGATGATGAAACGGCCGTCACCCACCCGGGCCTGGAACGTCGCCGCCGCCGGCCCTCTGGCCTGGGCCTGGGCCTCTGTGATCGGGGGCCGGATCACGAAGAGGTTGAACAGGACCAGGTCGGCGACGAGCACGCCGGCCAGCAGGCGCCGGAGCGCGGTGGTCGAGAACCGCGCCTCGGCCAGCACGATCCAGGTGGCGGCACCGGCAATCAGCGTCCCCCCGGTGACGAGGGGGGCCAGGCGGAGCCGCGTGGCCACGTCCATCACGAACGGTGTCTCGAGGAAGTGATCGAGCAGGGGGCCCGCCACCCAGAGGGCGACGCAGAGCAATGCGCTCAGCGCCAGCGGAGCGCAGGTGACGATCAGCTCGGCCCGTTGGCCCGGCCGCCACCGGCTACGGATAGGCGACCCCCGAGCCCGAGCGGTCGGATCCCGTTCGGTGAGCAGGAGGTGGCTCCACCAGGCGAGGAGCACAGCCAGCGCGCAGTCGACCAGCAGCAGGTTGCGGTCGAGCAGGCGCTGGCTGTTGAGCCCAGGCACCAAGTAGAGGACCCGGCCGAAATACGTCTGGTTGCCGAGGGCGGACAGCAGCCCGAACGCCATGATCACGTACCAGACGTGCCACTGACGGGATTGCGGCTTCGAGCGCCACTGGCGGGTCAACAGGACGCCGGCGGCGATGAGGGCCAGGACGCCCGCATAGCCGGTCACCTCCTCGAAGTTGTACGGGCCGGCGTAGTACGCCGGTGCGTTCTGATGGGTACCGATGACGAACGGCGACACGAGCAGGGTGACCAGGCGATCGGGTAGCGAGCCACTGGTGAAGAAGTCGTAGGACGAGCCGGCCCGCTGCGACTGGGCGACGAACGCCCCGCCGGGGAGCCACTGGGCGGCTCCGAGAACCACGCCCCCGGCCACGCCGAGGGCGAAGGTCAGCACCGGGACGACCAGGGCTCTCCATTGCCCCCGTCGCAGGTAGCCCAACGCCACCAGCCGGCCGGCCCAATAGATGAGGAGCAGGACGGTGCCGTCGATGAACGCCTCGACCCCGCCACTGACGAACGAGAGGCCGAGGGCCACGGCCAGCAGGGCCATGAAGCCCCTGACCCGCCGGATCCCCGCCCAGGTCCAGACCGCGGTGTGACTGTTCGGGCGTTCGGTCAACCCGTGGACCGCGAGCAGCATCCAAGGCAGCGACGCCGCTCCCTGGATGAGGTCGACGTGCACGAGCTGGGCGGTCATGTAGCCGGCGAAGGCGAAGGTGGCCGCACCGAAGGTGGCCGCGGCGCGGCAGATGCCCTGCCGCCGGAGGAACAGGTACATCCCGAGCAGGGCGAGGTCGTAGACCGCGGCGAAGGTCAGCGCCCAGGCGGTGAAGACGGGGAGCACGGCCATGAGCCAGGTGCCGGGATAGGCCGCGCCGGCGTTGAACCCGGCGAGCAGCGGCGTGCCGCTGAACAGGTAGGGGTTCCACAGAGGCAGCATCCCGTGGTCGAGGTCTCGTCCGACGAGGACCCGTAGCGGGAAGTTCTGGATCCAGTTGTCGCCGTCGAGGACGGCGTGACCGAACAGGATGGGGAGGCCGAACACCGCGAAGGGGACGAGCAGGAGTACAACGAGGGCGGCGTTGGTGCGTGCCCACCCCGCCGCCCGCCGGCCGCGGTCGAGCTGCGGTCCGGGCCTCGGCGACGGGTTGGCGACGAGGGTGGTACCTGGCGCGCTCACCGCCGTTGGACGGAGCGTCCCGGGGACCGGCTCACACCAGCAGGCCCGACCACCAATTGACGACGTGGATGATGAGCTCGGACCACTGGTTGCGGAAGACCAGGATGAGGACGAAGGGGAGAAAGATGAGGAGTGGCTGGAGGCGGTAGTACTCGGGCAGCCAGCGCGCCGGCAGGAACCGCTCGAGCACGGACGCGCCGTCGAGCGGTGGGCATGGGATCAGGTTGAACACGCCGAGCACGATGTTGGCGAAGCCGGCGATGAAGAAGATCTGACTCGGAAGTCCGGGCGGATAGTACCCACCGGCGTGGACGATCACTCTGATGGGTTGTGGCGTGACCAACGCGTAGCAGAGCCCCATCAGTGCGGCCAGGATGAAGTTGGTGAGCGGCCCGACGAGCGACACCACGACGGTGTGGTTACGCGGGCTGCGCAGGCGGTTGGTGGAGACCGGCACCGGCTTGGCCCATCCGTAGGCGCCGAGGCCGGACAGGGAGAGCAACCCCGGGACCAACAGCGTGCCGACCGGGTCGACGTGCTTGACCGGATTGAGGGTCAGGCGCCCGGCCCGCTTGGCCGTGTCGTCCCCGAAGGCCAACGCCACCACGCCATGGGAGATCTCATGAAGGATGATGGAGGGGATCAGCACGCAGAAGTAGATGATCTCGAAGCGGGTGATCTTGTGCGTGCGGAGCAGGATCAGGAGGAGCGCGGCCGCGACCACCACGATGATCGTCGTGCGCTGGTCCGCCTGGAAGCGGCGCCGAGGCCGGCTCTGGCCTCCGCCTCCGCCATAGCCTCCATAGGCCATCAGCCCACCGGGCCGATCAGGACCGACTGGCGTGGTTGATGCAGAACCGAGTGGCCGGCATGGCTTCGAGGCGGGCCGCCTGGATGGCCTGGCCGCAGACTTCGCACCGTCCATAGCTCCCGTCCTCCAGGCGGCCGAGGGCCCGGGCCACCTCGTCGAGGGACTCCTGGAGCTGACCGCCTAGGACCTCGGCCTCACCCCGTTCTGCGGTCACCTGGCTCGAATCGGCGAAGTTCGGGTCGTAGTGAAGTCCACCACCTTCGCCGAACCCCAGCTCGGCCAGCTCGGATTGGAGCTGGCGGCGCTCATGTTCGAGCAGCTGGCGGTAGTCGATCGTCGGGGCATCTGTGGGGGCATCGCTCGGCACGGGCAATATCCTACTTGAGCTGGTTTGCAGTGGCCCGCGGGTGAGCCCGTTCGTAGGAACTGCGCAGGTGGTCCTGGCTCAGCTTGGTGTAGATCTGGGTCGTAGCGATGGACACGTGCCCGAGGAGCTCCTGGACGACCCGGATGTCGGCCCCGTGGGCCAGCATGTGGCTGGCGCAGGAGTGGCGTAGCACGTGCGGGCTCACGACCGCCCCGAGGCCGGCCCGATCGGCATGGTGGGCCACGATGGCCCAGGCCCCCTGACGGCTGAGCCGTCCCCCACGGGTGTTGATGAACACCGCCTCGGCGTCGTCCCGGCGGCGCCACCGGTCGGGGGCGAGCCGCGGCCGGCCGGCGGGCGAGAGCCACCGGTCGACGGCCATCCGGGCCGGGGCCCCCAGGGGGACCATCCGCTCCTTGGCGCCCTTGCCGAACACGCGGAGCAGCCCGTCGTCCCCCTGCAGGTCGGCCAGCGAGAGCCCGACCGCCTCGGAGATGCGAGCCCCTGAGCCGTAGAGCAGCTCGAGGAGGGCGCGGTCACGCAGGTCGCGCGGCTCGCCTCCGCTCACCGAGTCCAGCAGGGCCAACACCTCGGACTCCTCCAACGCCTTGGGCAGCCGGCGAGGAAGGCGCGGCGAACGCACGTCGGTGGTCGGGTCACCGGAGATGACCCCCTCGCCGGCCAGAAAGCGGAACAGGCCGCGGAGGGCGGTGGTGGTCCGGGCCATCGACGCCGGCGTCCGCCCCTTCCCCCTGAGCTCGGCCAGATGCAGCTCGATCGCCTCGGGGCTGGCGGCCACGGGGTCCACCCCGGCCTCGGTCGCCCATCCCTCGAAGGCCGAGATGTCACGCCGGTAGGCCAGGAGCGTGTTCCTGGCGCGCCCCTTCTCGACCCCCAGCCAGGACAGGTACTCCTCGGCACCGTTCGACAGTGGCCGGCTCACCGTCGGCCGGTCACCCCAACCCGGCCAGCCGCCGCATGGCCAGCGCCACCCCCAAGATGGTGGTGGCATCGATGATGCTGCCGCCGTCCACCAGGGCGTCGACGTCGTCGAGGGAGACCTCTTCGACCTCCATGTACCGCTCCTCGACGCCTTGTCGGTCTAGCGCCACCGGGGTGAGGCCGGTGGCCAGGTACACGGCCGAGAGCTCGTCGCAGAACCCCGGGGTGATGGCGCAACGGGTCAGGAGGGTCAGCCGGGAGGCGGCATACCCAGCCTCCTCGGCCAGTTCCCGACGGGCCACGGCGAGCTCGGGCTCTCCGTCGACGTCGCAGGTTCCCGCGGGGATCTCGAGAAGCCACTGGTCGAGAGCGGGCCGGTACTGGCGGACCAGTACCACCGCATCGGCGTCCGTGACGGCCACCACCGCCACCGCGCCCGGGTGGCGCACCAGGTCGCGTTCGAACGTGGCCCCGCCGGGGTCCCGGAAGGTGGCCCGGGTCACCCGGAGAACCCACCCTTCGTACACGACCTCCTCGCCGAGCATCTCGAAGCCGGCGAGACCCGGGCCGTCACCGGGCTTCCCTCCCCCCGGTCGGCCCACGTCAGTGGTCGGCATCGATGTCGAGCAGGCGCGGGTCGCGGCCCTCGGCTCGGTCCAACGCCGCCTCCACCAGCTCGCGGAAGAGCGGGTGGGGCAGGTCGGGCCGGCTCTTGAACTCCGGATGCGCCTGGGTGCCCACCCAGAATGGATGACCGGGCAGCTCGATGAACTCGACCAGCCGCCCGTCGGGCGAGATCCCCGAGCACACCAGGCCGACATCTTCGAGGCAGGCCCGGTAGCGCGGGTTGACCTCGTAGCGGTGCCGGTGGCGCTCGGACACCTGCTCGGTGCCGTACGCCTTGGCCACCCGGGAGCCGGGCAGGAGGAGCGCCTCGTAGGTGCCGAGACGCATGGTCCCTCCCTTGTCGACCACTTCCTTCTGATCGTCCATGAGGTCGATCACTGCGTGAGGTGTCACCGCGTCGAACTCCCGCGAGTTGGCCTCGTCCAGTTTGGCGAGGGTCCGGGCCACGTCGATGATCATGGCGTGGAGCCCGAGGCAGAGCCCGAGCAGCGGGACCTCGTGCTCCCGGGCGTATCGGGCGGCGGCGATCTTGCCTTCGACCCCGCGCTCGCCGAAGCCACCGGGGATGACCAGCCCGTCGAACCCCCGGAGACCGTCGTGGTCGAGGAGGTCGGGCACCGTCGCGGCCTGGACCCACTCGATCTGGACCCTGGCCCCGTGGTGGAACCCGGCGTGACGGAGCGCCTCGACCACCGACAGGTAGGCATCGGGCAAGTCGACGTACTTGCCGATGATGCCGATCCGCACCGGGCGCACCGCCGCGTCGATCTGCTTGACCAGGTGCTCCCAGCCGCTCAGGTCGATGGGATGGGACGCCTCGTCGTAGCCCAGCGTGCGCAGCACATAGCGGTCGAGCCCCTCCTCGTGCAGGACCAGAGGGATCTGGTAGATGTTGGCGGCGTCGACGGCCGAGACCACCGCTTCGATCGGCACGTCGCACAGCAGCGAGATCTTCCGCTTGAGGCCTTCGGAGATCAGGCGGTCCGAACGGCACACGATCACATCGGGCTGGATTCCCCGGCTGCGCAACTCGGTCACCGAGTGCTGGGTGGGCTTGGTCTTCTGCTCCCCCGAAGGGCCCAGGTACGGGACCAGGGTGAGGTGCACGTAGCAGACGTTGTCGCGGCCCACGTCCCGGCGGAACTGGCGAATGGCCTCGATGAACGGGACGATCTCGATGTCGCCGACGGTGCCACCGATCTCCACAATGACCACGTCGACCCCCTCGGTCCCGAGGCCCATGATCCGAGTCTTGATCTCGTCGGTCACGTGAGGGATGACCTGTACCGTCTTGCCGAGGTAGTCCCCCCGGCGCTCCTTGGCGATCACCGACGAGTAGATCTTGCCGGTGGTGGCGTTCGAGTCGCGGTGCAGGTTCTCGTCGATGAATCGCTCGTAGTGCCCAAGGTCGAGGTCGGTCTCACCACCGTCCTCGGTGACGAAGACCTCCCCGTGCTCGAAGGGGTTCATGGTGCCCGGATCGATATTGATGTAGGGATCGAGCTTGCACATGGTCACCCGGAGTCCGCGGCATTTGAGGAGCCGGCCGAGGGACGAGGCGGTGAGCCCCTTGCCGAGCGACGAAGACACGCCACCGGTGAAGAAGATGAACTTCGTACCGCCCGGATCGGACGGGGCCCGGGTGCCCGCAAGTCTGGGGGTCTTGGCGGCGGCCGAATCCGGGGGTGGACCCGACGGCTCCTCCCCGAAACGAACCGGGCGGCCATCCATGTCGGGCACCCACCGAGGCTAGCGGACGGAACCGGGCCGCGGTGCGGACCCCGGGTGCCGCGGCCGCCCTCCGCCGACGGATCTGCCGCTCAGGCTCGCGCCCCGGCGGCCGGAACGCCGTCGAGAAGCTCACGGGCGTGCCGCCGAGCCGATGAGCTGTCCGGCCGCCCCGAGAGCATGCGGCTGATCTCGATGACCCGTCCCTCGGTGTCGAGGGGTACGACGTCCGAGCACGTGCGACCACCCCGTTCGAACTTGCGCACCTCGATCTGATGGTCGGCCAGCGCCGCCACTTGGGCCAGATGGGTCACGACGAGGACCTGGGCGCCGCGCCCCAACCCGGCCAGGGCCATCCCGACCGCCGTGGCCGCCGCGCCGCCGATCCCGGCATCGACCTCGTCGAAGGCCATCACCCCCGGCGAGCCGCCGACGGCCAGCCGGACCGCCATCATGGTGCGAGCCAGCTCGCCGCCGGAGGCCACCTTGGCCAGCGGCTGTGACGGCTCGCCGGGGTTGGCCGCCAGCCAGAAAGTGACCTGATCGGCGGGTCCGCCTCCCTCGACCGCAATGGAGAAGCGGGCTGACGGCATGGCGAGGGTTCGGAGCGTTCCCTCGATCTCGGCGGCCAGCCGTGGGGCGGCCCGGCGTCGAGCCGACGCCACTTTCGATTCCACCGCGTCGAGAGCTTGGCGGGCGGACCGGATCTCGTCGTCCAACTGCAACGCGCGCTGTTCGTCGTCGCCGATGGCCTCCAGGCGCTCACGAGCGCCGACGGCGAAGCTGAGCACCTCGGAGAGGGTGCCGCCGTACTTGCGTTCCAGTTGGCGGAACAGGTGTCTCCGGCCCCGGACCGACTCGAGCCGCTCGGGATCGTCCTCCCAGGTCTCGACGATGGCGCGTAGCTCGACGGCCAGATCGGTCAGATCGCCCATGGCGGAGCGGATCCGATCCGCCAACGGAACGAGCCCGTCGCGCCCGGACACTGCGCCAGACGCCTCGGCCAGCCGGCCGAGGGCGCTCGCGTCGTCGGACCCCGATACGGCGGCCAGTGCCGCGGCCGCCGACGCCCGGTAGGCCTCGGCCGCGGCCAACCGGTCCTCCTCCGCTCCGAGCCGGTCGTCCTCGCCGGGGTCCTCGATGCCGACCGCGTCGATCTCGTCGAGCTGGTACCGCAGGAGGTCGACCTCACGCGCCCGCTGGCGGCTGTCGCCGCCCACTGCCTCCGCATCGGCCATGAGCTGGCGGAGGTGACGTCGGGCCGACTCGAGGGGGGCGAGGTCGACGTGCCCGAACCCGTCGAGCGCGCCGCGCTGGGCGTCGGTGTGGGTGAGCGATCGGTGCTCGTGCTGGCCGTGCAGCTCGATGAGATCCCGGACGGCTTCGGTCAGCGCGGCCAGCGAGGCCATGCGGCCGTCGATCCACGCCCTCGACCGCCCGCCCCGCACCACCGACCGGGCCAGCAACAGCTCGCCGTCCTCCCCCGCCGGGTCGTCCTCGTCCCGTCCACGCCGTGATCCGGCGGGGATGGCGAACCGCCCCTCGACCAAGGCCTCCTCGGCGCCGGCCCGCACCACTGAATGGTCGGCACGTCCACCGAGCAGGAGGCTGAGCGCCTGGATCAACAGCGTCTTGCCCGCACCGGTCTCGCCGGTCAACGCGGTCATGCCCGGGCCCAAGGAGACGGTCACGTCGTCGATGACTCCCAGGTTGCGCACGCGCAGCTCGAGCAGGTTCTGTGGCATCCCCTGCTCCCCTACCGATCGGCCAGATGGAACTTGGCTCGCAGGATGGCGTGGAAGTCACGCCCACCGAACGTCACCAGCCGGGCCGGCTGTTCGCCCTCGCGACAGTCCACCGCGGTGCCGGGTTCGAGTTGGCCAACGGTCACCCCGTCCACCACCAGTACCGCGGCGCGGGGCTCGAGCACCTCCAGCCGCAGATGCTGGGTGGGGTCGAGGACGAGGGGCCGGTCGAAGAGCATGTGGGGGGAGACCGGGGTGACCACGATGGACCGCAGGCCGGGAGAGAGCAGTGGCCCACGGGCGGAGAGGTTGTAGGCCGTGGACCCGGTGGGTGTGGCCACCAGCAGCCCATCGGCCGCGTAGATGACGAAGGGGCGCCCGTCGATGGAAGTGGCGACCCGCACGGTGTGGCCCGGCACCGTCTTCTCGACCGTGGCCTCGTTGAGCGCCGTCCGCCGCGTCCGCTCCTTCCCGTCGGGGCCGGTGACGGTCACCGACAGGGTCATCCGCTCCTCGACGTGATGGGAACCGTCGAGGAACCGGGCCAGCGCCTCCTCGAGGTCGGGGGGCTCGACCTGGGTGAGGTAACCGAGACGGCCTACGTTGACCCCGAGGAGGGGGATACCGGCGGCCAACGCGGCGTCGACCGACCGCAACAGTGTGCCGTCGCCACCGAGGCTGACCAAGAGGTCGGCTCCCTCCACCGGGCCGGGTCCGTCGGATCCGGGGACGAGCACACCTTTGTGTCCCTGTTCGGCCAGCCAGGCCGCGGCGCGCTCGGCCAGCGCGGCCGCCTCCGGGCGGAGCGGATGGGGGTAGAACGCGATCACAGCCATCGACTCCGCTATTCCTCTGGTCGGGTCCCGGCCGCCTCGGCCAGCGCCTGGTCCAACCGGGTCGACACGACGGCCTGGTCGGATCGGGGGACGGTCCGGATCCCGACCGGTGCTGCCGGGGTCCGGGCGTGGAGCAGGAACTCGGTGTTGCCGGCCGCGCCGGTCAATGGAGATGGCATGGCCCCCATGATGTCCGCTCCGGCGGCGCCGAGCGCCCCCGCCACTTCGTAGAGCGTCCGCCGGTGGATGGCCGGGTCCCGGATGACCCCGCGCCCGCGGGATGCCTCGGCCCGGCCCGCCTCGAACTGGGGCTTGACGAGGACGATCAGCGGCGCCCTCGGGGCGATCGCCTCGCCGACGAGCACGGGTACCGCCCTCCGCAACGAGATGAAGGAGAGGTCAGCGGTGACCAGGTCGACGGGTGCCCCTCCCACCGTCGCCAGGGTGACGTCCCTGATGTCCGTCCGCTCGCAACCGATCACGCGCCGGTCGCTCACCAGGCGCGGGTGGAGCTGGGCCCGGCCGACGTCGACGGCATAGACGGTCGACGCGCCGGCCTGCAGCAGGCAATCGGTGAAGCCTCCGGTCGACGCGCCCGCATCGAGCGCGCGCCGACCTCGCGGGTCGACCGCGAAGCGGTCCAGCGCGGCGGCCAGCTTCTCACCGCCGCGGCTCACATACCGGGCCGGCGGCCCGAGCAGCTCGATGGGCTCATTCCTCCCGACCAGACGCGACGCCTTCTCGGCGACGGTCCCCGACACGAGCACCAGGCGCCGCTCGATAAGGGCAACCGCGCCGGGCCGGCTGTCGGCGAAGCCCCGGTCGACAAGGGCCCGGTCGAGCCGCCGCCGGGCCGGGCTGGTCAGCCTGCCGTCCTGGGCGACGAGCGCTTGGTGGCGGCGGATCGCTTGGCTGCGGCCTTCTTGGCGGTGGCCTTCTTGGCCGGGGACTTCTTGGCGGCCGCCTTCTTGGCGGTGGACTTCTTGGCGGTGGACTTCTTGGCGGTGGACTTCTTGGCGGTGGACTTCTTGGCGGTGGCCTTCTTCGCCGGGGACTTCTTGGCGGTGGCCTTCTTGGCGGTCGGCCCCCGCCCGCCGGCGGCGGCCCGACCGGCTTCGGCGGTGCGGCCGATCACAGAGGCCACCTGTTTGGCCAGGTCTTCGAGGTTGGTGATGCCGAGGTGCTCCAGCTGGCGATCGACTTCCTGACGAACCTGGGCGAACATGGCCTCTTGGCTCTTGCGACTGCGCTCGATGAGCTCGTCGACCTTGGCCCGAGCATCGCCCCGGAACTCGCCACTCTGCACCAGATCGGATACGAGCTCCTCGGCCCGGGCCCGGGTCAGGTTGGTGAATGCAACTCCGGCATCGAGGTACTTCTGGAACGAGTCTTTGTTGGCCATTTCCTCACCCTACGTGCAGTGCTTGCTATCAGCAAGCACTTTTGTCCGCCGTCTGGTCGGCCAGGCAGGCGCGTACCAGGGAGACCAGATCAGGGGCCCGAAGGGCCACCGGCACGCCCGACCGGTCCGATCCGGCCGTCGTCACACCGGACTCGACCAGAGCGAACGCGATGCTCATCCGGTCGGCCAGCCGGCCGTCGGTCCGGGGCTGGTCCCCCACCATCACCACGGAGGCGTCCCCGTCGCCAAAGCCGAACCGGTCCCGCATCAGGCGGGCCATGGCCTCGTGCGGCTTGCCGGCTACTTCCGGCGTGAGTCCCGAGGCGGTGGCCACCGCGGCCACCAGTGCTCCTGATCCCGGTACCAGACCGGCCGGGGTGGGATGGGTCGGGTCCTCGTTGGTGGCGATCAACCGGCCCGATGCGCGCGCCGCCGCCGCGGTGGCCGCTAGTCCGTCGAAGTCGAAGGTGTGGCTCCACCCGACCACCGCAGCATCGACCGGTTCCTCGCCGACGACGGCGACACCCCGCTCGTCGAGCGCCTCGAGCACACCTCCCTCCGCCAGTACCTTCACCGATTGGCCGGGCTCCAGCAACGACGCCGCCGCCGCGGCCGACGTGGCCAGGTCCGCCGGTGCGGCGTCGATGCCCACCCGGCCCAGCCGCTCCAGCAGCTGGTCCGTGGTCGGAGCGGAGTTGTTGGTGGCGAACACCACGCGGATGTCGTGGCGGCGGAGATCGGCCACAGCAGTCGCCACGTCACCGATCGGTTCCCCGGCCAGCCACACCACCCCGTCGAGGTCGACGATCCAGAGCGACGCCGACGAGAATTTGGCAGTGGCAGTCGGGTCGTCCTCGCTCATTCGGAGGGGTCGGGTGCGGACGGCTCGGCCGGAGCCACCTTCTCCACCTGCCGCGTCCGCCGGGTGGAGACAGCCAACTGGTCGGCTGACTCGAGCACGCGCGATATCAGCCCCGAGAGGTGCGAACGCGACTCGGCACCGGGTGCATGGCCCGCGCCACCGGGATGTGGATCGCCGTGTGCTTCCGACGATCGCGCCACCGGCCGGGCGCTCAGGTCGGCGATGCGCTCCCCGGTGACCCGGGCCGCCCGCTCCCAGTAGGAGCGGAACATGCCGATGTCGAACGCACCGTCCCGTACCCGGGCCTGTTCGAGCAGGCGCGACGGCGGGTCCTTCAGGTCACGGACCACGTGCAGCCAGGACAGCAGGCGCAGCGCGTACCAGGTGGGGTCGATCTCCCACCATGCGAAGCCCTGACGCGACGAGGCAGGCAGGTAGTGGTGATTGTTGTGCCACCCCTCACCCCCGGTGAGGAGGGCGATGAACAGGGAGTTCCGGCTGGTGTCCGGAGTGGCGAACCGCCGTCGGCCGATCAGGTGGGCCATGGAGTTGACCAGGAACGTGGCGTGCCAGAGGAGGACGGTGGAGAGGAAGAAGCCGATCACCAGGCCACCCCATCCTGCGACGAGGAAGCAGAGGGCGGCGAGCAGGACGGGGCCGACCCACGAGAAGCGCTCGAGGAAGCGAAGTTCGGGATAGGCGGCGAAATCCTTGATGGCGTCGACGTCGCACGCCTTGTACTTGGTGGACAGGATCCACCCCACATGGCTCCACCAGAAACCATCCCGAGGCGAGTGAACGTCGCCGTCGAGATCGGTGAAGCGGTGGTGCATCCGATGATGACTGGCCCACCACAGCGGCCCCTTCTGGACAGCCGTCGTTCCCCCGAACGCCATGAGGAACTGGTTGACCCGTCCCATCCGGTAGCTGCGATGCGCGAAGTAGCGGTGGTATCCGGCCGTGATGAAGAACATCCGGACGAGGTAGGCGCCCGCGCAGAGCACCCAGGCCTGCCACGTGACCACCACGAAGAGGGCGGCGAAGGGCACGGCGTGGGCCGCGAGGAACGGTGTGGCGCTCAACCAGGCCGTTGTCTCCTTCGACCTCTCTGGCACAACGGGAATTCTGGGGGCGGTCGGCCGGGTGTCTGTCGAGGTCATGGAGCGGCGCCTAGCAGCGGTGAGGCGAATCGTATCCCACGGACTTCCGACCCGGAGGCACCGGGCCGCCGGCCGGCGCGGGACCGGCGCTCACTTAGGCACGTAGAGGTTGCCGTCGGCCCCTTGGACGACCGCGATCTTGGTCAGCCCGTTCGGGGCCGGCCCGTTCTCCACCGCCCCCGTCCGCGGATTGAACGTCGAGCCGTGGCAGGGGCAGGCGATGAGCCGCGCCGAGGACTGGTAGGCCACGGTGCAGCCCTGATGAGGGCAGACGGCATCGAAGGCCGCGAACGCGCCTGCCGTCTGCTGGATGACGAGCGACGGGTCGCCGCTCTTCGGATCGGTGAAGCTGGCCGACCCACCCAGCGGGACGCTGGAGGCCGGCCCGATGGCCGTTCCCGAAGGCTTCGCCGGCGCCGTGGTCGCTCCTGGTCCGGCGGTGGTGGACGTGGTCGAGGACCCCGATCCGGAGCCCGAGCCGCTTCCCGACAGGGTGCCGGCAGGTTGTGCGGTCGCGTCGGTGGTGCCCCCGGCCAGTCGCCCGATCGCGGCGGTGAGTCCGCCGAGCACCACGACCACGCCGGCTGCCAAGCCGGTGAGCGCGCCCTTGGACAGCACGGCGCGGCGCGACACCGATGCCGGTGCGCCCCGGACGGGTTGCTGGCGATCCGCCAGCCAGGTGTCGACGGCCGGGGCCCCCGCCGCGCCGGCCAGCAGCAATGGCGTCCAGGCAAAGAGGAAGACGATGTCGGAGCCGGTGTAGTAGGGGGACGCGTGGAAGCTCACCGTCAGGAAGAGCCCGAAGGAGAGGGCCATCCCTGCGGCGGCGGCCACGCGGGTCCACAGTCCGGCCAGGACGCCGGCGCCGATGGATACCTCCCCGATGGCGATGGCCAGCCCAACCGCGGTGGAGTGTGGCAGCAGATGGCTGGTGAGCAGATGGATAGGGCTCGAGTGGACGGTGGCGAGCAGCTGGGCATGGATGCCAGTTGGGCTGGAGGTCTTGAGGAACTGGGGGTCGGACAGCTTCTGCAGCCCGGCGAAGAAGAAGGTCACGCCGAGGAACAGGCGCAGGGGCAGGAGGTACCAGCCCGTGGGAACCGAACCATCGGGCTGTCGCACGGACCACATGGCGCTCCCCGCACGAGCGCGGGCCGGCCGCCCCCCGGGGGCGGCGGGTGGCCAGCTCCTGGGCTCAACTCGACCCGGCTCGCTCGACGTCATCGCCGCGCATCCATGTCCGGGCACGATACTGGAGGGCCCTGCTCAGGTGGCATCGGTGTTCCCGACGAACTGCGCTCCCGCCGATCTGCCCCGGCCCGGCGCGGCGCCTACCATGGTCCCGTGGAGCAGCTGGCCGTGGTGCCCCCGACGTCGATAGAGGCACCCCCTCGGTCACGGGGCGACGACGCCATGCGCCGTCTGCTGAGGATCCCGGACGACCGCGCCCCCATCGACGAGTCCGAGACCCACCGCATCTTCAGCGCATCCATCTTCCTCTCGGCCTTACGCTGCCTGGTCAGCTATATCGTCCTGCCCGTCCTGTTGCCCGCGATCGGCGTGGCCCGGGGGGTCGGGCCGGCCATCGGGATCCCCATCGGGCTGCTGGCCCTCACCTTCGACTATCTCGGTATCCGCCGGTTCTGGCTGGCCGACCACCGACAGCGGTGGGCCTTCACCGCCCTCTACGCCGTGGTGGGCGGCATGGTGCTCACCCTCGTGATCGTGGACATCCTCGACGCGGTGGGTTGACCACCACCCCCTTTCATTCATCTCCCGTTCCTGGTCACAGCCATAGAGCTCCTGGTGGGATCGGGGATCTCGATGCTCCTGCTCGGCTCAAGGGTTTCGACCTGACGGTCGATGACCTGGTTGATGCCAGGGTCAGCCGCGGAGGTTCGAGCGAGGTACCGGGAACGCGACCGGCTGACGCGCGCCATCGCCGGAGTGGCGCTGGTGTGGGGCGTGGCCTATTTGGTCTGGCGGCTGCTCGACACATGGAGCGGAGCCCAGCCGGTGATGTTCGTCGCGCTGTTCGCGGGCGAGGCCTTTGGGTGGCTGGTGCTGGCGTCGTTCGCCTTTTTGGCCTGGAGGGTTCCCACGGCGAGACGGCCGGACATCGGTTGGCGTCCCACCGTCGACGTGTTCGTCTGCACCTACGACGAGGGATTGGACCTTCTCGGCGCCACTCTGGTCGGGTGCAGTCGGATCACCTATCCCCACACGACCTGGGTGCTCGATGACGGTCGGCGCGAGCCGGTGCGCGAGTTGGCGGCGCGATTCGGAGCGAACTACCTGACGCGCCCGACCAACGAACACGCCAAGGCGGGGAACGTCAACCACGCGCTGGACCACACCTCCGGACAGGTGGTGCTCATCCTCGATGCGGATCATGTGCCCCAGCCGGACATCCTCGATGCCACCATCGGCTATTTCGATGATCCCTCCGTGGCCGTGGTGCAGACCCCGCACGACTTCGGCAACCTCGATTCGTTCCAGCACTTCGAGACCGGGCGGCACGATCAGAGCATGTTCTTCGAGGTCATCATGCCAGGCAAGGATCGCCATAACGGGGCCTTCTGGTGCGGATCGGCCGCAGTCATCCTGCGCCACGCACTCCTCGGGATCGGCGGCATCGCCACCGAGACGGTGGCCGAGGACTTCCACACCACCATCAGGTTGCACCGGAGCGGCTGGCATACCCGTTACCACGACGAGACGTTGGTGCAGGGTCTCGCCCCCCACGATCTGGCCTCGTTCCTCCTCCAGCGCGACCGCTGGGCCCGGGGCAACCTGGCGGTGCTGCGCACACCGGAGAACCCGGTGGTGGCGTCGGGGCTGAGCCTCAAGCAGCGTCTGAGCTACATCTCGTCGCTGTTGGCCTACTTCGTCCCCATCCAGCGCCTGGCCATGCTGGCGGTGCTCGTGGCCATGCTGGTGACTGGGCGGCTGCCGCTACACGCCACCCTGTGGCAGCTCGCCTTGTTCTGGGTGCCGTGGATGGCCCTCAACCTGGGGGCGTCGTCCCGGCTCTGCCGCGGCGAGGTCAGCATGTGGGACGGCGCGTACTCTGCCCACCTCACCACCGAGATCTTCCTCCGTGCCTGCTTCGTCCTCGTCCACCCCTTCCGGACCTCGTTCAGGGTCACGCCGAAGGACGGGATCGACGGCGGCGGCTGGACCGCGGCCCGCCAGCTCCGCCTGGTCCTAGCCATGGCCGTCGTACTGGCGTCGGCCATCGTGGTCCGGGCCCTGGCCGCATTCGGTGTGGTCCCGCTGCCCGGCCTGCGCGGCGTGGCCCTGGCGGCTGGAATGGGCTTCGCCGCCTGGGAGCTCGTGCTCGTCACGGCCACGCTGTGGAGGGTAAGTCGCCGTCGCCAGGTCCGCCGCCACTACCGGGTGCCGGTCGAGGTGGCCGGGGTGGTGGAGGGGACCCTGGTGCGGGTCGTCGACCTCACACCCGGTGGAGCCGGCGTGCTCGGGGCCCGTCCTGTGGAGGTAGGGAATGTGGTCGAGCTCCGTCTCGACCTCGCCGCCGTCAGCGGCGAGATGCGCGAGGTCACGATGCACCTCACCGTGTGCTCGTGCCGGCGGGCGGAGGGGGCCGGCTGGCGGATGGGGGGCACGCTCACCCCCTTCACCGCCGCCGACGGGGAGGCACTCATCGAGCACTGCCACGTGGTCAGCTCTCGTCTGCGGTTGGCCGAGTCGGGGCGCATCCGGGCCCAGACTCCAGTGGGAGCGTGGCCCCTGACCCCTGGGGCGGCAGGAGACGAAGCGGCCGACGACCAGCCGGAGCACCGCCTCACCGCCTCGGGCTGAGCACGCCTGCGACAGGGTCGACCGAGCCGGCGGAGGCCATCGGCTCGGTCAATGGCTACCGTGGTCAGCCGAATGGGAACGGCGAACCTCTCTCCGGCGACGCCCCGTGGGGGCGGATCGGGGACCGACGAGGGGATCGATGGAGCGGCACCGAGGCAGTGGCCCGAGTCGGCCGCCTTGGAGGCGTGGCGATCCGTCCGGCGGATGCTCGACGACATGACGTCCATGGTCGAGGCCACCGCCGAGACCGAGCTCGAGTTGGTCGAGGGGCTCCGGGTGCTCGGCCGGGCGGCCGCCCTCTGCTCTGAGCTGTCATTGGACATCGACCACGAGCGGCCGTGGTTCTTCAGCATGAACACCGAGGCCCGTCTCATCGGGGGACCCGATCCGGACGGTGAGTACCACCTGGCGATGATCGACGGTCGGCGTCGCTACCGGGTGACCGGGGACCGCAACACCGTCACCTACCTCGGGTTCCAGGTCCTGGCCGGAACCGGGCTGACTCCGCGCCGGATGGCGGCCTATCTGTCGGACCGCGATCTCGTCCTCGACGAGGCGGGGCGGTTCTCCTTCGTGTTGTCGGCCGAGAGGCCGGCTCCTGAGGAGCTGGCCGGAGCGCTCTGGCTGGCCGTCCCGGAGGACGCCTCGGGCCTGGTGGTACGGCAGTACCTGGCCGACCGCGCCCGGGAGACGCCGGCCCGTTTGCGCATCGAGCCGCTGGACCGCCCCGGCCGTCCTCAACCACCGACCGACGCCGGCATCGCCGCCCAGTTCACCACCATGGCCTGGACCATCGCCAAGCTCACCACGTTGCACCAGACCGTGCGGCCCGATCTGCTCGAGGCGCCCAACCAACTGGTCACCTCGGAGGCGGCGGCACTGGGGGGCGAGAACACGACCCCCGACAACCTCTACATGCTCGGGGTGTTCCGCCTGGCGGCGGGCGAGGTCCTCCGCCTCGAGTTCGAGCCCCCGGCGACCCGCTACTGGAGCATCACGGTCGAGAACATATGGCACGAGTGCATCGACCCCCGGCGCCGGCGCAGCTGCCTCACCAATGCCGGGGTCGTCCACGCCGCGGATGGGACCGTCCACGTGTCGATCGGCGGGACACCACCGGACCCGGACCGCCCGGGTGACGACAACTGGCTCGACACTGGCGGCCGGCACCGGGGGTTCGTCGTCCTCCGGTGGCTCGACAACCCCGACCCGCCGAGTGTGCGCTGCCGGCTGGTTGCGCCCGCGCCCGGTCGACGACCATGACCCGTTCGTTGCGACCATGACCCTGTCGTGACGACCATGTTCGACCGCGACCGGCTGGTGGAGGCGGCCGCGGCCGGCACCGGGCTCGCCGACCTGGGTGAGCCCTCCTGGCAGGAGGGACTCGACCGGCTGCTCGACGGGCTCGAGGGCACGGCCCGGCTCAACGATGTGGGTCGGGTGATGGTGGAGACCGAACTGGTGAACTACCTGTCGAACCGGATGCGCATCCTCGACTGGCGCCGGTCCCATCCGGCCGTCGCCCGCGGAACCGTGACGATGCCCATCGTGATCTGCGGCCAACCCCGCACCGGCACCACCATCCTCTACGATCTCTTGGCCCTGGATCCCTCCCACCGTGCGCCACTCAGCTGGGAGGTCGACTTCCCCTGTCCCCCGCCCCAGACCGTTACCTACGACACCGATCCCCGCATCGAGGAGTCCCAGGCGGTATCGGACATGGCCGATGTGCTCATCCCGGGGTTCAGTGCCTTCCACCCGCTCGGGGCCCGGCTGGCCCAGGAGTGCGTGCGTATCACCGGCGGTGACTTCCGCTCCATGATCTTCCCGACCCAGTACGACGTCCCCGACTACAACCGGTGGCTACTGCACGAGGCCGACATGGCCCCCGCCTACCGCTGGCACCGGGTGTTCCTTCAGCACCTCCAGTCGGAGCACGACGCCGATCGCTGGCTGCTCAAGTCGCCGGCCCACCTCTGGCACTTGCCGTCGCTGCTGGCCGAGTATCCGGACGCGGTCATCATCCAGACCCACCGCGACCCGCTCAAGGTGATCGCCTCGGTCAGCGCCCTCGCCGCCCACCTGCGGAGAATGGCCAGCGACGACAGCTCGGTGGCCCGGGCCGCCATGCAATACTCCGACGACATCTTCGTCGGCCTCGACCGGTCGATGGCTGCCCGTCGGAACGGCACGCTCCGGGCCGACCAGGTCATCGACGTGCACTTCCAGGGCTTCATGGCCGATCCCTTTGCCACCATCAGGCAGGTCTACGACCGTCTGGGCCGCGAGTTCACCGCCGGGCTGGAGGGCCGTATGCGGGCGTTCCTGGCCGACAATCCGGGTGACGGAGGCGGTGGGGGCACCCGGTACAGCTTCGCCGACACCGGTCTCGACGCCGTGTCGTTGCGGCAGCGCGCCGCCGAGTACCAGGAGTTCTTCGGTGTGGCGTCGGAGGAGGTCCGCTAAGGGTTCGGGAAAGGGAGCCGGCGGCCACGGTGATGCCGGCACACCCGTAAGGTGAACTGTGCCCGTGGTCACGACTACCAGCTCCGAGCGGCCCGCGCCGCTGCACCCGCCCACTGCGGGGGACCCAGTCCCGCCGCGGGAGCCGCCCGGTGCTCCCACCGGCGTCTTCGATCTCTCCGATCTCGCACCGGACTCGATCCTGCGCACCTTCCATCCCGCGGTGGCTTCGTGGTTCCTGCGCCAGTTCCCCGCCGGGCCGACCGAGCCGCAGCAGCGGGCGTGGCCGCGCATCATGGCCGGCGGGGATGTGCTGGTCGCCTCGCCCACCGGCACGGGCAAGACGCTGACCGGCTTTTTGGTCGCCATCGACGCCGCCTACCGCGTTCACGCCGCTCACGGCGCCGGCGAGCCGGCCTCCGGACCGGGGGTCATCTACGTCTCCCCGCTCCGCGCCCTGGCCACCGACGTGCACCAGAACCTCCGGATGCCGCTCGACGGCATCCAGGCCGAGGCGTCGCGGCTAGGGCTACCGGCTCCCGACCTCAGCGTGGCCGTCCGCACCGGCGACACCCCGACGACCGAGCGGGCCGCCATGCGGCGGTCACCGCCGGACCTCCTCGTAACCACCCCCGAATCCCTCTACCTGCTCCTCACCGCGGCCTCGTCCCGGAGGATGCTCGAGGGCACCCACACCGTCATCATCGACGAGGTGCACACGCTGGCCCGCGACAAGCGGGGCGCACACCTCGCCCTCACCCTCGAACGACTGGACAGTCTGGTGTCGGCCCGCGGCGGGCGCCTGCAGCGGATCGGCCTCTCGGCCACCCAGCGTCCGCTCGAGGTGGTGGCGGGCCTGCTCTCGGGGTCGGACCCCTCACGGGCCCCCACGGCGGTCGTCGACTGCGGCCACCGGCGACGGCTCGACGTGGCCATCGAGCTCCCGGCCAGCGAGCTCGAGGCCGTGGGCAGCGGCTCCCAGTTCGCCGATGTGCTCGACCGGATAGCCGGGCACGTGCTCGAGCACCGCACCACCCTCGTCTTCGTCAACACCCGCAAGATGGCCGAGCGGGTGGCCCACCAACTTGCGGCGCGCCTCGGGTCGATGGCAGACGGTGACGGAGGTCCCCTCACCGCGGGCCGCGGTCAGGCTGACGGCGGCACCGGTGACGGTCCAACTCAGCGCGTCGCCACCGGTGCCGACCCCGTCGACGCCGCCCTGCAGGTCGCCGCCCACCACGGCAGCCTCTCGGCCGCGCGTCGTCGCCTCGTCGAGCAGCGCCTGCGCGCCGGCGATCTGCGGGCCCTGGTCGCCACGGCATCGCTGGAGCTGGGCATCGACGTGGGCCCGGTGGAGTTGGTCTGCCAGATCGGCTCGCCGCGGGCCATTGGGACGTTCCTCCAACGGGTGGGCCGGGCCAACCACCAACTCGAGGGCACGCCCGCCGGGCGGCTCTTCCCGCTCACCCGAGATGAGCTGGTGGAGTCGGTGGCCCTGCTGGCCGGCGTGCGGGCCGGGCATCTCGACATCCTGCAACCGCCCGTCGCTCCGTTGGACGTGTTAGCCCAGCAGATCGTGGCCGAGGTGGCGGGGGCCGATGAGTGGGAGGTCGAACCCCTCTACGATCTCGTCCGCCGGGCGGCGCCCTACGCACAGCTGTCGCGGACCGATTTCGACCAGGTGGTCGAGCTGGTCTCCTGGGGAATACAGACCGGTCGGGGCCGTCGCGGCGCCCATCTCCACCACGACGCCGTCAACGGGCGGCTCCGAGCCCGGCGGGGGGCTCGGTTGACCGCCCTCACCAGTGGCGGGGCCATTCCCGAGACGGGCGACTACCGGGTGGTGCTCGATCCCGAGGGTGTGACCGTCGGGTCGGTGCACGAGGACTTCGCGGTGGAGGCCACCGCCGGTGACATCTTCCTGCTCGGTACCCACTCGTGGCGGGTGGTGAAGGTCGAGACGGGCACGGTGCGCGTCGTCGACGCCGCGGACCTGCCTCCCACCATCCCGTTCTGGTTGGGTGAGGCCCCGGCGCGTACTGCTGAGCTCTCGGAGGAGGTCGGCCGCCTGCGGGCCGAACTCGAGCCCCTGCTGGCGGCCGGCGACGGGGATACCGCCCGAGGGGTGGTACGCGAGCGAGCCGGCGTCTCGACCGCGGTGGCCGAGCAGGTCGTGGCCTATCTGGGGGCAGGACTGGCTGCCCTCGGCGCACTCCCCACCCGCGAGCGCATCGTCATCGAACGGGTATTCGACGAGAGTGAAGGCACCCAGCTCATCGTGCACTCGCCGTACGGCGGCCGCATCAACCGGGCGTTCGGACTGGCCCTGCGCAAGCGCTTCTGTGTGTCCTTCGACTTCGAGCTCCAGGCGGCGGCGGACGACGACACCGTCGTGCTCTCGCTCGGCCCCCAGCACAGCTTCCCCCTCTCGGACGTGCCGACCATGTTGCGCAGCGCGACGGCGGTCGACGTCCTCACCCAGGCAGTCCTCCTCCACCCCATGCTGGCGGCGCGGTGGCGATGGAACCTCAACCGCGCCCTGGTCGTGCCGCGGTCGCGGGGTGGCCAGCGCCGCCCGATCCACCTGCAGCGCATGGAGGCCGAAGACCTGCTGGCCGCAGTGTGGCCGGCCCTGGCCGCCTGCCAGGAGAATGCCGGACCGGGACCGGTCACAGTGCCCGACCACGTCCTCGCCCGGCAGACAATGGCCGACTGCCTCACCGAGCCCCTGGACGCCGACGGGCTGGTGACCCTGCTCCAAGGGCTCGAGGCCGGCCGTGTCGGCGTGCACCTGGTCGAGTCGCCCGAGCCCTCGCCGCTCTCCCACGGCATCCTCACCGGGCGTCCCTACACCTTCCTCGATGGCGCGCCCCTCGAGGAACGACGGACCCGGGCGGTGGCCGTCCCCCGCGGCCTCGGGCCGCTCGGCCCTTCGGGCCTCCCCCCGGGTCTGCCGGTCACTGCCTCGGAGCTCGGCCCGCTCGACCAGGCGGCGGTGATCGAGGTGCTCGATCAGATCGAGCCCCGTCTGCGCTCGGCCGACGAGCTCCACGATCTCCTGCTCTCGCTGGTCCGGTGCCGGCCGGTGGATGCCTGGCTGAGCTGGTTCGCCGAACTCCAGCAGGACGGGCGGGCCAGCGTGGTCGCAGGCTCCTGGGTGCCGACCGAGCGGCGGGCGGCGGCCGAGTCGATCGAAAGCGGTCTTGGTGACACCGCCGGTCTCGGCGACGGCGCAGACGAGGCGGATGCCGCGCTGGCCGAGTGTGTCGCCGGGCATCTCGAGGTGTCCGGGCCGGTCTCGGTCGAACAGCTGGTGGCCGAGGGGCCCCTGCCCACCGGCAACGTCCGGGGTGCACCCCTGACCGTGGCCCGGGCTCGGACCGGCCTGGCCCGCCTGGAGGGCATCGGCCTGGCCATGCAGCTGCCCGATGGGCGCTGGTGCGCCCGGCACCTGCTGGCCCGACTGCATGCGGCCAGCCGCAGCCGGCGCCGTCGGCGGGTCGAGCCGGCCAGCATCGCCGATCTGGTGCGCTTCCTGGCGTGCTGGCAGCACGTGGCCACGGGAAGCCAGGTCGAGGGTCGCGCCGGGCTCATGGCCGTCATCGAGCAGTTGCAGGGCATCGAGGTGGCCGCGGGTGAGTGGGAACGCCACGTCCTGACGGCGCGCGTCACCGCCTACGAGCCGCGATGGCTGGACGAGCTCTGCCTGGCCGGCGAGGTGGCCTGGGGTCGCCTCACCCCTCGGCCCGAGCTCGGGCTCGAGCGCGACGGAGTATCGGGAGGTGGCGACCGGGCCCCGGCGGGAGGGCACCGGGGGACCTCCACGCCCTCACCGGCCACGCCGCTGGCCCTCGTCACCCGCCCGGACCTGGCCTGGATGCTCGGCGCGGTTCGCCTCGACCGACCCCTGACCGAACCGACGAACGGGGCCGCCTCCGACGTGCTGGCGGTCCTCCGTGCCCGCGGCGCATGCTTCCGGTCGGAGTTGGCCTCCGTCTCGGGTCGGCTCGGCCCGGACGTCGACGAGGGCCTGTGGGACGTGGTCGCCCGGGGCATCGTCACCGCCGACGCCTTCTCCGCCGTGCGATCCCTCCTCTCGCCGGCCAAACGTCGTCCCTCCGGCGGCAGGGGGGCGCCGGCTCGACGGGCCGCGCTCGGTCGCCAACGGGCGGTGCCGGGCAGCGGCATCGGGGAGGGCCGCTGGTCCCTGCTGCCCGAGCCCGACCTGAGCGGCACCGGGCCGGCCACGGGCCCGCCGGCCGAAGAGGTGGCCGAGGCCGTGGCCTGGCAGCTGCTCGCCCGCTGGGGCGTCGTGGCGTGGGAGCTGTGGACGAGGGAGTCCTTCCGCATCCCCTGGCGCGACGTCGTTCGGGCCCTGCGCCGCCTCGAGGCCCGCGGTCAGGTGCTCGGGGGGCGGTTCGTGGCCGGCATCTCCGGCGAGCAGTACGCGCTACCGGAGGCGGCCGCCCTGCTGGCGGACGTGCGACGCGACCCGGCCCGGGGGGCCGATGTGACGGTGGCCGGCGCCGACCCGCTCAACCTCACCGGAGACCTGCTCGGCGGGCCGCGGGTGCCCGCCATCCGCTATCGGAGCGTCTACTACCGGGACGGCGAGCCCGCCGTCGCGGCATCCGCCAACGGCCGGTAGACCTCTCGATGGCTGCTCGTCCCCCGGGCGGCCCGATCCCATGGCGGCACAAGGCGGCGGGAGGTGGACGCCGGGTCACCCGCGAGCGCGGTCACGGAGGATTGCGCCAGTCCGGGTGGAGGCCCCGGGTCAGGGAGAGCTTCTGTGCGATGACGGTCTCCCCGTTGTCCAGGTCGTCCGGGTGATCGGCCACCCAGGCAATGGCGGCGGCGGGAACCGAGGGCGGTGCACCGCGGTACCGCCCCACGAGCCCGAGGGCGGCCGCATGGAGTTGCTGGCGCTCGGTATCGACATAGCCGGGGTCGAGGTTGTAAGCCCGGATCCCGCGGTCGCCGAGCTCGACGGCGAGGAGAGGCGCGAAGCGATGGAACGCGGCCTTGGACGCGGCATAACCGAGTCCCCACCCGCCGCTCCCGACAGGACCAGGAGGGTCGGCCGTAGCGACATGCGAGGTCACGTCGACGATGGTGCCGCGACCCCGTTCCAACATCCCGGGCAGGACGGCCTGGATGAGTACCAGCTGGGCCACCACGTTGGCGGCCAGCTTGGCCTCCACCTGCTCGACGGTGAGGTCGAGTACCGGGATCATGCTGCCCGGACCCGTGTCCACCGCATTGTTGACCAACAGGTCGACCCCGCCCCAGGCGTCGGTGACTTGTCTGATGGCGTCCCGTAGGGCGCCGTGGTCGTGGAGGTCGGCGACCAGCTCGAGCGACCGGGCCCCCACGTCGCGGACCAGAGCCGAGGTCTCGGCCAGACTGCCCGGCAGCACGTCCCCGGTCCCGGTGTCCGAAAGATCACGACCCTCCCCTGGCCGCACTGTTCGACCGGTCACCGCCACGTCCCAACCCGAGTCGGCCAGCGCCACCGCGGTGGCCTTGCCGATGCCGCGGGTCGCCCCGGTGACCACGGCCCGTCTCGGAGATGTCCTCGCCTCCATACCGTCCGGTGTCTAGCAGTCCGGGGTGTGGCAGGGGTGGCGCAACCGGCTCGGGCCACGCCGAGCGGCTTGGCTAACCTCCGGCGATGCCGCTCGTCCTCACGGTCGTCGATGCGTTCACCGATCGCGTGTTCGGCGGCAACCCTGCGGCCGTGGCGGTGGTCGACGGCTTCCCGTCCGAGGAGACGATGCAGGCGGTGGCCTCCGAGCTCAACCTCTCGGAAACGGCCTTTGCCGCACCCCGACCCGACGGAGACCACGATCTGCGTTGGTTCACACCCACGGTCGAGGTCGACCTGTGCGGTCACGCCACCCTGGCCACCGCCCACCTCCTCGGGGGCACGGCCAGGTTCCACACCAGGAGCGGGCTCCTCTCCTGTAGCGAGGGCGCCGACGGTCTCATCGAGATGGACTTCCCCGCCGACGCTCCCGAGCCGGAGTCCGTCCCGCCCGCGCTTCCGGTGACCGATGTGCGCTGGTTCGGGCGCGGACGCACCGACATCCTGATCGAGCTCGGTGACGCGGAGGCTGTCCGTTCCTACCGACCGGATCTCCCCGGGCTCGCCGGACTGGGGTCACGGGCGGTGATCCTCACCGCAGCCGGGGACACTGCCGGCGTGGACTGCGTGAGCCGGGTGTTCGGCCCCAACGCCGGGATACCCGAAGACCCGGTGACGGGATCAGCCCACTGTTGCCTCGCCGTCTTCTGGCAACGGCGGACCGGGAAGGACCGGCTCGTCGGC
Organism: Acidimicrobiales bacterium; assembly: GCA_035949055.1. Lineage (GTDB taxonomy): Bacteria > Actinomycetota > Acidimicrobiia > Acidimicrobiales > RAAP-2 > Bog-756. The sequence goes on from DASZIO010000013.1 coordinate 40,210, forward strand.
TACCAGGCTTCCCGACGGGGTGGGACCGTCCACATGCGGCTGAGCGACGAGCGCGTGGTACTCGGCGGCCATGCGGTGACTGTGGCTGAGGTGCGCATCACGGCATGACCGACCGGGGCGGATCGTCCTCGGCTGCGGCGCGCGTCAGCGCACCGGCCGGCGGTCAGGACGCCTTGCGGCGGGGCTTCGGGGCGGCCTTCTTGGCCCGGGTCCCGGTGGTGGGCTTGGCCACGGTGCGGGCCCGGCTGGGCCGCTTGGCCCGAGCCTTCGCCGGGGTGTCGGGGGCGGTCCCCTTGGCCCGGGCCTCGTCGATGCTGGCGCTCAGGGCCTCCATGAGGTCGACCACCTGGGCCGGGCGGGCCGGGGCCTCGGCCACGATCTCGTGCCCCTGGCGCTTCTCCTCG
>DASZIO010000014.1:0-49213 GCA_035949055.1 Acidimicrobiales bacterium
GGCGTAGACGCCACCGGCCTGGTCGACCAGCCAATACCCGGCGCCGTCGGGGGTCGGAGCCACACCCACCACCCGGGCCTGGCCGACGATGCCCTGCCCCGGGACCGAGCCCAGGTAGGTGGCGTCGCCGAAGCTGAACACCCCGCCGTCCGACGCCACCAGCCAGTAGCCCCCGCCGTCGGGGGTCGAGGCCATCCCGACGATCGGTTGGTTGAGGTGCACGCCACCCATCGACCCGGCGAACCGGGCATTGCCCAAGCTGAACACACCGCCGTCCGACGCCGACAGCCACAAGCCCTGGTTGCCGGCCGCCGGGAGTGGCAGTTGCTCGACCAGTGTGCCGAGGGTGGTGTTGTTGTTGTTGCTGTTGGTGATGGCGAACCCGGTGGCCTGGCACATCGCGCCGCGGACACACGCCAGTCCGTTGAGGTACCCGAAGGCCGTCACGTTGGGGCTCGGTTCGATCGACCACTGCGTGCCGCTCCAGCTCTCGATGAAGGGGGTTGGCCCGCCGCCCTGGCCGCTGGCGAATCCGTAGGCGCCCGTGGCCCAGCACGACGTGGCGGCGATACAGGTCACGTCGGTGAGGAAGCCGGAGGTCGGCGAGGGGCTCGGGCTGGGCGTAGCCGCCCAGGACGATCCATTCCAGCTGTCCACCAGCGTCGCCGACGGATCGCCGCTGGCATCCATGGTGGCACCGACCGCCCAGCACTGAGAGGGTGATGTGCAGGTCACCGCGGACAGATAGGTGCCGAGGGGGGCGATGGCCTGGGGGACACTCGCCACACTCCAGGACAGGCCGTCCCAATGCTCGGCGAACGCCCCGTCGCCGGCCACGTTGGGGGCCACGTTGGGCAGGAAGTTGCTCTGCTGCCGGTTGGGCCCGGCGAAGCCGACCGCCCAGCAATCGGACGCGCCGGTACAGGCCACCGAATTGAATTGGTCGTAGGTCTGACCGGAGGGAGCCGTCCCCGCCTGGGTCCACGAGCTCCCGTCCCAGTGGTCAATGATCCCGTTGAGCGGCCCGCTGTTGTCCGCGGCTACCGAGGTGCCCACGGCCCAGCAGTCCGCGGTCGAGTTGCACACCACCGAGAAGAGGTAGCCGAACATCGTGGGCGTGGGCACGACTGTCCAGCTCGATCCATCCCAGTGCTCGGCCAAGGTGGACGGCGGGACGCCGGCCCCGCCGAGCTGCTGGCCCCCGACCGCCCAGCAATCGGAGGCGGTCACGCAGGTTACGTTCCAGAGCAGGGAGGCGGTCGAGCCCGCTGGGGCGGCAACCGGGGTCACCGACCATGAGCTCCCGTCCCAGTGATTGACGAGCGTGCTCGGTTGGCCGTTGTTGAGACTGGGGAACGACCCACCGACCGCCCAGCAGTTCCAGGCGTTGGGGCAGGTGGTCGCCAACAGCAGGTCGCTGTTGCCCGTCCCGGAGCTGGCACTGGTGACGATGTTCCAGCCCGACGGCGCCGCCCGGGCCGTCGGTACGGCCAGCGCGCCCACCACCAGCGCGGCGGCGGCGACGGCCGCCGCCAGGATGTAAGTGACATTCCGCCTGCCATATCTGGCCATGGGTCTTCTATCGTCCCCGGCGTGACCAGCCTTGAATCGTCCGGTTGTCTATCGCTCCGGCCTGGGCCGGGGGCTCGCTACCCTGAGACCTACGGGCGGCCGGTGGCGGAGCCCGGAACTTCGGGAGTCGATGATGAGCGGCAACGCGATCCGTCTGGTGCTGGCCGACGTCGACGGCACCCTGGTGACCCCCGACAAGCAGCTCACCCCCGCCACCGTCGACGCGGTGGACGCGCTCCACGAGGCGGGGATCCTCTTCGCCATCACCAGCGGGCGTCCACCACGGGGGATGGCCATGCTGGTCACCCCCCTCCGCCTGTCCACGCCGATCTCCGCGTTCAACGGTGGCGTGGTGGTCGAGCCGGACATGACCGTCATCGAGGAGCGGGTGCTCGGTCCTGAACTGGTCGGTCCCACCATTGACCTGCTCGGGTCATCGGGCCTGTCGACATGGGTCTATCGCCGGCAGGACTGGTACGTGCTCGACGCGAATGGGCCCCATGTAGATCGTGAAGCGGCCACGGTGGGGTTCGAGCCCACGGTGGTCGAGTCCCTCGAGCGCTTGAGCGACGGGGTGGCGAAGATCGTGGGCGTGACCGATGACCGCCACGTCATCGACGCCGCCACCTCCGAGATGAGAGAGCGGTTCGGGGACCGCGTGTCGGCGGCGCAGTCCCAGCCCTACTACCTGGACGTCACCCACCCCGAGGCCAACAAGGGCAGCGTGGTGAAGTCGCTGGCCGCCCGCTTCGCACTCGCCACCGAGGAGATCGCCACCCTCGGGGACATGCCCAACGACGTGCTCATGTTCGCCCATTCGGGGTTGAGCATCGCCATGGGCAACGCGTCCGCGGCCGTACAGCGCTCCGCCCGGAGGGTCACGGCGTCGAACACCGACGACGGGTTCGCCCAGGCCGTGCGGCGGTTCGTCCTCGGTTAGGGCCCTGGGCTCCCGCCCGGGCGGAACCAGGGCAGTTGGTCAGGACGGCGAGGGAACCGGTGGTGCAGCCGCCAGGGCCGCGTCCTGGGCCTGGATCTGCTGGTTGACCAGCCTCTGCTGGGCCCGCAGCAACTTGTCGGCGTCAGGCGGCCGTGATGACAGCTGCGCGCTCTGAGGCGGGAGGGAACCAGGGGCCGACTCGGTGCAGATCGGATGGAACATGGCCATGTTGGCCGCAGTAAGCGAATTTTGAGGGAGCGATGCCGGACTCGAGAACGGGTTCTTCGGCTGCCGGAGAGCGGGCGGATCGGCGAAGGGCGGCTTGGACGCGCTGAGGTCGAAGAAGTCGAGCATGTTGTGCGCGTTGGCATCCCGATAGGTCAGGGCGGGCAGGTTCCACTTGGTCTCGACCAGCTTGAGGATCGAGGTGTGATCGAAGGTCTGGTGCGACACGTAGTTCCGCTTCGACCAGGCCGACACCACGCTGCAGGGAACCCGGAAGCCGGTGAAGTCGTACGCCCCGGGGACATCGCCCGGCTTCAGCTCGGGCGGCACGTTGTCCGGCTTGACAGCCGGTCGGGGTGGGACATGGTCGTACCACCCGCCGTGCTCGTCATAGGTCCAGATGACCGCGGTCTTCTCCCAGGCCGGCCCGTTCATCGCCGCCTGGATGAACAGGGCGGCGTACGCCTCGCCCACACTGATGTCCCCGTTCTCCTCAGAGAAGTTGGTGTAGGGGTCGACGATGCTGAAGGCCGGCAGGTTCCCCGAGGCCGCGTCCACGAAGAACTGGTTGATGTGGACCGCCTTGGTCGGGTTGTTGGTGAAGACGGGCTCGAACAGCGCACACGTGGGCAGGTCGGGGAAGTAGTCCTTCCACGAGATGCCGTGTTCGTTCAGCCGGTCGAAGATGGTCCCGTTAGGGGCGTCGGTGGTCGAGATGCCCGATCCGTCCGTTCTGATGTTCCCGAGCGCGGTCCCGGCGATGAGGAAGCGCCGATTCGGGTAGGTCTGGGCCATCACCGAGCAGAAATAGCGGTCGCCGATGGGGAACTTCCTGGCCAGGTCGTGGTAGAAGGGGAGGTCCTCTCCCCGCCAGTAGCCCATGGCCGCGGCGCCGCAACCCTTCACGAATCCCATGTTGGTGCCGTTGTCCCAGCAGGTGTGCGAGGCGTTCCACGATTGGGTGATACCCGAGTCACTCTCGCCGCAGGTGTCCGGGTTGTGGAAGGAGCGAACGAAGCCACCGGCGGGATTGGGGTTGTAGTTGACCGGTCGGCCGTTCGCTCCTGGGGTCAACCCGTCGCCACGGCCCAGCGTGCCCAGATGGTCGTCGAACGAGTGGTTCTCCATCATCACGACCACGATGTGCTCGATCTGGGGGAGGGTGTCGGTGCCCGGGGGCAGGTTGGGGAAGGGAAGCGTCCCCGGGGGCAGGTGCGATCCCCCGGGCCCGAGCCCCCGGGCGGCGGCGGTGGCGCCGTAGGCCTCGGTTCCCACCGCGGGCCCGGTCGCCGCGGCCAGCCCGGCAGCCAGGCTTCCGGCCACGAACGAACGGCGGGAGATTCTCGGCGCTGACGCCGACCACCGGGTTGGTCTCGAGTCTTCGGCCACGTGGTCACGGTAATCGCCGCACCGGTGGCGCGCCGGTTTGGCCTTTGTCCCGCCCGGGTCTTCGACCGCACCTCCCCATCCCGGTCCTCAAGCCCAGCACGGAACAATGTCGGTGGGCCGCGGCCGCCGGGACCCGGCCCGGTGCAATGCCCGGCGCTCGGCCGCGATGGGTGGGCCGTCTCGATGCGTCCCGGCGCTCGGGCCGGCCGCCCATCTCGACCCGGCGGAGCCCGCTGGCCCAAACGGTGTAACCCTCCCCCAAGTAGCGGTCTATTTGCCCGTCCCGCTACGGTGGCCACTACGCCGGACCCACCGGCGCCCGACGGGAGTGGAGACGATGGCCAAGCAGATTCCGCTGGTCGACTATCTGGTGCTGGGCGACGAGCCGCACCTGATCGCCCACGCCTGTACGGCCTGCGGCGCCCGGTTCTTCGACCGGCGCAACGCCTGCGCCGCCTGCGGCCACACGCAATTCGAGACCGTCGACATCCCGACCACCGGTGAGGTCCGGGCCTTCACCATCGTGGCCTTCGCCGCTCCCGGCATCCCCGTCCCGTACGTGGCCGCCCTGGTCGACTGCGAGGGGACCAGCGTGCGCGCCAACCTGATCAACGTGGAGCCGGACCCCGAGCACGTGACCCTGGGCCTGAAGGTGCGCCTCGCCACCCAGCCCATCGGTACGGACGACGATGGAACCGAAGCGGTCGGCTTCGGCTTCGAACCCCTGGGAGGTTGACCCATGGCAGCTGACGACCTGTGGATCCTCGGCATCCACATGACGAAGTTCGGGAAGCATCCGGACAAGGACCTAGTCGACCTGGCGTCCGAGGCCGTCCTCGGTGCGCTGGCCGACGGCGGGGTCGGGATGTCGGACGTCGGAATCATCGGGGCAGGGAGCCTGATGTACGCCAATGCCGGGATCGGCCAGCAGCTGCAGAAGCAGCTGGGCCAGACCGGCGCGCCGGTGTACAACGTGGCCAACGCCTGTGCCACCGGGGCCACCGCGCTGCGAGTGGCCTGCATGGCGGTCAAGGCCGGTGAGGCCGACGTGGGCCTGGCCTTCGGAGTCGAGAAGCTCTCCGGCGCGGGTCTGCTCTCCGGTGGTAGTCGCCAGGCCGACTCGAACACATGGGCGCCGCATGGGCGGTTCGGCGCGGTGGCCCCGGTCGACGGTCGCATCGGCACCGAGACCATGCCAGGCGTCTTCGCCCAGATCGGCATGGAGTACGGCCATCGGTATGGCGGGACCAGCTTCGAGCTGTTCGCCAGGATCAGCGAGAAGAACCACTCACACTCCACGCTCAATCCACTGGCCGCCTACACCAAGAAGATGACCTTGGAGCAGATCATGGGCGACGTCATGATCGCCTATCCGAACACCCGCCCCATGTGCTCGGCCAACTGCGACGGCGCGGCCGCCGCAGTCGTGGTGAGCGGGGCCAAGCTCAAGACCCTCTCGACCGAGCAGCGGCGTCGCGCCGTGAAGATATCGGCCTCGATCCTCACCACCGATCCGTGGGAGGAGTCGTGCCAGGTCCTACCGGATGTGAACACGCTCACCCGCAATGCCGCCACCCAGGCCTACGAGCAGGCCGGGGTGGCCCCGAGCGACCTCGATCTGGTGGAGCTCCACGACTGCTTTGCCACGGCTGAGCTCGTCCACTACGACAACCTCGGCCTCTGCGAGGTCGGCGGCGCCGTCGATTTCTTCGAGTCCGGGGCCACCTGGCGCGACGGGTCGACGCCGGTGAACGTGTCGGGGGGCCTCGAGTCGAAGGGCCATCCCATCGCGGCCACGGGGATCGCCAACGTCTGGGAGGTGGCCACCCACCTGCGAGGGGAAGCCGGGGACCGCCAGATCGACGGGGCCAAGGTCGGGCTCACCCACGTGATCGGGCTGGGGTCGGCCTGCGGCGTACACATCCTGGAAAAGGCGGCCTGAGCGGATCCCTTCGGTGGCCGCCTCCCACGGGAGGGCCGCCCCCGCTGCTCAGGTCGACCCGCCGAGCTCCCGCTCCCGCCATTCGAGCAGCTGGGGAGCGAGCAGGGGCCAGCGCTCGAAGAGCCCCGACCCCTCGGACTGGGCCGCGTCGACCCGCTCGTTCCATTCGGTGTCCGGCCAGGGCGGCTCGACCAGCTCGGCCCGGCCCAGCAACCCGGCCAGCTGCTCGGAGGTCTGCCTGGTGTGGTGGGGGTCGCTCGCCCCGCTGCGGAACACCAGGGCGGGCACGCCGATGGCCCGGGCCCGGTCGTCGGGCAGCCCGGGTACGAGCTCGTCGGGCCGGGGGCAGTAGGCCAGCATCCACTGCTCGAGGGTCTCGATGAAGCGTCCGGGCTCCTGGGCCAGGAACACCTCGCGGTTGTGCGGGTTGCGCTCGAGGACCTCGCTCCATACCGGCAGCTCCGCCACCGCGGCCATCCCGTCGCGCCAGGCCGCCACGATCGAATCACCGCAGTAGTGGACCCCGAGACTCATCAGGCCGAACACCCCACCACTTATCCACCACACCGCCAGCCCGGCCGCCACGTCGGGGTGGCGGGCCGCGGCCAACAGTGATACCCGCGACCCGCCCGACCCGCCGGCGATGACCGCCGGGGCCAGTGACAGCCGGCGGAGCAGGCCGGCGAGGACGTCGGCCTGCATCTCGGATTCGGAGGTGCCGGCGAAGCACACCTGTGAGGCGCCGGTGTTGGGGCGGTCCCAGATGAGGACCTGGTGGCCGGCCGCGGCGAGGCGCTCGGCCAATTGCTGCAGCCCGGGGGTGTCCCGGGCGAAACGCCCGCCCGGGGTGAGGACCCACGGCGAGCCGCGACCGATGAGGTCGTAGGCGATGGTCAGGCCCTCGATCTCCTCGACCGCCATCGCTCTCCCAGCTGGCCGCTACATTTGGCGACAAGCTACTACTGGGGGAACACACGATGGCGTTGGCACTTGAGGGACTGAGGGTGATCGATGCCGACACCCACCTCACCGAAGCGCACGACCTGTGGACCAAGCGGGCGCCCGCCGCCTACCAGGATCGGGTGCCGCAGGTGAAGGAGGGTGCCGACGGACGGCCGACCTGGATCGTGGACGACAACGAGCTCGGGTTCGCCGGTGGCGGAGGGGTCATCGCCCGCGACGGGAGCAAGGGTCGGGCCGCGGAGGCGCTCTTCGAATGGACCCTCGACCGGATCCACGTGGCCGCTTACGACCCCAAAGCCCGTCTCGAGGTCATGGACGATTCCGGGATCTGGGCCCAGGTGGTGTTCCCCAACGCCATCGGGCTCGGGGGTCAAGGCCTGTCCAGCACGGTGACGGACGAGCGGCTGCGTCTCCTGTGCATCGAGATCTACAACGACGCCATGGCCGAACTCCAGCAGGAGTCGGGGAACCGGCTGCTCCCCATGCCGGTGCTGCCGGCCTGGGACATCGACGCTTGCGTGCGCGAGGCGCAACGGGTGGCGGCACTCGGCATGCGCGGCGTCAACCTCACGTCCGATCCGCAGGACCTCGGTGCGCCCGATCTCGCCAACCGGGCCTGGGACCCGCTGTGGGACGTGTGCGCCGACCTCCGCCTGCCCGTCCACTTCCACATCGGTGCCAGCCTCACCACCATGACCTACTTCGACACCTATCCCTGGGAGTCCCAGGCAGAGGACACCAAGCTGGCCATCGGTGGTGCGCTGCTGTTCATCGGGAACGCCCGTGTCGTGACCAACATCATCCTCTCGGGCATGCTCGACCGTCACCCGACGCTCAACCTCGTCTCGGTGGAGAGCGGCGTGGGCTGGATTCCGTTCATCCTCGGGGCTCTCGACTACGAAATGGCCGAGAACGCCCCGAAGGACCTCGAGCAGCTGTCGATGATGCCGTCCGAGTACTTCAAGCGTCAGCTCTATGCCACCTTCTGGTTCGAGAAGAACGATGTCCCCGCTCTGATCGACACCGTCGGGGAGGACAACGTGCTGTTCGAGACGGACTTCCCGCACCCCACCTGCCTGTACCCCAAACCTCTCGACACGGTGGCCGACAAGATGGCCGAGCTGACACCTGAAGTGCAGCGCAAGGTACTCGGAGACAACGCGGTCCGCCTGTACCGACTCTGATCCCCAAGGGAGCGCCGGAAGCCAAGCCCGGGGCAGGATCCCCTGGCGACATCAGTTTCAATGCCGGTGGCGGTCGGGATGCCAGATCCACCGGGGCCGCCTCGGCGTCGGTGGTGCCGAAGCCATTCCCCTGGTTGGGCCCCCGGTACTACGAATCTCGGCGGAATTGAGATTCCCCTCGGCGCCGACTAGGGCCCACGTGTGGGTCGAACCCAGTGCGCCTCCGATCCACCAAGCGCTGAACGGTGTGTGCGCGCCACGGTACCGGCCCGGTGTGAACGGCATCGCCCGCCAAGGGAACGAGACAATGAATTCCTGCGCACGCGCGGCCGGGGGACACGTCGTCTCGGGCTGCGGCTCGCGAGAGGGAAGCGGTCGACGTCAGGGTTGTAGTCCGGCAGCTTGATCAGCCCTTCACCCGCCGTTTCGTGGCCGACGTCTGCAAACAGTGCCCCTGGGCTAGCCTTCCGCATCACTTCGGAACCCAGCTCTCCTGCCATCCTTCATCTTCCGTCATTCGTGCGCCTGGTGCGTCATGCCCTTCCCTCCCTTCTGGAGGGTTCCATCGGGCCTGCCGCACTCTTCTACGTCACCCTGTTGTTGATCGGATTCCGAGGCGCACTCATCGTTGCCCTCGTCTGGTCCTATGCCGCGGCCGGCCGGCGACTGGTACGCCGGCAGCGAGTCCCGGCTCTCCTCGTCCTTGGGCTCGGCCTACTCACGGCCCGTTCCGTCATCGCATTCCTTACAAACAGCGCCTTTCTCTACTTCGTCCAGCCCACCGCCGGTACGCTCATGGTGGCCATCTTGTTCCTCGTCACAGCCCTCGCCAATCGGCCGTTCATCGAACGGCTGGCCCACGACTTCTGCCCCCTCGACGAAGAACTGATGGCGAGACCCCATGTTCGGCGGTTCTTCGTGCGTCTCTCCTTCCTCTGGTCGGTCGTGCTGCTCGTGAACGCCGGGTTCGTCCTCTGGCTGCTGGTTGCCTCCTCCCTGCACGCCTTCGTTATCGAGCGCACGCTTGTCACCTGGACGCTCACGGGCTGCGGCATCGCGCTCTCCACCTTGTGGTTCATGAGAACGATGCGCAGATCCGGCATTTCGGTCCGGTTCGGCGGGACACCCGACGTAGCTCGACGGCTCGCTCAGCCCTTGGCCGTCGGCGACCCGGGCCAGGGTGGATAGTTCGGGGTCCGGTCCACCGGCGGCACGGTGGTGTCCATGGTGACCGCCCCGGCCGTCTGGAACATCGGTACCTCGGCGGTGGGGCCGCCGGCCGACGCGTACCGGCGGCCACCGGCTACATAGCGCATCAGCCCGGTCCCGTCGGTGCCCTCCTCGTCGGGCCCTTTGGCCGTGGCGTCGTACCACACGAAGGTGTAGTCCGACGGAACGGTGTAGGCCGGGAGCGGAGGGGCGCCCTGGTAGCCGAAGCTCACCGCCGGGGTGGTCGGGCCCCCTCCGGACGGCGGGTACCGGAAATTGCCTGCGGCGTAGGTGATCCCGGACAACCTCGGCCCGGCCAGTTCGAGGCCGGCGAAGAGCTGCTCGATCGGGGGGAGGATCACCACGGCGGTCAGGGGGGCGGGCGGAATGGTGCCGTAGTACCAGTCGTAGAGCCGGTAGGCGTCACCGTCCTTGATCGGGGTGGGCACGGCCAGGCTCGAGATCCCGAACGCATGCGACCACTCCTTCTGGTCGTAGAGCCGTCCGAGGGTGGACGCGTAGGTGAGCACCGTGCCGGTGATCACCCATTCGGGGTAGTACCCGATGGCGGCACAGGCCTTGGTCAGGTAGATGGGCATGATCGGATCGCCGGCGAAGACCACCGTCGTCGCACCCACGTTCTTCAGGTGCTCGGCCAGGGTGGCGGCCTCCGAGGGAAGCTGGGTGAGATCGAGCAGGTAGCTCTCGTCGAGCGCGAAGGTGAGATGACTGTTGGCGAATTCGCGATTGATCCGGGCGGTGGTCGACCCGTAGATCGGCGGATTCTGGTCGTAGCGCACCAGCCCGAACACCCGCTTGTGGGTGCGGAACCGGGCCTCGCCGGCGTAGACGGCATCGCGGTTCATGAGCTGGGTGACCACATAGCGGAAGGCATCGGTGAGCACAGTGTCGCTGGTGGGGAGGACGGCCCAGAGGTAAGGGGCATCCTGCTGGATCTCGGAGTAAGGGGCGCCGACCGCGCAAGACAGGCAGAGCACGTGCAGATGAGCGAGCTCGTCCTGGTAGGCCGGCGTCTGGCCCGGACCGCCGATCGAGGCGAAGGCATGGACCTGCTGGCCCACTCGTATCGCGTCCGCCCGGGCCGCCACGGCATCGTCGCTGTTCCCGGTGGCGTAGTAGGGCACGAGGTCGACGTGCCGGCCATAGAGGGTGACGACGTGATTGAACATGGCCACGTAGTTCTCGGCGGTGGCCACATTGGTGACCGGGTTCCCCTGCGTTCCTTCGAACTGGGCGGCCAGATCACCTGGCGGCGGCACGTAGTAGACGACGGTGATCGTCGAGGACGTCACGCCCGGCCCGGTCGCACCCCCATTGCTCCCGGTGAAGGCCGGCACGCATGGTGGGGCGTAGACGGTGGGCATCGAGAGCCGCCCGGTCGTGAGGTCACAGCCGTCCGCCCAGTGGTAGTCGGACGCCCTCCCCGCCTTCCTGGCCATCTGGTAGGTGATGGGGAGACCGCGGTCCGCGCCCGGCGACCCCGTGCCGCCCGGCACCGAGGCCACCGGAGACCCGCTCCCTCCGGACTGGGTCGTGGCCACCGTGCCCGCGGCCACCAGGGCAGCCACCACGAGCAGCGCCGGCCCGAGCCGTCGCAGCACGCCGACCCGCGGCCAGGGCCGCGCCGCGGCACTGAGACCCGGGTCGGTTCCCGCCTGGCCGCCGTCGCCGGTCATCGGTCCACTCCGGCGGGACCCACGTCGGGGACCGGACCGGTGCCTCTCCCGACCATCGCCCCCGATCGGCGGCGAGCGGCGGCGTCAGTACCCAGGAAGGCTTCGACCACGTCCGGCCGGGCCAGGACGTCGGCGGGCTCCCCGACGGCGAGGACGGTGCCGCGGTCGAGTGCGACCAGCCGATCGGACAGCGACGCGACAAAGCCGATGTCGTGCTCGACCACCAGGACGGTGGCACCGAGCGTCCGCTGCACCCGGGCCAACAACCCGCCCATTGCCTCGACCTCGCGTTGGGCCACCCCCGACGATGGCTCGTCGAGCAGCACCACGGACGGGGCGTGAGCGACGACGCCGGCCAGGTCGACGAGCCTCCTGGTGCCGGTCGAGAGCTCGCTGACGAACGAGTCGGCGAACTCCTCCAACCCGAACAACTCGACCAGCTCGTCCACGCGAGCACCCACCGCGGTCTCGGTATCGACCATCACCGGCAGCCGGAGGACAGCATTGAGGGGGTCACCCGCATCGATGAACCGCTCGAGGGCGACGGCCAACGTGTCGCGCACCGACAGTCCGCTGAAGAGTATGGAGTCCTGGAAGGAACGACCGAGGCCCAGACGGGCCCGTGCCCCGGCCGACAGGGCCGTCACATTCGTGCCTTCGACCGTGATCTCGCCTCGATCGGGGGACGTGAAGCCGGAAATGACGTCGAACAGGGTGGTCTTGCCGGCGCCGTTCGGGCCGATGATCCCCAGTACCTCACCACGGGCCACGTCGAGGGATACGTCATCGAGGGCGCTGATTCCGCCGAACGTCACCGAGACAGACGAGACCCCCAGAGCCGGGAGAGCCGGGGGGGCCGGTGCCGCTGAGAGCCGGCCATCCCGCTCGGCCGTCCCGTTCGGCCCCATGGGTCGATCGGGACGGTGCTGCAGGAAGATGGACCGGAGGAGCTCCGGGCGGTCCCGTACCTCCGACGCTGACCCCGAGAAGTGGATGACACCCGAGTCCATCACGTAGACGCGGTCGGCCACCGCCACCGCCACATTGACCGACTGCTCGACCAGCAACACCGCGGTTCCGGCGGCGCGGAGGGACCGCACCGACTCGAGCAGCCCCTCCACCACGATCGGGGCCAGGCCGAGGGACAACTCGTCGATGAGCAGCAGCGTGGGGGCGGAGTGGAGGGCCATGGCCAGAGCCAGCATCTGCTGTTGGCCCCCCGACAGATCTCCCGCCCGGTCGCCGCGTCGGGTGGCCAGCGGGCCGAAACGATCGAGAACGTCGGCCACCCTCGCCTCGAGGTGCTGCGCGCGACGGTTGCGGCGGTCCTGCCAGCTGGCCGCGCGGAGGTTCTCCTCGACGGTGAGCCCGGGGAACACCCCGGCGCCACCGGGCATCTGGCCGATGCCCCATCGGGCGATCTCGTCCGGTGGCGCGTGGGTGATGTCCCTTCCGTTGAAGACAACGGCGCCGCGGTCGGCCTCGACGATCCCGCCGATGGCCCGCAGCAGGGTGGATTTCCCCGCGCCGTTGGTCCCGATGAGCGCCACGATCTCGCCCTCGGCCACCTCGATGTCGACGCCCTCGAGGACCGGCACACCGTCGTAGCCCACCACCAGGTCCACCACGGCCAACAGCGGTAATTCGCCCCCCGCCCTGGCCGCCTGCATCGCCTCCCTGGTGTGCATGGACAACCAGACATCGCGCACATCGGCGTCGATCAGCGGGCCGGCGCTGGCCACCACCAACCCTCCGATCAGGAAGACCGGCACCAGGACGAGCATGCCGTACCGGAACCCTACGGCGTCGCCGATCGCACCGATCACCGGGATCACCACCAGCCCGGGCAACACGAAGAGGGCGCCGACGGAGAAGCCGACCGAGCGGGCCCGAGACGGTATGGCCAGGGACAGGGCGGCCAGGACGCCCGGGCCTACCACCGCCAGCGAGGCCTCGATGGCGCTGTCGGCGAAGAAGGCCACGGGTACATTCGGCGCCAGCGCGAACAGCACGGCGAAGGCTGACGCAGCCACCGCCGCCACCGCCAGCATCCGGAACACCAACCGGAGCGCGCGGGCGGCCAGCCTGGTCGCCACCACCGCGCCGAGGACCAGCCCACCGAGGACGAAGACCTGAACCGGGGCGACCAGGAAGGCACGCTGGGTCACGTCCAGGTGGAAGGTCTGCTCGTACTGGAGCGAGGCGAGCGAGGTGAAGCCGGCAATGGCCGCAGCCAGGAAGGGGAGCGCCATGAAGATCCGGCGCAGCACGCCGATCTTCCACACCAGGCGCCAGGCCTCGCCGAACGAAGGCGGGGAGTCGTCCAGTCCGGCCGGGCCGGACGGCGGCAGCGGGCCCGGCAGGGCCGCTTCCGCCTCGCTGATCACCGCAGCCGGCGATTCGGCGATGTCACGCTCGACGAGGGCGGCCTCTTCGTATCGACCGCGCCGGGGCTCGCGGAGGCGGAGACCGATCAGCACCACGACGGCGATGGGAACGGCGAAGGCGATGAAGGGAACGCGCCAGCTGAAGGCGTCGGTGAGCCCCGCACCGATGAGCACGCCGGCCACCGCGCCGAGAGACAGACCGGCCCGGTGGGTGGAGTACACGCGGGGTCGTGACTCGACCGGGTAGTAGTCGGCCATCAGTGAGTTGTGGGTGGGGAAGATCACCGCCAGGCCCAGGTAGACCCCACACAAGGCGACCGCCATGGCCACCGCCGTCGGGGCCAGCCCGAGGGCAACCGAGAATGCGGCGCCGACCGCCGCCCCGACGAGTGCGATACGAACCCTCGGCGTGCGATCGGCCAGCCACGCCACCGGTACGGTGCCGAGCAGGGCGGCGGCACTGGCCAGGGCCACCACGGCCAGGATGGCCGCATCGGTTAGGTGGAAGGCGTTGCGCACGTTGGGGACGAGCACGTTGAACGCGCTCTGCGTGGCCTGGTCGAGCAGTTGCAACGAGAAGAGCACGGACAGCGGGAAGAGGGACGCCCCGCCGGCCAGGGCCGCAACGCGGCCGCGTCTCACGCGATCCCCTCGGTGACTGCCTGGGGCCGAGCCGATTCGGTCCCGTCGGGAGTACCGGTTGGCTCGGGCATCCCCGGCCGGCGCTGGCGGCCGCTCGGCCCGGTCGCCAGCCCGTGGCGGCGGGCCACGGCCTCGACCAGCCCATCGCGGGCCCGGAACACCAGGCTGGCGATCCCGCCGGGGAAGGCCATCAGCACCAAGAGAACCCCAAAGGCAGACGGGAACAGCTGCCAACTCGGAGGCAGGAACACCGCGCTCCCCTCGACGACGGCTGCCCCGCTCACCGCACCCACCACCGAACCCAGGCCGCCCACGGCGGTGGCGGTGAACACGGCCAAGCTGGCCGTGGCGGTGAAGGGCGACTCCACGTATTGCTGGTTGATCAGCACGAGTAGGCCACCGGCCACCCCGGCGATGCACCCCGAGACGGCGAACGCACTCAGCTTGGCCCGCCGCACGTCGACCCCGTACCCGGACACGGCTCGCTCGTTGGTGCTCAGCGCCCGGAGCACCCGGCCGAACCGGCTCCGGCGCAGACCGTGCATGGACAGCACGGCCACGATGACCACGCCGAGGCAGGTGGCATAGACCGCCGGCTGGGTGGTGATCGGCACGCCGAAGATCCGGGGCGTGGCGATCTGCCCGTTCGGTATCCACGAGAACTCGGCCCGGTCGAGGAGGTATCCGGACACGGCCAACCCGAACGACAGCGTGGTGACCGCCACGAACACCCCCTCCATCCGGAGGGTCGGGAGGCCAACCAACAGCGCCACTGCCGCCCCGGCGGCGCCCGCCACCAGCAGGGCCAGGCTCAGATCCCAGTGCCAGTCGACCATGGCTGCGGCACTGGCCACCCCACCGACCGCGGCGAACGACATCTGGCCCAGGCTGACCTGGCCGGCCCAACCGGTGAGGACCACCAGTGAGCAGCCCACCACGGCCAAGGCCAGCAGGGTCGAGACCTCGAGCAGGCTCCCGGGCCCGAGCCACAGCGGGAGGGTGACCATGAAACCCAGGAGGATGATGGCTCCTCCGGCGGCGCCCAGCCTCACCTCGGCCAGGTCCCTGAGCGCGGCGGGGATGTCACGGATCCCCGAGGCCAGCACCCACTGGCCGGCCGTCCGACCGGAGCCCGTGCCGGGGGCCCGGACGAGCTGCCGGAAGAACATGCCGAACAGCACCACCGCGGCGATCACCGCCTCCACCAGCGTGGGGCGGGCCGGTTGGTCCCAAGCCACGCCCTGTTCGAGGGTGCCGACCGCTACCGCGGCCAGCGCCACCAGTGGAAGGTCGGTGAACCCGCCGAGCGCCAGAGCGGCCAGCGCGGTCGCCAGGGCGGTCAGGCTGAACGTGGGATCGAGGGGCAGACCCACGATGGCTGCCTTGAGGAACACGCTGAGATACGAGAGCACCCCGGCCACCACCCAGGTGACGGTCTGCAGACGGTTGACCGGGATACCGAGCATGGCGGCACGGTCGCGACGGTCCCCCGCGGCCCGTGTGGCGATACCGACGTCGGTGCGCCTGAACCAGATCGCCACCGCGGCCAACGACAGCAGCGACACCAGCACGGCGACCAGATCGTCGGCGGTGAACACCACCGGAGACAGGTGGAGCGAGAGATGGATGGGAACGTGCATCGCCGCGCTTCCGATCGGCATCTGGCCCCAGATGTTGGGGATGAGCAGGCTGGCCACGATGAGCAATTGGGACAGCCCGATGGTGGCCACGGTGAGGATGAGCCGGGGAGACCGGACAAAGCGCCGGATCACGACGATCTCCGCCGCCGCCGTGAGCAACACCACGCCCACCAACCCGGTGGCCAGCCCTAAGAAGTAATTGACTCCGGACAGGCCGACCAACCCGAAGGCGAGAACGGCAGGGGCGCTTCCCAGGTCCCCCTGGGCGAAATTGACCACCCGGTTGAGGCGGTAGACGATGCCGAGGCCCACAGCCATCAACGAGCCGAGCAGGCCGAGGACAACGCCTTGGACCCACACCCCGACCGGCATGGGGAACAGGAGCAGCTGGGCCAGCACCACGACGGCGACCGGTGCGACGGCCGTGGCCATGGCCCCACTCCGCCCAACCGGCAGAAGCGGCCGGAGACGGCGACTGCCGGACGCGGCCATCGGAGTTCCGCTCATCTGGTCGCCCCCCCCAGGGCTGGTTCGCCTCCACATGCCACTTCGGCACCGAGCACTCAGCGGCAGGTCTAGCACGTGCTCCTCCGGTCCGGCGTGGCGCACCGGCCCGACAAGCGGTGGTTACCCTGGCCCCATGAGCGTCCTCACCGCACCCCTTCGGCAGGCCTGGGAGGTGGACGGCTGGTGCCTGATCGAAGGTGCCGTGCCCGCCGACCAGCTCCAGTCGGCCCAGCGGGCGGTGGCCAAGTTGTTCCCGTCGGCCGAGGACATGGCCGGGTCGCCGGACGCCCGTGACCCCCGGTGGAGCACGTGGGATGCCAACTGGCCGGAGTTCCCCTTCCGGAGCCGGACCCTCAACTCGCTGGTGGTGAGCGATCTGGTGATCGACGTCGCCGCCGAGCTGCTCGGCACAGACGACGTGCGGATGTACCTGGCCATCGCCAGTGCCAAATACGCCGACCAGCCGTCCGACTACAACCGGCTCCTGCATGTGGACTTCCCCAACCACACGCTGACCGTGCCCCGGGCCGAGCCCGGCTACCACCAGGTGGAGCTGTTCGTCTACCTCAACGACGTGAGCCGGCAGAACGGCGCCACCCACTTCGTGTCGCGCCGTCACACCCACGCCATCCCGGTGGAGGAGCACACCCTCAACCTCGACGACTACGGCGCACTCTACGAGGACGGCTGCGACGCGTCCGGTCCGGCCGGGTCGATCGTCGTCTACCGCCCCGACGTCTACCACCGCTCAGTCGACTTCTCCGATCCCGCCCAGGCCCGCTTCATGCTCCACGTCTCTTACAAGCCCGCAGGACTCGAATGGGGCGGCTACCAAGCCTGGCCGTTCAAGGGCTTCTCGGCCGAGTGGCACGCCTTCGTCCAGGGGGCGTCGCCGCGCCAGCTCGCCGTCCTCGGGTTTCCCGAACCCGGTCATGTGTTCTGGACGTCCACCACGCTCGACGGGGTGGCCCGTCGCTACCCGGGCCTCGACCTCACGCCCTGGCGGAGCGCCCTCCGGTCCGACCAGGGGCTCCGGTCTCGAGACTGATGCTCGGGTGCCTACCCGGTGCTCACCGCCGGCCGGCTCAGCTCGTCCCCGACTTGGTGAACAGGCGTACCGCCCCGGCTGTGGTCAAGGTGGCGTAGAGGGCGAGGACCCCCAGAGAGAGTGCAGCCATCTCGGTCGCGTTGGACATGCCCCAGATGTTGTGCAGCGCCTGCGCGCCGTGGGCGGTCAACCCGTAGCGGAAGAGGGCGAGGGCATGGGTCAGGGGCAGCATCTTGGCTATGTCGGCCAACCAGGTGGGCAAGGAGGTGATCGGGTACAAGGAGCCGGCGAAGAAGAACGGCACGATGGCTACGACCGGGATGACCCCGGAGTACTCCTCGGGACTGGTGAGCCGAGTGACCAGCACCTCGGCGATCCCGTAGGTCACGGCGATGAGCAGGAAAGCCCCGGCCACGAACCAGAACAGGCGGTCCGACACAACGTAGTGGGCCCCGCGGAAGACCGAAGCCAGCAGCAGCACGACGAGCTGCAGTGCGGTGACGATGGCCGCGGCGGCCAGGTTGCCGAAGACGATCGACGCCCGCCGGATGGGGGCCACCAGGAGCTCTCGCATCGCCCCGTGCTGCTTGTCCACCAGGACGCCGAGGCCGAAGAACATGCAGTTGAGGGGGATCAACAGTCCACAGGTGGCCACACAGAAGAACGTCATGTAGAGGGGCCGTTGCGCCGGCGAGGACACCCCGTCGGCCAGGGCGGGCGCCACCACCAGGGCGAACAGCACGGGCGCCATCAGCGGGACGGCGATGGCCCGCGGCGAGCGGACCGAGAGGGCGAGGCGCCTGGCCGCCAAGGTCGGCAGGGCCCGGACGCGGGCCGCCCGCGCCGGGGCGGCGATGATCGGCACGGTGAGGGTGGCGGTGGTCATGGAGACTCCTTTCAGCCGGCCGCGCCGGCCATCCGATCGCCGGTGAGGCGGAGGTAGACGTCGTCGAGGTTGGGGTGGCGAGTGGTGGACGAACGCGGGTGCACGGCGTGCTCGGCGAGCAGCTCGGACACCCGGGCGGCGGAGACGGCCCGAAGTGACACGGTGGCTGTCCCACCGACGACGAGCACGTCATCATCGGGCACGCCCCCACTCCTCAGCGCGGTAGCGAGCCGGTCGGGGTCGTCCACCCGCAGCTCCAGCACCGCTTCGCCCATCGACGCCAGCAGTCGCGCCGGGGTGTCGCAAGCCACGAGCCGACCCGCGTCAATCACCGCCAGACGGTCGCACAGCCGCTCGGCCTCGTCGAGGTAGTGCGTGGTCAGGATGATGGTCACCCCGGTGCGGTCCCGCAGGGTGGCGATGATGTCGAACAAGTCGTGACGGATTCTGGTGTCCAGCCCGACGGTCGGCTCGTCGAGGAACAGCACCTCGGGCAGGGAGAGTAGGGCCCGGACGATCTCGAGCCGGCGGCGCTGCCCGCCGCTGTAGGTCGCCACCGGCCGGTCGAGGATGTCGCCGATCCCGACGGTCTCGGTCAACTCGCGGAGTCGTGCCCGCCCCTCGACCGGTCCGACACCCCACAGCCTGAGGTGCAGCTCGAGGTTCTGCCGGCCAGTGAGCGGCCGGTCGACCACTGCGTCCTGGAAGACGACGCTGCTGATCGAACGGGTACCCATGGGATCGTGAGCCACGTCGAGCCCACCGAGGAAGGCACGACCCGACGTGGGGGTGACGGTGCTGTTGAGCATTCCGATGATCGTCGTCTTGCCCGCGCCGTTGGGGCCGAGGAGGCCGAACGCCTCCCCGGAGGCCACATCGAAGCTGATCCCCCTCACCGCCTCCACCTTTCCGGCGTAGGTCTTGACCAGATCCTCGGCTTGCACAGCCGGCGCCGCGCTCACTTTGCCGTTCCGTCCGGGCGGGAGAACAGGTTGACGAGATGGCCGTCGGGATCGCGGAACACCATGGACCGGGCGCCCCATGGTTGCGTGGTCGGGGGCAGCACCCACTCCACCCCGAGATCGTCCACGCGACCGAAGTGGCCGTCGACGTCGTCGACCACTATGTCGAGCACGACGTGATCCCGCGGCCCGGGCTCCCGGCCGCGAGGGTCGCGTTCGGGGAACTCGGTGTACCGGCAGCGTGAGAACCCGATCGACACGGCACCCATGCCGACCTCCACGTAGTAGTCGTTGAGCACCACCGGGACACCGACGAGACGGGCGTAGAACGCGGCCAGCCCGTTGACGTCCTCGGTGACCAACCTGGTCTGGACCAGCTGCATCGGTACGTTCGGGTCCTCCGGGCCCGGTGGAGCGGCGGCCCGGCCGGTGCCGGGCCGGTCTGCCCGCTGCCGCGCGGTGGTCGGTATCTCGGACATCAGCCCTCCTCGGGTCGTGGGGTCGGACGAACCGGCTCGGTGTTCGCTCCGTGTTCCGGGTGTCGGTGGTAGGACGGGATGGCGCCCACAAAAGTGACAAACCGCACGCGGTGGCCGGACGGAGCCGCGTCACGAACCCGGTCCCCATCTCGTCCTTACCTTTAGGCCGGGGCTTTCCCGGGCACTGTTCTGGGCGGCGTCGGGTGTGACGACATTTAGGGTTGGTGCAACGTGCAAGCTGCTGCTGAACAGAACGATCCCGCGCTCGCCGCCTCGTGGCGGGCCAACCGGCCGTACCTCGTCAACCTGGCGTTCGGGATGCTCGGGGACATCGGGTCGGCCGAGGACGCTGTCCAGGAGGCGTTCGAGCGCCTGGCCCGCTCGGAGATCGGGCAGATCGACGACCAGCGGGGCTGGCTGATCGTCGTCACCAGCCGGATCTGTCTCGACCACATCCGTTCGGCCCGCTCACGCCGTGAGCGACCGCAGGAGACCTCGCTGATCGAGCCGGCCGAACCGATTGCCGGTGGGGTGCCGGCAGTGGACCCTGCGGACCGGGTCACGCTCGACGACGAGGTGGGCCTGGCCCTTCTCGTCGTGCTGCAACGGCTCAAGCCGGCCGAGCGGGTCGTGTTCGTGCTGCACGACGTCTTCCGGACGCCATTCGACACCATCGCTCAGACCATGGGGCGTCCGGCTGCCTCCTGCCGTCAGTTGGCCCGGAGGGCGCGGGCGAAGATCCAGGAGGAGGCCGACGGGGCCGACGACGCCGTTGTGGTCGCCGAGCACCGGGTGGTGACGGAACGGTTCATCAAGGCCTGCTCGGACGGCGATCTCTCGGCCCTTCTCGAACTCCTCGACCCCGACGTCTCGGGAGACGCCGATCTCGGGCCGCGGGACAGCCGGTCCGGCAGGGTGGTCCGCGGGCGCCAGCCGGTGGCGCAGAACCTGCTGCGCTACTTCGGGACGACCGCGACCATGGTGTCCAATCCGGCCGGGGGTGGCACCGTGGTGCTGGCTTTCGTCGAGCACCGGCTCCTCGGCGTCATCCTGCTCCAGATCGAGCAAGGCATCATCGGGAAGATCCACGTGGTCATCGACCCGACCAAGGTCGGTCCCTTGAGCGCCAGACTTTCGCCCGCCTGAACACCCCGGGACGACGTCACTTGATCACGCGCCCTGGTCATGCACCTGTTCACAGACGTCGAGCACAATCTGACCACAACCCTTGACCGTGCACCTTGGTCACAACCGACCGTGCACCTTGGTCACAACCCCTGACCGTGCACCTTGGTCACATCCCTGACGACACACCTTGATCGGGTGCGGCCACCGGTTCAGCATGGGGGTAGAGCACAACGTCCAACGGAGGTAGCCAGGATGCATGCCAATGTCGGGGATCGGATCTTGATCGGAGGGCGCCGGGTGGGCCAGCCGGATCGCAATTGCGAGGTGCTGGAGGTTCGCCATGCCAACGGCGAGCCGCCCTACGTGGTCAGGTGGGCCGACACGGGACATGAGGACCTCTTCTTCCCGGGGCCCGATGCGGCCGTCGTGGGCGCGGAGCGCGGCTCGACCTGAGACGCCGGGGGCCAGCGGGCCGGTATCCCGCCGGCCGGGTCAGGGGCGGGGCACCGGGGCCGGCTGGCGGGTCGGGCGCCGGTATGCGGTGATGTAGGCCGGTGGTCGTAGGTCGTCTGACAGGTCGTCCGCGGCGACGGGCGGCCCGATGACAGGCTGAAGCGGCAGTTCACCGGCCCAGAGGGGCAGGGCCAAGTCCTCCTCGTCGTCCTTCGGCCCCCCGGTCCTGACCTTGGCGGACGCTTCGTCGAGCGGGACCCGCACCACTCGGGTGGCTCGCAACTCGTGGTCCGTGGGCGGCCGGGCGTCTACGGTACGACCGGGGACCAGATGCTCGACCACGGTGGCCAGCGCCCGCTCCTTCTCATCGGGGTCGGTGACCTCCTCTCCTCTGCCGTAGATGACGACCGAGCGGTAGTTGATCGAGTGGTGCAATGCCGAGCGGGCGAGCACCAACCCGTCCACCAGCGTCACCGTGACACAGACCTGCCCGGTGCCGGCTGCTCGAAGCATGGCGTTGGCCGGCGCCCCGTGCAGGTACAGCCGATCCCCGTCGCGGCCGTAGGCGGTCGGGATGACCACGGGGCCATCCGGCCCGACTGTGCCCACGTGACACACCAACCCCTCGTCCAGGATGGCGTTGATGCAGTCCCGCTCGTAGCGACCACGCTCAGGGAGCCGCCGGACCTGGACCCGCCCGGAGGCCGGGCGGGCGCGCTCCGCATCAGAGGCCGGTGGATCCTGTGCCATGAGGCACTCCTCCATGTATGTTACGGTACAAAATAGTGAATACACCAGTACAATATCAGCCTTCCGTCATCAGGGGAACGAGGGCCAACCAGATCGCCGACAGCGTGGAGGAGGCGATCCGAGCCGGCTCGTTGGGGCCGGGAGCGGAGCTCCCCACTGTGCGAAAACTGGCCGCCGAACTGGGGGTGAGCCCCTCCACCGTGGCTGCCGCCTACCGCGAGCTGCGGTGGCGTGGATTGGCGGCCGGATCGGGTCGGCGGGGAACCCGGGTCCGGGCCCATCCCCCGCTCTCGTCCCACCTTCCCCTCACCGCACCGGAGGGGGTGGTGGACCTGCGGACCGGAGGGCCCGACCTCGACCTCCTCCCAGTGCTCCCGTCACCGGGCGGAGGCACCCGCGGCTACGGGGCTCCCTCGGTATCCACCCGCCTGGCCGAAGTGGCCCGGAGCAAGCTCCAAGAGGACGGGATCGATGCCACCAACCTGGCCGTCGTCGGGGGCGCGCTCGACGGCGTCGAACGGGTGGTCGGAGCCTGGCTCCGCCCCGGCGACCGGATCGCGGTCGAAGACCCCGGCTACACAGCCGCCCTCGACCTGCTGAACGCGCTCGGGCTCGAGGTCGTCCCCGTGGCGCTGGACGACCGGGGTGCCCGGCCCGAGGAGCTGGCCGTGGCGCTCGGCCACGGGGTAGCCGCCGTCCTCCTGACGCCGCGGGCCCAGAACCCCACCGGCACGGCCTGGGACGCCAGGCGGGCCACTGACCTCAGCACCGTGCTGGCCGCACATCCTGCAGTGCTGGTCATCGAAGACGACCACGCCGGGCCGGCAGCCGGCGCTCCGGCCTTCACCTCCTGTCGGGGGCGGGATCGCTGGGCCACCATCCGCTCCGTGTCGAAATGGCTGAGCCCAGACCTCCGCCTTGCCGTCATGGTCGGGGATCCCGCGACGGTAGCCCGGGTGGAAGGCCGCCAGGCCCTCGGCAATGGTTGGGTGAGCTACCTGCTGCAGCACACGGTGGCCGAGCTCTGGACCGATCCGGCCGTCGTCCGGCTGCTCGACCGTGCCGCCTCCGTCTATGCCCAGCGACGGGAAGCCCTCAAGGATGCACTGGCAGCCCGCGGGCTACAGGCCAGCGGCACCTCGGGGCTCACCACCTGGGTCCCCGTCGTGGACGAGCCGGGTGTGGTCGGGGGCCTGCTCGAACGGGGTTGGGCGGTGAGCCCCGGCGACCGCTTCCGCATCGTCTCGGCGCCGGGGATCCGGATCGCGTGCGGCGCGCTGGACCCCGCTCAGGCTCCCCAGTTCGCCCGAGCGCTCGCCGCCTGCATCGAGCAGCGGCCCCGTCGATCGGACTGACATTCTTCCCGCCTCTTCAAGGGCGTCGTGACGAATGGCCCGCGTTGTGTGCACTTGCACGCGGCCCGGGTCAAACAGTTAAGTTCCGAGTCGGACGCGACACGGCAGAGGTCCGGCGCCGTCGTTACTGTCCAACCGGACCGACAAGACGGGGGTCAACCGTGGCTGAGACCGAAGGCACCCACGCGATGCAGGGATCAGACGCGGCCATTCCGGCGGACTTGTCCATGGTGGTGCTCAGCGTGCGGGACATGCCGGCACTGCGTCGCTACTACCGAGCTCTCGGCTGGCAGGAACAGGCCGGCGCTTCGGACTTGCTGGCCATCTTCGAACTCGGCGGGACCGCCCTTGCCTTGCATCCACAGACCGAACCGGCCGAAGAACCGGCCGGCGGGGCAACACCTGACCACCCGGCGGTCACTTTGGTTGTCAGAGTCGGGACCCCGGCCGGGGTTGATGCGGCCTGTACGGCCGCCGTCCGAGCCGGGGCCCGCCCGGTGGCCGGTCCCGAGGACCACGCCTGGGGCGGCCGTTCGGGGTTGGTCGCCGATCCCGAAGGCAATCGCTGGGAGCTGCTCTGGGTCCGCCGCGCCACCCCGACGACCGACTGACTCATCCGGGCACTCCGGTCAAGCCTCGATGGCTGCCGCGGCCAGGGCCCTGATGCTCGGCGGCACGAAGTTGTTCTCCGTGGTCGTCTCCGCCTCGACCAGCTCGACCATTCGCTCTGCTACCTCGGCCGGGTCCATCTGGCCGGTGGTCACCATCTCGCCCACCGACCGGAACAGGTCAGTGGCTCCGGCGTTGAGCGACGACTCGCCGAACCACTCCCACATCGATCCGGCCATCCGGTCGTTGAATCCGGTCTGATACGGACCTGGGTTCAACAGTGTCACGTCGATCCCGAGGGGGGCCAGCTCGCCTCGCATTGCCTTACCCATGGCCTCCAGCGCGTGCTTGGTCATCGAATAGGGCCCGAACGTTGGGGCAGAGAGAACTCCGGCGATGGAGGAGACGATGATGATCCGGCCGGCTCCTCTGGCGATCATCGATTTCAGCACTTGCTGGGTGACGGCGAGGGTCCCGAAGACGTTCACCTCGAACAGCCGGCGGACCCGGTCGATCGGGATATCGGCCATGGGCCCGGTCTGGCCGGCTCCGGCGTTGTTGATGAGGACGTCCAGTTCCCACCGCGAGACCCGGGTGACGTCGTCGCTGGTGATGTCGATTCTCTCGACGACCAGTCCAGGCACCTCGGCGCGGAGAGACTCGGCCTGCTCGTCGGTCTCGGTGGTGGCGATGACCTCATGGCCACGCTCGGCCAGAGCGATGCTGGCCATCTTCCCGAACCCCGACCCAGCACCGGTGATCATCACAGTTTTGGGCATACCCTCACGATAGGGCAGCGCCGGCTCGGCCCAGGAGCTGTTGGCGGCGACTACCCCGTCGGCCCTACGGACACCCGCACCCCGGGCGACACCGTCATGGTCCGTGTCGCAGGCTCGGCCGTGGTGGTGGTCGTGGGCAGGGTTGGGGGGGTCGACGTGGGTGTTGGCGGGGGCGGGGTGGTCGTGGTGGTCGTGGTGGTCGTGGTGGTCGTCGTGGTGGTCGTCGTGGTCGGCGAGGGGGCCGGATTGGCACAGGCTGATCCACCGGACACCTGGTCGGCCGGCGTGGTGGCCACGGTTGCTCCACTCTGATCCACCCCGACCACCTCGGCTCCCGCCAGCCCCGGAGCACCCGGTTGCGCCAGTACGGCAACGCCGGAGCTCGGGGCCATCCCATCGGTGACGCGGTTGCCGGAAGAGAGGTTGACTGAGGTCACGTCGGATCCGACCCAAACCACAACCCAGCTCACCGGTCCTCCTTCCGCGACCCCGAACGATCCCGATCCGAGAACGGCGAGATGGCCCGGGGTAGGTGGCACGTCGGTCGGCCAAGCCGCCGAACCGGTCGCGACAGCCTGGTCGGTCGAGAGTTCGATGACCAGGTGACCGCACGGCGCGGCCGGGGGTTCGATCATCGGCTGGGCACACGTGGCTCCCGGGGGGCACGGGCCCGGCGCCGGCGCCGGTACGGTCCCGACCGGCGGGCAGGGCTCCGTAGGGTCACAACTCGGACCCTCCGGCCCTTCCGGCCCTTCCGGCCCTTCCGTGTAGACGCGGATGGTCACCCCCGACGAGCTGGTGCGGGTGAACAGCGAGGTGAAGTGCACCTGACCGGCGCCCCCGGGAAGGTTCGGGCTGGAACTTCCGGGCACCATCGCCGAGCCACCCAGAGGACGTGCGGTCGGGTGCGCCGAGGAATGGGGGGACCCGGCGGTCGATCCGGCGCCGGCCAGGTTGACCCCGGTGAGGACCCCGGCGCCGGCCAGGACCACGGCCAGTCCGGCCGCCCCGACGACCGTTCCACGCCGGCGCCGCCGGCCTGCGGAACGGTGGATGAGCCCATCGGGGTCGGGTTCGACGGAGACACGGGATGCCCGATCGGCCAAGTGCGCCCGGAGCCGATCCTCGAATTCGTCGCTCACCACTCGATCGCCTTTCTGAGGTCGGCCAGTGCCCGATGGATCAACGAGCGCACCGTGGCCGGCCGGCACCCCAGGGCGTGAGCGATGTCCGCCTCGGCCAGGTCCCCGTAGTAACGGAGCACGACGGCGGCCCGCTGACGGGCCGGAAGCTTGGCCAGAGCGTCCTCGAGCTCGTCGGCACCGAGCTCCAACGCCCGCACGTCGGGAGGGGGTAGACGCCGCCCCCGCGCCTCTTGCCGGTGGTGCGAGGCACAGGCGTGGACCACGCTCCGCCTGACGTAGGGCAGAGGGTCACGGACCGCTGTCCACCGACCGTGCAGCTGGACGAAGCAGTCCTGCACGAGATCGGGTGCCACATCGGCAGACCCCGACAACAACGTGGCCAGGCGTACGAGCTCGGTGTAGTGGCCGGCGTAGAAGTCGCCGAATCTGGCCAGATCCGGTCCGTGCGCTGGCCGAGGCGACTCAACCGATGGCACTGCAGTGAACGGGAGAAGCGAGCGGTCGTCGCCATGGCCGAAGGCGTCAGCACCGAGCGCGACGACGGAGGCATCCGCCCCTCTCCCACTGTCAGCACCGACGATGCAACGCATCTCGCCCATCACAATTAGGACGTCTGGGACAGCCGTTCCGTTGCCATTTTTTTTTTGTCCCTGCCACCAAAAGCGTCCAAACATCACGACACTGGGCGTCTCGGCGCGGCAAGGACCGTTCATCCGACAACGGGCGAGCGGGCCCCCGCCCGGACCGGGCCGAGCGTCTGGTGCAGCCAGGTGCCAGAATCCTTTCGGTGGGATCCGTGCGGAAGGCGACGGTGCCGACGTTCGCCCTGCTGGTCGGGGCCACCGGCATCCTGACCGGATGGACCACGCCAGCTCACGTGGTGGACGGATCCCACCCGCGCCCGGCAGCCATCCGTCAGGCGCCCACGAGCGAGGGGCGTGCCGCCACCGGGCAGCCGGGAACCTACGACTGCAATTTCAACCTCGATACCGATGCCTTCACGGGCGCGGACGGAACGGCCTCAGCGATCGGGTGGGAAGGCAACGCTCAAGGCGTGGTCACCTGCCTCGGGGGGACCTTCCTGGTGCAGGACGGCATCAATCGGAACCAGAACTACGGGTTCGGGATCTACACGGGTGCCCCGACGACCTGGGTGGAGGCGGACGGGTACCTTCCCGCCCAGATCACCACCTTCAGGCACTCCGGAGCCGTCGTGACCATTACCGAGTTTGCCGACCAGGTCATCATCGCCGGCAATGCCTACGTGGTGGTGTACTCCCGCGTCGAGGTCACCAACCGTGGCAACCGGGTGCTCGACGCCGACCCGGAGCCATCACCTGGCCTCGTCCCGATCAACATGGCACCCAACAGAGTGGGCCCACACTCATCCGCCTCCCACGACTATGTCGTCGCGGCCGACCGCTTCGGTAACAACTACCCCTGGCCCAGCCCCGAGGCCCTGGCCGGAGCCGGAGGCTTCGCCGCACACTTCGCCCACATGCGGAGCTTCTGGATGCAACAGCTGGATGGAATTGCCGGTATCGAAGTGCCCGACCAAACTCTCGTCGACGCCTACCGCAGCGGGTTCATCTACACCCAGATCGCCCGGAGTGGCGACCACCTGAACACCGGGGTCAATGGGTATGAGAGCGAGTTCAGCCACGACGTCATCGGCATTCTGACCAATCTGTTCACACAGGGCTACTTCACCGACGCGCATGACCTGCTCCTCGAGGCGCGGAACGTCGTCGGCTCCCAGGGCCAGTATGTCGACGGTCTGTGGACCTACTCGGTGCCGTGGGCGACCTATCTGCTCAAGACCGGCGACACCGGATTCGTCAAGGCGAACTTCGCCCCGACCGGGCCCGCCAACCCCGCGCAACCGACCATCGAGCAGGCGGCCCATGAGATTGCGGCCGACCGGACGGGGACGGCGGGAACCATGGAGGCGACCGACGACATCGATACCCAGGGCTATTGGACCACGGACGACTTCGAAGCCCTGCTCGGACTGGCCGCTTACCATTTCCTGGCCGAGAGCATCGGAAACCAGGCCGAGGCGGCCTGGTCGGACAACCAGTACAAGAGCCTGCTGGCGGCGACCGATCACACGCTCAATGCCACCATCGGCCGCTACCAGCTGCGCTACCTCCCCTGCTCACTCGTCCAGCCCAACACGGCCAACCGGTGCGGCAATCCCGAAGACGCCAACTGGACCTCGCCGCTCGGCAACTGGGCATGGGAGGGGTACCTCCTCGGCGCGGTCCCGAGCGGGCCGGGCGCATCGCTCATCGACTCCACCTATGACTACGGGTTCGGACGGCTCAAGGGAGTGCTCCCGCCGAACACTACCGGCGGCTTTCCCAACGATTTCTATTCGTCCGGCTACGACGCGGCCATGGGTACGGCCGGTTTGGCCAGCAAGCACCACCGTGACCAGGGAATCCTCGACTACCAGTTCATGATCCAGAACAGTCAGGCCGGCCCGTTCTCATTCTGGGAGAGCTCGACCGCCCCCTCCTCGACGACGCCGTGGATCGGACGGCATCCTGCCGCCGGCCAGGGCTCCTCACCCCACGCCTGGGGCATGGCCGGGGCGAACAAGGTCCTGTTGGACTCCTTGGTAGCTCAACGATCCGACGGCGCACTCATCGTCGGCCGGGGTATCCCGTCAGACTGGCTGGACCCGGGCCAGTCGATCGCGGTCACCAACTTCCCGGTCATCGACGGACGGAGGCTGAACCTCAGCATCTCGTCAGGTCGGCAGTCGGTCTCGTTCCAGCTGAGGGGCGACGTGCCGGCGGGGCCTGTCCTCCTCCAACTGCCGTCGTTCGTCGACAACATCGCCTCGGCGTCGGCGGGCACCGTCGATCGCCGGGCGGCAACGGTGACTCTAGACCCGGGGACTCGACGAGTGACGGTCGAGTTGCGGCACCCCGCCGGCTCCTCCCCCACCGGATGAGCTCAGCGGGCCTTCCAGTCAGGCTCCCGTCCGTCCCGGGAGGCAAGCCCGCCTTCCCGTGCGTCCTCACTTGCCATGGCCACCAGCCGCATGGTCTCGCCGAAGCGAATTGCCTCGACGGAGGAGAGGCCCTGCGAACGGACCGCCACCTCTTTGCTGGCCCGCGCCGCCAGCGGTGCCGCCGCCGCCAACCGGTTCGCCAATGACCGCGCCTCCGCCATCAGCTGATCGTGGGGCACGACCCATCCGGCCAGCCCGATCTCCTTGGCTCGTTGAGCACCGATCCGCTCTCCCGTCAGGAGTAGCTCCATGGCGTACTGCCAGTTCATCCGCTGCGGCAATCGGATCGAACCGACAATGGCCGGCACGCCCAAGCGGACCTCGGGGTAGCCGAACTCCGCCCGATCACTGGCGATCACGAAATCGCACCACGTCACCAGGGTGAGCCCGTATCCGAGGCAATACCCGTTGACCGCGGCGATGACGGGCTTGAAGATCTCCCAGCCACTCTCGAACGAATTGACCGTCGGCTTCTCCCAGAACGTCCCTCGGAAGTCACCCGTCGAGCCCGCCCCGTCGTATAGATCGGCACCGGCGCAAAACGCCCGGCCTGCACCGGTGACGATTCCCACCCATGCCTCCTCCTCCTCACGAAAGCGGTTGAACGCTTCGTTCAGGGCGTGGCGCATCTCCCCGTTGATGGCGTTGAGCGCGTCCGGTCGGTTGTAGGTGATCGTCGCGATGTGCCCCTCGAGTTGATAGGTGACGAGCGTGCTCATGGATGAAAGCATGCCCCAGCCGCCGGGATGGCGTTCGCCACCGACCGTCCGGTGTGCCGGCCGCGGTCAGGCGTTCAGGGCGGCGCCGATCATGTCTCGCAGCTCCGCGTCGGGGATCGCGGCCGCCTGCTCGGTCCGGAGCCGGATGGTTCCCTTACCGGAACGCAGCTCGGGATGCCGGTCGGTGAATCCTCCATCACCACCTTGTCGCCACCCGTATATCGACACGCCGTGCCTCCATGCACCGAGGTAGAGGCGACGTCTGCCGACCTTGTAGGTAGTCATCCCGTACGACAGCGAGACTGACGCCTCCGGACGTGTCTCCAAGATCAACCGGTGAACCCGGTCGAACAGCGGACGGTGGTCCGGGTCGATGCCGTCGACATAGCGCTGCACCGCTTCGTCCGCCGCCACCCGGTGGGCCGCCCCGGGCTTCGTATCGGCCGGTTTCCCCATGCTGCACCTCCTGTCGTGAGCAGATCTCTAGTAGAGACCGACGATCGCCTGAAATCTCATCGGCCCGGCCCGAACCCTACGGGCTTGGAGCTCTGCTCGGTCCCGCGGCAACCCCTTCGAGCGTCTGCTTGATGACGCGTATCCCGGCGTCCATGAGCTCTCCGGTGCGCTCCGCCAGCTCGTCCGGAAGGACGTCCGTGGTCCAGATGAACCGGCATCGTCCGTCCCCGGTCGGCACCACCTCGACCGAGGCGTTGTGATGCGAGCTACCCATCGGGCTTTCGGTCACGGTGTAGGCCAGCCGCCTTCTCCCCTCGTCGCGGCCAACCAGGTATTCGGTCGCCACGGCACCCGTGAGGAACGTGATTCTTCGCTGGCGGTCTCCGACCATCTGCAGGTCCGTGACGAATCCCGGCACGAGGCGCCGGTGCAACCCGCCAAAATCCCGCACCGCATCCCAGCACAGCTCGGCATCGGCTTCTACGACAATTTCCTTCACCACTGAGGCCACGGCAACTCCCTCCCGATTTCGGCCATTGCCCACCTTGGGCTCCCTCCCCCTGAGCTTGGGCCATCTTCCTGAGGAAGAGTCAAGCCCCCAGTCTCGTGGGGCGCCCGCCGTGGGCGGTCGGCGTCTGACCTGGGGTCGCGAACCCTGCTCACCCGGTTGAACGGGCCAGCATCTTCCACTATGGTGTATAGCATGTCTCCTATAGTAGAGTCCGGATCTTCGCTCGGACGGCTCCTGCACGATTCCCGCGCGACCCTCGGGATATCCCTCCAGGAGGTAGCCGAGCACGCCGGTTGCTCGACGGCGTATGTCCACAAACTGGAACAGGACCGGGTCCGGACGCCGTCGCCTCGAGTGCTGGCCGGGCTCGCTCGCACGCTCGGTATCGACTATGGCCTGGTGATGAGGACGGCCGGTTATGACCCACCGTCACAGCACGATCCGGACGCCGCACCGGCCGTGGCCCGTTTCAGCAACGCCCACATCGTCCAGGTGCTGGAAGCACTCCGTGCCGACGTGGCCGAACTCAAACAGGATCTCGATCGCCTGGCGTCGAGAAGGTGACCGGCCTGACGGTGCGTCGATTGGGCGCCGACTCCGATCTGGCCGAGATCGTCGCGATGCTGTCTCGGGCGTTTTGGGACGACCCGCTGTTCGACTTCCTGAGCGGCGGCAACCTCTTGACCGAATATCGGGTTCTCCCCCACGTCTTCCATGCGGCGGTGAACGACTTCCGCTCCGAAATGGCCGAGCTGTACGTCGCCGAGATGTCGGGTAGGCCGCGGAGCTTCGCCGGATGGTTGGGACCCGGAACCTTCCCCCGGTCGGGCGCCAGCCGGCTGGCCCGGAACCTTCGTGCCGCCACGGTGCTGATGCGGCTGCACAACCGTCGTGCAGCCGCATCCCTGCTGGCCGAGGTGG
The DNA here is from genome assembly GCA_035949055.1 of Acidimicrobiales bacterium. Classification (GTDB taxonomy): domain Bacteria; phylum Actinomycetota; class Acidimicrobiia; order Acidimicrobiales; family RAAP-2; genus Bog-756. The sequence continues at coordinate 31,521 of DASZIO010000014.1, forward strand.
AGCGCCGACACCCGACTGAGCCCCATTGGTACCTGGCACTGTTGGGCACGGATCCCAGTGTGCAGGGCCGGGGCCTCGGTACGACCGTGCTCGGTCCCGTCTTGGGGCGGTGCGACAGTGACGGAGTCCCCGCCTACACGGAAACGCAGCGGCAGGAGAACGTCGCGTGGTACCGCCGGTGCGGGTTCGCCGCGATCGACGAGCTCCGCATTCGCCGCGCACCGCCCATCTGGAGGCTCTGGCGCGACCCGCAATCGGCCGGGACCGCTCCCGACCTCTCCGAGAACGCAGTCCTACCGTAGGAACCGACGGCTCGCACAGTGGCCGCGCACGCTGATGAGGACGGCGGGATCGACCCTCGTGGACCCGGCCGAGGACATAAGTCGGTTCCGGGGTATGCCGCTAGGGTACGGTGAATCTCATGGATGCCAGTCCGACAAGGAACAGGCGAAGTGACGCCTCGTGGCGGCGCCTACTTCCCAATAGATCACCCCGACGTTCTACCGAAGTCGGAATGGAAGATTACGCGGCTGTGCGACCGACTTGGCCCGCCTATCCCCCTCGCCACTACCTCGGCCAATTGGATCAATCGTTTCAGAGCAAAATGAGCCAATGGAGAGCCGGCACCTCGATCGCGGAATGTGACTGGTACCACACGTTTGACCTGCCAAATGGTGGTGCAATCGATGGTGCCTGGGATATTCGTGGTCACGAGGAGGCTTACCTGGGTGGCACGCAATTCAACGGAAAGCGCGTACTCGAGCCAGGCCCAGCGTCCGGGTACCTCACATTCCATATGGAGCGTAACGGTGCGGAAGTCGTCGCCTTCGAGACTGGCTTCGACATTCCGGTCGACCTCCTTCCGATTGCCGGCGAAGCCACAACTGAACATCAAGCACACGTCATGCGGACCAACATCAATGGCGTCCACAACAGCTGGTGGTATATGCATCGGCTGTACGGCTCGTCGGCGAAACTCGCCCATGGCGATCTGTACGCGTTGCCGGGAGACTTCGGTCGATTTGACATAGCCGTATTCGGCGCAATCCTTCTCCATCTGAGGGACCCGTGGGGCGCGATCAGCGAGGTGGCCAGCCGGACCGACGAGCGAATTGTTGTGACTGATCTGGTCCAGGACCGCGAGGCGCCGCTGGAGTCGAACATCATGCGATTCTCGCCGCTGGCTGAGGAGAACATCTCCAACTGGTGGACCATCTATCCGGGCGCCGTCGTATCGATGTTGAGGCGGCTGGGGTTTGGCAAGGCGACTATTTCTGAGCACACCCAGACCCACCACCTGGGTCACCGGATGGACATCCCCGCCGTCCAGATGCCGATGTTCACCGTCGTGGGAGAGCGGGGCTGACGGTCCCCGCCGTTCCTGCCCCGAGCAGCCACCGGGGATGACCCGATCAGCCCAAGCCGGTGACGGCGGGCGCCGGACTCCCACCCATCATCTTGAGCATCATCGCCCCACCGGTGCGGAAGAACCGCCAGACCAGGGCCGCGCCCGCCATGATGAAGACGATGTTCAGATAGGTCGTGTAGTTCCAACTGATCGTGGGATTGAGAACGGTGGCGTTGCGGGTGGTCGGCACCAACCCGGCGGCTCCGAAGATCAGCTCGACGGCAAATCCGGCCGCCACCATGGTCACGTAGAAGGTGGCCAGAACGAACAGCATCATTCTCGTCCCGTAGTACTTCCGGTAGATCACGAGGATCGGCAGAATGATCAGGTCGGCGAAGATGAAACTGATGACGCCGCCGAAGCTGATCCCACCGTTCCAGAGCACCGCGGCCAGCGGAACGTTTCCGATCGAGCAGACAAAAGCGAAGACAGAGATCACGGGTCCGAGCAACGGTCCCCAGACCTTGGCCAGCACCGGGTGACCGGTGAAAAACAGATGCTGCCAGAAGGTGTCGGGCACCCAGGCGCCCAAGGCACCGGCGATGAGCAGGCCGAGCACGATGTCACGGAGCACCGCCGCCCACTCCATCACGAATATGTGGGCGACCGAAGTGAACCCTTCGGCCGACGACAGGCGGGACCAAAGGCCTCCGGCTGATTTCACGCTCATGTCCATGGCCGCGTGGCCTTCCATCGAGCCGGCCAGGCCCCTATCGGCTTGCTGCTTGGCCCCGTCGACCAGGCGTTGGCGAAGGAACAAGCGGAAGAGGACGGCGATCAGGACGATCATGATCGGGCCACCGACGAACTCGGCCGCCGTGAACTGCCATCCGAGCAAGAGGGCCATGATGATGCCGAGCTCGATCACCAAGTTCGTCGAGGCGATCTCGAACACCATCACCGCGGTGAAGTTGGCCCCTTTGCGGAAGAGGCCCCGGGCCAACGCCACAGCCGCGTAGGAACATGACGAGCTGGCAATGCCCAAGCCGGTCGCCACACCGAGTGTCTTGGGTGAATCATTCCCCAGCAGCCGTTCGATGGTGCCCCTGCGCACGAGGGCCTGCACGATGGCCGACAACGCGAAACCCAGGATCAACGACCAGAGAATCTGCCAGGTCATGCCGCCCGCGACGGACAAGGCGTGACCGATGGCATGGATGACTCTCATGGCGTCGGTGCGCCATGGCCTGGTCCCGACCGGCGGGCGAGCAACGATCGGTGTGCCTTCGAACGGTCACGATCCAACTCTCGCCTCACGCCTGCCTCCATGCGACCTCGCTCGGCTGCGAATGACCGACGCGGCAACAGGTGGAATCCAGAGCCGCGGTGCCTCCGTAGTATACCCTATGGGGGTATACTACGGAAGAGGCTCATGTACGGATACATCGAACACAAGGACCAGGTAACCAAGCGGCTGCATCGGATCGAGGGGCAGGTCCGGGGCCTACAGCAGATGATCGAGGACGAGCGCTACTGCATCGACATCCTCACTCAGATCTCGGCGGCGACCAAAGCTCTCCAGGCCGTTGCAGTCGAGCTGATGGGAAACCACCTGAGCTCGTGCGTGACCGAGGCGATCGACGCCGGCGGACCGGGTGCCCAGGAGAAGATTGCCGAGGCGACTGCGGCCGTCGCCCGACTTGTCCGCTCCTAGGCCGGTCCTCCCGACTCGGAGGTCGTCAGTCGGTGGACCGGAGCTCGACCGGGGTGGCGATGACGTCCACCAGGGCGTCGGAGCGCAGGACGGTGAGGGCCAAGGGCCGGCCGATGGCGTCCCCGAGCATGAGCCTCTGCAACGACTGGGCTCCGACGACAGGCTCGTCCTCAGCACTGATCAGCAGATCGCCTTCTCGCAGCCCGGCCTGCGCGGCCGGCCCACCCGGCACGATCTCCGCGATGCGGAGTCCCACTCTTTGGTCGCGCTGAGCCGCCAGCGGCGGCGGAAGCGGAGCGGGCGTACCGGCCAAGCCCAGATAGGCCCGGCGGACCCGACCGTCCGCCATCAAGGCCGCCACGATCTGCCGGGTTATGTCGTTGATGGGGATGGCCAGCCCTACCCCGACGCCGGCGACGGCAGTGTTGATGCCCACCACTTCTCCCGACGCGACCACCAGCGCCCCGCCGGAGTTGCCCGGATTGAGGGCCGCATCCGTCTGAATGACATCGTCGATGATCCGGACGTTGGTGCCCGCCCTGGTCGGCAAGGAACGGCCAAGAGCGCTGACGACGCCGGCCGTGATGCTGCCCGCCAAACCGAGCGGGTTCCCCACCGCCACCACCAGCTGCCCGACCCTGAGCTGCGAAGCTTCACCCAGCCGGGCCGGCGCCGGGGTTGCACCATCGGCACGGACCACAGCCAGATCCGAGAGGGGGTCGGTGCCGACGACGTGGAATGGGACGACCGTGCCGTCGGCGAAGGCCACTCGACCGGCCTCGGCAGCACCGACGACATGGGCGTTGGTGAGCAGGAACCCGTCATTCGTGAAGACCACCGCCGAGCCGGCCCCGCCGGCATAGGTTCCGTCGCGTCGACGGTGAGAGACCTCCAGCGCGGCGACCCTCGGGGTCAGTTGCTCGGCGACTGACACCACGACCTGGGAATACGCGTCCAGCGCACCTAGATCCGCTCCTGGTGTGTGTGAAAGGGTGTCACTCAAGGCAAACTCCTGATTACATCATTACAGTATCTCGTGTGTAACACCGGGAGAAGCCGGTTACTTCCCGGTTGGCCTCCGTCCCATCGAGGCAGCCGGCGGGCGCGTTCCCGGCCCCTCTGACCTGGTCAAGAACGTCAGCGAACGGAGGAGCCACCATGGCGGTTCGGGTCGACGGCACCCAGCCCGGACTGCGTCCCTCAGTCGATGGCGCCGTGACTACGCCACCGGCGGTGGGGACCCCTCGGCACTGGCGAGTAGCGCCGGGTCCCAGTCGCACACCACGCAGGCGTGGCGAAAGACGGAATGGGCAAATTCGAGCGCAGTCTCGAACGGGTTCGGACTGTTGCAGACATCGTTCCAATCGAGGATGTACTCGCCGAGCGCCGACTCCCAGTGGGCGGACGCCGGGGAGAGTGTGGCCCCGGAGAAGCCTTCGACCGCCGGGTGCGCATACCCATAGAAGGCTGCCCGCCCGTATCTCGGATCCCCGGGCCACCAACCGACGGCCACCTCCTGTGAATCCATGGCGTTTCGCATGATGAAGTCCTGCGACGGCGGGGAGGCCGGGAGACCGGAGAACAGGCTCACCGCCAGGTCGAACGAGCCCCACCAGGCGTTCACAGGCGTCGAGCGCCCACGGTAGGGAGCTCGAAACGCCGCCAGAACCAGGGCGGCCCGGGTGGCCGCCCTGAAGTAGGAGCGGACCTGATCGGGGTCGTAGCGCGAGTGCTCGGCGTCCTCGTCGAGTGGCACGCTCCACGGAACTTCTTGCGGTCTCGGGTCAATGTGAACAGGACCGACCAGGCTGGCGATTGCCTCCAGCACATCGACGGTGACCATACCCACCGGACGATCTGGCGCGAGGGGGACCCGTCTGATGCCACCTTCGCTCGATTCGACGACCGCGTGGTGGGAGTGCAGATCGAGCACGACCACGATGGTCCCCGAGCCGTCCGGCGCCGGCAGTGGAGCGGTTTCCCAACCGCGGGCGGTCAGACGGAGTGCCGCATGCTGGAGCTGGGGTTCGGCTGGGGCGAGGGCCACGGCCAGTTTGCCGAGCACCTGGGTATGCGCATGCAGCGTGTCACAAGTCTGATTCCAATCCTCGTAGGAAAGACTCTGCCAACCGGAGGTCATGGTCAGACGCTAGACAGCGGCGGCGGCGCGCTCAACCGGATGAAGCGTCAGCTATCCGGCCTCGTACCCCTAGCTCGGCCTTCCGCCCCAACCTCGGGCGTTCCGGTGACGGACCAGGTCGGGTGTGTGATGACGGACAGAGACCTGGGCACCAGACCCACGCGGCGGTGGCTAGCACCCGTGTATTCAGTGAGGTCACCCCCATCTCCCTGGGAAGAGCGACGACGATCTGGCCCTCATGGGCGCCGATTGGTGCAGAGTGGCGCGGCCGGTCATTTGGGCGCGGCTTGGGCGCGGCTTGGGCGCGGCTTGCCAGGCACCGAGGTCGCCATGGGGCCTTCTGAGAGGATGGCAATGTGGCACGCTGATGGGACACGGCCTTCGAATCGGCCGCCTCGCCTCGTCACCCAGGTCCAAAGGGGATCCCTTGCCGGCCCGTTCGCTTCTTACTTGCCGTCGACGTCCTGACCCGTTTTCATCGACCCACCGCGCCCGGACGAGCACGGACTGACCATGGGGCGTGTCGACGGCAAGGTGGCCATCGTGACCGGTGGAGGCGGAGGGATCGGAGGCGCGTCAGCCCGAGCCTTGTCCCGCGAGGGTGCCTCGGTGGCCGTCGTGGACATCGACGGCCAGCGGGCCACCGAGGTGGTCCGGCAGATCCGGGCGGCAGGAGGAGCCGCGCTCGCCGTGCCGGCGGATGTCTCCCGAGAGGAGGAAGTGGCCGTGGCCGTCCGGGCCACCGTCGACGAATTCGGGCGGCTCGACATTCTCCACAACAATGCAGCACTGACAGAGACCGGCTTCCTGTCTCGAGACACCCGGGTCACCGATCTGGCACTCGAGGTCTGGGAACGGACCCTGGCCGTCAACCTCCAGAGCCAGATGCTCACCTGTAAGCACGCCATTCCCGAAATGATCCGAGACGGGGGCGGCTCGATCATCAACATGTCGTCGGGCGCATCGCTCAAAGGGGACCGGACCCGCACCGCCTACGGCGTGTCGAAGGCGGGCGTGAACACCCTGACGATGTATGTGGCCAGCGGATACGGCAAGGAGGGCGTCCGCGTCAACACCATCGTCCCCGGTCTCATCATCACCGACGCAGTCCGGGCCCACCTCACCGAGGCCATGCTTGACGGGCTCAGTCGGGCCATCCTGGTGCCATTCCTGGGCCAACCCGATGACATCGCCAACCTGGTCCTGTTTCTGGCATCGGACGAGTCCCGCTACATCACCGGTCAGATGATCTCCATTGACGGCGGAATGTCGGCACACGTCGGCCGGTCGGGTCAGGATGGCGAGTGACCGGCACGGGGTGTTGGGACCGGTCAATGCACAAAGTGGCGCTCCTCCCCCGTCTGCGAGAACCGATCACCTGACGGGGGCGCGGGCACCGGCCTAGGCTTCAAGCAACGCGGGGGCCGATGATCGACTGCGTGGCATCGACGCATGACGACAGGGCGGCCACCCAGCCCACGAGGAGAAACCATGCCAAGAATTGAACCGATTCCGATGGACCGCCTCGCCGAAGAGCCCCGCCGGATCATCGAAGATGGTGTGGCAAACGGCACCTACGCCACACCCATCCCTCTACAGATATTTGCTTACCGAACCAACCAGATCCTCATGACCAACGCCGCCCGCGGCGCCTGGGGTCAGCAAACACTGCTCGGTGGACGAATCCTCGAGCTCATCCGGATCCGCAGCGCCCAACTGGGAGAGTGCCAGCCGTGCATGCAGTCGCGTAAGCATGATTCGATCACTGACGAGGACGTGGCCTGTCTGGTCGCGCCGGGTCACACCACGCTGACTGAACAGGAACGGCTGGCCGTACAGTTCCTCGATCTACTCTCGGCCGACCACCATGCCATCGACGACGAAACGTACCGCGAACTCGGTGAGGTCTTCACCGCGGCGCAGATCATCGAGCTCGGATTCACCTGTGCCAATGCCATGGGCCTCCATCGATTCATCCACACCCTCGATGTGTTCGGGGACAGCCCACCGGTGATCACCTTCGATCCCAGTCAGGTCGACACCGCCTTGCCCGAGGTTGCCGAGGAGGCATCTGCATGAGCCGCACCGTATTCGTCACCGGCGCCACCGGTCTGGCCGGCGCCAATGTCTGCAAACTCCTCATCGAACGCGGTGACCGGGTACGCGCACTGGCCAGGACCAGTGCCGACACCGACCCGCTGGTGGCTCTGGGAGTCGAGGTCATCGCAGGTGACATCACTGATGCCGACGATGTGCGCCGCGCCGCGACCGGGACTGACTCAGCCATCCACTGCGCCGCGTTGCTCGGTGGGGCCAGCCAACACTTGCCGGACTTCGAGGCGGTGAACGTGGACGGCACCCGACATGTCCTCGATGCCGCCGAGCAACTCGGGCTGGAGCGCGTGGTGGCGGTCAGCACCGGTACGTTCTTCGACACCGCCGGCGGTCTCGACCGCGAGGATGCGCCGGTATCGAAGGAACCGAGCTCAGACCCCTACACCATCACCAAAATGGCGGCCTTCCAAGATGCCATGGGCCGCGCCGCTGCCGGGCAGCACGTGGTGACGGCCCATCCGGGCGCCATCTTCGGGCCGTCGCCGGTGGCGAGCAACGCGCTGGGGCGGACGAGCTTCAACCGGGTGTTGGTCTCCGCTCTTCGCCAGCGACTCACGCAGTATCTCCAGTTTCCTGTCAGTTGGGTCTATGCCGATGATGTCGCACGGGGTTGCATACTGGCTCTCGATCGCGGTGTATCCGGCGAGCGGTACATGCTCGACGGCCGTCCCGAGGATGTGGTGAGCATCGCAGAGGCCTGCAGCCGAATCTGCGAGCTGGCCGGACTGGACCACCGCGTCGAGGACGTCCCACCGTCCGACGATCCCGAGCTGGCCAAGGTCTTCGGTCCCACCCTCGTGGCTATTGCTGCCAAGGCAGCATCGGATCGGCGAACACGGCGGAGCATCGTCGATTCGAAGACCTACAAGCGCCTGGGCTACGACCCCATAAGCTTGGACGACGGCCTTCGGAACACGACCGATTGGCTACGAGCTCTCGGCAAGATCAGCTGAGCCGGCTCAGCAGGTCGTCGAGTCCGACGAGCTGCCCGGCCCGGTCTCGGGATCCTCGACCGTGCCCTGGGAGGTAGGTCGGAGGATGGCGCCCAGGTGCACGATGTACCACTCCCCTCGCCACGAGATGAGGGAAGCGATGCCAAAAGAACGGACCTGACCGTCCACTTGGTAGACGACACGAGAGTTGGCGACCTGGTAGTACCCGACGCTGTTGTCGCACACCCGGGGCGGAACCCAGTGGCCGTACTGCTCGGGAACGTTGACGGAGACGAAGCTCGCCGTTCCGGCATCCTGGCCGAGTAGGGCGTGGGCTGCATCCAGATCGGCGGCGAAGTCGGCGAGCAGTCGGTTGGAGTAGTCGGACTCCGGACCGGCGATGGTCTTGAGCTGCAGGTAGGCGCTCTCCGGAAAGAAAGCTGCACGTGCGACGGCTGGCGATCCCGAGACGACGCCCTGCCACAGGGCGGCCATCTCTGCTTGGAAGGCCGGCGAGGTCGACGTCGGGAATGACCCGGTCTGGGGCAGGCTCCCGACGTCGGTGGTCGGGGTCGGTACCGTCGTAGCCGGAGAACCCGTCGTCGTTGCCGCACCGGTGGTCGGCGCCGTGACAGCCGCCCGGCCGATGGCAGTCCCATCGACGGCCAGGGCACGCCTGGGCGAGCTCGACGTCATCACTACGGCCGCGGCCCCGCCCCCCACGATGCACACGACAACCGCAGCCGCGACCAGGCCCGTCCGACGAGACCGTCGATGGCGGTGGCGGCGGCGGCGACCTCGGGGGACGGCGGGACCGAGCGGAGACAGGGGCGGTGACGGAGTCATCTGACGGTCGCCATGGTAGGAGGCACCGACCTGCGGGCCCGGCCGCCGCGACGGCCCTGGCCCTGCCGGTCTGGCATCTGCGTGGTCTGATCGCGGGTCAGCCCTGCGCCAGACGTCGTCGGGCCGTGGTCGTCGACCGGGCCGAAGGTGGCGTGGTTGCCGGGCGGGGTGGTCGCCAACGGCTGCCTGCCGCGGTACTCGGCCACGGTGACATGGGCTCTACCGTCCCGTTTCGGGCTCCTGGGAATCCCCGACCCCCTCGGTCAGGAGAGGTGGGCCATGGGGTGATCGGGTGCGGATGGGTCTCCCCGATGGCGGCTGGGATCCGGCCATGTCCGCTCGATCAGCTCGGAGACGAGCTGCCATGATCGTTGCTCGACAGGGACACATCCGAGGTCATCATCGAGGAGGTTTGTAGATGGGAAGGATAGTGGCGGTGACCCACGTCACCCTCGACGGCGTCATGCAGGCGCCGGCCCGGCCCGACGAGGACACTCGTGACGGCTTCCGGCATGGAGGTTGGTCCCCTCCCTATGGAGACGCAGTGATGGCGAGCGCCATCGGACCCGGGGCCAGCTCGGGCGGCTCCGAGGATGGCGGCCTCCTGCTGGGTCGGCGGACGTACGAGGACCTGCACGCGGTCTGGCCTCACCGCACCGACAATCCGTTCACCGAGCGCCTGAACGCGGCCCGGAAGTACGTCGCCTCGGAAACGCTGGCGGAGCCGCTGCCCTGGGAGAATTCGACGCTCATCGCCGGTGACGTCCCCGGGGCGGTGACCGATCTCAAGGAGCAGCTCGCCGGGGATCTTGTGGTGCTCGGCAGTGGGGCGCTGTTGCAGTCGCTCATGCAACACGACCTCGTGGACGAGTTTCTCCTGACGATCCACCCACTCGTCCTTGGTGCCGGACGCCGGCTGTTCCCGGCTGAGGGGCCCCGCGTTCCACTCAGGCTGACTGAGACCAAACCGACGACCACCGGTGTGATCATTGCCCGGTATGTGCTGGCCTGATTACCGCCGACGGCGAGTCGACCGATGGAGGGTGCGGTCGCGTTCAGCAGACGTCTATGAGGAGACATCCACGGTCAGGCCCGGGAGCGGCGCACCCTCTTGGGTCAGGGCGAAGGTGACCGTCGACGTGCCGGGTCTGGTGGAGGTCACCCGAAGGGGCGTCATCGACCGCCCATCGACCACGCTCAAGGTCCCTGACGTCGGGGACACCGTGATCCCGGCCGAAGGCGCGGCGCGCCACGAGACGAGCTCCACCCCCTTCGGACCTGCTGACCGGGATGTCTCCTGGACACCCAGCTGCAGGAGGGCAGAGCCCCCGGGTGTGACGCGGAGCGATCCCCCGGGAACGGAGAAAGGCACGGCTGGGGCCGCCTGTTGCGAGAACGAAGGGGGGGCGGCCGAGGGGGATGCCCCCCATGCCCGGTTGGGAGCGCTACCCAGGTCGACAGAGAGGTTCGCTCCCTCGGTGAGGGCCGTGGGTGGTAGCCACGGTTTGTCCCAGGGCGAAGACCCCGCCGACCCGACGGCCAGACGGGCGCCCTCGATGTAGACGTCGGGGGCATGCATGCCAGTGATCGTGAGCGTGTGGCCGCTTCCTTCGAGGATCTTCACCTGAGGGAACAGAGGGCTGGTCATGGCCAAGCTGGCTGCCCCCGGGGTCTCGGGGTAGAGGCCCAGAGCCGCCCAGACGAACCACGACGAGAGAGCGCCGAGGTCGTCCTCTCCAGGCTCGGCCACCGGGGCGAGCGGATAGAGCTGCGTCACGATCCGGCGCACAACCGACTGGGTTTCGAAGGGTGCCCCGGCGTAGTCGTACTCGAAGGGGATCCATTCCCCCGGCTCGTTGCCGGCCCAGTCAAAGGGCTCGAACCGGGTCGCATTGAGATGGGTGAAGAAGGTGTCGAGCTTGGCCACGGTGGCCTGGTCGCCACCCATCAAGCCGATGAGCCCGGCCAGGTCCTGGGGAACGGCCCAGGTGTACTGGATGGCGTTGCCCTCCTCGAAGCCTGGCTGCGCCACTCCTTGGGCCTGGTCGGCGGGACTCGCCAGTTGGAAGGCCGGACCGGCCGGGAAGCTCCCGTCGGCCTGCCGGGCGGCCAGGTACCCGGTCGCCGGGTTGAACAGGTTCTGCCAATTCTGGGCCCGTTTGGCATAGACGGCCGCCACAGCGTGCTCCCCCGCCGCCCGGGCCAGTCGCGCTATCGAGAAGTCGTCCAGCGAGTACTCGAGGGTCTCCGAACCGCCGTCGGTGTAGGGATAGGAGGTGATGTCGTAGGTGAGGGCGGACACCCAACCCTGCGACAGGTACTCCGTAAGGTTCTGTCGCTCGGCGAAACCGGCCTCGGGCACCGTGGCTCCGTGCACCATTGCCGTGAGCGCCTGTTTCACGTCAAAGCCGCGGGCTCCGTAAGCGTAGGCGTCGGCGATGATCGGATCGGCGGAGTCGCCGTCCCACTGGCTGGCGTCGTTGTTGGCGATCACCCACTTGGGCAGGAAGCCCCCACCCGTCTGGTCCGCGTCGTTCAGGAGTGACTGGACCATCTGGGAGGTGGGCCCTGGCAACAGCATGGCCAGGAGGGGAACTTCGGAGCGATAGATATCAGCCTCGGAGATGTTGGAGTACTGGACGTGACCCCGGGCCAGCGTGTGCACCAGCTGGTCGAACCCCAGGTACCGGCCGTCGTCGTCGCTGAACACGGAGGGGAACAGCAGGGAGTGATAGAGGGCGGTGTAGAAGGTGCGCTGGGCGGTCTCCGACCCACCTCGTACGGCCACCCGGCCCAACAGGCCGTTCCACTCCCCCGTGGCCGCACGGGAGATCGCCGAGAAGCTCCAGTCCGGATCCTCGGCGATGAGGTTGGCGGCGGCTCCGGCCGCCGACACGAAGGAGACGCCCACCTTGACCATGACCTGGTGGTCACCGGAGTGGCCCCGCTTCTGGAAGGTCACCCAGGCCCCACAGGAAGCGGCGGCCGTGCCGGTGCAGGCCTTGCTGGCGTCGACCGTGGCGTTCTGCCAGGTGCCGCTGGAGGCAAACGGCTCCGAGAACTGGGCGGCAAAGTGCAGGGTGTAGTTGCCCGGAATACCGCAGAAGTTGCCGCTGGTGACCGAGCCCACCAGGCTGTCACTCCCGATGACCTGTACCTGCGAACTGCTTGAACCGTTGGCCGAGTCACTGACCTTGAAGAGGAGATCATCTGCGCTCGCGGCGGTCAATCCTGTGGCCGTCGGTGGGTGGGCCGGGAAATCGAAGGCACCAAGGGCACTCCGGGTGGTGGCCGTGAGGTGCACGCCGATGCCCTGGTTCCCCCCCGATGCGAGGTCCACGGCGTAGTTGCCCGCAGAGGAATGCTCGGTCGAGTGGGAGAACGGCTGGACGGCGGCGTCGGGATTGGCCGGAACTGGCCCGGTGAGCGGGAGGACGGGGATGTCCCCGTAGATGGCACATCCTGGCCCCGAGAGATGGGTGAGGCTGAAGCCGGAGATCTCAGTATCTGCGTAGTCGTAGCCGGAACCGCTCGCGACCTGGCGATCCGGCGAGGTGTCCGGGCTGAACTGGACCATGCCCAGCGGGACTGACGCCCCGGGGTACTCGCTCACGTTGCCCGGGGTCACGCTACCGACTCCAGTCCCGGCCTCGGGGTCCACCAGACCGGCCGGCCCACCCGAGGCAGATCCGAGAGGGAGATCGATGGGCGACCCGGCTGGTTCACCGGTGGGCATCACCGTCCTCGCCGCTCCGCTCGAGTTCGAGGCGAGGACGAACCCTCCAAGCGCCACCGCCAGGGCTACGGTGCCCCGCACCGTGGCAACTCTCGGCCGCGAGCTGGGCGCCTTCGGCATGGGGGAACCCTATCGAAGACGGTCCGGATCAGGTCCTGCGGACCGGACGCAGTCTCGTGGCCGAAGGCGCGGCACCGTGGCGACCATCGCCAAGGTGCTCTCCTTCAGTCGCAGACCCTCTCCTGCACCCCGAAGATCCCGAGGACCGACGACGGCAAGGGCGTCGCTGTGCAGCCGGCGGCGCCGGCGCTGCCCCAGGACTCAGCATCTACAGTCAAAGGCCATTCGTGACAGGATGCCGACGGCTCAAACCTGGAGGCCGCGCAACCGCTCTCGAGGACGCGCCACACGAACTGGCAGGCGTCACAGACCAGATACGTGCGATACACCGGAAGGGTGTTCCCGCGGCGCTTCGCTCGCAATATCGTTCGAGGCCAAGATCCACATTCCGGACAGGCCATACCGGATCCTCCGCCGCTCCGCCGTGGCGATGACCACCCGCACCTAGCTGGCATAACGACGGGAGTCCGCCCTCCAGTCGTTATGCCAGCGGGCGTTCCCGCCTCCGTTCAAGGTAACAGTTGCAACCACCAGTTGCAACTGCCGATTGTTCATCAGTTCCCAAGGTCCGTTCTGAAATTGTTGCGATTGCAAACACCATCCTGACCACCCGGGAACGGACGCTCTTTCCTTCGTGAATCACCTCAGCGCCCGAAGGCGTGGAGTTCGTCAATTTCGTCACGCGTGTGGTGCGGCTCGACAATCCCTCGACCCTCGGATGGTGGAGTGCTTCTCGAGCGGATTGCAGAGTGCTTCTCGAGCGGATTGCAGAGCGCTTCTCGAGCGGATTGCAGAGTGCTTGTCGAGCGGTGAATGGGTCCTTCACCATGAACAGGTCCTAGCCATCCTCCCGGAAATGAATTCCAACGCCTGAGTCTCGCCCCGTTGGCCGTGCCATCAATACCGCGTAGGCGAACTAGAACTCATTACGGTTAATGTGATTTACGAGGGGTGGCATGCACGCCAGTAGCTCCCCGCAACTCAGTGCAATCGATTTGGAGTCCAGGGCGTTGACCGCACTGCAGCCGACAAGGCGAAGTCGAGAGGAGATGCGCAGGAGGCTCCTGGAAGAGGGACGCGAGATCCTGTTCAAAGAAGGGCTCGAGGCTGGTTCGAGCAATCTCACTTTCAAGAGAGTCTTCGAGCGGGTGGAGGCAAAGACCGGCATGCGGATCACCAACGCCTCGGTGATCAAGCGCATCTGGCAGAACCAGGCCGACTTCCAGGCCGACGTGCTGGTCACGATCGCGCGGGATGAGGCACGTCGAGCCCAGGGAAGCGGGCAGCGAGTTGTCGCCATGTTGGGCTCTCTCGACATGACCACCCCACAATCCCGCAGTCGTGCTCTCCGCGAGGTGTGCCGCGTTGAAGGCAACGAAAGTAGCACCGCGATCGACCAATCGACGAACTGGCCGCTGTGGATCAGTGTCATTGCTATGGCGACTTCCACGGCAAATCCGGACTTACAAGCGCGGATCAAAGGAGCACTGACGGACGGCTACCTGTCGGTCACCAGCTTCTGGAGCAAGAACTTCATCGCTCTCCTCGACGTCCTCGGACTTCGGATCCGGGACGCCTGGACGATGGACCAATTCAGCATGGCAGCGATTGCGTTCGCCGAAGGATGTGCACTTCGTCAATTGACGATTGGCCACATTGAGACAATGACCCGTCCGACCGGTCCGAATGAGGAAGAGCAGGAGTGGTCTCTGTTTGCCGTAGGGCTAGAAGCTCTCGTCAATCAGTTCCTCGAACCTGACCCGGCCTTCACCCCGCCATCTGTGGCAGTTCGCTGATTCGCCCTTGACTCGCCGGTGGCGTTGATTGGCCCGGACACATGGGGCAAAGGGAGTTGGCTGACCCGACGGGAGGGCGCCGATGTACCCGAATGGTCGATCGCAGTCGTCATCGATGCAGAAGGGCGACTAGTTCGAGAAATTGGGGAACAGATCGTCGCCGTTGCCTACCAACTCGACAACCTTGTGACGCAGGTGCGAACCATGAAGACCGACGGAAGAGGCTGGGTAACCGGCAAGCAGACCAACTCGTCGCTTGAGGTCACGGTGTCCTTAACCGAGAACTGGGTATTGGGTAGCTCTCTGCCTCCTTTGGCCTTTGATCGTCGTCTATCTCGTACAACGTGTACGGCAGAGGCGAACTCCTATGTGGCCAGTTCCTGACGGGAATCCGGTGGGTGCCATTGCACCCGATGGTCGACGTTGGCACAGAGACAGCGCAATGTCTGGCCTGTATGGGACGAAGATAGACGCGCATTGATAGAGCAGCCTGAGAATGCAGTACCAATCGGACTTGATTGGGCATCATCGGTTTCGCCGCCGGTGGCACCGCGGAGGCGTGCCAACCGACGCTGTGCACGCCGCGGCCGGATTCACCGCGTCAGTGGCTCGCGGGTCACTTCGACATTCTCGCCATTCTCCCAGGGCGACCGCCCCGAGCCCGGTTCCCGATTTCGGCAACCCCACACCGCCTCGATCCCCGGCAATAGGGCGTCAGGCTGATCCGTAGAACACCGCATCACCGAAGGAGAAGATCCCCCCGTCCGAGGCGACCAGCCAATAGCCCTTGCCGTCGGCGGTGGGAGCCATGCCCACGACCGGCTTGTTGAGGCTCAGCCCACCGGTCGATCCGTAGAACACCGCATCACCGAAGGAGAAGATCCCCCCGTCCGAGGCGACCAGCCAATAGCCCTTGCCGTCGGCGGTGGGAGCCATGCCCACGACCGGCTTGTTGAGGACGGCCGGCGCGCTGGGAGACATCGCCAGGCTGACAACGTGCCACGTGCCACCGAAAGAGACGATGCCGTCGCCGTTGGCATCTGTCGGGGACTGATCGATGGCGAACCTATAGAGAGGGGCGCCGTGGTAGGTGACGGCCGTTCCGTTCGCATTCGACATTGCGCCAAGCCCAGCAACCCCGGCCGGCCCAGTGACCGGGGTACCCAACGATGGAACGGTAAGCGGTGGCCATACCGCCGCGCAGGTTCCCGTACACACAACTGGCTGGCCGTTGTTCATCAGCGTGTACAGCGTCATCCCGGCACCGTCGGCCAGGATCGTGCCGAACGCCGCGTTGTTCTTGGCAGTCACCACGGTTGATCCCATGTTCGCGGCCGCGCCGGCCGTCCCGACCGGAGATAGGGCGCCTGCAGTGACCACGGCAAGCCCGCTGAAGACCAGCACCACCATCGCGGCACGCCACCAGTGGCATCTGGACCGTCTGGGCAACTCGAACCGGACGGGGTGATCTGGGGATGTCACTTTGAACCTCCGAGAGATTGGACCGCGGATCGGCGTGCACACCCCGAGGACTCGGGACGGATGAAAGTGCACAGATCCGAAGTGTTCGGACAGCGGCTCACTGCTGCCATGTATACGGTCGAGATCAGCCGAGAGATTGGTCGAATTTCAATTCTTTGGTTGCTTCAGATTGATCAGACGTACGGGGTGTGGTGTTCAGCCCGCGCTGTCGCCGACTCGTTGCAGATTCGACTACCCGCGGAGGCGGTTCCGAGGTAGGGCCCTCATCCGCCGCCCGACCCTTCCAGATCTGTCGGATGGGCTGACCCAACGATCGATGGTGCACCCGATGGGGTGTGGCCACGTCGACTCCGCGTTCATCGTGGCTCCTCGCCGGACGACCGGTTCGCACTATTTGCTCCGGCTCTGGGACGCCAGACTCGGCCGGCCGACTCTCGAATCAGGCCACCAATCCCCTCGGCCGACTCGCCCGTAGTCCATACAGATCCCCGAGGAGGCGCGGCAATGAACAACGATCGAATGACCCAACCCGACGACCAGACCGACAGCGGGTCGAAAACCGGGGCGCCTCGATCCAGCGGCTCCCAAGACCGACCACCCCATCTCGATTCCAACCGTTCCGCGTCGCACCGCGGCACGAGCGGCCTGATCGTTCAGGGATCCGTTGGCTTCGGAGCGGCCGTGGACCAATCACGCCAGGCAGCCCTGCCCACTCCCGCCTCAAGCCGGCCTGGGTCTACAGGAGCCCCGAGGAGCTGGTGCGGGTGCTGATGGGACGCCGTCGGTTCAGAAGCCTTGTTGCCTTGAGTGCGCTTGCCTTGGCTACGGCCGCCTGCAGTGGCCCCGGTCGAGCATCCCATGCCACCCAAAAGAGGGTTGGCGCGTCACCTACCACTACATCGACCGCTGCTCCGACAACCACGGTTGTGCCACCGGCGACCCAGCCACCACCGGTGACCCAACCACCACCGGTGACCCAACCGCGGACCACCCAGCCACCACCGGTGACCCAACCACCACCGGCGACCACGTCCCCACCGACGACCCAGCCCACACCGGTGACCCAGCCGACACCGACGACCTCGGGCATCCCCCAAAACAACGGTGGTGATTCGGATGGAGACAACAACGGAGGTCCAAGCGACGGTGATGGCAATATCTGAGCCCTTAGACCATCTCCGGCACGACGGCGCGAAACGACACGCATTTCTGCGATGTCGTGCAGCCGTCTTCCCCCGACAGAGGTTTACAATCGGTTGCGCAGCGTGCCCACGGACCTGTTGGGCGACACGCACGCACATCCCAGCCGGCCAGAGCGAACTGCTGGACGAAGAGATGACCGATATGACCTGCACCGACGATTCCGATCGAGTGGTTCGAAGCGCGTGTCCTGGTCACAAGCCTTGAAGTTATCTGAATCTCCGCTGCGTGGATCCGGTGACCTTCTCGGCACGACTTGGTTGG
>DASZIO010000015.1:0-23167 GCA_035949055.1 Acidimicrobiales bacterium
ATGGCAGGCGACAACCGGGCCGCGGTGTCACGCGCTACGTGGCCCACCTTCATTCCCATAACCTCTAGACGGATTGCGTTCGCGTCATGTTTGTTACTTGGCTCGCACCGAAGGGTCACACCACAGGAATGGTGCTTCCCATCGACGCCCTTCGGCCCCGCAATCCGTTGTAGTTCGCTCTGACAAAAGCTTTCGCCAACGATCTCGATTTCAAATAGGTCGCCGTCACCGATCTCGTCAGCATCTAACCGGATCTGAGCTACGACCTCACTCGTCGGACTGGCGGCAACGTGTTGCCGATCAACGAGTCGCTTGAAGATACCCACTTCGATCGTCTTGTCCCTCCGTGCTCGCTTTGCATGGACCACGCCCAGCGGCAGCGGCGCTTAAGGGCACGGGGAACGTCAATGCCACGTAGCAGGTATCGGTAGGCTGCCTGCCACACTTGATATTCCGAAGGTAGGGGCGTGAATTACTGACTCGGCGATCTGTGACGGTCGGGAATATGCCCAGGTCAAGGCTCGGTCCCTGAGTCGACACTGGCGAACTGGCACTGAAGGCTGACCGGAGGGACTGGGATGACTCCCACTAACGGGAGAGTCGTCAGTGGCACTCGATAACCGCCGCCGAACCGGCGGTCTGTGACACCCGCAGCCGCTGCCTTTGTCCAGTGCATCATGCCGATAAGACAGCCAGCGAAGCACAGCTCCTTGCCGCCGACGACGCGATACCCGCTCCCAAGCACTAGCGCCGATCCGGCGCACGGCCTTGCGCCGACACGACCGACAGGTAAGTGCGGGTGCGGGATTTCATCGAGGTTCGACTGGGACTCGGTAGTAACCGCTAGTCGAGTGGCTGCGGGCATACTTACGGCGTGAACCTGCGGGAGTTCCTCGGGACAGTCGGACAGACCTACGACCCAGCGGATGGGTTCGACACTCCCGCACAGGCGCTCCTCCAAAGTGCCCATGCCGAACTTGCCGACTACGCACCCGCCGACTTCGTAATCCGGGCAAGCGGCGGTCAACGCCCTCTGCGAGCGACAAACACGCCGTGGGTCGGGTTCTTTGACCCGGATGAGACCGTACGGCCCCAAGAAGGTCTACGTCGTCTGGCTGATGCGTGCGGATGGGCAGGCGTGGACCCTTTCCGTCAACATGGGCACCGAGCGCCGATCGTCACAGCTCAGGGAGATCGACCGAGCAAGCGCCACGCGTGTCCCCATAGAGCCACGAGTGCGGGTAGGCCTAGCAGCGGAAGCGTCGGCGATCCGAGAACGCATGAATCCTGTACTGACGCTGCCCTGGGAGACGAGAATCGACTTGGCGAGTAACGGGACTCGACAACGGCGATACGAGGCCGCAGTCGTCGTCGCCCGCACCTACTCGCTCGCCGCGCTCCCGGACGACGATGCGCTGCGTTCTGACCTCGCCGCTATGTGCTGGCGTTGCAGGACGCGGTTCGTGCCAAGAGCGAGCTAGCCCTCACCGAACCAGGTTCGATTTCAACGCCAAGCGCCATTGCGCCATGGCGTTTTGTGGCAGTCCCAACGGGGTTCGAACCCGTGTCTCCACCTTGAGAGGGTGGTGTCCTAGGCCACTAGACGATGGGACCACGAGCAGCCACTCCGAAACGGAATGGCCTTGCCATTGCTGACGCTATCGCCAGATCAACTCTGTCACAGTGTCCTCTCTCTGGGACAATGCGTCAGCTCGGGGGGGAGGGCTCGAACCTCCAACCTCATGAACCAGAATCATGCGCGCTGCCAGTTGCGCCACCCCCGAACGGGCGAAGCGCCAATTTAGCCGACCAGGCACGAGAACGAGGCCGAGCTGGCGAGGCATCCGACCCTTCGAACTGCCTCGTGTTCGGAGCCTCCGAGACCACCCTGACTACGATCGACGGTCGGTGACCGTGGGACGGGTCGTGATCGTCGGTGGCGGGGTGGTAGGCACCATGCACGCGGTCGATGCGTGCCGGCGGGGCTGGAAGGTCATCCACCTCGAGTCAGATGCAGCTCCCCGCGGGGCATCGGTCCGCAATTTCGGATTGGTCTGGATCAGCGGCCGGGCCGGCGGTCCCGAATTGGCGCTCGCCCTCCGCGCCCGCGAGCTGTGGGCGGAGTTGGCCGAGGTTTCCCCGGACATCGGGTTCCGGGCTCTCGGCTCTCTGACCGTTGCCAGGCACAAGTTGGAGCTGGACCTGATGGCCGAGGCCGCGGCCCGCCCCGATGCCGGCGACCGCGACTTCGAACTGCTCGAGGCGGATGGGGTCCGGAAGGTGAACCCCGCTCTCAGAGGAGATCTGCTCGGGGGCCTCTGGTGTCGCCACGACGCGGTGGTCGAGCCCCGTTCGGCCCTCGGTTCACTCCGGTCAGCCATCGAGGGGGACCGCTACACGTGGCTACCCGGTCGGCGAGCAGTTGACGTGCTCGCCGCTCCGGCCGGCTCGACCGGCGGGCCCGTCGTCGTCGACCATCTTGGTCACCGCCACGAGGGCTCACTGGCCGTGCTGTGCATCGGAGATCGACTGACCGGACTGGGTGGCCGCATCGGAGAGGCGCTCAGCACCGCGTCCCTCCGGCGCTGTCGCCTCCAGATGATGCAGACCGCGCCAGTAGGGGAACACGTCAGCACGGCCGTGGCCGATGCCGATTCGATGCGCTACTACCCGGCCTTCGACCTGCCCGGTCGCGCCGGACTGGCCGCGGCTGGCCCCGAGGCGACCGAGTGGGCCATGCAACTCCTCCTCGTGCAGCGCGCTGGAGGCGGGCTCACCATCGGCGACACCCACGTGTACGAGGAACCGTTCGACTTCGCAGTGGAGGAGAGCGTGTTCGACGCCCTGCGGGATCGGGCCGAGGCGATCCTCGGCTGGCCGCTGCCCACGATCGAACGCCGGTGGTCGGGCACCTATTCACTGGTCGGCGACGGACGGCCTTGTCTCAGAGAGGAACTGGATGCGGGCATCTGGGTGGTGACCGGGACCGCAGGCCGTGGCATGACGCTCGCCCCCGCTATCGCGGAGCAGACCTGGGACGAGATAGGCAGATGACGGCGCCGATCCGGATGGTTGCCTTCGACATGGCCGGAACGACCGTGGCGGACACCGGCGCGGTCGAAGAGGCCTTCCAGCAGGCGCTCGACGCCGTCGGGATCACCGCGGGTGAGCTCCGCCACGAGCCACAGGCGTACATCCGTCGCACCATGGGCCAGTCGAAGCTCGCCGTGTTCACCGAGCTGCTGCGAGGAGACCGCCACCGGGCCGAGCAGGCGAATAACGCGTTCGAGCGCGCCTTCGACCAGGCTGTCACGCGGGGAGAGGTGGAGCCGGTCACCGGTGCCGAAGCGGTATTCGCCGCGCTGCGGGATGCGGGCATGCGCCTCTGCCTGACCACCGGGTTCTCTCCCGTGACCCGCGACCGGATCATCGCCACGCTCGGGTGGCAGGGAATGGTCGACCTGGCTCTGTCTCCGGTCGATGCCGGTCGCGGTCGGCCGTGGCCGGACATGATCCTGACCGCCGTCCTTCGGCTGCGGATCGACGACGTCGCCGAAGTGGCCGTGGTCGGCGACACGTCGAACGATCTGGTGGCGGGCACCCGCGCGGGCGCATCGATCGTCGTCGGCGTGCTCAACGGGGCCCATACGCGGTCCGAGCTGGCCGTCGCGCCCCATACCCACCTCATCGAGTCGGTGGCCGACCTGCCGGGGCTGCTCCTTGCCCGTGGACCTGGACAGAGTGGCGGGGTCCGATCGGCTGGCTCGAGCCGAGGCAAGCCGTGAAGCTCCACGAGCTCAACCGTCAGTTCCTGTGGACCTCGCCGAAGGGGCCGTTCAGAACCGTCAGCGATCAGCAAGTCGGCCGCTACGACCGAGACGGCTATTTCCTGATCGAGGGCGTATTCGAGGCTGAGGAGGTCGACCGGCTGGTCGAAGCCATCGATCCCCTCGAGGCCCGCCGGGAGGACTGGCTGCGCGAGCACGGGGGTACGTTCCTCATCGCGCGGGCCGACGAGATCACGTTCAGCACCCACCTCGTACTCGAGTCTGATTTCGTCCGTCGGACGATCAGCTCGCCGCCCCTGACCGACCTGTGTGCCGATCTGGTGGGGCCCGATGTCCGCCTCTACTGGGACCAGGCCGTCTACAAGAAGCCCCACACGGAGTCACCGTTCCCATGGCACCAGGACAACGGGTACGCCTTTCTGGAACCCCAGCAGTACCTCACGTGCTGGATCGCGCTCACCGATGCCGACGAGGACAACGGCTGCCCGTGGGTGGTCCCCGGGATCCACCGGAACGGCACCCTGGCCCACCGGGCGACCGATGTGGGGCTCGTCTGCCTGGAGAATCCTGTGAACGCCGTCCCGGTTCCGGTCCGCCGCGGCGGCATCGTGGTGTTCTCGTCGCTCACTCCTCACTGCACGGGTCCCAACGTGACCGACCACGTGCGCAAGGCGTACATCGTCCAGTACGCCCCAGACGGCGCCGAAGTGCTCTCGGGTGGGCCCGGACCGGTGAACGAGGTGACGAGGACGCCTGCTGACGATCCGAGCCGGCAGTTCACGGTGGTCGAGGCCGGGCGATCCGTTCCGACTTGACCATGCCGAATCGGCGTCACCCGGCCCTGCGACGCAGGCCAGCCGGGGTCGGCTCCCCTCGGGTCAACGCCACTCGTCGTGGGCCACGACCATGCCGTGCGAGGAGGTGAGCATGGTTCCCGACAGGGTGCGTTCCTCGTTCCGCATGCGCCAGCGAGCCAGGCGTTCCGAAGCCGCCCAGCCCGTCGAGGCCCAACTCGTCGCCGACGCCAGGTCGTGCAGTTGACCTGGGTCGGTGGCCAAATCGAAGAGCAGGGGCGGCAGGACGGTGGTGTCCGCCGCGAACTGCACGTACTTCACGCCGGCACCGCGCTCAACGTCGAGCCGGCACTGGGCCATCGGAAGCCCGAAGAGCCGCTCAGCCAGGCGGGAGGCGGGGTTCGAGAAGTTCCAACTCCAGTGGGCTTCTGACCGCCAAAACTTCGGCACAGACTCATCAGACAGGTCCTCGCCGGTGAGGAAGGGCTGGAGCCCGAAGCCGTCGCACTGGGCGGGAACCTCGATCCCCAACCACCGGCAGATGGTGGGCAGAACGTCGACCGACTCGGTGAAGGCTTGCACCACCCGGCCCCGCGAGGGATCGGCAGTTGGATCGGGGTCCCGGATGATGAGGGGCACGTGGTACGACTCGTCCCAGTACCCGAGCTTCTCGAACAACCAGTGGTCGCCACCCATCTCCCCGTGATCGCTGGTGAAAACGACCAGCGTGGTGGCGGACAGGCCGGTGGCATCGAGATAGCCGAACAGCCGAGCCAACTGGTCGTCCACTTCCTTCTGGGCACCGTGGTAGGTCGCCCGCAGCTGGCGGCGCTCGAGCTCGTCCTCGGGTGCGCCGGCCAGAGGGAGATACATGAGCGCCTGGTTGAGCGGGTGCATGGCCGCCTCCTCCGCCTTGGTCGCTGCCCCGACAAAGGGCGGTACGTCGTCGGCGTCGTAGAGGTCGTGGTATCCGACGGGGTTGCGGCGGGGCGGGTGGGGCCGGATGAACGACGCATGCACGAAATAGGGCCGGTCGGCATTTTTCTCGAGCCAATCGATGACCGCTTCGACCATGAAGGCCGTCTCCGACTGCTCCGGCGAGAACTGGGCTGGGGCCCAGCTCGAACCGTGCCCCTCGGCGCCCGGGAAAGCCGGGATCGGCTGGTAGAGATCCTGTGGGTCGGGCGGGACGTCGACGCCTTGCGCCGCGAGCCACCGTCCCCACTGCCGGCTCCCACCCTCCCAGGGCTCGTGGAGCACAGGCCGGAAGCCCGGTAAGACCTCCTCATACGAGCGGAGCCGCGGGTCGCCGGCCGGGAGCGTGCGGGGATCGAGACTGGTGTCGGTGTACCCGAAGAGGACCGGGTCGTAGCCGGCCGCTCGGGACAGGCGGGCCACGTTGGTGAATCGGTCGTCGAGGGGGGTCCCGTTGTTGACCGACCGGTTGTGGTGGAGATAGGTGCCGGTGTAGAGACAGGCCCGCGACGGACCACACGGCGCAGCGTTCGCCCAGTGGTTGGCGAACAGGATGCCCGCTTCGGCCAGTCGGTCGAGGGTGGGCGTCGTAAGCACGGGGTGACCGAGCGCAGACAGACTGTCCCCTCGCCACTGGTCGACGGTCACGAACAGGACGTTGCGGTGGGCGGCCATCGCGTTATCCCAGCGACGAGTGCAACGAGCTCAGGGGCTCGAAGCCGATGATCCGGCCGAGGGCCACACCGACCGTCTCCTTGGCGTAATAGGGAAGCGAGGCCCAACCGGTGATGGGCGAGCTCGGAGTGGGCGTGGGATACGGGTTCAGCCCGACCGAGGAGGCGATGGCCAGGCTCCGGTCCTCGTGGAACCGATCGGTCACGATGAGCACGGTGTTGTTCCCGTCCGACACGATGGTGGGCGCGGCGAGGGACAGGTTCTGCCACGAGTCACTCCCCCCCGACTCCCGGATGTCGCGGCCCGGAATGCCCGCCGCGATCAGGTAACGGGCCGACGCCTCCGCCTCGGTGAACTGGTCGCCCTGCTCCCTCGAGCCGGTCACCATGATGGTGGTGGCATAGTGCTGGCGCCAGAGGCGCTCGGCCTCGTCGAGGCGCGAGCTCAGGTCGGGTGACGGAACCCCGTTGTACTGGGCGGCGCCCATCACCACGATGGCACCGGCCAGGTGGGGCTCGTATCGCCGGCCCGTCAACCACACCTGCACCGCCGTCACCAGCAGGTACACCGCCACCACCGTCGCCACCAACACCACCAGCTTGAGGATGAACCGGACCAGTCGAAGACCGGTCAGTGTGGCCAGCACCCCCATGTCAGGACGGGCCGAGGTGCAAACGCGCCGGCCGGGCGGTCAAGGGCGCAGCTCCGCTTTGGCTCGAGTCTGCGCGGCGGTGAGTCGGGCGAGCACCCGCTCCCGACCCATGACTTCGAGCGCTTCGAACAGCGGCGGGCCCACCCGCCGGCCGGTCACGGCGACCCGGATGGGTGCCTGTGCCTTGTTCAGCTTGCGCCCCATCCCTTCGCCGACGGACTGCGTGGCCGCATACAGGGCATCGCGGGTCCAATCGGCCAGCTCGGTATAGGCGTCGATGGCCCCGGACAGGATCACCGGCGCCGCGTCACCCTGCGTGACGACCTTGGCCCAGGCGGCCTCGTCTATGACCGGCTCGTCGAGAAAGATGAAATCGACCATGGCCGGCACCTCACCGAGCGTGGCCACCCGCTCCTGCACCAGCGGTGCCATGGCCGCGAACTGCTTCTCGTCGAAGTTGGCCGCCGGCCACGGCGCCCGGGCACCGCTCACCCAGGGCCGGCAGGCCTCGATGAAGGCATCGAGAGGCATGGCCCTGATGTACTCCCCGTTCAGGTGGGTGAGCTTGGCCACGTCGAAGAAGGCCGGGGAGTGGTTGACGTCCTCGAGGCGGAACCACTCGACCATCTGGCCGACCGAGAAGAGCTCCTCGCCGCCGGGCGGGCTCCACCCCAGCAGACCCAGGTAATTGAGCATGGCATCCGGCAGGAACCCCTGGTCCCGATAGGACTCGACGGCCACCGGGTCGCGCCGCTTGGACAGCTTCTTTCGCTGCTCGTTCACCAGCATGGGCAAATGCGCGAAGACCGGCAGTGGAGGCATCGCGCCGGTCCGGCCGCCGGCCGTGCCCTCGGCCGTCCACCCGATCGACCGCAGCCCCTCCCACACCAGGATGCCTCTCGGCGTGGTGGGCAACAGGTCCTCGCCGCGGATCACATGGGTGATGGCCATGTCGATGTCGTCGACCACATTGGCCAGGACGAACAGCGGGGCGCCATTGGCCTTGACCGCCACGAAGTCGTCCATCGACGCCATGGGGAACTCGACCGGGCCCCGCACCACGTCCTCGACCGTGGTCATCCCGTCATCGGGGGTGCGGTACCGAAGCGCATTCCCCTCCCGCGGCAGGCGTCGGGACCGGCAATGACCGTCGTAGCCCGGGGTCAGGATTCCGGCCGCGCGGTTGCGCGCGTCGATGTCCTCACGGGTGCAATCGCACGCATAGAGCAGACCAGAATCCCACAGGGCATCGGTCGCCTGGGCATACCGCGGTCCCCGGGCCGACTGCCGGACGGGGCCTTCGTCCGGGTCCATCCCGAGCCAGTGCAGTGCGGACGTGATCCCCTCTACCCACTCCTCCCGGTTCCGCTCGGTGTCGGTGTCCTCGATACGGAGGATGAACGAGCCACCCGACTGGCGCGCCACCAGCCAGTTGAACAGGGCGGTGCGGGCACTTCCGACGTGGAAGTAGCCCGTGGGGGAGGGAGCGAACCGAACCCTCGGAGCGTCCCGGGTCACTCCCCGGTCACTCGTCTTCGATGATGGTGATGGCGCCGGTCGGGCAGCCGTTGGCCGCCTGGCGGACCCGTTCATGCAGCTCCTCGCCGGGATGCTCGTCGAGGACGTAGAGGAACCCGTCATCGCGCACCTCGAACACCTCCGGAGCGATACCCATGCAGACGGCGTTGCTGGCACACTCGTCGAAGTCGACCACAACCTTCACCTGAGCCTCCGGACGCTCGTCGGACCCGCCCGAGTGTACCGGCCCCCCGACCGGTGGCCGGGCACCGCCGTGCCGTCCCTGGCAGGCGATTGACGCCGGCAGCGCGGCCGGTCGAGTAGAACTCTCCCATGGTCGCCCACCCCTCTCCCATGCACCGACCCCGACGGCGACGCCGCCACGCCACGGCCGGGACAGCGACGTTGATCGGCTGTCTCGCCCTGCTGGCCGCGGCCTGCAGCTCGGGGAGTGGGACGCCGGCGTCGACGGCGCCCACCACCCGTCCGGCCACCTCCGGTGGTACGGCCGATCTCGGCCGCATCCACCACGTCTTTCTCATCGTGCTCGAGAATCAGGGCTACGACGCCACGTTCGGCAACCCGGCCGCCGACCCCTACCTCGCCTCGACCCTGCCCGCCCAGGGCGCCCTGCTCTCGAACTACTACGCCACCGGGCACCTCTCCAACGACAATTACATCGCCCTGATCTCGGGCCAGGCCCCCAACCCGCTCAACCAGGCCGACTGCCAGACCTTCGTCGACTTCCCCTCCACGGCCACGGTGGCGGCTGATGGCCAGATCTCCGGCTCGGGCTGCGTATTCCCCACGTCGGTGCAGACGGTGGCCGGCCAGCTCGATCAGACCCACCACACCTGGAAGGGCTACATGGAGGACATGGGGAACCTCCCCTCGCGAGAGGCGGCCGTGTGCGCCCATCCCCCGATCGGCGCGCCAGACCCGACCCAGCGGGCGGTGGCCGGTGACGGCTACGCCACCCGTCATGACCCGTTCGTCTACTTCCACTCCATCATCGACGACACCTCGCGGTGCGACAGTCACGTGGTGCCCCTCGGCTCGCCCACCGGGTCGCTGCGCGCCGCAGCCCCGGCGGGCACCACCGCGTTGGCCACCGATCTCAAGTCCGTCGCCACCACCCCGAACTTCAGCATGATCGTTCCCAACCTGTGCAATGACGGTCACGACGCGCCGTGCGTCAACCAGCCGGCCAGCCCGGATGCGCTGACCAACGTCGACGCCTTCCTCCAGACCTGGGTCCCGCTGATCACCGGCTCGCCCGCCTTCAAACAGGACGGGCTGCTCGAGGTGACCTTCGACGAGGCCGACACCGGCGACGCCGCGGCGTGCTGCAACGAGACGCCGGGGCCCGCCTCTCCTTACCCCGGGATCAACGGTCCCGGTGGGGGCCGCGTCGGCTCGGTGCTGCTCTCGCCGTTCATCGCCGGCCACACCACCACCGCAGTTCCCTATAACCACTACGCGACGCTTGGGACCATCGAGGACATCTTCGGCCTCCCCAGACTGGGCCAGGCCAAGTCGGTGAGCGCCGTCTTCGGGAAGGACGTGTTCAGCGGCGGCTGACCGGACGGCGCGCTGCCTCAACCAGGCCGGTCCCACGCCGGGCGGGTGCGCCGCTGCCTCCCGAGGGTGAGCATCACCACCACCAGCAGCCCCAACGGCGCCAACAGCGCCAGCGAGCGGCTGACATGCAACACCAGGGCCGCGCCGACCAGCGCACCACCGAACATGGCCGCCACCATCAGGCCCCGGCGCCCGACGTGGGAGTCACTCCCCCCGGCCAGGCGACTGTCGAAGCCGGCGCCGGCGATCGTCCTGGTGAGCACGGTGGTGATGAGGTCTGGCACGGCCAACCAGCGGGCCGTGCCGGTCTGCAGGCCCCCGGTGACGGCGAGCAGCACGACCAGGAGGTAGCGCGAGACACCCGAGCCCGGATTCCCGGCACCGACGCCGATGGCCCACGCCGTCGCCACCAGGGCCGACTCACAGGCGGCCGCGACGGCGAGGACCCGGCCCCGCCGTTCGCCGATCCGGGTCACCAGCCGGCCACTGGCCACCGCTCCCAGTGAGAAAGAGGCCAAGGCGACGACATGGACACCCACCGAGAACCCCTTGGCCCCCGCCAGCGCCAGTGCCAGGAACACCACATTGCCGGTCATGTTGGCCACGAACACATGACCGAGGACCAGATAGCTGAACGAGTCGACCAGGCCGGTCACCACGGTGAGAGCCAGCAAAAGGGTCGACAGAGGACCGTGGCGATCGCCGGCGGGCGGGGCCAGGGTATGCCAAGCCTCGGTCACGGTGGTCAGCATGGGGGAGCCTCCGGGGGTGCGGGTGTGCCGGATCTCTACCAACCATCACCGTCGCTGACAAGCGGAGCGCCCGGCGTCCCGCCACCACTTTCGGCTGGCGGCAGCGCTGGAGGCCGACCACCGGGCCGGCCCGCACGGCTACGGCTTGTCGCTACCCACCACCCACATGGCGAAGAACTGGGACCCGCCCCCGTAGGCCTGGCCGAAGGCCAGCCTCGCCCCCTCGATCTGGTGCTCACCGGCCTGGCCGCGGACCTGCATGGCCACCTCGAGGAAGCGGAGCATGCCCGAGGCGCCGATGGGGTTCGACGACAGCACGCCCCCCGAGGTGTTCCACGGGATGTCGCCCTCGAAGGCGGTGGCACCCGACTCGGTGAGCTTCCACCCGTCGCCCAGGTCGCAGAAGCCGAGGTTTTCGAGCCACATCGGCTCGTACCAGCTGAAGGGGACGTAGACCTCGGCCACGTCGAACTGGGCCCGCGGGTCGGTGATGCCGGACTGAGCGTAGACATCGGCCGAGCAGTCGCGCCCGGCCCGAGGATTCACCTGGTCACGCCCGGCGAACATGGTCGGCTCCGAGCGCATGGCCATGCCGTGGATCCAGGCGGGCGGGTAGCGTCCGGTGACCGCCGCTTCCGACGCGATGACCATCGCCGCGGCCCCGTCTGACGAGGGACAGGCCTCGAGATAGCGCAGCGGATCCCACAGCATCATCGATTCCTCGACCATCTTCATGTCGATGTCGGCCAGGTGCAGATGGGCATAGGGATTGCGCATGGCGTTCTGGCGATCCTTGACCGCCACCATCCGGCCGATGTGTTCGGGTGCTCCCGAGCGGCGCATGTAGGCCCGGATGTGGGGGGCGAAGTAGCCTCCCGCCCCGGCCAGCAGCGGCGCGGCAAAGGGCTGGGGCACCGACAGCGCCCACATGGCGTCGGAGTCCGATTGCTTCTCGTAGGCCACGGTGAGCACGCGCTGGTGGGTGCCCGACGTCACCAGGTGGGCAGCGACCAGCGCGGTCGACCCACCCACCGAGCCCGCCGTGTGCACCCGAAACATCGGCTTGCCGACCGCGCCGAGCGCAGGGGCCAGGTAGAGCTCGGGCATCATGTTGCCCTCGAACATGTCCGGTGCCTTGCCGATGACCACCGCGTCGATGTCGGCCCAGTCGAGCTCGGCATCGGCGAGAGCCATCTTGGCCGCCTCCCGGACCAGTCCGGCGATCGACACGTCGTCGCGCTTGGCCTTGTGGTGGGTCTGTCCGACACCGATGACTGCGGCACGCTCTGCCATCACTCACCCTCCAGCACGCACACCAGGTTCTGTTGCAGGCAGGGCCCCGAGGTGGCGTGGGCCACGGCGCGGCGCGCCGATCCGGACGAGACACGGGCAGCGGCCTCGCCGATGCGGATGAGCCCGGCCGACATGATGGGGTTGGCCGCCAGGGCCCCGCCCGACGGGTTCACCGACACCGTCCCGTCGTCGAGCCCGAGGGAGTCCAGCACGATGATCTCCTGGGACGCGAAGGGCGCATGGACCTCGGCCACGTCCACGGGGCCGTCGCCCACCCCGGCTACGGCCGCGGCCTTGGCCGTCGACGCCGACGAGGTCAAGTCCCGGGCCCCGAGCGAATGGGTCTCCATGCGGTGATCGATCCCGGTGATCCAGGCCGGCCGGTCCGACCACCGGCGGGCCTTGTCTCCGGCGGCGAGCACGATGGCGGCTGCCCCGTCGGTGATGGGTGGCAGCGTATGACGGCGCAGGGGCGAAACCACGTAGTCGTCGGCCAGCAGCGAATCAAGCGTTACGTCCCTCGCCACCTGGGCCTTGGGATTGGACAGGGCATTCTTCCGGTTCCTCGCCGCGATGTTGGCGAAGTCCACCTCGCTCGCCCGGCCCGTATCGATCAGGGCACGGGCCTGGAGCGCGGCCAGGCTCACCGGGTCCGGCCACAGCGGCGCCACGTAGTACGGATCGAGCTGCAGGGTCAGGATCTCGTTCAGGTTCCCGAGGGACGAGCGGCCGAATGAGTAGACGAGCGCGGCGTCGATCTCACCCTCTTGGAGGAGCACCCAGGCCTCGTACAGGGCCCACGCTCCGTCCATCTCCACGTGGCTCTCGGCCCGCGGCGGCCACACCCCCACCGCGTCGAGGGCGGTCACGAAGCTGAACGGCCCGCCCACCAGGTAGTCGGTCGAGCCCGAGCAGATGAAGTCGACGTCGTCTTTGGTGATGCCGATGTTGCCGAAGGCCTCGGCTACCACCGGCATGAGCATCTCGACCTCGTTGTGCTGGTCGTCCCGCCGCACATGCTGCGACTGGGCGAACGAGGCGACCGACACCGGCCGGATGGTCCTTCCGGGCCCCGATGCGCTCACAGATATTCCTTGAACGTGTCGTAGTCGGCGTCGGGCTCGCCGCTGGGCCGGAAGTACTTGACCGACGCGAGGGACGGGGTGAGTTGGTCGGGTTCCACCCAGACCGCCTCCACCCGCATCCCCATGCGGATCTGGTCGGTCGGCACCTCTTGGATGAGCCCCATGAAGGAGAGGTTGGCCCCGTCCAGGAGGATCTGCGCGCAGATGTAGGGGATCTCGATGGACTGCCCGGCGAACGGCACGTTCACCACGCAGTAGGTGGTCACCGTGCCGACGTTGGCCAGCTCGACGTCCTCGGTGGTCGGCACGCCGTCGGTCGGGCACGATCCGCGCGAGGGGACGTAGACCTTGCCGCAGGTCGGGCAGCGCTGGCCCATGAACTTGCCCTGCTCCAGCCCACGCAGGAACCGGGACTGGGCCACCCCGGGCGTGAAGTCGAAATCGAGGCGGATAGGCGTGGCGAGCGTGGTGACCGGGCCCGGAGGCTCAGATCCCTCCGGGTCGCTGTCCGCGCTCACCGGTGCGGCCGACCCTCGGGCACAAACGCCTCGATGTCGGCCATGGCCCCGATGCGCTCTCCCGCCGGGCGGAACCTCACCGTGACCCGGTCACCACGGGCCAGCCGGTCCGGGCCGCCCGCGTCGACCACATGGAGGAGGGCCGTGTCGGCCCCGTCCAGCCGGATGAGGGCCCAGGCGAACGGCCGGGCCAGCGGGTGTTTGGGGAGGGGGTGGGACACCCAGGCCCACGCTTCGACGGTGCCCGCCGGACCGACCTCGACCAGCTCACCGGTGTCCGCACCGGTGGTCGGGTCGTACTCGGTGGGCGGCACGATGACCGCGCCCCCGGCACCCCGGACGCCGAACAGCCGGCCGTCGCGCAAGCCGGTGAGGAACCCTCCGATGACCGGCCCGACCGAGCGCGAGTAGGGGTACTCGAGGCGGTGGTCGGCGTGCAGCGCTTCCTTCTCGGGCATTCGGAACCTCCCCCGAGGCTCGTCGGCGTGGATGCCCGAGAAGTAGAACACATTTCACTTTTGTGCGCCAACAAGGCCGTCGGGGCGGGTGCGGCGGAGCCGCTACCGTTTCGGCCGTGACCCGAGCCGGGCCCTCGCAGCCCAACATCCTGTTGGTCGTCTCCGACCAGGAGCGGCAGCGGTCCTGGCTGCCGGCCGGGGTGTCGCTGCCCTGGCGAGACCGCCTCCGCGCCGAGGGGCTGGAGTTCACCAGCTACTTCACCCACTCGTCGCCGTGCTCGCCGAGCCGGGCGAGCCTGTTCACCGGGCGCTACCTCGAGGGCCACGGCGTGGTCGACAACGTGATCATGCCCGAGCACCAGGAGCTGCCCCCGTCGACGCCGACCCTCGGATCACTGCTGGCCGGGGCGGGCTACCGCTCCGCTTACATCGGCAAGTGGCACCTCTCCCACTCGCCCACCCCCGACATGGAGGCCTACGGCTTCGCCGACTGGGAAGGCAACGACCGCCACTTCATGGGGTGGGCCGGGACCGGCGTGCACTTCGACCCCATCATCGCCGGCAACGCCGCCCACTGGCTCAGCCGGAATGCCCCGCCGGACAGGACGAACGGAAGCAACGGGACCGACGTCCGGCCGTGGTTCCTCACCGTGGCGCTGGTCAACCCCCATGACGTGATGTGGTTCCCGGTAGACCAGCCCGGATACCGCGAGCGCCATCCCGAGGACGTCGCCCGTATCCGCTCGGTGCTCGAGTCCGCCGCCTGGAAGGAGGACGACCCGCTGCCGGTCTTCTCCGAGCCGTATGCCGAGGTGGCGGAGCGGCTACCGGACAACTTCCACGACGACCTGCACACCAAGCCCGAAGCCCACCGGCAGTGGCGCTGGGACCAGCAACACGGCCTATGGGGCTACATCGACCCGCACGACCAGGCGGCCTGGCTGCGTCACCTCGACTACTACGTGCACCTTCATCAGCTGGCCGACCGCAGCCTCGGCACAGTCCTCTCGGCGTTGGAGGGCGCCGGTGCCTGGGACGACACGGTCATCATCTTCACCTCGGACCACGGCGACATGTGCGGCTCGCACGGGCTCCGGTCCAAGGGCCCCTTCGTCTACGACGAGATCATGCGGGTGCCGCTGTACGTGAGGGCGCCGGGGGTAACCGCCGCCGGGACCGCGACCTCCGCGCTCGGCTCGCACGTCGACCTGGCCGCCACCATCTGCTCGCTGGCCGGGGTCGACACCGGTGTCACCGCGTCGACGGTGCAGGGCACCGACCTCACGCCGGTGCTCACCGATCCGTCGGCCGCGGTTCGGGACCATATCCTCTTCGCCCAGGACTCGGCCCAGACCACCGGCCTCAACCAGGTCCGCTACGCCCTGCGGGGCTTCTACGACGGCCGCACCAAGTACGCCCGCTACTACGGGGTCGGTGGGGGTAAGCCCTCGACGGGACTCTGGGGCAAGCCGCCCGGGGAGAAGCTCTTCGGGACGGATTGCGCCTTCGACGACAACGACCACGAGTGGTACGACCACGATGGCGATCCGGCCGAGTTGGAGAACCTGGCGAACGACCGATCGCGCCGCCAGGCGCTCCGGGAGGTCTACGAGCGGTTGATCGCCTACGAGGCGGAGTCCTTCGTCCCGCTCGCTTAACGCGGCGTTTGGGCCGGGCCGACCGATCTCACCGACCCGATTGGGTCGGTGAGATCGCCGAGGAGGTGGTCGACCAGACCCCGGCAACCCGATTCCACCATGGCCAGGCAGGCGTCGAAGTCGGCGTCCTCTCCGTAGTAGGGATCGGGCACGTCGACAGCGGCACCGGCCCGGGGGTCGAAGCTGCGCAGCAGGACCAGTCGCTCGTCGTAGCGATCGTCACCGGCGTGCGCCCGGGCCAGGCCGGCCAGGGTCTGGCGATGGCTCCGGTCGAGGCACACCACGAGGTGCGTGCCGGGGAACCAGGCCGATTCGAAGCGCCGGGCCCGGTGCCCGTCATCGGCATAGCCTCGGCGTTCCAGGGCATCACGGGCCCGCTCGTCCATGGGCTCACCCGCATGCCAGCCCCCGGTGCCCCCGCTGGTGACCCGGAGGCGGTCTCCGAGGGTGGGACCACCCGGGAGCGCGGACAGGTCGGCCAAGTGGCGCAGCACCACCTCGGCCATGGGCGAGCGGCAGATGTTGCCGGTGCAGACGAAGCAGACGTGCAGACGCCGGTTCCCAACGCGGCCGGGCGGGACGCGCTCGGCCGGGTCCACGAGATCGGTCACTGCATCATTGTGCACCGGGCCGCGACCGCGCCGTACGCTTCGGGTCTGAGGCACCGAACGATGCCGCACCGGGAGGACGCATGACCGAGCAGCCGAATCCACAGCAGATGGGCCACGGGGTCAAGCAGCGGGACCTCATCGTCATGTCGTCCGACGAGGTGGAGGCCTTCCTGAACGAGCGCCGACCCATGACCATGTGCACGATCAACCACGACGGGTCGATCCACGCGGTGGCCATGTGGTACGGGTTCCTCGACGGGTCGATCGCCGTCGAGACGAAGGTCAAATCGCAGAAGGCGGCCAACCTCCGGCGCAATCCCCGGATGACGTGCGTGTTCGAGGACGGTGACTACTACGAGGAGCTCCGCGGCGTAGAGCTGGTCGGCACAGCGGAGATCATCGACGACCCGGAGCGGATGTGGAAGCTCGGGGTCAACCTCTTCGAGCGTTACTACGGCAGCTACACCGAGGAGATGCGTCCCCTGGTCGAGACCATGCTCAACAAGCGGATCGTGGCGAGGCTCGATGTGGAACGGACCGTGTCGTGGGACCACCGGAAGCTCGGCCTGCCCGCCACGCGGCCGACCTGACCGGCCCGACCCGGCGGCGGACCCGATGGCCCGGCCCCTGCGCCACGACGAGCTGGTCGACTTCCTCGGGGGCGAGGCCACCCACACCGCCAAGCTGGCCACCACCCGCGCCGACGGCCGGCCGCATGTGGCCCCGGTGTGGTTCGTCCTCGACCGATCATCCGCCGGGCGCGGCAATCCAATCGGTGACATCGTCTTCAACACCGGGGCCGAAACCCTGAAGGGGAGGGGGCTGCGCCGCGACCCACGGGTGTGCCTCTGCGTCGACGACGAGCGTCCGCCCTACTCCTTCGCCGTCATCGACGGTATCGCCACCCTGAGCGAGGATCTCGACGAGTTGCGGCACTGGGCCAGCGTCATCGGCGGCCGTTACATGGGCCAGGAGCACGCTGAGGCCTTCGGGGCGCGCAACGGTGTGCCGGGAGAGCTGCTGGTGCGGGTCCGCCCCACCCACATCGCGGCGGAGGCCGACCTGACCGACTGAACTCACCGCCGTCGGTGCGGCGATGCCGAGGTCGGTGACCCGGCGCGCCGGACGGGCCGGGCGCCGGACGGGCCGGGCGCCGGACAGGCCGAGCGCCGGACGTGCACCATCTGCTCCGGGGCTGCTAGCACTGTCGCCGAGAAGCTGTCGCCGACACGCTGTCAACGGGAGCCGACACGGGAAGGACCGTTCCATTGATCCTCGATCGCTTCGCCATGACCGACAAGGTGGCCGTCGTCACCGGCGCGGGCCGGGGCATCGGCGCCGCCTGTGCCGTGAGCCTGGCGGAGGCCGGAGCCGACGTGGTGATCTCCGCCCGCAGTGCCGACCAGTTGGAGGTGGTGGCGGGCAAGATTGCGGCAGCCGGTCGGCGGGCGGTGACCGTCCCGGCCGATCTCAGCGACCTCGAAGCGGTGGCCGGCCTGGTCGAGCGGGCCGCCCAGCAATACGGGCGCCTCGATCTCGTGGTGAACAACGTGGGGGGAGCGATGCCCCGCCCGTTCATGGACACCTCACCGGGACGGTTGGAACAGGCCTTCCACTTCAACGTGTCGACCGCGCACGCCCTGCTCCGACCGGCGGTCCCGGTCATGCTCGAAGGGGGCGGAGGCTCGGTGGTGAACATCTCCTCCGCCATCGGCCGCCTGTCAGGGCGCGGTTATTTGGCCTACGGCACGGCCAAGGGGGCGCTGGCCCACTACACCCGGCTGGCGGCGGCCGACCTGGCCCCCCGGATCCGGGTCAACGCCATCGCCGTTGGCTCGGTGGCCACCTCGGCCCTCGACATCGTGATGCAGACCGACGAGCTGCGCCAGGCGCTGGAGACGGCCACCCCGCTCGGGCGGGTCGGCGACCCCGAGGACATCGCCGCCGCCGTCGTGTACCTGGCCTCGGAGGCCGGCTCATACATCACCGGCAAGGTGCTCGAGGTGGACGGGGGCATCGAGGCCCCCAACCTCGACATGGGGTTACCCGACCTGTGAGCCCAGCCACCGCCACCATGAGGAACTGCCTGAGGAGGACCCGATGAGCCCGCCCTACCGAGTCGTCGCCTGGAGCACCGGCAACGTCGGCGTCCACGCCATCGCCGGCATCGACGCGCGCCCCGACCTCGAGCTGGTGGGTCTGTGGGTGTCCAACCCGGGCAAGGTCGGCCGGGATGCCGGTGACCTGGCCGGCCTCGGACGAACCCTCGGGGTGACCGCCACCGGTGACGCCGACCAGCTCCTGGCGCTTCGGCCCGACGTCGTCGTGCACACGGCCATGGCCGACCACCGGCTGACCGAGGCGCTCGAGGACCTGGCCCGGATCCTGCGGGCCGGGGTGAACGTCGTGTCGAGCGGGCCGGTGTTCCTCCAGTACCCGTTCGCCGTGGTCGACCAGGCCATGATCACGCCCCTGCAGGAGGCGGCCGCCGCGGGCGGCGTGTCGCTCTTCGTCAACGGGGTCGACCCCGGTTTTGCCAACGACGCGCTCCCCCTGGTGCTCACCGGGGTGAGCGAGCGCATCGACGAGCTCCGGGTATCAGAAGTTCTCAACTACAACACCTACAACCAGCCGATGGTGATCTTCGACATCATGGGCTTCGGTCGTCCCCTGGCCGACACCCCGATGATCCTGCAACCCGGGGTCCTCACCATGGCCTGGGGCAGTGTCGTGCGCCAGCTGGCCGCCGGGCTCGATGTCGAGCTCGACTCGGTCGAGGAATGGTACGAGCGGCTGCCGGCTCCGGAAACCTTCACCGTCGACTCGGGAACCATCGAGCAGGGCACGGCGGCCGCCCTTCACTTCGAAGTGCGCGGCATCCGGGACGGCCGGGCGGTCATCGTCGTCGAGCACGTCACCCGGCTGCGCGACGACCTGGCGCCGGGGTGGCCCCAGCCGGCCGGGCAGGGGTGCTACCGGATTCAGATCAGCGGTGAGCCCAACTACACGCTCGACCTGCAGTTGGTCGGAAGTGACGGCGACCACAACACGGCAGGCCTGAAGGCGACGGCCATGCGCCTGGTGAACGCCATCCCGGCCGTGGTCGAAGGTCCCGCGGGCCTGCTCACCGCCCTCGATCTGCCCCTCGTCACCGGGCGGGGGCTGGTCGCCCGCTGACACGCAGGCCCGAACCGGGCCGAGACCCTTGAACAGTAGGGTCCGGGGCATGTCTCGTTCCCCCGATCCAGCCCAGTGACAGCCCACGGCGGCATGGGAGGAGGCGGCCAGTTCGCCGGAGCGCTGCGCTCCCTGCGCCGGGACGACTCGGTGACCCAGCAACGGGTGACCAAGGGGACGGCCCGGAGGATGATCGGGTTCGCCCGCCCCTACCGCACCATCCTGGCCTGGTTCCTCGTCCTGGTGGTGGTGGAGGCGGTCATCGGCGTCATCAACCCGCTGTTGTTCCGGTCGATCATCGACAAGGGCATCCCCGAGCACAACAACAGCCTGATCATCGGCCTGGCGCTGGTGGCTGCGGCACTGGCCGTGGTCGACACGGTCCTCTCCATCGGCATCCGCTGGGTATCGGCCAAGGTCGGCGAAGGGCTCATCTTCGACATGCGCTCCAAGGTCTTCGAGCACATCCAGAAGATGCCGATCGCCTTCTTCACCCGCACCCAGACCGGAGCGCTCATCAGCCGGCTCAACAACGACGTGATCGGGGCCCAGCAGGCCTTCACCGACACGCTGTCGTCTGTCGTGTCCAACCTGATCAGCGTGACCCTGGTACTGGTGGTGATGTTCCTGCTGTCCTGGCAGATCACACTGATCAGTCTGGTCATCCTGCCGATTTTCGTGTTCCCGGCCAAGCGGGTCGGCCGGCGGCTGTCGACCATCACCCGGGAGTCATACAGCCTCAATGCGCAGATGAACAACACCATGACCGAGCGGTTCAACGTGTCCGGCGCTCTCCTGGTGAAATTGTTCGGGCGGCCGGCCGACGAACGGGACGCCTTCGAGTCGAAGGCGGGACGGGTGCGGGACATCGGGGTGACCCAGGCCATGTACGCGCGCTTCTTCATCGCCGCGCTCACCCTCACCGCCGCGCTGGCCACCGCGGTCGTGTACGGCTGGGGCGGGGTGAAGGTGGTGGAGGGGAGTCTGCAGCTCGGGACGGTGGTGGCCCTGGCCGCCTATCTCACCCGGCTGTACGCACCCCTCACTGCGCTGTCCAACGTGCAGATCGACATCATGACCGCCCTCGTGTCGTTCGACCGAGTGTTCGAGGTGCTCGACCTCCCGCCGGCCATCGAGGACAAGCCCGGAGCGCGACCGATCCCACCGGGTCCGGCCCGCATCCAGTTCGACCACGTCAACTTCCGCTATCCGAGGGCCGAGGAGGTCTCGCTGGCCTCGCTCGAGTCGGTGGCCGTGCTCGATCAGACGCCCACCAACCAGGTGTTGTTCGACATCACCTTCACCGCCGAACCCGGCCAGCTGGTGGCCCTGGTCGGCCCGTCGGGGGCGGGCAAGACCACCATCAGCCATCTCGTCCCCCGCCTCTACGACGTCACGTCGGGAGCCATCCGGATCAACGGCCTGGATGTGCGCGACGCCGAACTGGCCTCCCTCAGGGCCGCCATCGGCGTCGTCACCCAAGATGCGCACCTGTTCCATGAGACGATCCGCGACAACCTGCTGTTCGCCAAGCCGGATGCGACCGTCGGCGAGCTGGACGCGGCGCTGGCCGGCGCGCAGATCGCCACCATGGTCGACTCCCTCCCGGATGGGATCGACACGGTGGTCGGCGACCGGGGCTATCGCCTCTCCGGTGGTGAGAAGCAGCGCCTGGCCATCGCCCGGATCCTCCTCAAGTCGCCGCGGGTGGTGATCCTCGACGAGGCCACCGCCCACCTCGACTCGGAGTCGGAGGTGGCCGTGCAACAAGCCCTGGCCACCGCGCTCGAGGGCCGCACCTCGTTGGTCATCGCCCACCGGTTGTCCACGGTGCGGGAGGCCGACATGATCCTGGTGCTCGACCGGGGTCGGATCGTCGAACGGGGCGGTCACGAGGAGCTGCTGGCGGCGGGCGGGCACTACGCCGAGCTGTACCGCATCCAGTTCGAGCGTCAGGAGCATTCGGACCTGAGCTGACTGCGGGGCGGTCGGGCCACACCGGGCGGCCCTCCGGGCGGGTACCGTGAGCCCATGACCGACATCGGTGTGCAACTGCCCAACTTCTCCGGGGTCGAGGCCGGCGACCTCTTCGAGCACCTGGCCGGCTTGGCCGGAGCGGCGGAGTCCTCCGGGTACCACTCGCTCTTCGTCATGGACCACTTCTTCCAGCTCCCGCCGCTCGGCGGACCCGACCAGCCCATGCTCGAGGCCTATACCCTGCTCGGGGCGTTGGCCGCCCGTACCGAGCGGATCCAGCTCGGAACGCTGGTCACCGGCGTCACCTACCGCAACCCCGGCATTTTGGCCAAGATCGTGACCACCCTCGACGTCGTGTCGAAGGGTCGGGCCATCCTCGGCATCGGCGCCGCCTGGTACGACGTCGAGCACCAGGCGCTCGGCGTCGACTACCCAGCCGACGGTGAGCGCCTCGACATGCTCGAGGAGGCGGTGCAGATCTGCCGGGCCATGTTCGCCGGGGACGACGTCAACTTCGAAGGAGCCCACTTCCGGTTGGACCATGCCCGAAACCTGCCGCGCCCCATCCAGCCCGGAGGGCCGAAGATCATGATCGGCGGCGGGGGCGAGAAGCGGACCCTGCGCCTCGTGGCCCGCTACGCCGACAAGTGCAACGTGACCGGGGACGTGGCCACGCTGTCGCGCAAGATCGAGGCGCTCCATCGCCACTGCGCCGAGGTGGGCCGCGATCCCGCGGAGATCGACGTGACCTGGATGACCCCGCTCATCCTCACCACGTCCGAGGAGAACACCGCCGAGGTGCGGTCCATGCTGACCGCCAGCGCCTCGGCCGAGGAGGTCGCCGGGTTCACCGTGGGTCAGCCCGACGAGATCCCCGATCTGGTGGCGGGACACGTCGAGGCCGGGGCGGATGAGGTCATCTTCAGCTTCGCGTTCGCCGACCCCGACGCCATCGCCGCCGTGGGCAAGGCGTTCGCCGCCGGCCGGTAGACCTCAGCTCAGCTCAGCTCAGCCCCACCGCCCGCGGCGCGGCGACGGCGTACCGGCCCGAGCCGCGGCCCGAGCCTCCCGCCTCAGGCGGCCTCCCCGACGCAGAGGGACGGCTCGCCCTTGTCGTGGCTGTCGCCGACGTCCACGCCCCGGTCCGGAGACCACTCGGCCACCTGCTCGGCCACGGCCTGCCGCGCCTGTTCCCGGCTGTCGGAGATCCGTTCGCGTGTGGACATCGTTTGCTCCTTGGAAGTCATATGGATCGATGAGTGGGTGACGGTCGGTGTGGATCGATGAGTCGGTGTGGATCGATGAGTCGGTGTGGCCGTGCCCATCGCGGTGGGGTGCTCATGACCTGAACAGGGTTCGCGGGGCGGGCTGTGGTGCGCAGGACGCCGGCGCGACCCGGGACAGGAAGTAGGCCCGGTGGCGGCCCTGCCAGCCGGAGAAGCCTTCAGCACAGAGGCTTTGGCCCGAGGCTCCGTGCGGCCGAGGCACTGCGGCACGAGCGCTCGCCCAAAAAGCAAAAGGAGCCGCTTCGGGAAGAAGCGACTCCTTGCCGGTTCGGGACCTGTCGAGGTCCGTCTACTCGGTCGAGAGTGCCTCCCGGGTTGCCTTGGCGCTCGATACCAAGGCGTCCTTGCTACAGGCGGTAGAGAAGCCGG
>DASZIO010000016.1:0-1941 GCA_035949055.1 Acidimicrobiales bacterium
GCTGGCCTTTGCCGCCGGCGTGGTGACCCTGGTGTGGCCCAACCTGACCCTGACCGCGCTGGCCGTGATCATAGGGATCTGGTTGATCATCTACGGGCTGCTCGAGGTGGCGCTCTCGTTCCAGCTGCGCCGCCTGGCCGACGTCTGAGGGTTCGGGCGACGTCGGCTGCGCCCGTCGCGGGCCGGAGCTAGAGGGGCTCGCCCTCGCCCAATTCGGTGATCGCGTCGCCGATGGCTCCTGTCTCGGCCCCGGGACTGAACGGTTGTCCGCCGCCGCGGTCGCGCCAGAGCTCAGGCACCCGCTTGAGCAGCACCCCCACACCGACGACGCAGGCCAGGCCCCCCGACCACACCGCAAACTGAGGCCCACCGATGGCGGCGGCCAGACCGGTCTCTGCGTCCCCGAGCCTCGGTCCTCCGGCCACCACCGCGAAGAAGGTCCCGGACAGCCGGCCCTGGAGGTGGTCCGGCACCGTTCGGAGCTGGACCGCCTGACGGAAGACGGCCGAAATGAGGTCGGCCGCCCCGGCCAGGGCCAGCAGCGTCAACCCGATCCAGAGCACCGGGATGACGCCGAAGAGGGCGATGGTCACCCCCCACACGACCACGCAGGCGGCGATGGCTCGGCCCTGGTGTCGGACCCGTGCACACCATCCGGTGAACAGCGAGCCGACGAGGGCGCCCGCCCCGGGAGCGGCATAGAGCAACCCGACCGTCCCCGCACCCCCGCCGAAGAGCCCGACGCCGAGAGCGGGGAAGACCGCTCTCGGCATCCCGAAGATCATGGCGTTGAGGTCGATCCAATAGGTGGCCGACAGGAGCCGCTGGCTCCGCAAGTGGGCGAACCCCTCGGCCATCGACCGCAGACCCATCGGCCTCCCGCCGCCGGTCGGCACCAGCGAAGGCAGGAGGAGGGCGGCCAGCAGAGCCACGGCGAAAGTCACCACATCGAGGCCATACACCGCGCTGAGGCCGATGGCGGCGATGAGCACGCCGGCCAGGGCGGGCCCGGCCACCAAGGCGAGCTGCTGGCCTGCGGTCTGCAGCGCGACGGCAGGGGTCAGGTCCTGTTCGCCGACCAGCTCGGGGAGGGCCGCGCGTCGGGCCGGCCAGTCGACCCCTTGGAACCCGGCATTGGCCGCGGTGCAGACGAACAGCGGCCAGACCGACGGATGCGAACCGGAGGCGTTGAACGCCAGGCCGCCGACGGCGGTGGCCATGGCCACCTGGGTGAGCACGAGGATGGTCTTGCGGTCGACGGCGTCGGCCAGTGTGCCGCCCCACAGGGCCCCGGCCAGCAAAGGCACCAGCTGGGACAGGCCGATGAGCCCGACCACCAGGGTCGAGTGGGTGAGCCCGTAGGCCTGGAACGACACGGCCACCAGCGTGAGCTGCGATCCGACGCCCGAGACGAGCTGGCCGGCCCACAGTCGCCGGAAGTGCCGGTGCTTCCGCAGCGGAGCAATGTCGACGACCAGGCGGGACACCCGGGCAACGGTAACGGTCGCCGGTCCAGGGGCCCGCAGGTTGGCGGCCGGGGTGCTCGGCCCAAGCGTGCCGGTCACCGGGGCGTCACGGCGACCGCCGAAAGGGAATGCGGTCCAGGCCGTAGCCCCATTTCTTCATTTCTTCGAAATTGTTACGAAATGATGCCATTTTGCGATCATTGCCCGTTAGAATGGGTCGTCATGAGGAGCAGGGAAACGTCACAGCCGCAGCCGTCGGACGCCCCAGACGACCTCGCCGAGGGCACGACCGAGGCCTGTCCGCCGGCTCCCCCGGCGATGGCCGTGTCCATCGCCGGCTTCTCTACCGCCTGTAGCAAGGACGCCTTGGTATCGAGCGCCAAGGCAACCCGGGAGGCACTCTCGACCGAGTAGACGGACCTCGACAGGTCCCGAACCGGCAAGGAGTCGCTTCTTCCCGAAGCGGCTCCTTTTG
>DASZIO010000017.1:0-37985 GCA_035949055.1 Acidimicrobiales bacterium
CCGTTCACGCCCTGGGAGCACAACCCGTAGGCGGCGTTCTGCACCTTGAGGGCGCAGCGATCCGTGGAACCGACCATCAAGATGTTCTCGGTGCCGGCGTCGGCTCCGCTGGTCGGGACGTCGGTGAGACCGCGCACGTCGATTCGGTGGATCTCGTGGCTGAGGTACCAGGCGTAGCCGGCCGCCGAGCCCACCACCACGAAGATGACGACGGCGGCCGTGCCGAGGATCCACTTTGCCTTCCGGTGCCGCCCCCTCTTCTTGCCCCGGGCGGCCCTCACTTGCTCGCCGAGGGCCTGGAGCCCGGTCTCGTCGAACGAACTGGCGGCGGCCGCTTTGCGCGCCGAGTGGGCGTGACGCCGTCTGTGGGGCTGCAGCGCGGCCAGGCCGGCGAGCGGGTCTGAGGAGCCCGCCCCGTTACTGCTGGCCGCGCTCGTTGTCTCGTCGGTGGCCGGATGGCGCGGGGCACCCGGCGGCGGGTAGGTCCTCCCCCGCGGTGGCAGAACGTCGGACAGGCCGGAATGCGTGGGCTCAGGGCCGCTGGGACCGCTACGAGCCATGGCGCACAACGGTAGCAAGGCCGCCGGTCATCGGGTGGTCGGGGTGGGCCGCCGTTCGCTGTCGGCCCGGTGTCCCTCGACACTCGCCGGTGCCGTCTCCTGCCCGGTCGAGGCTGGCTCGGTCGAGGCCGACGCGGTCGCCGCGGATTGCTGCCGGCCTGCGCCCGCACCGAGCAGGCCCAACCGCCGCGCCCGCAAGTGCAGCGTGTCGTACCAGTAGCGCACGGTCCACGTGGGCCAGTTGTTGACCACCCGGCCTGAGGCGTCCTTGTACCAGCTCCGACAGTCGGCCACCCAGGCGGTGCGGGCCATCAACCGCTGGGTGCGTTCGTCGTCGCGCCGGGCGGCGTCGTCGCCCACCCCGACGACGGGGAGTCCAGCCGCCCCACCGGACCGGGTCTGGAGGGCCATCGCCTGCAGGATGAGGTTGATCTGGCGCTCCACCATGAACAGGATCGAGTTGTGCCCCAGGTTGGTGTTCGGGCCGTAGAGGAAGTAGCAGTTGGGGAAGGACGGGGCCGCCACACCGAGATAGGCGTGAGCGCCCTGCCTCCACTCATTGGCCAGGACGCGCCCTCCCGTTCCGATGACGTCGATGTGCGAGAGGAAGTCGGTGGTCGAGAAGCCGGTGCCGAAGATGAGGACATCAGCGGGCCGTTTCTGGCCGTCGGTCGTGACCACGCCGTCGGCTTCGATCCGTTCGATGGGTTGGTCGACGAGGTGGACGGTGCGCCGTTCGAGCGTCGGGTACCAGTCGCTGGAGATCAGAATACGCTTGCACCCGATGGGGTAGTCGGGGATGACCAAGGCCTCGGGTAGACGATCGGAGACGACGTCGGCGAGGATCCCCTTGGCGAACAGCTCGGTGAGCTTGCGCCCCGGCCAACTGTCCTTGCGGAACCACAACCAGCGCAGCTCCAGGCTCCAATAGATCCACCACCGATGGGCCGTGGCCGCCGCCGGCAGGTGCTCGACGATCCATCGGGACA
Organism: Acidimicrobiales bacterium; assembly: GCA_035949055.1. Lineage (GTDB taxonomy): Bacteria > Actinomycetota > Acidimicrobiia > Acidimicrobiales > RAAP-2 > Bog-756. Next base: position 1,550 of record DASZIO010000017.1, read on the forward strand.
GCTGGCCGTACGGCCGGTCCTTCTTCGGAGAGACATAGTTCGGCGTGCGCTGGTAGACGGTGAGCTCGGCCGCGGCTCGGGCCACCAGTGGGACGAACTGGATGGCGCTGGCGCCGTTACCGATGACCGCGACCCGCTGTCCGGCGAGATCCTCGCTGTGGTCCCAACGGGCCGAGTGCCACGCCGGGCCGGCAAACCGGTCGAGACCCTCGAAGTCTGGGACGTGGGGCCGGTTCAGCTGGCCGCAGGCGAAGACCACGATGTCTGCCACCAGGAACTCGACGCCCTCGGGGCTGGAGACCTCCACCTGCCAGTGACTACCGGTCCCGTCGAACACGGCCCGGCGCACCGATGCGTTGAGCCGCAGGTGCTGACCGAGGCCGAATTGCTCCACGCACCGATCGACGTAGTCGAGGATCTCCGGCTGTTCGGCGAAGCGCCGTGTCCAGTCCGTCTTGGGGGCGAAGGAGAACGAATAGAGGCGGGACGGGACATCGCATCCACTGCCCGGGTAGGTGTTGTCCCTCCACGTGCCACCGACCCGGTCGGACTGCTCGACAATGGTGAAGTCGCGGACGCCGGATCGCACCAGCTGCATGGCCATCGCCACACCTGACAGACCGGCACCGACGATGACGACGCTCGGGACGGACCGGCCATCCGAGCGGGCCGACCTCGCCGCCCGTGCCAACTGCCTGCGCCCGATGTCCAGCGCCACGTGCGCTCCGCTCCCCGATCCCTTGGCGGCACGCACATCCGACCTTCGGCGACCGGCGTCAAGGTGCACCCGATGGTAGGCCCATTGGACCTGGAGGTACCGCACCGCCTTGCAGACCCCATGGCCAGTCAACAGACTCTTCGCGGTGACCGAGCACACGTCCGGACCGCCGCCCGAGCGAGCTCCGGTCCCGCCGGTCGGGATGTCCCGGCTGGCCCGGGCCCGGGCCAGCTTCGCCCAGGCTCTCCGCACCTTGCTGCGACCCGAGGGCCTGCCGCCCGAAGCCGCCGCCGAGCTCGAGAAGGCGCTCGGGGGCATCGGGCGGGAGGTCGTGGGCGGGGGGCCGGGGCGGATGGCCAGGGTCCGGGCCGAAGTGCGGGCGGCGCCGCCCCGGCTGCTCGACTGGATGTCCGGTCAGGTGCTCGAGCACCCGGCGGTGCTGTACGACCGCGAGGGCGTCGAGCTGCTGGCCTCCCGGCAGAGCCGCTCCATCTCGACGGCGGTGGGTGCGCTGCAGGTTGCGTTAGTGGCGGCAGCAGCCGCGTCTACGTTCGAGGGCGGCCCGGTGCTCGCTCTCGCCATCGACGGGCTGGTGGGCCAGGTGGCCTCCATCGTCCACGGCTTCTGTGACTGGTACAACACGGGTTCGTTCCTGGTGCGCCAGCTGAACGACGCCTCGATCTCCGTTGATCCCACCGAGGTTCGCCGGTTGACCAATGCCGCCCTCATGTCCAAGGGCCGGGTGGTCGACGAGCGGGCGCTGGTCCGGTCGACCGAGCTGCGGCTGTTCCGGAGTTGGGTGGCCCGCGGTTTGATCGACGCCCTTCCTTTCGGCTCGAGCCTCGGGCGGGCTTCGGTGCGGGCCACGGCGCGGATCGACCAGTCCGACCTGGCCGGGCTGGTGGGTCGGCTGCGGCAGGCCGGGCCAGCAGGCTGAGGTCATCAGGTCGGGGCGTGCCGGCGGCCCGGCCGGCGCCCACTCAGCCGGGAGCCGGCGGATTCTCGTACAGGGCGGCCAGATCGCGGCCGATCTGGGCCAGACCGCGGCGGAGCTCGGGCGGGTCGTGGACCTCGACTCCGGTTCCGAGGCCGGCCAGCTCCCCGATCAGGCTCCGGTGGGACTGGCCCCGGATCTCCATCTCCACCCTCCCGTCCGGCCCGGCCGGTCCGATGCTCACCCGGTTGCCCAGCAGCCAGCGGCAGAGGCCCACCATGTCCGGGTCGACCGAGGCCTTGACGGTGACGGGGGATCGCATCCGCTCCACCTCGCTGATGATCGCCGTCCATGCGTCGGCCAGGTCGAACCCCTCGGGGCGCGGCGCCGACAACCCGGTGCGCTCGACGGCGGTGATCCGGTCGACCCGAAACGTGCGCCGACCGGCGTCAGTGTCGGCGACCAGGTACCAGGCGGACCCCTTGGCGGCCAGCCCCAGCGGGTGGACCGACCGTGACGTCGATGATCCGTCTCGAGCCACGTAGCCGAGGTTCAGCCGCTCGCCTTCGATGACGGCCTGTTGCACCGTCTCGAAGTGGGGCGGGGTGGGTCGGCTCAGTGCCGACCTCCCCCAGCTGTCCGTGTCGACCACGACGGCGGTGCGCGCCGCCTCCGCCTGGGTGCGGAATGATTCGGGCAGGGCCCGGACCAGTTTGCGCAGCGCCGCTCGCAGCTCAGGGGTGGCCGATGACGACGGCCCGGCCACCAGGAACAGGGCCCGCGCCTCGGCGGCCGACAGCCCGCTGAGGTCGGTCCGTCCCCCGCCGGCCAGCCGCCAGCCGCCGTTCCGACCCTGCAACGAGTAGACCGGAAGTCCGGCGACGGCGAGCGCCTCGAGGTCGCGGCGGGCCGTCCGTTCCGACACCTCGAGCTCCGTCGCCACCTCGGACGCGGTGACCCGGCCCCGGGTCTGGAGCATCAGGAGGATGGCCACCAGCCGGTCGGCCCGCATTTGTTCATGCTTTCATTAAAACCGGCCAAAGGTTGTCCGGTTTTGAGGCGCATGCTGTCAGGACAGGCAGATCGCCTGGACCGAAATCCGGGGCACCGCTCCGAGAAAGGCGGCCGAAAAATGTCCGCACTCACCGCCCCCGTTGCCGACGAGCGTGACGGACTGCTCTCCTTCCTGGCCGCTCAGCGCGCCGCCCTGGTGGCGTCGGCCTACGGCCTCACCGACGAACAGGCCCGGTCCACCCCGACGGCCAGTTCCCTCAGTATCGGCGGGCTCATACAGCATGTGGCCACCACCGAGCGGAGTTGGGTGGACACGGCGCTCGAGCGCCCCTCGGGGTCGGCCGAGGAGTATCTGGCCAACTTCCGGATGAGCACGACCGACACCGTGGGCGACGTGTTGGGCCTCTATGGCCAGGTGGCGAGCGAGACCGAGGCGGCCCTCGGCCACCTCGACCTCGACCGTCCGGTTCCGGTGCCCCGCGGCGTGCCCTGGTTCCCTCGGGATGTCGAGGCCTGGTCGGTGCGCTGGGTGCTGCTCCACCTCATCGAGGAGACCGCCCGCCACGCCGGCCACGCCGACATCTTGCGCGAGTCGATCGACGGGGCCGACGCCGTCTCTCTGGTGGCGGCCGTGGAGGGATGGCCGGCCTCCGACTGGGTTGAGCCCTGGCGCCCGACGGCGGCTTGAGCGAGCCGGCCGTAGGCCGCGATCAGGTGCCGTCCGGCCGCTCCGGCGCGTTGGCGGCCGCCGAAGACGAGCCACCCGGCCCAGGCGGCTCCGCCGGTGGCACGAGTGGCATCTTCACGCGGGCCACCACGACGTCGGTCCGGGTGCGGAGGGCGTAGGTGAGGACCCGGTCGATTTGGTTGTGGAGGATGGTGTAGCGCAGGCGGGTCGGGACGATGACCGGGATCAGGACCACGACCTGTTGATCCCGGTCCCGGCGGGCGTCGTCGATGAAGGCCACGATGGGGTCGACCACCGAAGAGAACTCGGTCGGCAGGATCCGGAGGGGAACCCCGGGGTCCCAACGCTGCCACGCGCGCTCGAGCGAGTCGGCGGCCCCCTGGCCTTGGTCGCGGTCGTCGACCACCACCGAGACTGCAGTGACCTCGTCGCCGATGGAGAGGGCGTCGGCCAAGGCCACGCCGGTGAGACGCGACACGCTGGTTACCGGGACGATGACCAGCGTCCGCCTGCCCTCGGGCTGGGGCGGGACCGTACCGATGCCGAGGTCGGCGGCGGCGATGTCGTAGTACCGGTGCACCCGGACGAAGAGGGCCACGAAGACCGGTACGGCGACCACGACCACCCACGCACCACTGGTGAACTTGGTGACGAGGAAGACAATGGTGGCGATGGCAGTGGTCAGCGCCCCGGTCCCGTTGAGGGCGGCCCGGTGGTACCAGTGGGGCGGACGGGTCCGCCACCAGTGGATGACCAGTCCGGCCTGAGACAACGTGAACCCGGTGAACACGCCGATGGCGAAGAGCGGGATGAGCTCGTTCGTGTTGCCGCCCACCGCGATCAGCAGGACTGCGGAGAGCCCGGTGAGCACCCCGATGCCGTTGGCGAACACCTGGCGGTCACCCCGGAGCCCGAACAGATGTGGCAGGTAGTTGTCCCGGGCCAGCAGGCTGCCGAGGATGGGCAGCCCCCCGTATGAGGTGTTGGCCGCCAGAGCCAGCACGACGGTGATGGTGATCGACATCACGTAGAAGGCGGCGTTGCGCCCCACGGCCATGGCCATGATCTGGCTCAGCACCGTCTGGCCCGAGCGCGGGCCGATCTGCCAACGGCGGGCGAGGACGGCCAGGCCGAGCAGCATGGCGGCGAGGATGACTCCGAGGAGCAACTCGGTGCGCTTGGCCCGCACGACCCGCGGCTCTTTGAACAGTGGGACGCCGTTGGCAATGGCCTCCACACCGGTGAGCGCGCTGCAACCGGCCGAGAAGGCCTTGAGCACCAGCAGCACGCCGACGGTCTGCAACCCAGTGGTGGGGACCAGCGAACTCCCCGGCAGGGGCGTGTTCGCCGCCAGCGGGTGGACGAGGCCTATGGCGATGATGGCCAGCAGGCCGACGATGAAGACCAGCGTCGGAAGGAGGAAGGCGCGGGCGGTGTCGCCCAGGCCGCGGAGGTTGAGCAGGGTGATGAGTGCGAGGATGCCGAGACAGATGGGAACCGTGGCCGAAGTCAGGCCGGGGAACGCAGCAGTGAGCGAGCCGACGCCTGCCGCGATGGAGACCGCCACCGTCAGGGTGTAGTCGACGACGAGCGCGGCACCGGCCACCAGGCTGGCGCCGGTCCCGAGGTTGGCCCGGGAGACGGCATACGCTCCTCCACCCCCGGGGTAGGCGTCGATCACCTGCCGGTAGGAGAACACCAGGATGGCCAGGAGCGCCACGATGGCCACGGTGATCGGCAGGATGAGGTGCAAGGCGCCGGCGCCGGCCAGTGCCACTACCACGATGATGGCCTCGGGCCCGTAGGCCACCGACGTCAACGCATCGAGGGAGAGGGCCGAGAGCCCCTCGACCGGAGTGATCCGCTCCTTCGCCACCTCGCTCGTCCCCAGGGGCCTGCCGATGAGCAGGTTCCACACCGGCCGCGCCTCGCGTCGAGCGCTCCGATCCGGCACGCCCGAATCGTAGGGGACCGGCCTGGGAACGAGGGGGAGCCCGGGGACCGGCCTGGGGACGCGACGGGGCCCTGGGGACGCGACGGGGCCCCGGGGACGGGACGGGGCCCGAGTTACCTCAGAGGTCGGGGTGGTCGCCGAGTGCATCGGCCACCGTGTGGAGGAACCATTCGTTGACCGCGAAGGCGGGGATCTCTCCGATCAGGATGCGGTAGCGACGGCTGAACACGGCGGCGGTGAGGAGCGCGGCGGTCGCGATATCGGCACGCGCGGCGACGGCGGGGCCCGGAAGCGGCTGGCGCCCGACGACCAGTCCGTGGTCGCTCAACACCCGCCCGATCGGGTCCCGGGTCTGCTCGAGGCGACGGCTGACCGACGTCGGGATAGTGGCCGGGGCGATCAACGTCTCGGCATAGACGTAGTCACGACCGGTCATGCGTCCCCGGAGGACCACGGCGCGCTCCACCACTTCGCTGCCGGCGGCCAGTTCCAATGGCTCCGTATCAGCCGCCGCGGCCCGTGACTGGCTGCGGATGTCGGCGTCGACTGGTTCCCCGGCCAAGCGCTCGAGGAGGTCGGTCACCGAGCCCGGGTTGCGCCTCAGGACGAGGGGGAGCCTCGAGTCCAACGGTCGCAACGGTCGCCCCATCCGGATCACCGAGGCTTTCCGACCCCGGTCATCGCGGTCGCCCCTCCGGCGGTCGAGCATCGGTCGGCACGGAGTGACCGTACCCGGGGCGGCTCCGGTGCTCGTCCGCGGGCCGGCGGGCGGCGGGCCCGCGAGCCGATTCGCCCCGTAGCCTCGGGTGGGTGGCCGCTCCCGTGATCGACTATGGCGGCAGTTTCCGGTTCGACCTGGCCCCGGACGAGCTGTGGGCCCGACTGGAGGAGGTCGATCAATTCGAGGGCTGGTGGCCCTGGCTCACCCAATTCCGCCTCGAGGGGGAGGGTCTCTCGCCCGGGTCGGTGCTCAGTGGCGTGGTGACCCCGCCCCTCCCGTACCGTATGCGGCTCCGGGTCGAGCTGATCCGCTGTGAGCGGGCCCGGGCCATCGACGCCCGGGTGGAGGGCGACCTCACCGGGGAGGCCAGCCTGAGGCTTCGTCCCGATGCCGGCGGAACGCAGGCGGACGTGGGGTGGACCGTCGAGATGCAGCAGCCGGCCATGCGCCTGGCCAACCGCGTGGCCCACCCGGTCCTGCAGTGGGGGCACGATCGGGTGGTCGAGATCACCGTGGCCGGCTTCCGGCGGCGAATCGAAGGTCCGGCGCGCTAGGCGGCCAGCCGGACAGTCGGCCGGGGACGGTGCGTCCCGCCGCCTCGTGCCGGCGCCGGTTCGTACAATGGTGTCGCCATCGGCGCACCGCGGAGAGGAGACCGTGAGCGAGACCCTTGCACCGGCTCCACCGGGTCCAACCGGTGAACTCTCCCGGCGCCGCGTGCGGGTGGTCATCGGAGCCCTCCTGCTCGGCATGTTCCTGGCCGCGCTGGACCAGACGGTGGTGTCGACCGCCCTGCCCACCATCGTCGGCGACCTGCACGGTGCCTCGCACCTGACCTGGGTGGTCACCGCCTACCTGCTTTCCTCCACCGTATCGACACCCCTGTGGGGCAAGCTCGGTGACCAGTACGGCCGCAAGTTCTTCTTCCAGGTGGCCATCGTCATCTTCCTTGTCGGGTCGGTGCTGGCCGGTCTCAGCCAGTCCATGTTCGAGCTCATCGTGTTCCGGGCCGTGCAGGGCCTAGGCGGCGGGGGCCTGATGGTGGGCGCTCAGACCATCGTCGGAGACGTGGTGTCACCACGTGAGCGTGGCCGGTACATGGGGCTATTCATGGCCATGTTCGGCGTGACCACCGTCATCGGCCCGCTCATCGGGGGTGTGCTGGTCGAGTACCTGAGCTGGCGGTGGATCTTCTACATCAACTTGCCCTTCGGGGCGGCCGCCCTGGTCGTGACGGCGGTGGCCCTGCCCGGGGCGCTGAGCCGGGTGCACCGGGTCATCGACTACCTCGGTACGGCGCTACTGGCCCTGTCCGCCACGGCGCTGGTGCTGTTCACCAGCCTCGGGGGCAGCTCGTATCCGTGGGGCTCACCGTTCCTGATCGGCCTGGCCGTGAGCGGCGTGGTCTCCGGGGTGGCCTTCCTGTTCGCCGAGCGACGGGCGGTGGAGCCGGTTATCCCCCTCAACCTGTTCACCAATTCGGTGTTCGCCGCAGCCAGCGCCATCGGCTTTGTGGTCGGTTTCGCCATGTTCGGAGCCCTCACCTTCTTGCCCCTGTTCCTCCAGGACGTGAAGGGGGTGAGCGCCATCCAGTCGGGGGTCCGGCTCTTCCCGATGATGGGTGGGCTCCTGGTCGCCTCCATCGGCTCCGGGCAGCTGGTCAGCCGCACCGGCCGGTACAAGGTCTTCCCGGTGGTGGGCACCGCCCTCATGACCATCGGCCTCTTCCTTATGTCGTTGATCGGGGTGGCCACCGGGGCGTGGACGGTGGCCGCCTATATGGCTGTGTTCGGATTCGGACTGGGGCTGGTCATGCAGGTGCTGGTGGTGGCGGTCCAGAATGCCGTGCCCTACGAGGAGCTGGGTACGGCCACCTCGGGGACGACCTTCTTCCGGATGATCGGCGGCTCGTTCGGCACGGCGGTGTTCGGCGCCGTCTACGCCAACCTGGTCGTCTCGAACGTCCTCGCCTCGCTGCACCTCCCGAAGGCCCCGCCGGGCTTCAGCCTCAACGCCGACAACCCGACGGCCATTCACCACCTGCCTGCCGCTACGCAGGCCGCGGTGATCGAGGGTATCGCCCACACCATCCAGACCATGTTCCTGATCGGGGTGCCCATCGGGCTGGTGGCCTTCCTCCTCAGCTGGACCCTGCCCGAGATCGAGCTGCGCAAGTCGATCCGTACGTCCGAGCCCGGCGAGCACCTCGGGCTTCCCGAGCCGAGGACCTCGCTCGGGGAGGTGCGTCGCATCCTCGAACGAGCGGCCAGCCGGGAGAACCGCGGCGAACTGTACGAGACGTTGGCCAAACGGGCCCATCTGGATCTCGAGCCAGCTGGGGTGTGGATGCTCTACCGGCTGGCCGACCGGCCCGGCTTCACGCTCGAGCAGGTCGGCGCCCACCTCAAGGTGGATCCCCGACACCTCTCGGCGTCGATCGACTCGCTGGTGTCGGCGGGCTTCCTGCGTCGCGACCGGGAGTCGAACGGGTCTGACCGGCCCGGCCGCGATTCGGCCACCACCAATGGCCCGGGTGCAGCCCTGCCCTCCGACCCCAGCAGCCTGGTGCTGACGGCAGCGGGTCAGGAGGCAATCGAACGGCTCACCGCGGCGCGTCGGGCGTCAATGACCGAGCTCCTCGAGGGCTGGGATCCACAGGCCCATCCCGAGGTTCTCGAGCTGGTGCGCGACCTGGCCCATGCCCTCATGGCCGACGACGACAAGCTGCTGGCCGAAGCCCGCGCCGCCGCCGTCTGATCCCGCGGCCTCAGCGGTCGCCGGCGCCGGCGATGCCTCGAGCCACGCCCGACGCGCGCTCACGGCAGGGGTCCGAACAGCGCAGACAGGGCGTCGATGACCACCGTTCTCGCCGCGGACGACTCCATCGACCGGTCCTCGGTCAGCAGCTGGTAGGACTCGAACGAGGTCAGGATGTCGACACCGGCCAGGGTGGCGGCGCTCCTCCGCTCGTCCATGTTCGCCAGTTCCGGTGCGAACAGCGAGCTCACCTGTGAACGCAGGAATCGCCGGTTCTGGCTGAGCTCCGCCGCAAGCAGGGGCTGGAAGGGGGCCCGCAGTCTGGTCACCGCGGCGGCATGGCCGACGGCGTCGAACAACCGGAACCGCTGGTCGACAAGGGCGCCGATCCTCTTTTCCAATGTCTCCTCGGGTCCGGCGTCGATGGCCACGAGCGGCATGGCTCGGGCCTCCTGCCGCATGACCGCAGAGCGGGTCAGATCGTCCACATCCTCGAAGTAGCGGAACAGGGAGCGGGGGGACAACCCCGATCGGGTCGCGATCTCCTCAGTGCTCGGCCGGAGATTCCCGTCGCGGTAGAGATCGAGTAAGGCCTCGACCACCGCCTCGCGGTTCCGCTTGCGTCGCAGCTGGCGCCCGTCGATGGACGTGTCCCCGTCCGGGGGGCGAGCGGTCGTGTCTTCGGGCGCGCGGTGTCCGCCGTCGCGGTCGGCATTGAGGGCCATCGTGGCCGCGAGGCTAGTGCCGCCGGCCGGCGCTCAGCCCCGCCGGTCGTCGGGTCGACCGTCCGCGGCCGCCGACGGGGTCGGAGCGGGGTGGTCGATCCCCAGGGTGCAGATGTCGCCGACATGAGGATCGACCCGACCCTCCACCAGGCGGCGATAGGCCCGTTCCACCTCGGCGGGGCCGCGGGCGTGCCGCAGCGTCATCCAGCCGTCGGTCCAGGGCGCGAACCGGCTCCACGCTCCCGCCACGTTCTGCTCGAACCCGTCGCGGCCCCACTCGTGGCGGCGCTTGGCGATCTGGTCCGGTGCGAACAGGAAGGTGGGCCGCGGACCGGTGAGCGGTGTATCCGGCTGCGAGGCATCCTCCCAGTGAGTGTCCCCTACGACCATGCTGTAGTCGAGGCGTTCGCCGAAGTGGGCGTGTACCGCGGCGGTGACGTCCCGCCGCCCGGCGATGTCCACATAGCAGGAGCGGTGAACGGGCAGGGACGAAACGTCCTCGTACGTACCGGTGCGGTCGTAGCAGCCGAGCGCGCGCACGAAGTCCTCGTTTGCCGCCGAGGTGAGCCCCACCACCTCGACATCGCCGCGTTGGGCGAGGAGGAAGGCGGTGCCGATGGAGGTCTTGGCCGATGCGCTGGAGATGACTACATCCGTGCTTCCGAACATCTCGTGATCACCGAGGAAGTCGTCCACCACGAAGGACGTGACGAACAGCGGCCAGAGCAGCATCTGCTGTGGCTCGCGGTCACGACGGTAGATGGGATCCGTCCCCGTGAAGGAGTAGCGGTTGTACACGCTCGGGAGCGGCTCCCGGTGGGCAGCGACGTCGGTGAACCCGCGCTCATCGATGCGCCCCGGGTGGACCACCAACTCCTCGGCCATGGGAAAATAGCCGTACACCCGGGTCCCCCCGGGGACGCGAGGGACGGCCGACTCGACGACGTCGGCGAACCCCCACACCGGCACCTGCCCCCACCGGACCCCGTCTCCGGCGGCCGGCTCGTCGGGGACCGGGAAGAACTGCCAGTACCCCATGGCGTCGCCGAATACCGCGTAGGTGATGTTGTTGGCGGTGAGGCCGAACGAGTCGATGCGCAACCGGGCCTCCTCCGGCCCGAGCGGGACCGCGGCGCGCGCCACCGCCCGTACCCGTCGGAGGTCATCGGGGTCGACTTCGAGGTCCATGGTGCACCTGTGGCTCCGGCGCGAGGCTGGGCGGGACCACCCCAGGCCCCTCGGGACCGTCCCAAGCGGTGAGGCGCCCTGGTCATGATGGCCCGTCCCCGGGCCGGCCGGTTACCGTGGAGGCTAACAGTTGACAGTTTTACTGACAAGTGTTTGGGTGGAGTCATGAGTGACGGTCTCATCCTCGAATCGCTGCAGCGACGGATGCGGGCCCTGCACTCGTTGTACTGGGATGCGGTGGCCACCATGGACGCCGACCAGGTCAACCACTTCGAGCGCGAGGGCGTGCTGCCCATCGCCTTCAGTCTGTTCCACATCGTGAACATGATCGATGCCTCCTTCATGCTCATGACGGGTGAAGCCCCGATCTGGGACGGGACGTGGGAAGCCCGCGTGCACCCGGCCATCCCCGACCACGGCAAGCACCGCACGGTGGCGGAGATGGTCCATCAACGTATCGGCGACTACGGGGCGTTCCAGCAGTACATGGGCGCTGTCTTCACGCGAACGGAAGAATGGCTCGAGAAGCTGGACCCGGCCGAACTGACCCGGGTGGTCATCGCCCGCCCCTTCCCGCCCCAGGTGGCTAGCACCTACAGCGCCCGGGTAGCCGGTCCCGAGGGGATCACGCTGCTCGATGCCACCGAGTGCTGGATCTACCAGCACGCGCTGCGTCACATGGGCGAGATCGAGCTGGCCCGCGGCCTGGTCGGTCTCGGCGGTATGACCTCGTAACCCCTCAGCGCCGGTTGCGGACCGGAGCCGACTCCGACAGGCGACCGTGCCCGTTCGATCGGGCGCGGCCGGTGGCCAGGGCGGTGCGCTGGTCGCGGACGGCGGGGACCAACCGTGGGATGGTGGCCGAGGCCACGGTCAGAGCCAGGAGAGGGAGGGTGGCGAAGAACCAGTTCATGTGCGGCCGAGCAGGTGGATCGGGTGTTCCTGCTCACCTCCTTCCTGTACGGTACGGACCTCACTCATGACCGGGCTGGGCGCTTCCGTAGAAGATCCTGAGAATGGGCCCCGGCCAGGCTGCTGTGCACCATGACCCGCCAGCGTGACAAGCAATGATGAGGGATGGTTCTTCGAATTGTGAGGATTCGATAAGGCACACCAGGGACGGGCAATGAGCCCTCGCTGACCCATGGCAGAGGGAGGTGGTGTTGTTCGAACGTCTGGGATCCGCGGTCATTGCCCACCCGTGGCGGGTCATTTCCGCCTGGGTGGTCGGAGCCGTTGCGCGGCTGGCACTTCTGGTGGCCCCACCGGACCCACACCCTGGTCGCCTCCCATCGGGACGAACTGCTCGCCCCCGTGACCGACGACCGAGTGCCGGCGGGTCGAGGCACCTGACCATGTATCGGAGAGTTCTCTTCTGCGCCGTCGCGGCATGCGCCGCAGTCGCCGTCGCCACCATCAGCTGGCTCGACCTCGCGCCGGCCGTCGCCTCAGGCGCCCCGCCGGCCGCAGCTGGCGTTCGCCCCTCAGCCATCGGCGCGGTGCCGACTGCCCCGTCGCGGCCTGACCCCGACCACAAGGTCGCCGCCCCGGCGTGGTGGGCTCCGCCCCTCGGCAATCAACCCTGGCAGTGGGAGCTCAGCCATCCCCTTCGGTTCACCAACGCCCGGGACCTGGGCACCGACGACCGGTTGCCCGACGGGAGCCCGGCACCCGCTCCCCTCGTCTACGACATCGACGGCATCATCAACCCCGCCTCCACCGTGGCCCGGCTGCACGCGCTGGGCAAGCACGCGGTCTGCTACGTGGAGGTGGGAGCGGCCGGCAACTACTACTCGGCTGCCGACGAGGGCGTTACCACCACCTACTACAGCCAGCTCGCGGCAGCCGGGGTTTTCGGGAAGAAGGTGCCCGGGTATCCCGAGTACTACCTCGACATCCGGTCACCGGTGGCGGTGTCGATCATCGAGTCGATGATCAAACGGCAATGCGCGGCGAAGGGGTTCGACGCGGTGGAGACCGATATCGACGAGGAGTACACCGACAACACCGGCTTCCCACTGACCAGGTCCGTCGAGGAGCGGTACATGACCAGGCTGGCCGGCTACATGCACGGGCTTGGGCTCGGCTGGTTCATCAAGAACCCCGATGACACCGGCGACGGCTACGCCGCAGAGATGTATCCACTGGCTGACGCCGTGCTCACCGAGCAGTGCAACCAGTACTCGTCATGCAGCCGGCTGTCCGCTTACGTCGGACACAAGGCGGTGTTCAACGCCGAGTACCGGGAGAAGCCGACCTCCTTCTGCGCCAACGACGACGCCCTCGGCTTCAACGGGGCGCGGTTCAACCTCGGCCTGACCGGACGGCGGATGCCGTGCCGCTGATCGCACGGTCGGCCAGGGCCCGGCCGGGTGCCAGTGATCACACCGGCGTCACTGTTCGGCCATGATGCGCTCGAACTCGACCATCGGATTGATCGGCACCTGCTCGCTCAGGGTGACGGTGACGCGGTGGATGGTGCACGTGCACGGGTAAGGAGCCTCGTAGTCGTCGCCCACCGCCGGCCCGAGCTCGTAGCCGCAGGTCATGCCCGCTCCGGTGGCACTGAAGGCGGCCACGGTGAAGACGGGGATGCTGCCCTTGGCCACGTCGGTTCCGTCGACGACCAGCGTGGCGGAGCCGCCAGCGTTGTTGTGGCGCTCGAAGCGGAACAGGATCAGGTGCCGCCCGGGCAACACCGGATCGGTCGCGGCGATGACGTGCCGCTCCTTACCGTAGAGGTTGTGTACGTAGCGCGGGCACCCGTCTCGAAGATGCAAAGAGAACCCGCCGAGAACCGAGCCCTGCGCTAGCAGCACGCCCTCGATCGCACCGTCGTCCGGCACGCTGAGCTCGACCTCGATGGTGTGGCTCCGGTTCTTGACGTTGGCTGCCACCGACTCGGGGACGGGAGAGGCACCCGGGTAGTAGGTGGCTCGCAGGCGCGGGCGCCTCCAGTCGGGCTTGGGATTCACCAGCGTGTGCAGGATCCGGTTGTCGAGCGGGAGCACCTGGTTGCGGCGGGCCTCCTCCCACCAGCGCTCAACCAGGTCGGCGAGCCGGTCCGGGTATTGGTCGGCCAAGTCGTGGATCTCCGACGGGTCCGACGCCACGTGGTAGAGCTCCCAGCGGTCGTCGGCGAACGGGGCGTTCCAGTTGATGCCGTCGTCATAGAGGGGCCCGATCGGCTTGTACGTGACCGCCTTCCACCCCTCGTGGTGGATGGCTCGGCTCCCCAACATCTCGAAGTACTGCGTCGAGCGGTGACCGGGAGCGTCGGCCCCGCCGGGCTGGAGGAGTGGGGCGAAGCTGATGCCGTCGATCCCGGTCTGGGGCACGTAGTCGATCGTGGTCGGCGCCTCCACCCCCACCATGTCCAGCACCGTCGGCAGGATGTCCACGGCGTGGGCGAACTGCCGCCGGACCCCGCCGCCCGCTCCGAGACGGGCCGGCCAGCTCACGATGCAGGGGTCGGCCACGCCGCCCTCGTGGACCTCGCGCTTCCATCGCTTGAAGGGCGTATTGCCGGCCATCGTCCAGCCCCAGGGGTAGTTGTTGTGGGCACTCGGCCCGCCGAGCTCGTCGATGCGACGCGCCAGCTCGGCAGGGCCCGCCGGATCGAGGTTTTGCAGCCGGTTGTCGTTGATCGACCCGGAGGCCCCGCCCTCGGAGCTGGCTCCGTTGTCCGAGACCAGGACGATCAGGGTGTCATCACGGTCGCCGGTCCGCTCGAGGAACGAGAACACCCGAGCCAGCTGTTCGTCGGTGTAGGAGAGGAAGGCGGCGAAGCACTCCATGAAACGGGCGGCCACCGCTCGCTCGGTGGCGGGCAGGTCGTCCCAGGCCGGGACCCAGGGGGGGCGTGGCGACAGCTCGGTACCGGGGGCCAGCAGGCCGCTCTCGAGCTGGCGGGCGTAGATCTCCTCCCGCCAGCGGTCCCAACCCTTGTCGAAGCGGCCGCGGTAGCGCTCGATCCACTCTGTGGGTGCGTGGTGGGGCGAGTGGCAGGCCCCGGTGCACAAGTACAGGAAGAAGCGGCGGTCGGTGTCGACGGCCCGCAGGTCGGCCAGCTGGGCGATGGCCTGGTCGGCCAAGTCGGCGCTCAGGTGGTAGCCATCGTCGATCGACCGCGGCGGGAGGATCGAGTGGTTGTCGTGGTAGAGGGAGGGCACGAACTGGTGGGTCTCCCCGCCGTGGAAGCCGTACCAACGATCGAAGCCACGGGCCAGCGGCCACGAATCCCGGGGGGCGGCCATGTGGGTCTGATCGTCGGGAGTGAGGTGCCACTTGCCCACGGCGTAGGTGGCATAGCCGCGCTGGCGGAGGATCTCGGAGAGGAAGCCGTTCTCCTTCGGGATCTCGCCGTTGTAGCCGGGGTAGCCGACCGCCAGGTCGGCAACGCGACCGAGGCCGTTGCGGTGGTGGTTGCGCCCGGTCAGCAGGCAAGCCCGGGTCGGCGAGCACAGCGCGGTGGTGTGGAAGTTGGTGAGCCGGAGGCCCTCTTCGGCCAGCCGGTCGATGGCCGGGGTCGAGATGTCGGACCCGTAGCAGCCGAGCTGGGCGAAGCCCACGTCGTCGAGGACCACCAGCATGACGTTGGGTGCCCCGTCGGGCGGAGCGGGTGCCGGCGCCCACCACGGGGTGGAACTGCGCCAATCGTCACCGATGACACCCTGGAACGGTGGAGTTTCCACGACGACCTCCGGATTTGGATGCGGCGGCGGGCTGCCGCTCTGAGACCCGATTCTTGCCGCTCGGGCGCACCCGGGGCGGCGCCCCCGGCCCGAAGTCCTGCGTCCCGACGGCCGTGCCAGTTCGCCCGCTCCCGGCGGCCTACCCGTAGCCGCTCGGGCTGCGCCAGACGGGGGTCACCTGACCTCATGTCAACCGGATGAGGACTCCTTCACCGGGCGACAGGGAGAGTTGCTCCTGTACCGGCTCGCCGTCGCGGCGCCGGTCGGTCCCGATGGCCACCGATCCGGCTAGGCCGTCAATCCGGCGCGCCTCGTCCCCGAGATTGAGGGCGGCGGCGAACCCGCGGCCGCGGCGCCACACCCAGGTATCGGGCGGGGACGGAAGGCTGTCGTAGGAGCCACCCCAGAGGTCGGGGCTCCGGCGGCGCAGGGCGATGAGGTCCCGGGTGAAGGTGAGCACCGACCCGGGGTCGTCCCGCTGGGAAGCCACGTTGATGGCCGGGGGCGTGCCCATGGGCAGCCACGGTTCGACACCGGGGGCGGTGAAGCCCCGACCGGGGCCGTCGTGCCAGGGGAGGGGCGAGCGCTCGGGGTCGCGGCCGGCGGCGTGCGGCCAGTAGCGGCGTCCCACCGGGTCGCGCAGCACTTCTTCCGTCACCGCTCCATCCGGCAGACCGATTTCGTCGCCCTGATAGAGCACGGGCGTGCCCCTCAGGCAAAGCAGGGCCAGTAGCACGCAACGGACGAGTTCCCCGTTCCCCTGTGCCCACCGGGTGGCCAGGCGCGACGTGTCGAGGTTCGACCCGGTCCATACCGGTTGCGCCCCCGGTGGCAGGATCCTTTCGGTCTCCTCCACCACGGCACGAAGGGCGTCGGCGCGGAACTCGGAGTGCAGCCAGGCCAGGTTGAAGGCCAGATGCAGTTCATCGCTCCCGTCGCCGTAGTAGGGGGGGAGCATCGACAGGTGGTGCACGTCGGTTTCCCCGAGCAGCAACCGGGGCGGGTCGTAGGTGTCGGCGAGCGTCCGCCACGATTGCAGGATCTCGTGCACCTCGGGCCGGTTGCCGTTGTAGGCGAAACGCTGGCCGAAAAGCTGTTCGACGACCGCGTCATCCTCGGTGGCCGGTGGATTGTCCCGGAGGCCGGCGTCCTTCACGATCATGTTGCACACGTCGATCCGGAAGCCGGCGAGGCCACGGTCCAACCAGAATCGCATGATCTCCTCGAAGGCGCGGTGGACGGCCGGGTTCCACCAGTTGAGGTCGGGCTGCTCTCGGGTGAAGTTGTGCAGGTAGAACTCGTCGGTGGCCTCGTCGAGGGTCCAGGCCGGGCCGCCGAACTGCGCCACCCAATTGTTGGGTCGGGAGCCGTCGGGACCGGGTTCGGCCCACACGTACCAGTCCCGCTGGGCCGACGAGCGCGACGACCGCGCCTCGACGAACCACGGGTGAGCCTCGCTGGTGTGGTTGGGCACCAGGTCGAGAAGAACGTGGATGCCCCGTCGGCCGGCTTCGGCCACGAGGGCATCGAGCGTGGCGAGTGTGCCGTAGGCGGGGTCGACGCCGCAGTAGTCGGCGACGTCGTAGCCCCAGTCCGCATTGGGCGAGGGTGACACCGGTGACAGCCAGAGCCCGTCGATGCCCAACCACTCGAGATGGTCCAGGCGGTCGATGATGCCTTGGAGGTCGCCGATGCCATCGCCGTCGGAATCGGCGAACGACCGCGGGTAGATCTCGTAGAGCACTCCCGATTTCCACCATGGGGCCCCGGGTCCGGCCGCCGACGGGGAGCTGCTCATCTGGCGTCGACGGTGGTGAGCCGTCCGGCCACGGCGCGTAGGCGCGCCTCCGACCCGGGCGGGCCCTCCTGCGCATCGAGGCCCAGCAGGGCCGCGCCGAGCACGGGCGGCGCATCCAGTGGCCGGAAGACCGCCCGGGATGCCACTGCCGAGACGCCGTTCCTCACCCGATCGGTGAACCCGAAATAGTCGGTGTCGAATATCCCGCCCCCCAGCACCACCTCGACTTCGTCGGCCCCGACGCCCAATCGGGTGATGACCGCGCCGACCATGGCCGTCACCTCGTCGGCGAGGACGTCTGCGGCGTCGGCCGCCGGTCGGTCGCCGGCCGCGGCCGCGGCCAGGCACACCTCGGCCAGCTCGAACAGGCGCCCGTAGTCGAGATCGCCGGTGTAGACCGCGCTCAACACCGCCTCCGGGTCGGGAAGCCCGAACCGGGCCGGAACCAGCTCGGCGAGAATGGTCGGTGCCCCACGGCCGTCGCGTGATCGAAGGGCCAGCCCGAGGGCTCGGACACCGAGCCACGAGCCCCCAGGGGCGAAGTCGCCGGACAGCTCGGCCAGCGACGGGAAGCGCTCGATCGAGCCGTCGGGTCCCAGTCCGACGCAGTTGAGGCCGGATCCGCAGACGATCCCCACCCCCCACCCGGAACGAGCCCCGGCCCGCAGCACCGCCATGGTGTCGTTGCGAAGGACGTCGACCCGGCTCCAACCGCGGGCCATGATGGCCGCGCTCAGGCGTTCCTCGTCGACCGGCAGGTCGACACCGGCCAGGCAGTACACGCCGATCGCCGCCGCCGGCCGGCTGGTGGGGTCGAGACCGGCGGAGCAGAGGGCGGCTTCGACGGTCGCATCGAGGGCGTCCATGGCCCCTTCCAGGCCGGAGAATTGGTGGTTGGAGCCGCCACCCCGGGCCGTCGACAGCAACGAGCCGTCCGCGGCCACCAGCCAGACGTCGGTCTTGGACGCCCCACCGTCGACCGCCAGGACGCGGTCATCCGTCCCGCGGGTGGTCAAGTGCAGTCCGCCCGGATCAATGGTCACCGTGTGATGTTACGTTCGCCCCATGGGAACGAAGGTGGCCGTGGTGGGCGGGGGGAGCACCTACACCCCCGAGCTCGTCGACAGCCTGTGTGCCCACGAGGACCGGATCACCGTCGACGAGCTGGTGCTGCTCGACCCGGACCTCGATCGCCTCGAGGCGGTCGGCGGCCTGGCCGGTCGCATCCTCGGGGAGCGCGGCTGGGCCGGGCACCTGGTGACGACCGATGACCGGTCGAAGGCCATCGACGGCGCCGACTTCGTAGTCGTCCAGCTCCGCGTGGGTGGCCAAGCCGCCCGCCATGTCGACGAGACGCTCCCCGGGGGTTACGGATGCCTGGGCCAGGAGACGACCGGACCGGGCGGGCTGGCCAAGGCCCTCCGTACCGTCCCGCTGGTGCTCGAGATCGCCGAGGAGACCGCCACCCGGGCCGCGGCGGGCGCCTGGGTGGTGGACTTCACCAACCCGGTCGGGATCGTGACCCAGGCTCTGGTCGACGAGGGCCATCGGGCCGTGGGCCTGTGCAATGTGGCGATCCACGTCCAGCGCCGGATCGGCCACTATCTCGGGATCGACCCCGACACGGTCGAGCTCGAGCACGTCGGGCTCAACCACCTCACCTGGGCCCGCTCGGCAGTGGTCGACGGGCTCGACCGGATGCCCGAGCTCCTCGATCGGTTCAGTCCCGAGCTCGAGCTGGAGAGCGGCTGTCCGTCAGGCCTGCTCCACCTGCTCGGGGCGCTGCCCTCTTACTACCTGCACTACTACTACTGCCTCGACGAGAACCTCGCCGAACAGGCCTTCCCCGGTTGGCGCTCCCGGGCCGAGGTGGTGGCCGAGCTCGAAGCCGAGCTCCTCGTCCAGTACCGCGATCCGGCACTGGTCACCAAGCCGGACAAGCTCTCCTGGCGGGGCGGGGCCTTCTATTCCGAGGCCGCGGTCCGGCTCATGGCCTCCCTGCATGCGAGCACCGGGGACACCCAGGTGGTCGACGTGCGCAACGACGGAATGCTGCCGGGGTTACCCGACGATGCCGTGGTGGAGGTCCCTTGTACCGTCGACCGGGACGGCGCCCATCCCTTGCCTCAACGTGAGCTCCCACCCGACATGGCGGGTCTGGTGGCGCACTGCAAGGCCTACGAGCGGCTGGCGGTGGAGGCGTCTCTCTCGGGGAGCCGGGAGACCATGATCCGCGCCTTGGTGGCCAACCCGCTGGTGGGCCAGTACCCGCGCGCCGAGGGGCTGGCCGATGCCCTGCTGGCCGCCAACCGGCACTTGCTGCCCCGCTTCTTCCCGGCCGCCCGGTGACCTCGGTGACCGCCCGAGTCCGCTGGCGTTCGACGGTCCCAGGGCGCGCCGGCTGCAGGCGGCATTGGGGCGTCGGCACCCTAGGCTGGCCCGGCCCCGGCCCCGGCCCCGGCGCGGCGAGGGCCCGACTGTGAAAGGAGTGCCATGCGGGTAGGCATCCACTTCGTCAACTTCAGCCTGCCGGGCCAGCCGAGCTCGCTGGCCTCCACCCTGGCGGACACGGCCGAGGCGGCCGAGGAGGGCGGGTGCTCGACGTTCACCCTGATGGACCACTGGTTCCAGATGGAGCACTTCGCCACCGCGCCCGACCCCATGCTCGAGGGGTACACCTCGCTCGGCTTCCTGGCCGGCCGGACGGAGCGCATGACCCTCGGACTGTTGGTCACCGGGGTGACCTACCGTCACCCGGGCCTGCTGGCCAAGATCGCCACCACCCTGGACGTGCTGTCGGGCGGACGGGCCCGGCTCGGGATCGGAGCGGCCTGGTACGAACGCGAGCACCAGGGCCTCGGCGTCCCCTTCCCGCCGGTGGGCGAACGGTTCGAACGGCTCGAGGAGACCCTCCAGATCTGCCTCCAGATGTGGAGCGAGGACGACGGACCGTACCGGGGCCGGTACTACCAGCTGGCCGAGACGATCTGCTCCCCACCGCCCATCCAGCAGCCGCGCCCGGCCATCCTCATCGGGGGGAGTGGCGAACGCAAGACCCTGCGCCTGGTGGCCCGGTACGCCGACGCCTGCAACCTCTTCGCCCCCGACCCGGCGGTCGTGGCGCACAAGCTGGACGTCCTCGACCGGCACTGCGACACCGAGGGCCGGGACCCTGCCGGCGTCGAACGGACCATCCTCGGCTTCGACTCGCCGTTCGACGACCCCGATGCCTTCGTCTCCCGAATGGAGGAGTACGCCAAGCTCGGGATCGAGCTGGTCGAGCTCATGCCGCCCGGGCCCGACCCGGTCGGGTGGGTCAGGCGCCTCGGGGATGAGACGGTACCGAGGCTGGCCGAACTCGGGTCGGACGAGAGGTAGCTCGGTCCGGGGACATCGGTTCGGCGCTCCCCGGCGGCGCGGGTCTCAGTGGCTCCGGTGCCGCATGGCCTTCTGGTAGGAGACCGGGGCGATGGAGCGCCCGATCGGGGCGAGCAGCGGGAGCGTGGCCGCGTTGATCTCCATGCGAGCGCCGCCCATGCGCCCCAACACCAGGTCCGATACGTCCGACTCGCTCCGTCTGACCATCCTCGGAGGGAGGGACCCGCCGTCCTCTGTTCCCGACAACCCCATGGCCGTCGGCACCCAGGCCGGGTAGAGCACGTGGACGTGCACACCCGAATCGGCGACCTCGTGGGCCACCGCTTCGGAGAAGGCGGCCACGGCGGCCTTCGAGGCCGAGTAGGCCCCGTGACCCGGTTCCGGGGCCCGCGCCGAGTCCGAGGACACGTTCACCACGATCCCCGATCCCCTCGCCACCATCGCCGGGAGCACCGACAGGGTGCCGGTCATCACGCCGAACACGTTCACGTCGAAGATCTTGCGGTAGGCGTCGGTCATCCCCTCGGCCGCCGGTGTGAGTTGTTCGATGCCGGCGTTGTTGATGAGCACGTCGATGCGGCCGTGACGGCCCTCGATGCCGGCCAGTGCCTGGCGGTAACCGTCGGCGTCGCCGACGTCGCAGACGATCGTGGAGCTCGCCTCGGTCCGGGAGCGGAGCAGCTCTTCGACCTCGGCCAGCAGCTCACGTCGCCGGGCCAGGCCCACCACGGTGGCACCCCGAGCGGCCAGATCCAGGGCCAGGCGACGTCCGATCCCGGACGACGCCCCGGTGACCACGGCTATCGTCCCGTCGTAGCGTTTCGGTGCCGTATGGCGCGATGTCCTCATCAGCCATGAGGCTATTCCCCACACGACCGACTCGCCCGATTCGCACCGACGCACCCGACCGGCCAAGGATGGGCGTCGACCGGCCGGAGGATCGAGGGCACTTCGGGGGCGGTGCGCTGGAAGTGAGGCCCTGGATCTGGCAGGCTGCTGCGCCGAGAGCCGACAGAGAGGCGGGACCATGGCGTCAGAAGTGATACTCGAATTCGAAGGCGTGACCACCAAGGAGTACGACGCCGTCAACAAGGAGTTGGGCATCGATCCGCGGACAGGATCCGGTGATTGGCCGGACGGGCTGGTGGCTCACTCCGCCGGGCTCAACGAGAACGGCCACCTGGTGGTGATCGAGGTGTGGGACACGCCGGAGCACCAGGCCCGGTTCATGGAGGAACGCCTAGGTGAGGCGCTGGTGAAAGGAGGGGTCAGCGGGCCGCCCTCCAGCTTGACGTGGATCGAGCTCGTGGCCCACCACACCCCCTGACCGGCGAGCCCGCCGTAGCGTTGCGACGTCCAGGCTCCATCGGCGGCACGATCTGGTCCCTCCACTACCGTTCCGGCTGATGGACGACCGGATCACGACCCTCGGTGACCGCCTGGAGATCGACGACCTCCTGACCCGATACGCCACGGCCGTCGACGCCCGGGACTGGGCGCTGCTGGACACGGTGTTCGCCGCCGACGCGGTCCTCGACTACCGGTCGGCCGGCGGCATCCGGGGCACCTACCAGGAGGTCCGCGCCTGGCTCGCCGAAGTGCTCCCCATCTTCACCTGGACGCAGCATCTGGTCACCAACCGCGCCGTCGACATCGGTCCGGACGGCGAATCGGCCACGTCGGTCTCGATCTTCCACAATCCGAACGGGCTCGTGGTCGAAGGTGAGCCTTGGCTGTTCACCGTGGGCGGGCGCTACCACGACCGGTTGGCCCACCCGCCCGCCGGTTGGCGCATCACCACCCGAGTCGAGGAGACCACCTGGTGGGAGCACCCGATGCCCGGCCTACCCCTCAACCCCTACCCGCTGGCCCCCGACGCCCTCACCTGACGCCGACAACCCACCCTCGCTCGATGTCCGGCCGGCGATGGCCCGACTCCGACTGTCGTGGTGTGGACCCCGACAGCTGAGCGCCGGTAGATTCGTGTGCCGTCAAGGGGGAATCGTGCGGATCCGCGCTCGCATCATGTCCAAATCGGCGTTCATCGCCGCGGCTGTCGTCTGCCTGGTCGGCCCGCTAGCTGTCGGTGGGGCCGGTGGCGCCGGTGCTGCTGCGGCCAATCCGGTCAGTACCACGCTGCACGGCCGGGGGTCGGTCGACGAAGCCTGGCTCACCGGGGCCAACCCAGGTGACCGGATCGAGCTCAGGCAGACGGGCACCCCAGTTCCCAACCCGGCCAATCCCGGCCGGGCGGATGCGCTCGGAACGCTGATCATCCGGAATCTCACACCGGGGAGTGGCTATGCCTGGTTCGATACGACGACAGGAGAGCACACCACCCGGTTCGACGTCCTCGCGCCGGGCCACAATCCGGCGAGCAGCTCGTCCCTGTACCGGGGCCAGGCGCTGCACGAGGGCCTCAACTACATCACCATGCGGGACGGCATCGAGCTGGCGGCCACGGTGCGCTACCCCTACGGCGGGACCTGTAGCGGCACCGCTCCCTGCCCCACCGTCATCGAGTACTCCGGCTATGCCACGGCCGGGCCCACCGACCCCGTGCCGACGCTCATCTCCGAGGCCCTGCACACTCCGTGCTCCAATTGCGGGGATCCCAACCTGCTCCCCGACACGGCCACCGCGGTGGGATCGGTGCTGGCCCGGGTGTCCGGGTTCGCCACCGTCAGCCTGCAGATGCGCGGCACCGGTTGCTCGGGGGGCGCATTCGACCTGTTCGGCTACCCGTCCGACTACGACGCCTACGACGCCATCGAGATCGTGGCCCACCAGTCGTGGGTGGCGCATCACAAGGTGGGCATGGTCGGGATCAGTTTTTCCGGTCTCTCGCAGTTCCCCTCGGCCGGCACCGATCCGCCTGACCTGGCGGCCATCGCCCCGCTGAGCCCCACCGACGACCTGTTCTCTACCGGGTACCCCGGGGGCATCTACAACGACGGTTTTGCCGCCAGCTGGGTCGCGCAACGCATCGCCGACGGCCGAGCGGCGGCGTCCTACAGCAACGGCCGCCTGATCCAATCGTCTCCTTCCCCGGTGCCGAACGTCGGTCAGCCCTGGACCTACTACGAGATCGACGCCGAGCTGGCTGCCACCGGCGGGGCGTCATCGACCTGTCTGGCCAACCAGGCGCTCCACAACCAGTCGGAGAGCCTCGCCGCCCTGGTCGGTCCCCAGCAGGTGGCGCCTGGGACCGGTATGGGACGGGAGCCCTCCCTCTTCGATCGCCGATCGATGGTGGTAGCCGCCCGCCATGTCCACGTGCCGGTCTTCCTCTCGGGCGCCCTTCAGGACGAGCAGACCGGGCCGCAGTGGCCGGGCCTCATCGACGCCATCCCGAAGACGACGCCGGTCTTCGCCAACATGGTCAACGGCGGCCATATCGATTCGACCGACCCGCAGACCATCAGCCGCTGGCTGGAGTTTCTCGACATCTACGTGGCCCGTCAGGTCCCCACGCCGCCCAATGCGTTGGCGGCCGCCTTCCTCGGACAGTTCACCGGCTTCGCCTCGGGTGTGTCGAGCCAGGCGCCGCTGCCCGCCGTCCGGTTCACCAGCGCCTCCACGGTGGCCCAGGCGGAGCGGGAATTCGCGGCCCAAACCCCGAAGGTGCGAGTCCTTTTCGACAACGGGGCCGGGGCCGCTGGTCCCGGTGCCATCGAATCCACATACTCACATGACTTCTCCAGCTGGCCCCCGACCGGCTCGGTCGAGACCCTCTACTTCGACGGCGACGGGCGGCTGCAGCGAAGTGCCCCGAGCGAGCATCAGACCGCGTCCTTCACGCTCGATCCCGCGGCCCGACCACCCACCAGCCTCCCTCCCGGCGGCAACCCCTGGGCGGCCAACCCGGGATGGGACTGGACGACTGTCCCCGCCCAGGACGGCATCGGCTTCGAGACCGAGCCGTTCACGCAGCCCACCACCGTCGTCGGCCCCGCCACCCTCGACCTCTGGGTCAAGGCCGCCGCGCCGGTCGAGGACTTCCAAGCCACCATCACCGAGGTACGCCCGGCCGATGCCCAGGAGGAGTACCTAACCTCGGGGTTCCTGCGCAGCATGAACCAGGTCGACCGTCCCGATTCGACCCGGCTGTTCACCGATCCGACGTACCTGGCGACCGACGCCAAGAACTTGTCACCACACGGGTTCGACCTGGTGAAGATTCCCATCGATCCCGTCGTGCACACGTTCCGGCCGGGTACCGCGCTTCGGGTGGTGATCTCGGCTCCCGGCGGCGACCGCCCGGTGTGGGAGTTCGCCACGCTGGACAATGGCCAGGGTGCCACGGTCGGACTGGGCGGCGTCACCGCGTCGGCCTTGGTGATCAATACCGTCAACGGCGTGTCCGCCACGTCCACCCTCCCCGCCTGCGGCTCACTGCGTGGCGAGCCCTGCCGGTCCTACCAGGCGGAGGGCAACCAGACCGGCTGACGGCGCCCGCTTCGACCTCCCCAACCGAGCAGTGGATCGGGGAGTACCGTGCAGGCGTGTACGCCGCCGAGCACGCCGCGCGCCATCCGGACAAGCCGGCGATCGTCATGGCCACCGGCGGCGAGATCGTCACCTTCGCCGAGTACGAGGCGGCCGCCAACCAGGTCGCCCACCTGCTGCGCGAGACCGGGCTCCAACACCGTGACCACATGGCGCTGTTTATGGACAACGACCATCGCATGCTCATCGGCGAGGGGGGCGCCGAGCGGTCGGGGGTGTTCTACACCTGTGTGAACTCCTTCCTCTCGGCCGAAGAGGTCGCCTACATCATCAACGATTCGGAGTCCAAGCTGGTGATGACGTCCGCGGCAAAGGCCGAGGTCGCCGCCGAGCTCCCGTCGATGTGCCCGAAGGTCGAGCGTTGGGTGATGACCGGCGCCGGTCAGGCGGCTCCCGGTCCCTTCGAGGATTGGGAGGAGGTGATAGCCCCGCAACCGGAGCGGCCCATACCGGACGAGCAACTCGGGGCACCCATGATGTACTCGTCCGGAACCACCGGGCGCCCCAAGGGAATCCTGAGGCCGCTGCCTGAGGTCCATCCGAGCGAAGGGCGGGAGTTGCGCGAGCGGGTCAGTCTCCTGTGGCGCCTGCGCGACGGCATGGTCTACCTCTCACCGGCACCGCTCTACCATTCCGCGCCGCAGACCAGCGTGGCCCTCGCCCTTCGGCTGGGCGCCACCGCGGTCATCATGGAGCGCTTCGACGCCGCCCACTACCTCGACCTGGTGCAGCGGTACCGCGTGACCCACTCCCAGGTGGTGCCCACCATGTTCACCCGGCTACTGAAGTTGCCCGACGACGTCCGACTGGCGGCCGACGTCTCGTCGTTGGAGGTCATCATCCACGCGGCCGCACCCTGTCCGGTGCCGGTGAAGGAGAAGATGATCGAATGGTTCGGCCCGATCATCATCGAGTACTACGCCGCCACCGAGGGGAACGGCCTGACCTTCTGCGACTCCGCAGATTGGCTGGCGCACAAGGGCACGGTGGGGCGTTCGCTGCTCGGCGAGCTGGTCATCCTCGACGACAACGGGGATCCGTGTGAAACCGGAACTCCGGGGACCGTCTGGTTTCGGGGGGCCACCAGTTTCGAGTACTTCAAGGACCCGTCCAAGACGGCCGCCTCGCGCACGCCCGATGGGTCGGCGAGCACCGTCGGGGATGTCGGCTACCTCGATGCGGAGGGATATCTGTACCTCACCGACCGTAAGTCCCACATGATCATCTCGGGCGGCGTGAACATCTATCCCCAGGAGACCGAGAACCTCCTCGTCACCCACCCCAAGGTGATGGACGCCGCGGTGATCGGTGTCCCGGACGAAGACCTCGGTGAGGCGGTCAAGGCGGTGGTCCAGCCGGTCCCCGGCGCTGATCCGGGCGGGTCTCTCGAGCGCGAGCTGATCGCCTTCTGCCGCCGACATCTCGCCCACTTCAAATGTCCGCGCACCGTCGACTTCGTGACCGAGCTGCCACGCCTGCCGACCGGCAAGCTCTACAAGCGGCTCCTGCGCGACCGGTACTGGAGCGAGCACCCCACCCGCATCCTCTGACCACACGCCCTCGGGCCGGCGAACAGGGCAAAGGCGACGATCTCGGCGAGCCTCTTGTTCTGGGTGGAGGGCGCAATGGGCGAACTGGCGGTGGGAGCCAGGGTCGATCGGCTGGAGGCCGACCCGCCGATGTCAGTCGCATCGGTCGACCTCACCATGGTCGACCCCGGTCGCGTCCGGCTCGAGCTCGACGCGCGGGCGGACAGTTGGCAAGCCGCCGCAGACGCCCGAGGCGGTGCCCTCCTGGTGAGCGTCGAGCAATCCAGCTCGAACCCGTAGGCCAGGGGCACCTTCTGCACCCGTTGGATCCGCCATCGTCACTCCAGGCTGAGTCAGATCAGGCTACCGCTGGCCGAGGGCGGTCAGCTGGTCGATCATGTCGTTCAGCCGGAGCGGATGGGTCACGCCCTGCGCGAGGATGACGTCGTGGCCGAGTGGGCGGACGAGCTGGGGAGCCTGTGGGCATGGTTCGCCGAGCACCAGTTCCGCGGCTACTCCCCGCTGTACGAGCGGATCGCGGTCGCCGCATCGAGCAGCCCCGTGGTGCTCGAGCTCCAGATGGAGGGACCTCCCGAGGCACACCTGCCCCCGGTCCTGCTCGGCGCGGTCCACTACCTACTGCTCGACGGCGCCGATCACCCCTTGGCCGACGTCTATGCCGGGCGGTCGACTGCCGATCCCGTCCCGTTGTTCCTCGACCTCTGCCGAGTTCACCACGACGACCTGGTCGCCCTGATCAAGGTACGGCGCGTCCAGACCAACGACTGCGGGCGGAGCGCCCTCCTCGGTCCCGGCCTGAGCTGGTTGAGCGGCCGTCTGCCCGGCGCCATGGCGTTGGTGGACGTCGGGGCCAGTGCCGGACTGAACCTGATCCCCGACCGCTACCGGCTCGACTACGGCGGACACGGCACGACCGGACCACTCTCGCCGGTGGTAATCCACTGTGATGTGATCGGAGGGGACCCTCCGATCGCCGCCGCATTGCCGCCGCTCGCTGCCCGGATAGGACTCGACCGCTCGCCGATCGACCTGGCCGACCCGAACGACGCTCGCTGGTTGCTGGCTTGCGTATGGCCGGACACGGGACGCCTCGAGCGGACGGCGGCTTCCATCCGCGTGGCCAGGGAGTCCTTGCCCACGGTTCAGTCCGGCGACGCCGTAGGTGACTTGCCACCCCTCCTCGATGGGCTCGACGAGGGGGTGTCGGCGGTGGTCGTCAACACCTGGGCGCTTTCGTACCTGGGCCGAGCCGAGCGGGAGGAGTACTTGGAGGTCCTGGCCCAGGCGTCGCGCCGGCGTGCCCTGGCCTGGCTGCTGGCTGACGACATCTCGGTGCTGTCCGAGGTACCTGCCCTGGGAGAGGGCGGAACAGCCGGCAACGCCCTGGCGGCCCTGGTTTTCGACCGGGGCGACATGGTGAGCGGTGAGATCCTGGCCGCCGTTCACCAGCACGGTGCCTGGATCGACTGGTGCGCGGAGAGCTCGGCGTGATCGGGTTCCACCACGGGATCTCGAGGTGCGTCCACCAGTCTGATCGGGCTTCATGACGAACCCGGTGACCGCGGACATCGCGGGCGAGAGACGGTGGCCGATGGCCGTCACCTTGGTTGCGGCCATGGTGCTGCCCTTCCTCCTGCCTCAGAGATTCAGTCTGGGCCCGAGGTGGATCATCCCGGTGATCGAAGCGTTGCTGCTGGTGGCCTTGATCGTCGCCGACCCCGGGCGCATCGATCGCCGGTCCACCTTCGTCCGCGTCGCGTCCGTCGTACTGATCGTCATACTGGTGGCCGGGGCGGCTGTCGTGACCGTTCGATTGGTGGTCGACCTCATCCGGGGAGGTCCGGAGACCAACTCGCCGGGCCAGCTGCTCCGCATTGGTGCCCTGACCTGGCTGTACGTCGTCATCTCCTTTGCCTTCCTGTACTGGGAGCTCGACGGCGAGGGTCCGGAGCAGCGCGCACGAAAGGCCCCTGACTACCCCGACCTGGCCTTTCCCGAGCACCTCAACCCCCGAGTGGCCAAACCCGGCTGGCGGCCCGAGTTCTTCGACTACCTGTACCTCTCCTTCACCGATGCCACCGCCTTCAGCCCGACCGACGTGATGCCGCTGGCCCGTTGGGCGAAGCTCGCGATGTCCGTGCAAGCCATGGCCTCGCTGGTGATCCTGGGGCTGGTGATCGCGCGGGCCGTCAACATCTTGAAGTGAGGCGGCGCGACCCGCCCGTCCCCGGACCGCGTCGTCAGCCCCGCCGCTCCTCGCGTCGCTCCTTGCGGCGACGGTGGCGGCGCATCACGCCGAGGCCGAACCAGATCAACGCCCCCACGACCGCCGTGATGATCGTGTAGAGCCACAAAGGCCAGGAGAAGTCCCAGACCAGAAAGTGGAGCCGGATCTTCTCGGTGTTCTGGGCGATGAACACGATCAACAGCCCGAGGCCGACGAGCGAGGCGATAGCACCGCCGCTCAGGCGTCTGCGGTCCGTCTGCGGGTCAAGCTGCTGATCAACCATGAATGTGTCCTTGGACGAGCGTCACGCAGTCTCCCACACCTCGTGACATGAACGAGGGCTGTTCGTCCTCGACCCAGGGTCCACCCGTGAGTGGCTTATGTCGCACCGTCGCGGTCGCTGGCATCTGGTGCGCCACCGCACTCCTTCTTGTAGCGATCCCAGCTCCAGCCCTGGAGGAACTGCCCGGCGGCCGCATCGCCCTTGGCCACGATGGCCTCGCGCTTCTTCTTGGAGGCGTCGAACTCGACGATCCCGATGCCACTGGTGTCGACGGAGATGATCCTCCGGCTGACGCACGGGCGCTCGAGGTATGTCTGGTCGTGTCCGACGATGGCCGTGGCGACCACCTGCTCGAGCAGATGGGCGGCGGGCAGCAGCTGACTGACCCGCAGCGCCGGCAGGGCAATGTTCGGCAGCAGCTGTGCACTTCCGCCGGGCAGGTCAGGGAGGATCTTGATCCCGAAGGTGGGCCATCGCGGCGCCGCCCCGTCGGTGCGGTCGAATATCTCCACAGGAAAGCTCGAGAGAACCCCGCCGTCGACCAACGTGCGCTGTTCACCGGTCGTGCCGTCGCTGATGGTGACCGGGTCGAAGAAGAGGGGAATTGAGCTCGAAGCCCGCACCGCGTCCGCCACCAGCTGCTCGTCCGGATCGAGATGCAACATGGGGTAGTCCCAGGGAAGGCGCAGCAGGCGGCCGCGTGTGATGTCGGTCGCCATGACGACGAGCTTGTACTGCTGGTACGGCTGCTGGTTCTTGTCTGCCTCGGGATCGGACAGGCGCAGGTCGCCGAACGTTGTGACACCGAGTTTCTGCAGCTCGTGGTGGACGAAATCGCGCAGATAGTCGCCCTTGTAAGCCCCGCCGTCGTGGAGCAGCGAGACCGCCTCGCTGACCATCGGCAATCCCGGCCGCCCCCGGTCGGGCACGCGCCGGTAGTCGAGGCGATTCATCACGCTAGACAGTGCGTCGGTGTCGATGCCCGCCGCCACGAAGGCGGCCAGAATCGACCCGGCCGATGTGCCGGCCACCCGCTGAAAGGTGTAGCCGGCGTGCATGAACCGCTCGACCGCCCCGATCAGGCCCAGCCCCTTGACGCCACCCCCTTCGAGTACGAGATCGGCGTTCGGCATGATGCCAGCGGCCGCTACGTCGTCTTGGCGATCAGCACGTGGCAGCCGGAATTGTGGGCAACGCTATTGGGCACAGACCCAAGAATCCGCCGGGCTCCCTGCATTCCCTTGCTCCCTACGACGATCAGGTCGGCGCCAACCTCGTCTGCGGTGTGAACAATTACATCTGCAGGCGCACCCGAACCGACATGGGTCTGAACGTCGACTCCTTCGATACCGTCCGCCACCTCCTCGAGCATGTGTTGGGCCGCGACCTGCCGGTGGGCGGCACCACTGGACGGATCACCTACGCCCACGCCTCCGATCGGCACCGCAACTCCGCCCGCGGAGGCTACCGCCGCCACCAAGTGCAACTGGGCGTTGTTCTGACGAGCGATCTGGATCGCAAGGTCGACGGCCGCGCCCGCCGTGTCCGAGCCGTCTGTTCCGACAACGATCGTTGAGAACATCGCTCTCCCTCCCTGACGCCTGCGAGCGGCGTCGAGCCAGCATCGTAGCGGACGTCAAACGTGCCAGCCTTGGGCGTCTGCCAGCCACTACCTTCCCTTCACAGTTTGCTCATCTCTGGCGACTACAACGGGCTCGAGAGCGTGACGTCCCAGTCGCTCGGAGAAAGGTGTGATCCATGACGTCGCTGCGAGCCCGGACGCAGACGTGGATGGACCTGAAGGGCTTCGTCCCGCTCGGGATCCTTCTGACCGCGGCCCTGGTGGCCACCTCGTGCGGTGGGGGGTCGCCGGCGGCGTCAGCGCAGGGGGAGACGGTGAGCGGCGGACCGACCGGCAGCTACATCGTCCCAGCCGGCATCCACAAGATCAAACACGTGATCGTGGTGCAACAGGAGAACCGGTCATTCGACTCCTATTTCGGCACCTACCCGGGCGCGGTCGGCATCCCGATGCAGAACGGTCAGCCGACGGTGTGCGCCAACGACCCGCAAACCGGGCAGTGCGAGGAACCGTACGTGGACCATGCCGATGTAAACGGGGGTGGACCTCATAATGCGACGAGTGCGACGGCCGACATCAACGGCGGGAAGATGGACGGCTTCATCGGTCAGGCGCAGTCCGGAAGGAAGGGCTGTCTCGATCCCACCGATCCGGCCTGCTCCAACTCGGCGACCTCGGACGTGATGGGCTACCACACCCAGAGCGACATCCCCAACTACTGGGCCTACGCCAAGGACTTCGTCCTCCAGGACCACATGTTCGAGCCGAATGCCTCCTGGAGCCTGCCGTCCCACCTGTTCCTGGTGTCGGAGTGGTCGGCCTACTGCACGGAGCAGGACAATCCGTCGAGTTGCGTCAACGCGCTGGAAACGCGTCCGGCGGAACGGCCCCAGAACGCCCCGACCGTCTACGGCGGCCAAGCCGGCCCGGCAAGCGGTGGTGGCAACCCCAAGCATGGCAACAGGAAGCGGGCCGCGGGCCAGCCGAACTATGCCTGGACCGACCTGACCTACCTCATGCACAAGGACCACGTTAGCTGGGGGTATTACGTGGTGAGCGGGACGGAACCCGACTGTGA
Organism: Acidimicrobiales bacterium; assembly: GCA_035949055.1. Classification (GTDB taxonomy): domain Bacteria; phylum Actinomycetota; class Acidimicrobiia; order Acidimicrobiales; family RAAP-2; genus Bog-756. The sequence continues at coordinate 33,348 of DASZIO010000017.1, forward strand.
GAACCCGGGGGCCGAGACGTGCGCACCGGTGGCGCAGAAGGCAGGCACGCCGGGGATCTGGAACCCGCTGCCGTGGTTCGACACCGTGAAGGCCGACGACCAGTTGGGGAACATCCAATCGGTCGACAAGTTCTATGCCGCGGCCAAGGCCGGCACGCTGCCGGCGGTCTCCTGGGTCGTTCCGTCCGGCGAGGTGAGCGAGCATCCCCCGGCCCCGGTTAGCTTCGGGCAGTCGTACGTGACCAGTCTCATCAACGCGGTGATGAAGAGCCCGGACTGGAGCTCCACGGCCATCTTCCTGGCCTGGGACGACTGGGGCGGGTTCTACGACCACGTGGTACCGCCCAGCGTCGATCAGAACGGCTATGGGCTCCGTGTCCCCGGCATCACTATCAGCCCCTACGCCAAAGCCGGCTATATCGACCACCAGACCCTCAGCTTCGACGCCTACGACAAGTTCATCGAGGACGATTTCCTGCACGGCCAGCGACTCAACCCGGCCACCGACGGCCGGCCTGACCCGAGACCAAGTGTCCGGGAGAACGAGAAGATCCTCGGCAACCTCATCGAGGAATTCAACTTCGATCAGAACCCCCGTTCGCCGGTGGTGCTTCCCGTCCACCCGCCGACCACGCTCACCGGAACGCCAGGCCCGTCGCAGGTTTCGTCGGCGGCCAAGGCTCCGGACGGTGATGGGTAGGTTGTCCGGCACGTCAGCCACGGACCGGGCTTCGGCCAATACAGAAGAGCTAGGGCCCGGCCGGGGGTTCCGGCTCGGATAACGGCCCCACTCCCAGGCCATTCATCTCCTCCTCCCGTCCAGGCCCCAGCCGACGGTGGCATTTCGAATAGCCGGGTCGAGATCACGGCTGGGGTGTGCCGGCTCCGGATGAGTGGAGAAAGAGGAGAATCATCCTCGGGTCGGTCGTCCTCCGAGTCACCGGTCGGTACGGTGGCCGTATGAATGCGTGCCGGTGCCCCAGGTGATGGGCGAATGATCGCCATCGACCTCCACCATCTTGTCGTCTCCTACGGCTACGTCGCGGTGTTCTCACTGGTCGGGCTGGAGAGTCTCGGCATTCCCGTTCCGGGAGAGACCGTGCTGATCATTGCCGGCACGTATGCCGGTCTGACCCACCACCTCTCGCCGTGGCTGATCGTGGCGACCGCCGCCGCCGGTGCCATCATCGGCGACACGATCGGGTTCTGGATCGGTGACAAGGGCGGCTATCGGCTTCTCCGCCGGTATGGCCACTACGTCCGCTTCGATGAGCCGAAGATCAAGGTGGCGCGATACCTCTTCGATCTACACGGGGGCAAAGTCGTGTTCTTCGGCAGGTTCGTGGCCGTTCTGCGCACCTATGCCGCGTTCCTGGCCGGCGTCACGAGGATGCACTATCGCCGATTCCTTTTCTTCAATGCCTCGGGCGGGATCATCTGGGCATCGGCCTATGGCTTCGGCGCCTACTTCTTCGGAAGCACGCTGCAGCGGCTGTCCGGATGGCTGACCCTCGTTTTCGTCGGACTGGCCGTCGCGGCGACCGTCGTGGCTGTCGTGGTCGTGCGCCGAAAAACGGCCCAACTGATGATGAAGGCGGCTCTGGCCTACCCCGGACCACTCGAGCGCTGAGCTCCGTCGCCGGCGGACTCGGCCGTGCCGATTGCCCGGCCTACACTCCACGCCGTGTCAGTGGACCTCGAGATGTCCGGGCGCGGCGGACGACAGCTTCCTGACGCGGCAGAGGGGGTCGGACCCGATCCCGCCTCCGTTTCGTCGCTTCGGGTCCCGTCCCTCCCGGATCCACTGCGCCGGGTCTGGCACCTCGGGGTGGCCGTCTTCGGACTCCAGCTGGCGGGGCTGATCGTCTGGAGCTGGTACCTGTGGTCGCATTTCGATCTGACCAACGACATGGCCACCTTCGGACAAGCCTTCTCCCAGATCGGGAGCGGTCACCTGAATCCCTACGAGACCAACTTCGTTTACAACTACCCCCACTGGGGATACCCCTTCTACCAGAGCGCCTTCGAGCTGCTCATGTGGCCCCTGGCCCTTCTGTACACCGCGACCCGAAGTCTGTTCACCCTCCTAGTCGTTCAAGACCTGGCCCTGGTCGGGGCCGGCCTGGCGTCGTTGAGATGGGGGCTGGAGTACCTGGCGGGTCGGTGGCCTGCGCACCGGCGGGGGGCGGCGGTTGTCGGCTCCGGCCTTGTGGTCTTGCTGTTGGTCAACCCGTGGACCTACTGGTCCGCCTCCTACGACTTCCACTTCGAGACGATTGCCGCACTCTTCGCCATCCTGGCCGCTCGCGACGGGTGGCAAGGACGCCGTCGGGCCTGGTTGTGGTTGGTGCTCCTCCTGGCCTGCGGCGACGTGGCCGCGACGTACGGCATCGCCGTCGGTGCGATTCTGGTGTTCACCGGGAAGAGAACACGGCGGGTGGGGATTGGCTTCGTCGCCGTTTCGCTGGTCTGGCTGGTGCTGGTCGGGGTGGTCCATGGGGCCAGAGGGTCAGGGGTGCAGGCCTACGGTTACCTGGCTGGTCATCCCGTGCCCGACGGACTAAGCGGCATGGTGGCCATCGTCCAGGGGCTCGCGGCCCACCCCCAACGCGGCCTGTCGATGTTGGACGGCCGGTGGCACGCGCTGTACCAGTACCTGGCCGGGGCAGGGTTGGTCGGTGTCGCGTCGGTGATCGGCTTCGTACCGGCGGCCGTCGTTCTCGGGACCAATGGCCTCAACTCGGGACCGATCTGGGTGGGACACATAGCCGCATTCCAGTACCTGGTGATCGTGTTCTTCATGGGTGTCGGCGCGGTCGCCGTCGTCACGTGGTTGGTCCGGCGCACGGGACGGGTGGCGCCCGTGGTGGCGTGCTTGCTCGGCGTGGCGGGGCTGGCCCAGGCCATAGTCGTGAGTGGCCAAATCACCCCGCAGGCACGGGCGTGGTTCGCGACGGTGGGCGGGCCTACGGCCATCGAGCTGACTCGCGTGGAGCAGATGGTGCCGTCGAGCGCCGAAGCCGTGGTGTCCATCGGTGTCATCGGTCGATTCGCCGCTCGGAGCGAGCTCTACCCGTACGGCATCCCATTCCCGGGCGGACAGATCATCCCGGTGGGCGGCCGGCCGGTCTATTTCGTCTTCGTCGATGGGCCCGGGACGCTGAGCGGGACCGCGAAGGCCACCGACGCCGCGATACACCAACTCCAGTCCATGGGTGCACGGGTGATCGCCCGCGCCGACCAGGTGGTCGCGCTGGTGTGGACACCACCACCGGGCGTGACCCGTTTACGGCTCGTGGACTACGTAAGGTAGCCGGTCGTCGCCATGCCGGAGAGCGTCGTCCGGCTGGAGCACGCAACCAGCTGCGGATAGTCCCAGGCGAGGCCGGTGTGACAGAATCGCCGGCCTTAGGACCCGACCCACTTCTTCGGCTGAGGCAGGACGACCGTTCCTCGCCTACGGTAGAGATGTTCGGGACGGGCGGAGGGGTTCCGGTGACCATTCAGAACTTGACGATACTGTTCACCGACATTGTCGGTTCGACGGAACTGTCCCAACGTATGTCGCCGGAAGCCGCAGACGATATCCGTCGTCAGCACTTTTCCATTCTCCGCAGGGCCATTGCCGAGATGGGTGGGACTGAGGTCAAGAACCTCGGTGACGGCGTCATGGCCACGTTCGGCTCGGCATCGGCGTCTCTCAAGTGTGCCGTCGTCATGCAGCAACGAGTCGACTTGGACAACCGCAATCGTCCTCATCCGGTTGGGCTGCGGGTCGGGATCAGCGGAGGCGAGGTCATTCGCGAGCAGGACGACTTCTTCGGCGATGCTGTCGTCGAGGCGGCCCGTCTCGTGGGCGCCTGCGAAGGAGGGCAGATACTGGCCGCCGACGTAGTGCGCATGATGGCCGGCCGGCGCAGTCGCCAGAATTTCCGGCCGGTAGGGGAGGTCTCTCTGAAAGGGCTTCCCGATCCGGTCCCCACCATCGAAGTCCTCTGGGAGCCGCTGGGAGGTTCCTATTCTGCGATGACCGTCCAGCTCCCGAGTCGCATGGCCGTTCGCCCGCGAGCCGGTGTGCTCGGAAGGGAGTCCGAGCTCTCGTTGCTCAGCGATGCCGTCAAGCGCATCGCCGCGGGCGACGGACGTGAGGTGGTGCTCGTCTCGGGAGAGGCCGGCCAAGGCAAGACGACACTGGTGGCCGAGGCGGCCCGGCGGGCGTTTGACGATGGGGCATGCGTACTTTTCGGGCACTGCGAAGAGGATCTGGCCACCCCTTACCAGCTCTTCTCGGAAGCGCTCGGGCACTACGTGGCCCACGCCCCCGGGGACCAGATCCTCGCCCACGTCGAGATGCACGGTTCCGAACTGTCCCGGCTGGTCCCCTCCCTCGCCAGCCGGGTGCCACACCTCCCGCCTTCGAAGGCAACCGACACCGATTCCGAGCGGTATCTCCAGTTTGCCGCCGTCGTCGGTCTGTTGGCGACGGTATCGGGGGAGCAACCTGTGGTCCTCGTGCTCGACGATCTCCAGTGGGCGGACGAGGGAAGTCTGCTTCTCCTGCGCCACCTCACCGGGGCTGAACACTCCATGCGAGTGCTCATTCTCGGGACCTACCGTGACAGTGAACTGTCTCACTCC
>DASZIO010000018.1:0-23271 GCA_035949055.1 Acidimicrobiales bacterium
CGTTCGCCACTTGATCTTCACCAGTATTGCTACCGGATGGACCCCGTTCGACTTGCATGTGTTAGGCACGCCGCCAGCGTTCGTCCTGAGCCAGGATCAAACTCTCCGTTGAGATCTCGTCCGGCCTTGCGACCATCGGAAATCGAAGAGTCGGCTTTGAGGGAAAACATACCCACTCGGCCAACTTGAAACTGGCAAAAGAACGGACATTGTCCGTTCAATGCTGATATTGACTGCGACCTCGGGTTTCCCCGCGGCCGCCCGCACTGACTTTTGGCTATCACTATTCCGTTTTCAAGGAGCGACCGGGCACACGCCTCAAGGGCGTCGATGCCGGGTTTTCCGCAGCCAGGGGCAAGCGCCCCGTTCTGTCGGTTCCTGGCGACGCCCTCACGGGTCGTTCACCGGGGCTACTGAGCGTAGTCCCGCGGCCCAGGGGTGTCAATCGCACCCCCGTCCGGTCCTTCCGACCCAGTAGCCGTAGGCTCCCGACGCGGCCTTGGTCGTGGTGGTCGTCCCACCACCCGTTCCCCTTCCACAACCGGTTACGGAACCAGGGGCCGCGGTCCCCGCCCTAGCTGCCGGGCGTCAACCGAAGGTGAAATCATAGGCCTGCACCCCCGGGGCGAAGGCCAGGCTCAGGAGGGCTCGCCGCGGCGACGACGAGGCGACCAGCTGGTAGAGCTTCGGCTCGCCGCTGAGCAAGACCATACCGGTCCTTTGGCCGTCGACCGAGACCGAGACGGACCCGGCTCCGCCCATGACCAGATAGACGTCCTTGGCCCCGAAATTCAGCAGCAGCGTGGCTCCGGGCCCAGCGGTCGAGCTCTCCTTGCCGATCGACCATTGGCCGTTGTAGTCGTAACTGTCCTCCGGGACGGTGACCGGCGCTTGATATGCGGCCATCTCGTCCTCCTGGATGGTCTGGCCGGCCAGATTCTGGGGGTGCTGGTACCCGAGGTAGGACTCCGGGGTGGTCTGTTCGGTAGGCGTGGCGTTCGGCACATCGGTGGCCGACGGCAACACCACCCCGGGGTGTGCCTGCACCAGCAGGCGCCTGATGAACGACTCGGTCTGAGCGTATGCCCCTTCCCCGAAGTCGACGTGGCGGATCTGCCCGGATGCGTCGACGAGGTATTCGGCCGGCCAGTAGGCGTTCTCATAGGCGTTCCACGTCACGTAGTTGTTGTCGATGGCAATCGGATAGTCCACCCCGAGCTGCCGGGCGGCCGACGACACATTGGACACGACGTGCTCGAACGCGAACTCGGGGGTGTGGACGCCGATGATGGTCAAACCGTCCGCGGCATAGGAGCGGTTCCACGCCTCGAGATGCGGCAGTGTTCGTTGGCAGTTGATGCAGGAGTAGGTCCAGAAGTCGACGAGCACCACCCGGCCCTTCAGCCCGCTGATCGAGAGTGGCCTCCCAGCCGGCGTGTTCAGCCAGCGCTCGATGCCCTGCAACCGCGGGGCCGGGCCGCACTCCTGCAGGACCGGACCGGCCGGAGTGCACGATGCGAGCGCACCGGTGTCGCTGGCCCCGGTGACACCGGCGAGGGCCTGTTTGGCGGACGCACCGGTTTCGAAGTGGTTCTGCAGGACATCGGTGTAGCCGGGAACGGCTCGCTGCAGTCCGTCGGTCAGATTTAGCCCGACGACCAATGCGGTGAGGATGAGGACGGCGCCGATCAGCCGGCGGCCCACAGCCGCCTTCGACCGTATGAGCTGCATCCGTCCGGCCAGGCGTTGACCGAGCAACGCAAATATGGACAGGGGCACCGCGACACCGATGGCAAATGAGGCGGTCAATACCACGGCCCGGATGCCGATGTGATGGCTGGCGCTCACCACGGTGATGGCGGCCAGTACCGGACCGGCACACGGGACGAACACGAGCCCGAGGCTGACCCCGAGGACGAATCCCCCGGCTTCGGTGTATTGGCGCCCCCGCGCCAGCGCGGTGAACGGCCGCTCCAGGACCATCCCGACGGCCGGGACCACCAGGCCGAGCCCGACGATCCCGAGAACGAACAACCCGATCCACCGCAGGGCGTCCTGCGGCAAGCCGAGCAGGCTCAACAGCCATGATCCCACCAGCGTGAAGACGGAGAAGCTGAGCACCAGGCCGGCGACCACGGCCATCGGCCGGCGGCTCCGGGCCCGCGCGGTAACCGCGGTAGTCGTCGGCTCCTGACGACCCGGCGTCGACGCTTTGGCCGCTACGTCGGCCTCGTCCTCCAACCCGGTTGCCGCCCCCGCGGCGAAGATCACCGGGACGACCGGAATGATGCAGGGCGAGATGCCCGCGACCAGGCCGCCGAGGAAACCGATGACGATGAGGGTGACCACCGGCGATCAGCCTGCCACGGCCGGGCTCCGGCCAGACGTCGGCCCCGCTCGCGGAGGACCGGGGCAGGCCGGAATCGGGCCCCGCAGTCGGCTCGATTCCGGCCGGCGCCTACTGTTGAACCGGCAGGCGGTGTCGGTCGAGCTCGAGCCGGTCGAGGTACTGGGTCATCTGTACCTTCACTGCTGCTGGACCGGCGCCGCCCGGTGTGGTGCGCCGGGTGATGGCCACTCCCGGTTCCAGCAATGGGACAGCCTCCGACCCCAGCGCGGGGTGCGCCGCGACCAGTTCGGCCAACGGCACGTGACGCTCGACCGAATCGCGTACCAGAGCCCCGACGACAGCATGGGCCTCGCGGAACGGCATGCCCTGCTGCACCAGCCATTCGGCCAGGTCCACCGCGGCCACCGCCTCCCCGTCGGCTGCCTCCTGCATCCGGGCGGTCACGAAGGTGACCGAGGACACCAACCCGGTCATGGCGGCCAAGGCCAGATGGGTCTGTCGGAGCGAGTCGAAGAGCGGTTCCTTGTCCTCCTGCAAGTCTCGGTTGTAGGCCAGGGGTAGCCCCTTGAGCGTGGCGAGCAGCCCGGTCAGGTTTCCGATCAGCCGACCCGACTTGCCTCGGGCGAGCTCGGCCACGTCGGGGTTCTTCTTCTGCGGCAACATCGAGCTCCCCGTGGCGTAGTCGTCGGCCAGGACGGCGAAGCCGAACTCCTCACTCGACCACACCACCAGCTCCTCTCCGATGCGCGACAGGTGGACACCGACCAGAGCGAGATCGAACAGGGCCTCGGCGACGAAGTCGCGGTCTGAGACAGCGTCCAGCGAGTTCTCGAACCGACGACGAAACCCGAGGTCGGACGCGACACCGTCTGGGTCGAGGGGCAGCGAGCTCCCGGCCAGCGCCCCGGCACCCAGCGGAGAGACGTCGAGCCTGTCCACAGTGGAGAGCAGCCGGTCGACGTCTCGCGACAGGGCCCACCCGTGGGCTAGCAGGTGGTGGGCCAGGAGAACCGGCTGGGCGCGCTGCAGGTGGGTGTATCCGGGAAGATAGGAATCGCCCGCCTCTCCGGCCCGGTCCCCCAGCACCTGCTGGAAGGTGACGATCTCGGCCGCCACCCGGCTCAGCTCCCGCTTGGTGAACAACCGCAAATCGGTGGCCACCTGGTCGTTGCGGCTGCGACCGGTGTGCAGCTTGGCGCCCACGTCGCCGGCGAGCTCGGTGACCCGGCGCTCGATCGAGGTGTGAATGTCCTCGTCGTCGGCCGCGAAGCGGAACGACCCCGATGTCATCTCCGATTCCACGTCGTCGAGAGCGGACAAGAGGGTCGCCACCTCGTCGTCGGCGAGCAGTCCGCTGCGACCGAGCCCCCGGACATGGGCCCTCGACCCGGTGAGGTCGTCGTGGGCCAGCTCCCGGTCGTAGTGGAGGCTGCTCGAGTACTCCATCACTTCTGCCGCGGTGCCGTCACCTAGACGACCGTGCCAGAGGGTCATGGTCCCGAGTTCCCCGACGGCCCACTGGCGCCGCCCCCGTCTTGGACCGACGACCACGTGGCCACACCGAGCCCCCACAAGCGGACGAACCCTTCGGCGTCCTGATGCCGGAACGTGTCGGTCGAGTCGTAGGTGGCGAGTCCATGGTCGTAGAGGGCGAAGGGACTTCGCCGCCCTACCACCCAGCATCGCCCGGTATCCAGGCGCAAACGCACGTCGCCGGTCACATGGCGCTGTGATTCGATGATGAAGCCGTCGAGCGCCTGCTTGAGCGGTGAGAACCACAGGCCGTCGTAGACCAGCTCGGACCACCGCGGCTCGAGGCGGATCTTCTCGTGCTGGAGGTCGCGCTCGAGGGTGAGGTCCTCCATGTCTGCGTGAGCCAGCAGTAGCGCGAGGGCCGCCGGGCATTCGTATGCCTCGCGGCTCTTGATGCCCACTCGACGGTTCTCAACCATGTCGAGCCGACCGAAGGCGTAGGACCCCACGATCCGGTTCATCTCGGTGATGAGAGCCAGCGGCGCCAGCGCCTGTCCGTCCAGGGACACCGGCACACCCGACTCGAATCCGACGACGAGCTCGGTCGGTTCGGTGGCCGTGGGGCGCGTCATGGCGTACACGTCTTCGGGGGGCCGGGCCCAGAGATCCTCGATCACGCCGCATTCGATGGCCCTGCCCCAGAGGTTCTCGTCGATCGAATAGAGCTTCTCCTTGGTCACCGACAGCGGGATCTCCCACTTGGCTGCGTACTCGATGCAGTCCTCCCGAGACAGGCCCCAGCGACGGGCCGGAGCTAGTACCTCGAGGTCCGGCGCCAGCGCCCGTGTCCCGACTTCGAACCGGACCTGGTCGTTGCCCTTGCCGGTGCAACCGTGCGCCACTGCGCCGGCATTGTGCCGGCGGGCCTCGGCCACCAGGTGCTTGACGATCACCGGTCGCGACAGCGCCGAGACGAGCGGGTACTTGCCCTCGTACTTGGCATTGGCCATGAGGGCCGGGACGCAGAAGTCCTCGGCCATCTCGGAGCGGGCATCGACGACCACCGCCTCGACCGCGCCGGCGGCCAGCGCCCGGCTGCGGATCGCCTCCCACTCCTGGCCACCTGACTCGGCGGACTGTCCGACATCGACGGCCACGGCCACCACTTCGGCGTCGCTGTTCTCGATCAGCCACCGGACGGCGACCGAGGTGTCCAGACCGCCGCTGTAGGCCAGCACCACCCGTTGTCTCATGATCTACCCCTTGCTCGCACTTTCGATCGGCGCGCCGAACCCGGCGCGGTGTCCCCACTGCGATCTGGCCCGTTCCGCTGGTCGGGGGACAGGGTGTCGAGTCCGGCCACCTCGGCCAAGCGGTCGGCGACGGCGGTTCCCCCGGACGGCTCCGACGCCACGACCAGCACTGTGTCGTCCCCCGCCACCGTACCGATCACGCCCGGGAAGCCGCTGCGATCGAGCGCCGATCCGACGACATGGGCGGACCCAGGCGGGGTGCGCAGCACCACCAGGTTCGCCGAACAGCGGGCCTCGACCACCCACTCTCCGAGCACCCGGCGCAGATGGTCCTCGGGAGCCACCTGCCGGGACGGAAGCTCAGGCAATGCGTAGGCGGTCTCGCCACCGGGGAGCCGGACCTTGACGGCGCCGAGCTCCTCGAGATCGCGGGAGACGGTCGTCTGGGTGGCCTCGATCCCTTCACCGGCCAGCAGTTCGACCAGGTGCGCCTGGCTCCCGACCGCTCGGGTCTCGAGCAGTTTGGTGATGCGGTGCTGTCGCTGGTGCTTGGTCACAGCCGACCTCCTCGTTCGCCGGGTGCGGCACTCGATGCACCGCGGCCGTCAGCCGGTGCCCCACGCACCCAGGCGAACAGGCCCCGCATGGCGTGCATCCGGTTGGTCGCCTGCTGCCAGACGACGCTCTGGGGACCGTCGACGACCGCTGCACTGATCTCCTCACCCCGATGGGCGGGTAGGCAGTGGAGGACGACCGCATGGGGAGCTGCTCCGGCCAGCAGCGTCTCGTCGACCGAGTGACCGGCGAAGTCGCTGAGCCGGGCCTCCGCCTCGGCTTCCTGCCCCATCGACGTCCAGACGTCGGTATAGAGGGCGTCGACACCGGCGACCGCCTCTTGCGGATCGGTGGTCACGAGGACCCGCCCGCCGAAAGACTCGATCAACGCGATGTCCTCGGGCGATGGTCCGTACCCCTCGGGGGAGGCGACCCGGGTGGCCGTCCCCACCATGGAAGCGGCCACGGCCAGCGATCGCCAGACGTTGTTGGCGTCCCCTACGTAGGCCACGGTGAGCTCTGGGAGTGCAGCGACCCCGAAGACCTGGCGCAGGGTGAGCAGGTCGGCGAGGGCCTGACACGGGTGGGCCACGTCAGACAGCAGGTTGACGACCGGGACGCCCACGCCGGCCCGGTCGAGGGCATCGCGCATGCGGACCAACGACCGGTGGTCGATGACGCGAGCGCCGATGACCGAGTGGTAGCAGGCCAAGGTCCGGGCCACGTCGGCCGCCGGCTCCCGGACGTCGAGTCCCACCTCGTGCCCCTGGATGTACACCGGGTGCCCACCGAGCGCCACTACCGCCATCTCCGAGCTGTTGCGGGTGCGGTTGGAGGCCTTCTCGAACAGGAGGGCCACGCCGCAACCCTCGAGCAGCCGCGACGATTGGGACGGGTCGGCCTCGGCCATCGCCAACACCGCCCACAGACCTTCGATCCCGAGGTCGTCGACATCGAGTACGTGCCTCGTGGGCATGGGGGCTTGCCGGTCCGGCCGGACCGTCATCGGTCACCCCCTTCCCCCCCGGTGGCGCCGGCCAGGACGGGTTCGAGGATCGCCACCGCCCGGTCCACCTCCATCGCTGACACCAGCAGCGATGGCGCGAACCGCAGGACGTCAGGCCGCGGCGCGTTGATCACCAGGCCGGCAGCCAGGGCCTCCTGACACACGCGGCGGGCGACGGGATCGGCGAGTACCGAGCCGACCAGCAGCCCTTCGCCCCTGACCTCGGCCACCCCGGGGAGGGCGAGGAGGGCCCGGCTGAGCCGGGTTCCCATCTCGCTGGCCCGTCCGGGTGCACCCTCGGCCTCCATGACCGCCAGGGTCGCCCGGACGGCCGCCATGGCCAGTGGCTGGCCCCCGAACGTGCTGCCGTGGTCGCCGGGCTCGAATGCCGCCGCCACCTCTGCACGCGCCCAGCACGCCCCGACCGGCATGCCGTTGCCGAGGGCCTTCGCCATGGTCACGATGTCCGGTTCCACGCCCAGGTGGTGGAACCCGAACCAGCGCCCGGTCCGTGCCAACCCGGTCTGGACCTCGTCGACGATCAGGAGGATGTCCCGGTCGGAGCAGAGCTGGCGGAGCCCGACCAGGTAGTCCGACGACGGCACCACCACGCCCGACTCGCCGAGGACCGGTTCCACCAGGACGGCGGCCACCCGTGCAGGATCGCACGCGGCCTCCATGGCCGGGAGGTCGTCGAAGGGCACGTGGTCGAACCCGTCGGGCATCGGCAGGAACGCGGTCTGCTTGTCGACCTGGCCGGTCGCCGCCAGTGCGCCGAGCGTGCGGCCGTGGAACGAGTCCCAGGTGCTGACCACCGCGAAGCGTCCCGCTCCAGCCCATCGACGGGCCAGCTTGATGGCGCACTCGTTGGCCTCAGCCCCCGAGTTGGCGAAGAACACCTGACCGCCCGCCGGCCGGGTGCCGCCTCCCACCAGGCGGTCCAGCGTGGTCGCCACCTCCGGCCCGACCGGGTTGCCGAACAGGTTGGACACGTGGCACAGCGTGCGCGCCTGTTCGGCAACGGCCTCGGCCACCACCGGATGGGCGTGGCCGAGTGAGGTCACGGCCAGCCCGGAGAGGAAGTCGAGGTAGGGTCGGCCGTCGGTGTCGTAGAGGATGCTGCCCTCGCCGCGCACGAATGTCACGGTGGGATCGGCGTAGGTGGGCATGAGGGCCGACCGGTCGATGTCGTCCCTGTTCCTTCCGGCCAGGCCGGACCCGGTCGCGCCAGAGCCCGTCACGCCGAGACTCCGATCATCGTGCCCACGCCTTCGTCGGTGAATACCTCGAGCAGCAGGGCGTGAGGCGAGCGGCCGTCGAGGATGTGGGCGTGCCCGACCCCGGCGTGCACCGCCCGCACGCACGCTTCGACCTTCGGGATCATCCCGCCCGTCGCGGCACCCGACCGGAGCAGGCGGTCGAGGTCGTCGGCCGTGGCCTGGTGGATGAGCGTCGAGGGATCGTCCGGGTCTGCCTGGAGCCCTGGCACATCGGTGAGGAAGACCAGCTTCTCCGCCGCCAGCGCGGCGGCGAGCGCCCCGGCGGCGGTGTCCGCGTTGATGTTGAACGCCTGTCCGGTTTGGTCCGTCCCGATGGTGGCCACTACCGGGATGAGTCCCTGGGCCAACAGTTGGTGGACGATGACCGGGTCCACCCGGACGACGTCGCCGACGTACCCGAGCGCCTCCGACCGCGCCGTCGCAGTGATGAGGTTGGCGTCCTCGCCCGACAGCCCGACGGCCAGCGCACCATGGACGTTGATCGAGCTCACGATGTCCCGGTTGACCTTCCCGACCAGCACCATGCGGACGAGGTCGATGGTCTCGGCGTCGGTGACCCGCAGGCCGTCGCGGAACTCGGTGACCTTGCCCACCCGAGCCATGAGCTCGCCGATCTGGGGGCCGCCGCCGTGTACCACGACGGGCAGCATCCCGACCGAGCGCATCAGGACGATGTCCTCGGCGAAGGAGGCCAGGGCTTCGGACTCGTCGACGGCCACCGCACCCGGGCCTGGGCTCAGCACGTTGCCCCCGTACTTGACCACCACCACCTTGCCCCAGAAGCGGCGGATGTAGGGCAGCGATTCGACCAGCACGGCAGCCTTGTGACCGGGAGCTAGGGGCGGCGAAGTGCGGCCATCGGACGGCGCGTTCACGAGGTCGTCCTGTTCTCGTCGATGTACCCGTAGCCGAGGTCGACGCCCAAGACCACAGCGTTGGCGTCGCCCAGCCCGAGCTCGCAGTGGATGTCCACCAACCGGCCTGACAGGTGGCGGGCCAGGGCGTCGGTGTCGTGGTCGGATGCGACTCCGTTCCGGCAGACGGTCACACCACCGTAGGAGATGGCGAGACGGTCCAGCTCGAAGGCGACCCCCGCCGACCCGAGCTCGCTCGCCACCCGCCCCCAGTAGGGATCTGCGCCGTTCAGGGAGCACTTGACCAGCAGTGAGTCGGCCACCTTGCGTGCCGCCCGGTGGGCGTCGCTCTCCGATTCTCCACCGGTCACCCGCACCTGCATGACCCGTGAGGCACCCTCCGCGTCGGCCAGCATCCGGTCCACCAACGCCGAACAGGCCTCGCCGACCGCCTGGGCCACTACCTTCGGGTCGGCCGGCCCGGCACGCCCCGAGGCCATCAGGACCACCGTGTCATTGGTCGACGTGCAGCCGTCCACCGTCATCGCGTTGAAGGAGTCCCGCACCGCGCTCTGGAGGAGATCGGTCAGCGGGCTCGGCTCGACGCGGGCATCGGTGGAGAGGAAGGCCAGCATGGTGGCCATGTCGGGCGCCAGCATGCCGGCGCCCTTGGCCATGCCGGCCACGCAGAACCCGGCCCCTTCGACCAACACTTCCTTGGGGCCGGCGTCGGTGGTGAGGATGCCGGTGGCGGCGGCCCGTCCGGCCTGCTCAGAAGTGGAGCGGATCGACACCAGCTCGGGAAGGAATGATTCGATGACCGGCATGGGAAGGGGGATGCCGATGAGGCCGGTGGAGCAGACGAGCACGTGCTCGGATCGAAGGCCGAGGCCCAGGCCGACCGAGACCAGCTCGCACATCCGCTCGGCGTCGGCCCGCCCCCGTTCGCCGGTGGCGGCGTTGGCATTGCCACTGCTCACCAGCACGGCCGCCGCTCGCCCACCGGCAACCCGCAGGTGCTCGCGGCTGACCTGCACCGGGGCGGCGGCAGCCCGGTTGGTGGTGAACGTGGCCGCGGTGGACACGGCCGAGCCGTCCTCGGTGGCCAGCAGGGCCAGATCGAGGGCACCCGAGGCCTTGATGCCGGCGGCCAGGCCGGAGGCGACGAATCCCTTCGGGGTGACGATGCTCACGGATAGAGGCCGGTGATCGGCAAACCGGCCGTCTCGGGCAGCCCGAGAGCCAGGTTGGCGCACTGGACGGCTTGGCCGGCCGCGCCCTTGACCAGATTGTCGATGGCTGCCAGTACCACCACCCATCCGGTGCGCGGATCGACCCTGGCCGTCACGTGGGCGCAGTTGGAGCCGGTGGTCGACTTGGTGGACGGGACAGCATCGGTGACTACCACGAAAGGCTCGTCGTCATAGGCACGGTGCAGGACGGCCAACGCCGTCTCCGTGCTCACCGCCCCGCCGGCACCGACGGGCCGCGACGGACGGGCGTAGCAGGTGGCCAGGATGCCCCGGACCATGGGGGCCAAGTGGGGGGTGAAGAGGACCGGCGCCCCGAGGCACTGTTCCATCTCGGGCGTGTGGCGGTGGTCGAGCAATCCGTAGGCGGTGAAGTCCCCGTCCACCGACCCGAAATGGAGCGTGTCCTTCGGGGCCCGACCAGCGCCGGACACGCCGCTGGCGGCATCGACCACCAGAGCTGGCGCCCCCTCTCCGGCCCTGGCGCCGGGGGCAGCGATCAACCCTTCCTCGAGGAGGGGATGGAGGGCCAGCACGGCGGCGGTCGGGTAGCACCCGGGCGCGGCTACCAGCCGGGCGTCGCTCAGTTCTCGGCGGTAGAGCTCCGGAAGCCCGTACACGAACTCGTCGAGCAGCTCGGGCACGGCATGGGGCACGCCGTACCACCTCGGGTAGAGGCCGGGATCGCGCAGTCGGAAGTCGGCGGCCAGGTCGACGATGGTGCCCACCCGGGGTCGGAGGTTGGGGACGAGATGCTGGGAGCGGCCATGCGGAAGTGCCAGGAAGACCAGGTCCAACCCGTCCAGCTCGGCCGGGTCCGTAGGCGAGTAGGCCAGGTTCGGGTACGAGGCGGCCAGCGACGGGGTGTGGCGGGCCACCCCCTCCCCCCGGTGATCACCGGCGGTGGCCACCACCACCTCGAAATCGGGATGGATGGCACAGAGCCGAAGCAGCTCGACGCCCGCGTACCCGGACGCACCCACCACTCCAACCTTCATCGAGACTCCTCCGGTTCGGGACACCGACCACGCCGTCCTGCAAGTATATGCATGATCGCGCATGCTTATGCAATCACGGGTGGCCGGGATCGAGAGAGCTCGACCTGGGCTCCGATCGACGGCCACACCACGCCCTTGCTCCGATCTCCGGCGATCGGTACCGTGGGGGTGCGCCTCCCCGATGAACCGGCTCGCCGAACGCCGGGGGTGGCGGCCCGGCCGGCCAGATCCGTTCCGACCCTGGAGCGTCCGTGTCCCGGCCCGACCATCCTGCCCGATCCGGTTCCGCCATGTCCTCGCCTCCGGCGCAGGACCAGGCCCACCTTGGGTTCCTGTTCAGCGAAGTCCTCCGTGACCTGCCCGAGTTCGTCCCGCGGTATCTCGAGCTGGCGACAGCCTGTGACGACGACCCGGACGAGCCGTTGATCCTCGCCGAATTGGCCGAGTTCGTGGCTGGCCGGCTGGCGGTCATCAGCCCGACCGGGTCGGCCGTGCAACGGGCCCTCGAACTGGTCGAGGCGCTTCTCGTCGAGCGGGACGGGGACGACATCGGCCGGGAGCTCGTGGGCTACGCCTTTTTCGACCACTTCACCGTGGAGGACCGCCGGCACCTCGCCCGCCGCCTCGGCCCCCTTTCCCTCGCTCTGCTCGAGTGGCTCGAGGTGGCCCCCGACGCGGACCCGTGCTGGTGACCGCAGTCGCTCAGCGCAGCTCGCCGCGGTGTTCCCGCTCGACGGCGGCGATGCTCCGGGCCCGGAGCTCCCCCACCTCCCGGTCGGTGAGCGTCCGGTCCAGCGCGCAGAATCGGAGGTGGAAAGCCAGGCTCCGCGCCCCTTCGGCCACCGAGGGCCCCCGGTACACGTCGAAGAGCGCGATCGATTCCAACAGGTCACCGCCGGCCTTGCGCAGGGTCCGCTCGACCGACCCCGCCGGGATCGCATCTCTGACGACGAAGGCCAGGTCGATATCGGCTGACGGGAACCTGCTGACCGGCCGGGCCTCCTCGCTGCGGCGGGGCGCCCGCTCGGTATCCAGCAACGCGCCGAGGTCGAGGTCGAGCCAACCGACCCGCCGGGGGCGCCCGTCGGGGTTGACCAAGCCGAGCTGGCCGACGAATCGGGGATCGAGCTCGCCCACCACCCCGAGCTCAGTCGGGAACTCCACCGATCCGGCCTCGTCCGGGGGCCCGGCCACGATGCTGGCCAGTGCGGCGGAGCGGTACTGGTGGAGCACCGACGCGGCGGGGCCGAGATGGGCGCGGTCCCCCATCACCCAGTCGGCGATGCGCAGCCCGGCGGCGACGGTCCGCCAGACCCAAACCGCGGTCCATGCGTCGTCCCCCTCGTCGGCGAAGATGGCGCTCAGCCGCTCCGAGGTGTCGGCGGGCGGACCCTCCTCCGGCTCGAGATCGCGATCCTCGGGGTAGTAGAAGACCGTCCCGACTTCGAAGAGACGCAGGTTGGGGTGGCGCCGCTCGCTGTTGCGGACCACCGCCCGGACCAGGCCGGGCGCCATCGACGAACGCAGGAACCGCTCCGATTCCACCAAAGGGTTGGTCACCTCCACGAAGGGCGGTTCGAACCCCGACTCGATCTGGTCGCGCTCGGTTACGAAGGTGGAGGTCCAGGCCTCGGTGCTGCCCACGCCGCACAGGATGTCCTTCACCCGCCGGCGGTCGAGCTGGAACGGGGTGAGGCGTCCGGGTTGGGGCCACGACGGCATGCGGCGGGCGATCCGCGAATAGCCGAAGGTCCGGGCCACCTCCTCGGCGATGTCGGCCTCACCCATGGGGGCCGGCCGGATGTCGGAACGATAGGTCGGGACGGTCACCGCTAACGCGTCCTCCTCCGCCACGACCGGTTGGGTAGCGAGGCCCAGGGGCTCGAGGAGCCGGGTGATCTCGTCAGCGGTGAACTCCGCGCCGAGAAGCTCACCGATCCTCGAAGGGCGCACCGGCAGCTCGAAGGGGACGGGCACCTCTCCTCGCACGTCGAGGACCCCGGGGGCGACTTGCATGCCCGCTCCGGCCGTGAGCGCCAGCAATTCGAAGAAACGATGGCCGGCAGGATCGATGGCCCCGGGATCGCATCCCCGCTCGAACCGGGCGGACGCCTCGGTTCGCAGTCCGAGGCGTTTCGAGGTCCGAGCCACCGCCAACGGGTCGAAGTAGGCCGCCTCGAGTAGCACCCGGGCTGTCTCGGGACCGATCTCAGCGGATGCGCCGCCGATGATGCCGGCGATGGCCACGGGTGCGCCGTGGGCGTCGCAGATGAGGCAGTCCCGCCCGTCATCCCCGAGGCCGGGCCCCGGTATGCCCAGTGTCCGCACGGCCCCGTCGAGGGTGGTCAATGTCTCGCCGGTGGCGGCCCGCCGGATCACCAGTCCGTGCCCGGGGAGCCGGCCGAGGTCGTAGGGATGGGTCGGCTGCCCGATCTCGAGCATCACGTAGTTGGAGGCGTCGACCACATTGTTGATCGGGCGCATACCGGCCAGGGCCAGCCGTCGGGACAGCCACGGCGGTGAGGAGGTGACCTCGATGCCGGTGACCACCCGGGCCGTGAAGCGAGGACAGAGGTCGGGGTCGTCCACCCGGACCGACGCCAACGCGTCGACGTTGGGGCCGGAGGGCTCGAGCCGGGCTCGAGGGGCGGCGGCCCCTCCGGCCGCGGCCAGGTCCGCCACCCCGGGGAGGTGGAAGGGCAGGTGGAGCCGGGCGGCCAGGTCCCGGGCCACCCCGGCCACGCTGGCGGCATCGGGTCGGTTGGCTTCCACGGCGATGTCGAACACGACATCGGTGTCGATACCGAGGGCGTCGACCAGCCGTTGCCCGGGTCGTGCCCCCTCGACCTCGTTGAGCACCAGGATCCCTTCGGCGTCGTCGGTGAGGTTCAGCTCCGCGCCAGAGCAGAGCATCCCGTTCGAGACGACTCCCCTCATCTTGCGCCGGCCGATCTCGAACCCGCCCGGAAGCACCGCCCCGACCGGGGCCAGCGCCACCAGGTCGCCAACCTCGAAATTCCACGCGCCGCAGACCACCTCCACCCGGTCAGCTCCGTCCTCGACCACCGCCCGCCGTATCCGGTCCGCATCCTCGATCGGGCCGATCTCGGACACGCGGGCCACCACCACGTCGGCCAGGCCTTCCCCCACCATCACCACTTCCTCAACCACCAGTCCGAGGTCGTCGAGCGCGGCAACCAGCTCGGCCGGCTCCCGGTCGAACGGGGCGAAGTCTCGTAGCCACGAAAGCGGTACGCGCACAGCTCTCCTCAGTGGTCGGGCTTCAGAACTGCTGCAGGAAGCGGATGTCGTTGTCGGTAAGGGCGCGCATGTCGGCGATCTGGTGCCGCATCTGCGCACAGCGGTCGATGCCGAACCCAAACGCGAACCCGGCCCACTCCTCGGCGTCAATCCCGACCGCGGCGAACACGGCCGGATCGACCATCCCGCAGCCCCCGAGCTCGATCCACCCGGTCTGCGAGCAGGTCCGGCAGCCTGCTCCGTGGCAGATGGTGCAGGTGATCTCGAATTCCGCCGACGGCTCGGTGAAGGGAAAGTAGGCCGGTCGCAAACGCGAGTGGATGTCGGGCCCGAAGTAGGCCGTCGTGAACAGCTCGATGGTGCCGCCCAGATCGGCGAAGGTGATGCCCTTGTCCACCACCAGCCCCTCGATCTGGTGGAACACGGCCAGGTGGCGGGCGTCTTCGGTTTCTTGTCGGTAGCACCGGCCGGGCATCACCGCATGGATCGGCAGGCCCCCGTTGACCACGGCGTCCTCCATGAGGTGCACCTGCACCGGCGAGGTGTGGGTCCGCAGCAGGACCGTCTCGGGCGCCCCGAGATTCAGGTAGAAGGTGTCCCACATGCTCCGGGCCGGGTGGCCGGGAGGAATGTTGAGGGCGCCGAAGTTGTACCAGTCCGTCTCGATCTCCGGGCCTTCGGCAACCTCGAAGCCCATGCCCACGAACACGTCCTCCAGGGCGTCGCGCGTCTGGCTCACCAGGTGCAGGTGGCCCAGGGCGGGCGGAGCTGAGACCGAGCCCGGAATGAATTCGGTCAGGTCGATCCGTCCTTGGGCCATCTCGCGGCGGAGCTCGGCGGAGCGGATGTCGCGGCGGCGGCTTTCGATCAGACGCTCGATCGTGGTGCGAGCCTCGTGCAACTGCCGGCCCAGCTCCTTTCGGGCATCCGCATCGAGTCCGCCGAGGCGCCGGCCGGCCTCGGCCAGTGGGGACTTCTTCCCCGAGACCGACGACGCCACCTGGCGGATCTCCTCAGTCGACGTCGCCGCGGCGATGGCCGCCCGGGCCTCCTCGACGAGCGATCCCACGTCGAGGCCGTCCGTCATGTGGACCTCTTCCCGGCCTGTTCCCTCATGGACAGCATGGTAGAGGCCGGTCCGGCGGGCCCGGAGTAGGCGCCAGTACCGCGGTCCGCCCGCCGTTGGCGGAGCGCTTCGAAGCAGAGCACTGCGGCTGAGCTCCCGACATTGAGCGACTCGGCCCGGCCGCCCATGGGGATCGAGACCTGCTCGTCGAGGAGGTCGGCGATCGCCGGGCCCAGGCCGGAGGATTCGTTGCCGAACACCAGGGCCACCGGGCGGCACCAGTCGACGGTGACGTAGTCCCTTCCCCCTCGCACGACCGCGCCGACCGTCGTGAAGCCCGTGCCCTTCAGACTGACCATGGCATCGTCCAGCGCCACCCCCGACACCACCGGCAGGTGGAACAGGGACCCCGATGTGGCCCTGACCGTCTTGGGATTGGTCGGGTCGACGGTGCCGTCGCAACAGATCACGGCCTCGACGCCGGACGCGTCGGCCGTACGGATCATCGTGCCGACGTTGCCGGGATCGCGGACGTCGACACAGACCATGACCGCCGATCGGGCCTCGACCTCGTCCAGCCGGGCCGTCGCATACCGGACCACCGCCATGATCGCCTGCGGCGTGACCGTGTCGGCGATCCGCTCGACCACTCCGGGGGCGAGATCGAACACCCGGGCTCCGCACCCGTAGGCGCGCTCGATGGCCTCGTTCTCCCCGGTGCGGGCCCGTCCTCCTGGCGCGATGTAGACGGCCTCGACCTCCATCCCCGCATCGAGAGCGGCCGACAGCAGCTCAGCTCCTTCGACGACCAGGGCGCCCTCCGAGCGGCGCAGGTTGCGCTTCCGGAGCAGCTGCCGGAGGCGGCGGACGCGGTGGTGGGTGTAGGCCAGCCCGGACTGGATCAGGGCCCCGCCTCGGCACCGGGTCGGGCATCGACCAAAGCCTCGTTCGCCACCTGCACCAGGGCGGTGAACGCCTCCGGTTCGGTGACGGCCAGGTCGGCGAGGACCTTGCGATCCACATCGACGTCGGCCCGGTGGAGCCCGGCGATGAACCGGCTGTAGCTGGTCCCGTTGAGGCGGGCCGCGGCGTTGATCCGTTGGATCCAGAGCTGGCGGAAGTCGCCTTTGCGGCCCCGCCGGTCGCGATATGCGTACTGCATCGAGTGCATGAGCTGCTCGTTGGCCGCCCGGAACGACCGGCTCTTGTTGCCGTAGTAGCCCTGGGCCTGCTCGAGGACGGCTCGATGGTGCTTCTTGGCGTGTACAGCGCGCTTGATTCGGGCCATGGGGGCTCCTTTGTGTTCGTGGGGCTGATGGAACGATGTGGCGCGAACCGGAGTGTGGCGTCGCCAGCACCGCCCGGTTGTAGCGGCCAGCCCGTGGTCACCCGGTCCCCGCCTTCGACGGGTCCGCCGCCGATGCGGTGGGTGCTCGTCCGGGCTAGCGGCCGAGCATGCGCTTGACCTGGCGGGCGTCGCCAGGTGCGAAGTCAACTTCGCGGCGCAGGCGGCGCTTCCGAGCGCTTGACTTCTTCTCCAGCAGGTGAGAGCGGAATGCCTTGCGGCGGCGCATGCGACCCGTCCCGGTGACCCTGACCCGCTTACGTGCGCCGCTGTCGGTCTTCATCTTCGGCATCGTCTCATCCCTCTCCTTCAGTCGCTCCGGCACCCCGGGCCTCATCGCCATCGCCGGGCGAGTCGGGAGCACGGTCGCCCGTTGTCCGCTGGGCGTCCGAGCCGTCGGCCATGGGGACCGACCCGTTCGATCCATCGGCAACCTGGGCCGAACCTCGTGACGCGGCCGACTGCTTGGCCCGCTTGTCCGGCGCCAGCACCATCACCATGTTCCGGCCGTCCAGGCGTGGGACAGACTCGGACTTCCCGATCCCGTCCATCTGCTCGGCGATGCGGTCCAGAATCCGCTTCCCCAACTCGGGATGGAACACCTCACGGCCACGGAACATGATGGTGACCTTGACCTTGTGGCCCTCTTCGAGGAACTTGGCCACTTGCCGGGTCTTGGTGTCGAAGTCACCGTCGCCGATCTTCGGCCGGTACTTCATCTCCTTGATTCCTACATGGACCGCTTTACGCCTCGACTCCTTGGCCCGTTGGGCTGCATCGAACTTGAATTTCCCGTAGTCCATGATTCGGCATACGGGCGGGTTGGCTGCAGGCGCCACTTCGACCAGATCCAGATCGAGGTCGTTGGCGATGGCCAGAGCCTCGGGTAACAGCTTGATGCCCAACTGCTCGCCGTCCGGGTCGACCAACCGCACCTCGCGGGCGCGGATCCGGTCGTTGATGCGAGGCTCGGTGGTGATGGTGGCTGCTATTCGACTTCACTCCTCTCGTCGGGTCACGGTTTCCCGGTGACCTGCGTTCAGGGAGCGGAGCCAACCGCCGGCCCCAGCCACGCTGGCGACCATCGGTCCCATTGACCCGACGCACCCATCCGACAACTCGTCGGCTACCTCGTGGCCGGGTGGGGGCCTTCGACCTCGAGACCCCGCTTCCTCGTCTATCCGTGCTTTAGGCTACCAGTCGTGAGCACGCTGTGGACACCCGACGGCGAGCATCCGGTCGGGAGGCCCGGAGACGCGGGCGCAGCCCCCCCACCCAGAGAGGACGACACCTTCGCCGGAGCGCCGCCGGGCGCGGCGGGCGGAGGCGATCCAGACGCCATGGCCGAGCAGATGGCCGCCATGCGCGCCGAGCTGGCCGACTCACCCGCCGAGGTGGTGATCGCCAACCATTGCTACGGGCTGTTCGAGCTGGCGGCCCTGTACCTGTCCCATCAACCGGCGCGTCTCGTCCAGGCCCGACTGGCCATCGATGCACTCGGGAGCCTGATCGACGGACTCAGTGGGCGCCTCGGGGAGGCCGAGCCGCACCTGAAGGACGGGCTCAGCCAGCTCCGGCTGGCCTACGTCCAGATCGAGGGGGCCACGCGGGCCGGCGCCGACGTGGCCTCTGGCGCAGGCGCCAACGGAGGGGCCTCGGGCACCGGGGATACACCCGGCGGAGTGGGCAGCTCCGAGCCGCCCGACGCAGGCGGGTGAGCGCGGAGGCCGATCCGCCGCCCGCTCCTCGCTCCGGCTCGCCCTCGACCGAGCCGTCCGCTCGGCCCGTCGGGGCCACTGGCCCGACCGGACTGGCGGGCATCGATGGCTCCCGGGTCCGGAGCTTCATCGGGCTGTCGATCGGGCTGGTCGGGCCCCGGGCCAACCTGGCCGTCTCGGGTGTACTCATCACCCTGTACGTACAACAACGGGCGTCCGGGGCGCTGGCGGTGACCTTCGCGCTGACCGCCAACCGACTGCTCAGCTGGCTGACCTATCCGGTGGCGGGTCGGTTGAGCGACCGAACCCGTAGCCGGGTGGGCCGGCGCACGCCGTACATGGCTGGCAGTCTCATCCTGATGGGCATCTCCACCTGGATGTTCACCGAAGTCAAGGGGTACTGGCAGCTCGTCCTCTTCATCGTGATCGCCCGGCAGGCCGCCGCGGTCTTCACGCTGACCAATGTGGCCGTGGTACCCGAGGTGTTCGGCCGCAGCCGGTGGATCAAGGCGCTGCTGCTCACCACGGTGCTCGGCACGCTGGCCAGCTTGACCATCAAGGGGACGGTCATCGCCACGTGGAAGCAGAGTCAGCCCTCGACCTGGAACCTGCCCTTCCAGGTCGCGGCCGTAATCATGGTGGGGGTGGGCATGCTGGTGCTGTTGCTGGTCCGGGAGGCGCCGAGCGCTGTGTTCGGAGCAGAAACCGATCGGCGCCAACGGTCCCGGCCCACCTGGGACGAGCTCCGCGACATCCTGTCGGGGCCGAATGCCAAGGTGTTGGTGGCCGGATCGCTCCTCTTCTGGTCGGGAGTCGGCTCGACCGCCTATGTGGCCATCCTGTTCTTCCAGCGGGTGCTCCATGCCGGTGCCAGCGCACAGACCGTCGCCGGCCTGGCCGCCGGGCTGCCGGTCTTCCTCATCGGGATCGCGCTCGGGATACCCCTCAGCCGTTGGCTCTCGCCCATGCAGTTGGCCGTGGGCGCACCGCTGGTCGGCGCGGTGCTGGCCGGCGTGCAGTACTTCGACACCCACCTATGGCAGGCCGTCCTGCTCAGCTACCTCGGCGCCCCGTTCATCGGCGCCTACATCATCGTCCTGGCCCCCCTACTGCTCCAGCTGCTTCCGAGGGCCGGTGGGCTCGGCCAGCGCCTCGGCGTCCTCCTCTCCCCCTTCAATCTGTGCAGCGTGCTCCTCGCCTATCTGGCGGCCCTGGTGGTCGACGCCACCGGCAACTACCGGCTGATCTGGCTTTTCCCGGCGGCCACCGGGCTGGCTCATGCCACTGTGAACTGTTGGCTCAAGTACCCCAGCCGCACGAGCTCGGGGCCCGACATGATCGGTCGGCTCTGGGACTGGAGCGTGGCGCAGGCCGAGTCGCTCTCCGAAACCGGAATCGTGACCGGGCTGCTCGCCGCGCCCATGCTCGGCGTCGTGACCAAGGAGGACGCCGACAGCGCGGTGGTCATCGACATGGCGCGCGACATCCTCGGGAATCCCTACGCCGAGGACTCGGACGAGAGCGAGGACGACACCAAGTCAGAAGCGGTGGAGGCCGGCACAGGCGATGACCGAGCCCCGGATCAATCCTCCTCGCCCGGCGGACGCGGACCTCGGGGGGTGACGGGCGTCCGCCAGGTCGGTGGCGGACCGGCCGCCGGCTTGCCGAACGGCGCCCAGAAATCGGGGCGCGGGCCTTCCCACTCGGCCGACGGATCGGATGCCTCAGAGGGTGCCGATGGTCCTTCCGATCCGTCGGGCCCCTCGGGCCGATCGGATCCGACCGGTCCTGAAACCTCCGGGACCGGGGACGGCCCCGCCAGCGGGGCGTCGGCGGCGTCCTGGTCGAACACGAACCGCGGTCCATTCGCTCCCGGGGCCGATGCCGGCGACCGTTCCGGTTCGGACGGCGGTGCAGGTTCCCATGCCGGCACCGGCTCCCATGACAGCGGCGGCTCTGGTGGCGATGCAGGTTCCCCCGCCGCTACCGGCTCTGACGCTGTGGGGGATGCTGGCTCCCACGCCGCTACCGGCTCCGATGGCGCTCCAGGCGCAGATGGCGGTGCCGAAGCCGACACCACTGGCGCCCGATCTCCCCACCCGGGGACGACCTCTGACGACTCCGGCTCGGGCGCCGGCTGAGCCCGCCAGTCGGGGTCTGGTCCGGTGTGGACGGTCGCCGGTGACGAAGCGCCGTCAACGCCCTGCTCCTCCTCGGCCCGGAGCGTAGATCCGGGAGGCACGACTCCGGGAAGCGGTCGCACCGATCGCGCCTCGAGCCGACCCAGTCGCCCCGCCGACACCACGAAGGCGACCACCGTCCCCACCGCGATGGAGCGCGAACCGTCCGAGATGGCCGTGCAGTGGAAGGGGATCCGCTCTCCCGGCCCGTATTCGAGGACGCCGATGCCCCGGTCGTCGTCGAACTCGGTCACCTCGCCGACCAGCGGGGTGCCCCCGACCGGCTCGAGGTGGTCAGCTGCCGGTTCGGCCATCGAACTCAATCCGTCTCCTCAATGAACGATCTTCGAGAGGGCGAGCTCGATGATGTCCGTGGCGCCGCGATCCTTGAGCGCCGGGATCAGCACGTTGACCTCGGACTTGGCCACCACCGTCTCGACCGCGAACCCTCCGCCTCCGAACAGCTCGGAGACGGTCGGCGATCGGAGCGAGGGGAGGACCTCGATGACTCCCGGTAGCTGCTCGGCGGCCACGTTGAGCTTGACCAGCACCTTGCCGCGGGCCTCGAGCGCGCCCTGGAGCAACGTGAGCAGCTGCTCCATGGCGTGACGCTTCTCGGCGTCCTTGGACGCGGTCGGGTTGG
This sequence comes from Acidimicrobiales bacterium, assembly GCA_035949055.1. Taxonomy (GTDB): domain Bacteria; phylum Actinomycetota; class Acidimicrobiia; order Acidimicrobiales; family RAAP-2; genus Bog-756. The sequence goes on from DASZIO010000018.1 coordinate 21,233, forward strand.
CGATGAGCTCGGTGTGGGACAGCAGGAGGGTCTCGACGATCTTGAGCCCCGCGGCCCGAAGGGCGCGCCCCGTCTCGGTGATCTCCACGACGCAGTCGGCGATGTCGGGCACCTTGGCCTCGGTGGCGCCATAGGACAGGCTCACCTCGGCCCGCACGCCGTGGCGCTCGAGGAAGCGGCGGGTCAAAGCCGGGTACTCGGTCGACACCCGCAGTGCTCCGTCGGGACCTGTCCCGGCCCCAGCCAGATCGCTCACCGACGACACCGGTGAGTCGATCGGCACGGCGAGGACCACCCGGACCGGGTTGGCGGTCGCCTTCGAGTACTGCAGCACGCCGAGGGAGGTCACCTCGCTGCTGCGCTCCTCCACCCAGTCACGGCCGGTGATACCCACGTCGAACAGACCGCTCGCCACATAGAGCGGTATCTCCTGGGGACGGAGGATGCGCACTTCGTCCACACGGGGATCGTCGATGGTGGCCCGGTAGTCGACCTCCGACGAGCGCGTCACCCCGAGGTCGGCTGCGGCGAACAGGTCGAGCGTGGCCCGCTCGAGCGAGCCCTTCGGCAGGACCACGCGCAACATCAGCGCCCCCCGACCGAGAAGCCGAGGCGTGGGCTGGCGGACGCGGCGGCCACACCGTCCAGCACGGCGGTCATCTGCAGGGCGCACACCGCGGCCTCGCGACCCTTGTTCTCCTCGTCGTTCTCCGAACGCACCAGTGCCTGCTCGACCGAGTCGGTGGTGAGCACCCCGAAGACGACTGGGACGCCGGTGTCGAGCTGCACCCGCTGCAGGCCGGCGGCGCACTCGCCCGCCACGAACTGGTAGTGGCCGGTATCACCCCTGATCACTGCGCCGAGCGCGATGACTGCATCGACCGAACCGGACTGAGCCAGGCGCAGGGCGACCAACGGCAATTCGAAGGCGCCCGGGGCCCAGGCGACGACGGAATGGGCCAAGTCGCCACCGGCCGCTTCCAGCACGCCGAGCGCGCCGGTCAACAGCCGATCGGTGATCGCCCCATTGAACTCGGCGCAGGCAAAGCCGACCCGCAACCCCGAACCAGCCGTCCCGCTCTGGCCGTCGATGACGGTGCCGACCCTCCTCGCCGCCCTGTCCTTGGCGTCGGTGGGAAGGGCGGTCCGGTCAGAGGACGTCATCGAGACCCTCGAGCAGATGGCCCATCCGCTCGCGCTTGGTCCGTAGGTACTCGATGTTCTCGGGGGTCGGAGTGGGCTGGATGCTCACCCGCTCGACGATGTCGAGGCCGAAACCCTCGAGGCCGCCGTACTTGGTCGGGTTGTTGGTCATCAGTCGCATGGTGGTCACACCGAGATCGACCAGGATCTGCGCACCGATCCCGTACTCCCGGGAGTCTGCCGGCAGCCCCAGCTCCAGGTTGGCGTCGACGGTGTCGAGACCCTCTTCCTGCAGGTTGTAAGCGCGGAGCTTGTGGGCGAGGCCGATGCCCCGGCCCTCGTGGCCACGCAGGTAGACCAGAACACCGCTACCGTGCTCGCTGATCTTGGCCATGGCGCCGTGCAGCTGCGGTCCGCAGTCGCACCGGAGCGACCCGAACACATCTCCGGTCAGGCATTCGCTGTGCACCCGTACCAGCACGTTCGGGCGACCGTCGACCTCGCCCTTGACCAGGGCGACGTGATGTTCGCCGTCGAGCACGGATTCGTAGGCGAACGCCTTGAACTCACCGAAGTCGGTGGGGATCCGGGCCTCGGCGATGCGGCGGACCAGCTTGTCCTTGCGCCGGCGGTACCGGATGAGGTCGGCGATGGAGATGAGGTGGAGTCCGTGCTCCTGGGCGAACTCGACGAGCTCAGGCAACCGGGCCATGCCCGTCTTGTCCTCGCTGACCACCTCGCACAGGACGCCTGCAGGTGACATCCCCGCCGCCCGGGCCAGGTCGACGGCGGCCTCGGTGTGGCCGGCGCGCTTCAGGACGCCACCGGGCCGGTACCGGAGCGGGAAGATGTGACCGGGCCGGTTGAGATCGGAGGGCCGGATGTGGGGGTCGGCC